>NZ_JBVHVO010000004.1:511581-541787 GCF_055564815.1 Kitasatospora sp. NPDC028961 | reverse complement strand
TGAGTGCCGTGCGGACGCGGTTGCGGCGCTTGGTGGCGGTGGTGGTGGCGGCGGTGGTCTCGTTACGGAGGGTCATGCGGGTCCTTTCGGGGGGGGTGTGCGAGCGTGCGGAACCAGGCCCTGGGTGGGGTGGTTTCGTGTCGCGGGGGGTGGGGGCACCGGGTGCGGTGCGGGGTGGTGGTCCCTGCGGTGCGTGGTGGTCGGTGCAACGGGTTCGAAGTTACGGGGGTGGGGTGGGGGTTTCAAGGATTCGTAGGTTTGGGCTGGTGGGTGGGTGGTTACCGGGGGTATGGATCTAGGTATTGGGCTGTTTTGAAGGTGTTTGCCCCGTTTTTCAAGATCGTTTGGGGGGTGGGAGTGGTCCGGGCCACAGGTTCGGGGGTGTGAGGCCGGGCACATCGTCGACGGTGGGTGACGGGGTGTCGGCGGGGGGTGCGGATCGTGGGGGGTGGGGGTCCGGGGTCGGGTGGCGCGCACCACAGCCCTCACCCGACGTGCCCCGTCCGCTCACCCGGCGTGTCCGCCATAGCCTCTGGGCATGAGCAACGAGAGCGATGCAGAGGCCGTCGGCGGCGCCGAGGAGCCGGGGGCGGCGGTCGCGCCCGCCGGGTTCGAGCTGGGGACCGACGGGCCCAAGGTGATCCTGGCGGGGCTGGACGGTTCGGAGTCCTCGTGGCGGGCGACCGCCTACGCGGCCGGTCTCGCCCGGCGGCAGAACGCGACCCTCGCGGTGGCGTACGTCCAGCCCGTCCTCGGGGCGGCCACCGCGCTCGCGGGCGCGGCCGTCGGGGAGACCACGCAGGAGATCGCCGACGAGCTGCTGGCGGCGCTGCGCGAGGCGGAGCGGCGGCTGAGCGACGTCTGGCGGCTGGACTGGCGCTTCCTGACCCTCCGGGGCGACCCGTTCGCGGGCCTCGCGCGAATGGCGGACGAGCTGCGGGTGGACGCCGTGGTGGTCGGCGGCTCCGAGCAGGCCGGGCACCGGGTGATCGGCTCGGTCGCGGTCCGGCTGGTGAAGGCGGGCCGCTGGCCGGTGACCGTGGTGCCGTAAGGGGGAGGGGCGGGGGCCGGCGTTCGGCGGAGTCGGACGTGCGGAAGGGCTGCGATCCGGGTGGGACCGGACCGCAGCCCTTCCGGCTGTCGGGAGGTCGCTCAGCCGAGGATGCTGACGCCGTTGCCGCAGATGTTGATCGGGATGCTGATCGGGATCTGGATCTGGTTGCCGGAGAGGACCCCCGGCGAACCGGTGACGACGCCGCTGGCGTAGGCACCGCCGGTGTTGACGCAGGTGGTGCCGGAGGACGACTCGGCGGCGGCGGCGCTGTGCCCGACCCCGTCGCAGTCCCCCGCGAAGGCGGGGCCGGTGGATATGACGGCCAGCGCGGCGGTGAGACCGGCGGCGAGCAGGTACTTCCTGGTGTTGGTCATGCCGGTAGGAATAGCCAGCCGACACGCTGAACCGGACACGATCCGACCGGAGTGCCACCCGATCGGCGCTGCGATCCGACTCGGATGCAGGAACCGGGCCGGCCGGCCGTCACCCGAACGGCGGGCACCGGGCGCGAGCACCGCCGGGCCGCCGGTCCCGGTCCGGGGCCGGGCGCTGTCCCGGTCCGCGGTCGGGGCCGTGATGGGACGCCGGTCCCGTGCGTCCGGGACGTCCGCCGTCCGATGCTCGATGCGCGGGGCCGGTACGACGGCCCCGGGGCGTACCGCCCGACGACCCGCTACGGCTCACGCCACGCAAGGGAGACCGCATGTTCGCGCACTGGGGTACCTTCACCAAGAACGACACCCTCGGAGACTGTCTCGGCGTGGCCCAGAGCGCGCTGCAGCGCCAGGGCTTCCAGGTCTGGGACCTCGCCGGCGACGGCGACTACCAGGTGATCGGCGGCAACTCCGCCGTGATCGCCAACATCGTCTGCGTCCCGCAGTCCGGGAACATCTGGATCACGGTCAGCGCCTACTCCACCGACTCGGCGCTCGCCGAGCGGACCCGGAACGACGTCCGCACCTACATCGTCAACTCGGTCCGGATCGACTGAGACCGGCCGGTTCCGGCTGGGCCCCGGCGCGAGCCGGTCCGCGGGGCGGTGCCACCCGCCCGCCCTCGGGCCGGTTCGTACCCGGCGATAGGGTTCGGGACCATGACGGACACCCCGGTCGCACACCCCCGGAAGCCCGCCCGCCCGACGGCCGGGCCGAGACCTCGCCCGGCGGCGGCAGCGACGGCTGCGGCACCGGCGACGGCGACGCTCGTGGCCGGCCCGCCCGACGGCCCGGCCGGCAGTGACCTGCACCTCGAACTGCCCGCCACCGGCGGCCGCCGCGCCGCGCTGATGGCCGCCCTGCGCGAGGCGATCCGCAGCGGCCGGCTCGCCCCCGGCACCCGGCTGCCGCCGTACCGCTCGCTCGCCGCCGACCTCGGCATCGCCCGCAACACCGCCGCCGACGCCTACGCCGAGCTGGCCGCCGAGGGCTGGCTGACCGCCCGTCAGGGCTCCGGCACCACCGTCGCCGACCGGGCCGAGCCGGTCGCGGCGACCCGGGCCCGCCGGACGTCCCCGTCGCGCCGGCCCGCCCACGACCTGATCCAGGGCCGCCCCGACGCCTCCGCCTTCCCCCGCGCCGACTGGCTCGCCGCCGGCCGCCGGGCGCTCACCTCCGCGCCCAACGAGGCCTTCGGCCCGGGTGACCCGCAGGGCCGCCGCGAGCTGCGGGTCGCCCTCGCCGACTACCTGGCCCGGGCCCGGGGCGTGCGCACCGACCCCGAGCGGATCGTGGTCTGCTCCGGCGTCGCCCACGCGCTGCGGCTGCTGTTCGACGGCGCGGGTGCGGTGCTGGGCGGCCCCGCCGCCGGGCCGCTCGCCGTCGAGGCCTACGGGCTGGGCTTCCACCGGGCGCTGCTGGCCAGGGCGGGGGTGACGACGCTGCCGCTGCCGCTGGACGAGGACGGCGCGCGGATCGACGCGCTCGCGGAGCACCCGACGGTGCGCACGGCGCTGCTCACCCCGGCCCACCAGTTCCCGACCGGCGGCCCGCTGCACGCCGCCCGGCGCGCGGCGGTGATCGACTGGGCGCGCGGGAGCGGCGCGCTGGTACTGGAGGACGACTACGACGGCGAGTTCCGCTACGACCGCCGGCCGGTCGGCGCGGTGCAGGGGCTCGACCCGGAACGGGTGATCTACCTGGGCAGTGTCAGCAAGAGCCTGTCGCCCGCCCTGCGGCTCGGCTGGATGGTGCTGCCCGAGCAGCTGGTGGACCGGGTGCTGGCCGTCAAGGGCGAGCGGGAGGCCTGGGCGAGCGCGCTCGACCAGCTGACGCTCGCGGAGTTCATCGAGTCGGGCGGCTACGACCGGCACGTGCGGCGGATGCGCCGGCGCTACCGGGACCGCCGGGACCACCTGCTGGCCGAACTGGCCGTACGGGCGCCGCACATCGAGGTGTCCGGGATCGCGGCCGGCCTGCACGCGGTGCTCCGGCTCGCCCCCGGCACCGAGCGGTCCGTGCTCAAGGCGGCGGCCTACCGGGGGCTGGCCCTGGACGGGCTGGCGGACTACCGGCACCCGCTGATCGGGCCGGACGCGATGCCCGTGGCGGACGGTCTGGTGGTCGGCTACGCCACGCCGGCCGACCACGCCTACCAGGCGGCCGTCGCCGCGCTCTGCGACGTCCTGCCCGCCCCGCTCTGACCGGGGCGGCCGGCCCGCACGCTCCGGCCCGCACCCTCCGGCCCGCTCTGACCGGGGCGGGCGGCCCGCACCCGCCGGCCCGCACCCGCCGGCCCCGGGTGAGTGGTGCGGGCCGGAGGGTAAGGGGAAGGGCCGTGGCCGGAGGTGTCGTGGCGTAGTCAATGGCCCGCCGCGTCCGCTCCGCTGTCATATGCCAGTACGGGCCCGGGCGGAGGCCGGTGCCACGACCGGCGGCGCCGCCTAGGCTCACTGGTCATGCGCAGAACACATGTGAGCCGTCTCGGAATCGCCGCGATCCTGGCCCTCGTCGTCGGTCTGCTCCTCTCGGCCGCTCCCGCCCAGGCGGACACGCCGCTGCTCACGGTCGGCTCCGACCGGGCGACGGCGACCCCGGGCTCCGCGGTCACCCTGACGTTGACGCTGACCAACCCGCACGACACCCCCGTGCGGTTCGTCTACCAGTCCGTCCAGCCGACCTACCAGACCAGCCAGGTCCCCGGTCTGGCGTACGCCTTCTCGTCCTGCGGCGGGGCGGTCAGCGCGTGCGACACCGGCGGCACCAGCGGCTTGGTCCACCACACCGTGCCCGTCGCGGCGGGGGCCTCCACCACCGTGACGCTGACCTACGCCATCGCGGCCGGCTCGGCCTGCGGCGCCGGCACGCGGATCGACTTCTACACGTACCTCTACTACGAGTACCAGTCCGGCGCGGCCTCCGACTCCGGCATCTTCGACATCCCCGGCAACGAGGTCGTCTGCTCCTGACCCCGGCCGGTCCGGCCCGCTCGCGCGGGCACCCGTCCCACAGTCCCCCGTCAGGTGCCGGCCGCCCCCGTACCGGCACCTGACGGGCCTTTCGCGTGCGCTGTCGGACCCTCGTGACAGGCTTGCGCACATGGCCGAACCGCTGACCGATGCGACCGACCGCGCCGCCGCGAGCGCGCCCGCGGGCCTCCCCGCGCGCATGACCGCAGCCGCGAGCACGACCGCCGGGGCGGCCGGCTCCCCGGGCCGGTCCGCCGCCCACCCGGGGGAGCCGGGCCCGCGCGGGCTGCCCGTCCCGCCCGGTGTCGCCGAGGCGATCCGGGCCCGGGCCGACGAGCGGACGGCTCCGCTGGTCCACGGCCTGATGCGGCCCTCGCTGGCGCTCGCCGCCGGGGGCGACGGCCCGCCGGCCGGGGTGCTCGGCGGGCTGCCCGCCCTGCCGGCCGGCACCGGGTGGCCGGAGTTCGCCGGGCGCCCGATGCAGCTGCTGGCCCAGCTCGACTGCGCCGGCCTGGCGGAGGCCTTCCGCACCACCGGCCGGGGCGGTGACTTGCCGCTGCCGACCGCCGGGCTGCTCCTCTTCTTCCACGACGAGTGGCTCTCCGACTTCACCGGCCGTGGCTGCCGGGTCCTGCACGTGCCCGTGGGCGCACCGCCCGGACCGGCCCCGGCCGACGGCCCGGGCGCCCCCACCGTCCCGGCCGTCGAGGTCCGGGCCGAGTGGCGGCTCTCCGCGCCCTCCCACCAGGACCGCGAGCTGGAGAACGTCTTCCCCCACGACTTCATGATCGCCCTCGACCTCGCCGCCGACTTCCGCGACCACCTCGCCGCCCCCGGCGTGCGGGTGCTCGGCTGGTGCGACACCGACACCGGCCGCCCGGCGGGGCACCGGCCGCTGCTGCAGATCGGGAGCCGCGCCCTCGCGGTGGACTGGGGCGAGTGCGTCAACGTGTCGTTCTGGATCACCGACGAGGACTTGGCGGCGGGCCGCTTCGACCGCGTCCGGCACGGCTTCGAGGTCGCCTGAGCGGGCCGGCGAACGCCGCCCGGAGCGGGCCCGCCACCGCTGCCCGGGCGGGGCCGCCCGGCCGCCACTAGGCTGCTGGAAGAGGTGGGGGCACCCGCCCGCGACCGCCGGGGCCGCCCGGCCGAGCGGTCGGACCCCGATCGCCGAACCGGTGGGACGGACGTGGCAGCAGAGGGATCGGCGGCATTCGACGCGGCGGCGCCCGACGGCCCGGAGCCCCCGGTCGGCGAGCTGCTGCGCTCGGTCCGGGCCCACCCCTCGCTGCTGCCCGAGACCCTCGCCGTCTTCGCCGTCCGCCACCGCGGCCCCCGGGCCGCCCGCCGGGTCGCCGCGCTGCGGGCGGCCCACCCGGAGGCGACGCCGCAGGAGCTGGCCGGACTGGCGGTGACGCACGCCCGGCGGGTGAGTCAGAGCGAGGGCGCCTTCGTCGGCGGGCCGTTCATGGTGCTCATCCCCTTCGCGTTCTGCACCGCGCTGCTGGCCCAGGCCCAGCTGTTCCTCGAACTCGCCGCCCTGGCCGGGAGGGACCCGGCCGCCCGGCCCCGGGCCGCCGAGATCCTGGTGCTCCAGGGCGCCTACCCCGATGTCGCGGCCGCCGGGCGCGCCCTGGACACCGCGCCCCGGCCCTCGGGCGGGCGGCGGCGCGGGCTCTGGTCGCTGCTCCGGCGGATGGCCCGGCTGCTCGGGTTGACCAGTGAGGGGGCCGATCCGCCGCCCTCCCGCTGGCGGACGGCCGGCGGCTGGCTGCTGGTCCTGCTGGTCTTCCTGATCGGGCTGGTCGCACCGCTGGTCTGGCTGCCCTACATGGGCTTCTCCTACGCCCGGGCGACCGACCGGGTCGGCAGCCGGGCCGTCGACTTCTACTTCGGCGGTGACGTCGCCGGGGCCGCGCTGCGGCGGCGCCGGCGCCGCGCCGACCCGGCGACCGTCGCGGCCACCATCAGGGCGGGGATCTCGCTGGTCCTGCCGGTGGGGGCGGTGATCATGCTGCTACTCGCCGACATCCGGGTCGCGGGCAGCCGGTGGCCGCTGATGTCGATCATCCTGCTCGTGCTGTCCGTCCTGGTCGGCGAGGTCTGGTACCGCCGCCACCGCCGCCACCGGCGGGCCGCGGCGCAGGGCGGATGACGGGCCGCCGCCCGGGCGTCCGAGCGGCCGTCACCCGGCGCTTGGCCAGGTGTTCGACACGGGAACACCTGTGCCATCCGCTCGTGCGCCGCCCGGCGGCCCGCAGGCCCGCACGTCGCTCCGTTCGGGTGGAGGGGATCGTTCCGGTGGGCGGGCGATTCGCATGCACAGCAAGTCCGGGATCGGTGGGAGGAACGCACGGGATTCCAACCGCCAGGCGCATCAGATTCACCCTATCGGGGGGTGCTTTGGGGCCGTACGGCTTTGGCCGGGCGCGGGTGATCTAGGGTTCCCGGTGGGTCGCCCCGAGTGGGCGGACACCATCGCGCTCTCTCGCCAACACCCCTTCCCGTACGCGTATCTGATGATCCGTCCCCGGACTCCGGGGCGGGTCGGCGTGACCTTGACCAGATGAAGGAGACCCTGCCGATGCCGGTGGACACGAACCCGGAGACGCAGCAGGTACCGCAGCAGTCGAGCCTGACGACGGCCGCTGCCCGCAACCTCGCCACCACCACCAAGTCCGCGCCGCAGATGCAGGAGATCACCTCCCGCTGGCTGCTCAAGGTGCTCCCCTGGGTCCAGGCCGCCGGTGGCGCCTACCGGGTGAACCGCCGGCTCACCTACACCGTCGGCGACGGCCGGGTGGAGTTCATCAAGACCGGCTCGGAGGTCCGGGTCATCCCCCGTGAGCTCGGGGAGCTCGCCCTGCTGCGCGGCTTCGACGACGACGGGGTGCTGACGGCCCTCGCCGACCGCTGCGAGCAGCGCGACTTCGGCCCCGGCGAGGTGCTGGCCGAGCGGGGCACCGAGGCGGACCGCATCTACCTGATCGCCCACGGCAAGATCAACCAGATCGGCACCGGCAAGTACGGCGACGAGACGGTGGTCGGCGTGCTCGGCGACGGCGACCGCTTCGGCGAGCACGCCGTGCTCGACCCGGACGCCGTCTGGGAGTTCACCGCCACCACGGTGACCGCCGGCACCGTGCTCTCGCTGCCGAGGCGCGAGTTCCAGGCCATCCGGGACGGCTCGCCCGCGCTCCAGCGGCACCTGGAGGAGTTCCTGGCCCTGCCGCTCCAGCGCCAGAACGAGCGCGGCGAGGCCGAGATCGCCATGTCGGCGGGCCACCACGGCGAGTACGAGCTGCCCGGCGCCTTCGTGGACTACGAGCTGAAGCCGCGCGAGTACGAGCTGAGCGTCGCCCAGACGGTGCTGAAGGTGCACAGCCGGGTCGCCGACCTCTACAACCAGCCGATGAACCAGACCGAGCACCAGCTCCGGCTGACCATCGAGGCGCTGCGCGAGCGCCAGGAGTACGAGCTGGTCAACAACCCGGAGTTCGGCCTGCTCAACAACGCCGACTTCTCGCAGCGGATCCAGACCCACTCGGGCCCGCCCACCCCGGACGACCTCGACGAGCTGCTGAGCCGCCGCCGCGACCCCGACTACCTGCTCGCCCACCCGCGCGCGATCGCGGCGATCGGCCGCGAGCTGAACTCCCGCGGGCTCTACCCCCACCATGTCGACCTCGGCGGGCAGCAGGTGCCGGCCTGGCGTGGGGTACCGATCCTGCCGTGCAGCAAGATCCCGATCACCAAGGAGAACACCAGCTCGATCCTGGTGATCCGGACGGGCGAGGACAACCAGGGCGTCATCGGCCTGCACCAGACCGGCATCCCGGACGAGTACCAGCCGAGCCTCTCGGTGCGCTTCATGGGCATCAGCGAGAAGGCGATCATCTCCTACCTGGTCAGCGCCTACTACTCGGCCGCGATCCTGGTGCCGGACGCGGTCGGTGTCCTGGAGAACGTCGAGATCGCGCACGGTCGCCACTGAACAACGGCCCGATCGGGCGCGGGCGGGCCGTAACCGGCCCACCGCAAGATCGTTTCACCTGACGTCGGACGGCCCGCCCCTCAAAGGCGGGCCGTCCGATGTCGCCCCTCCCGGCGCCGACCGGGCTCCAGGACGGGGCCGACTCCCGACGAGGACAACTCCCCACGAACGCGGACCTCCTGACGATGCGAGAGATACATGGAGCCCCTGGCGCAGCCCCGGCGGGCACGGCGGATACCGGTGGACGGACCGTCGTGACCGCAGACCTGATCGTCGTGAGCAAGGGCGCTTCCGGGCGCCGGGCCCGGCTGGCCGGCGCGGCAGCGGGGGTGGCCGCGCTCTGCGCGCTGCTGAGCGGCGCGGCCGGTGCCGCCCGGACCCCCGAGCACCACGGCGGGGGCGACCCGCACGGGCCGGTCGTCGAGACCTGTGTCTCCACCGGCACGGACGTCTCGGTGTCGGTCGGCCGAGGTGGCGTGGGCGTCGATGTCGATGTCGACGTGGAGGTGGGCCTCTCGGTCGACCTCTCCGGAGTGCTGCACCACCCCGGTCCGCACCCGAAGCCCAGCCACCCGCCCTGGCACCACCACCACCCGTGCCCGAGCCCCACCCCGACGCCCAAGCCGAGTCCGACGCCGACACCCACCCCGACGCCGACTCCCACCCCCACCCCGACGCCGACGCCGATCCACCCGCCGACGCCGGAGCCGAAGCCCACCCCGACGCCGACCCCCGCGCCGGTGCCGCCGCCCGCCCCGACGCCGAGGCCCACCCCGCCGCCCGCGTCGACCAGGCCCGTGCCGAAGCCCACGCCGAAGCCGACCGCGGCACCGGTCGTGCCACCGGCCCCCGCGCCCGAGCCACCCTCGCCGACCGCCACGCCGAGCCCGGCGGCCGTCGAAGCGAAGCCGCGGCCCGTGGTCAAGCCCGTCCGGGTGCCGCTGGCGGCCCCGCCGGTGCCCGCTCCGGAGCGCCACCACGGCAGCTCGCCGACCCGGACGATGCTGCTCGTCACCGTGCCCGCCGTGCTCGCCGCGGCGGCCCTGCGCCCGCGCGGCCGGTCCGGCCGGGGCGGCTCCGGCCGCTCCTGAGGCGCCCGGCCCCCGAGGCGGCCCGGCCGGCCGCCTCCGACCGCCCGGCCGTCCGGTGAACGGGTGACGGCCGGGCCCGTACAGAGAATCCGAGCTGAAGAAGGGAGTTCCCATGTCCGAGTGGTTGGCGCTGGCCATCGCCATGTCGGCGGCCTGCGCCGTCGTGGTGGCGGTGGTGCTGCTGAGGCACCGCAGGATCCGTGAGGAGGAGGACACCGACGAGACGCCCGACGTCATCGAGTACATGACGATGATGATCGGCGTGGTCTACGCGATCGTGCTCGGCCTGGCCATCGCCGGCGTCTGGGAGGCGCGCGGCGCCGCCCAGGACGACGTGGCGCGCGAGGCGCAGTCGCTGCACGAGGTGAGCGAACGCGCCCAGATCTACCCGGTCGAGTTCCGCGACAAGGTCCGCGCCGATGTGGACGCCTACGTCTCCTACGTGGTCGACACCGAGTGGACGTACATGCGCGAGCACGGCGAGATCTCCGAGCGCGGCACCGAGTTACTCGACAAGCTCCGCACGGACGTCGCCACCCGCACGCCGGCCAGCGATCTGGAGGCCCAGGCCTACCAGCCGATCATGGACCGGATCAGCACTGTCGACGACGCCCGCAGCGCCCGCGGCCAGAACGCCGGGCCGACCATGCCGGGCGTGGTCTGGTTCGGCCTGATCGTCGGAGCCGTGGTGACCGTCGGCATGGTGTTCGCGCTGCAGATCCGGCGCTCGCCGCGGGAGTTGCTGCTGGCGGGGGCGTTCAGCGCGCTGATCGCCTTCCTGCTCTTCCTGATCTGGGACTTCGACGATCCGTTCGGCCGGAGCGTCTCGGTGACCACGCAGACGTTCACCGACCTGTTCCCGACCCTGGGCGGTGGCGACTGAGCGTCACGCGGACCGGCGTTCCTTCGATAATCTGATCCGGCCGTCGGGGGTCGGTCCCGTCGGGCGCATCGAGAGGATCGTCAGTCGTGACCTACCCGCCGCCCCAGCCCGGCGCGCCCTACCCGCCCCGACGCCCTCAGGTCGCCTGGTGGTGGCTGCCCGAGAAGGAGCGCCGCCGGCGCCGCAAGCAGCGCGAGGAGTGGCGGGCGTACCAGCGGCAGAAGGGCAAGAAGAACGACAACGACTGCTCGGACGCCTGCGACTGCTGTGACCTCGGGGACCCGTGCCTGATCGCGCTCGTCCCGGTGATGATGGCCGCGGGCCTGCGGTTCGCCCTCGGTGGCGGCCGCGGACGGCGCGGCGCGGCCGCCGATCCGTCGGCGCCCGCCCCGGCCGGTTTCGCGGCGGGCGTGCTGTACGGGGCGGTGCGGTACTACCGGAGCGAGATCAGCCCCCGGCGACCGGCCTGCTGCCCGTACACGCCGTCCTGTTCGACCTATGCCGTCCAGGCGCTGCACCGGCACGGCGCCGTGCGCGGGGCGCGGCTGACCGCCGGCCGGCTGCTCCGCTGCCGCCCGGGCACGGCGCGCCGCGGCGGGGCGGACCCGGTGCCGGGGCGGTAGGGCCCGTCGCGAGGAGCGGTGACGCAGGGGCCGCGCGGATCACGGTGATCCGCGCGGCCCCTGCCCGGTGGTGCGTCAGCGCAGGCTGCTGTCGATCGCGTTCAGCAGGGTGCCGGAGGCGTCGTCGTTCTCCAGGGAGAAGGCGAACATCCCGGCCAGGCCCTTGCTCTTCGCGTACGCCCCGCGGGCCTGGATGGCCTGCGGGGTGTCACCCGTCCAGAAGTTGGTCCCGTCGTAGACCCAGGAGGTCTCCGTCACCGGGTCCCAGTGGGTGTTCGCCGCACTGGCGTTGAGCTCCTTCCAGGCGGCCAGGCCGGCCTCGGCGCTCAGCGGCTTGGCCGGGGTCGGACCGGTCGCGCTCTGGTACAGGCCGTAGTTCGAGCCGGCCGGCACGCCCGTCCAGCCGCGCCAGTAGAACGGGATGCCCAGCACCAGCTTGTTGGTCGGGAAGCCGCCCGCGATGCCGTACTCCGGCAGGCCGGTGGTGTACGCGGCGAGGGTGGTGTCCACGTTGTACTTGCGGGTGCCGGGAGTGATCGGCGTGGTCGGGTCGGCCGGGCTGTCGTGCAGCGGGTCCTGGTGGTTGGTCGGGCCCTTGGCGTCCCAGGCGCCGTGCATGTCGTAGGTCATGACGTCGGCGTAGTCCAGGTAGGCGCCGATCTTGTCGGTCTCCAGCTGCGCGATCTTGTCCTGGCCGCTGGGCAGCGCGGCGGTCAGCAGGAACCGCTTGCCCTGGGCGTTGCCGAGGGCGTCCAGCTGGGTGCGGAACTCCTTCAGCAGCAGGGTGAAGTTCTGCTTGTCGGCGGCGGAGTAGTGGTTGCCGGTGTGGCCGCCGGCCGAGCCCGGGTACTCCCAGTCGAGGTCCACGCCGTCGAAGAGTCCGGCCGCCGAGGCCTGGCCGCCCGAGGCGTCACCGGCCACGCCGGTCGGCAGGTTGCCCTTGAGGAACATGTCCACGCAGGAGGAGACGAAGGCCTTGCGGGAGGTGTCCGTCGCGGCCGCGTCCGAGAAGTACTTGGAGTACGTCCAGCCGCCGATCGAGATGGTGAACCGCAGGTTCGGGTACTTGGCCTTCAGCTGGCGCAGCTGGTTGAAGTTGCCCTTGAGCGGCTGCTCCCAGGTGTCGCTGCTGCCGTCCACGCTGGCCGCGCCGTTGTAGTCGGCCTGGTAGTCGGCGTAGGCGTCCCCGGCGCCGTCCCCGGCGTTGGGGTTGGACTCGTTGGCCGAGTCGGAGGCCTTCACGGCCTGGAAGCAGGTGTGCGTGGTCGGGTGGATGTTGGCGAAGGCGTAGGTGATCACGTCCAGCTTGCCCGCCGCGCCGCTGGTGTCCACGTTCTTCGCGTGGTACGCGTTCTCGTAGACGCCCCACTGGTCGAAGTAGGCCGAGCGGAACGGGCTCGCGGCCGGGGCGGGCGCGGTGGTGGTGCCCACCGGCGCGGACTGCGCGGAGGCGTGGCTGCCCGAGTAGCCCTGGACGGTGAACCGGTAGTTGGTGCTCGGCAGCAGCGAGCTGACGGCCACCGAGGTGCCCATCGAGGTCGCGACCAGCTGGCTGCCGGAGTAGACCTTGTAGGCGACCGGGCCGTCGCCGCCGGTCAGCGTGGACGGCTGCCAGCTGAGCACCACGGCGTTGCCGGTGACCTTGCCGACGGTGAGCCCGCCGGGCACGGTGACCTTGCCGTCCCCGGCCGGGCCGGTGCCCGTCGCCGTGGCGGTGGCCGTCGCGGTGGGACTGGTGGTCGCCGTCGGGCTGTTCGAGGCCGTCGGGCTGGTGCTCGCGGTGGGGCTGTTCGAGGCGGTCGGGCTGGTGCTCGCCGTCGGACTGCCGGTCGCGGTCGGACTGCTGGTCGCCGTGGGGCTGCCGGTCGCGGTCGGGCTGCTGCTGCTGGTCGGCCCGGCCGGGCCGGTCAGGCTGAGGTCGTCCGCCCGGTAGGTGCCGGTGCCGTACCAGCCGTGCGTGAACACCGTCACCGAGGTGGTGGCGGCGCCGGTGGTGAAGGTGCTGCTCAGCTGCGTCCAGCCGGTCGCGTTGGGCGTCCAGGAGGAGGAGTTGACCCCGGTCCCGGTCGCGCCCAGGTAGACGTAGCTGCCCTGGACCCAGCCCGACAGGGTGTACTGGGTGTTGGGCAGCACGGTCACGGTCTGCTGGCACTGCGCGGTGTCGGAGGCCGATGCGGCCCCGCTGAGCGCGTAGCTCCCGCCGTGCACCGGCGTGGTGACGACGGATCCGTTGACGCAGGTCCAGCCGGCCAGCGAGCCGGTCTCCAGACCGGCGTTGGCGAGCAGGTTGACGGGCGCCGCGGAGGCCGTGTTCAGGGAGAGCGCGAGGGCGGCGGTGCCGGTGGTGAGCGTGGCCGCCAGGGCCAGCGCGGTGGCCCGCCGGCGTGGTGCGGCGGCCCGGCGCTCGGCGGGGCGCGTGGGCGTGACTCGGTCGTGCATGCGGTGTCCTCCGGATGAGTGGGGGTTCCGGCGGTGCGGTGGCCCGGGTGGGCCGAAGGGAGCCGAGCCGAGCGCTGTGGGGGCGCGCGGGCGGGGTGACACATGCTTCGGTACGACGCGTCGACACCGGCGGGCCGGGCCCGTACGCATCGACGACATCACAGATTGGACTGGACCAATATTCGCCGTCAAGGGTGTCCGCCCGCTGGACGGTCGGCGGCCCCCGCGCCGGTACGGTGGCGTACGGAGCAGCCCCGCCGAACGGAGGATGAGCCATGGACAGCCAGGACTGGAACGACCGCTACGCCGCGAGCGAGCTGGTCTGGGGCGCCGAGCCCAACCGCTGGGTGGTCGGCGAGCTGACCGGCCGCACTCCCGGCCGTGCCCTGGACGTCGCGGCCGGCGAGGGGCGCAACAGCATCTGGCTCGCCCGGCAGGGCTGGCGGGTGACCGGCCTCGACTTCTCCGCCGTCGCCCTGGAGCGCGCCGAGCGGCTCACCGCGGACCTGCCCGACGAGGTCGCCGACCGGCTCACCTGGCGTCACGACGACGCCCGCGGCTTCCCGCTCCCGGCCGAGGGCTACGACCTGGTGCTGGTCGCCTACCTCCAGCTCCCCGCCGCCGACCGCCGCACCGCGCTGCGCCGGGCCGCCGCCGCGCTCGCCCCCGGCGCCACCCTGCTGGTGGTCGGCCACGACAGCAGCAACCTCACCGAAGGGGTCGGCGGCCCGCAGGACCCGCGCGTCCTCTTCACCCCGGACGACGTGCTCGCCGACCTCTCCGACGCCGGGCTGCGGACCGTCCGCGCCGAGCGGGTGCTCCGCCCGGTGGCCGCGGAGGCCGGACACCGCGACGGGGCTACCGGCGGGCGCGCTGCCGCGGTCGACGCCCTGGTGCGGCTGGAGCGGCCGTTGGAGCGGCCGTAGCGGGGGGCCGACGGCGTCGCCGGGCGCCGCGTGCGGGACCGGTGCCGGAGCCCGCGTGCGGAATTGCGGCCGGGAGGCCGGTGGGTCGTCGCGAATCCCTCCGTGTCCGGATGATGTGGTGTTGATCGTAGGAGCGGGGTACGGGGATTCCCAGGACCGACCCTGCGCACCCGGGAATCTCTACAGTGCTGTAGATTCAGGACGCAGGGCGGAGCAACGAGGAGGACGCGATGAGCGTTTCGCTGGCCAAGGGGCAGAAGCTGAGCCTGGAGAAGCCGGGCGGGGGGCAGCTGGGCGTGGTGCGGATGGGCCTCGGCTGGCGGGCCGCCCAGCGGAAGGGGTTCTTCGCCAAGCTGTTGGCCTCGCAGGAGATCGACCTGGACGCCTCGGCGGTGCTGTTCGCCGCCGGCAAGCCGGTGGACGTGGTCTTCTTCCAGCACCTCACCAGCAACGACGGTTCGGTGCGGCACAGCGGGGACAACCTGACCGGCGGCGCCGGCGACGCCACCGACGACGAGTCGATCACGGTGGACCTCACCAGGGTGCCGAGCGAGGTCGACCAGATCCTGTTCACCGTCAACTCCTTCACCGGGCAGACCTTCCAGGAGGTCGAGAACGCCTTCTGCCGGCTAGTCGACGAGCAGACCGGCGCCGAGCTGGCCCGGTACACGCTCACCGGCGGCGGCCCGTACACCGCCCAGATCATGGCCAAGGTGCAGCGCACGGCCGGTGGTTGGCAGATGGCCGCGATCGGCCAGCCGGCCAGCGGGCGGACCTTCCAGGACCTGATGCCGGAGCTGGCCAAGCACCTCTGACGGTGCGCCGCGGGCCCGCCCGCGTCGCACCGCCCGCGTCCGGCCGGTCCGTCGACCGGCGGCGCGGGGGCCGTCCGATCTCCCCCCGGACGGGCCCCGCGCCCGCTGTCCCCGTCCCGCGCGGTCGCGCGGACGGCCCTCCGGTCCGCCGCCGTTGCCCGGTCGGGTGCACTTCCCCGATATCCCTGCGGCCCACTCACCGCGTCCGCTAACACTGGCCGCATGGACGATGACGCTGCGCAGCTGCCGGGGCACCTCACCATCCGGGTCGCGCACACCGACGACCCGGTCGCGGCCGTGGCCGGTCTGGAGGCGTGGGCCTCCCGGGAGCGGTATCCGAGCCTGATGATGATGGCGCCCGCCTTCGGCAGTCTGGAGCGCACCCCCGAGGGGACCTGGCGGATCCTCGGCTACCGCGCGACCACCCCGCAGATGGCCCGCGACGACCTCGGCCACCAGTTCCGCTGCTGGGCGCGGGCCGAGCGCGGCGCCCGGTTCGCCGCCACCTGGGACATCACCGACGAGGAGCGGGCCGCCTACACGGCGGCGTACCGGCGGATGGAGTGGGAGGCGCTCGACGAGATCACCGTCGCCGGGCGGGAGTACCGGATCTTCCGGGCCGAACAGGTGCTGCGCTCGGGCCCCGAGGGCATCGAACCGCCGCGCCCCACCGACCCGGACCCGGCCGCCGTCGGCCAGGCCTACCGGCTGCCGTCCCGGGTCGACGGCTTCGTCGTCGACCCCGGTGCCGACGTCACCCTGGTCGACGGGATCCTGCGGCTGGACATGATGACGCTGGTGCCGGCCGGCCGGGGCATCCCCGAGAACGTCCGCGCCGACGCCCGGCACGCCTCCAGCCGCTACCCCAAGGTCTTCGTGCTCCCGGTGCACTGCGCCGTCGCCGAGTACGAGGACGGCCACTGGGGCCCGATGACCGGGGCCTACGAGACCCCGCAGGCCGCCCGCGACAGCCTCGCCGCCTACCTGCGCGACTTCGCCCCGCGGCTGCTGCCGGACCTCGGCGAGGACGAGCGCGCCCGGTACGCCGCCGCCGCCGACCGGCTGGACGCCGAGCGCGGACACGAACTCCGGGCGGCCGACCGGCGGTTCCGGCTGGTGCGGGTCGAGCCGGTGCTCCGTCTCGGCCCCGACGGGCCCGAGCGGCCGCGGCCCTCCGACTGGGACCCGGACCTCCCGGTCAAGGCCCAGGAGGAGCAGGACCGGGCGGCCGGCCGCTACCCGGACGACGAGGACGACGAGGACTGAACGGCCGCCGGCCCGGTGCGCCCGCTGATCGGGGCGCCCGGGCCGGGGTCACGCGTGCTCGGTTCGTGCTCCGTGCGTGCTCGGTTCGTACTCGGCGCGTGGTCAGTGCGCCGAGGGCGAGGGGGAGGCCGAGGGGGAGGCGGCGGCCGAGGACGAGCCACTCGGGGTGGCGGTGGCCGACGGGGTGCCGGTCGGGGTGCCGGTCGGCGTCGGGCAGCCGGGCGCCGGGGGCGTCGCGGTGGCGGTGGCCGACGGGGTGGCCGTCGGGCTCGCGCCGTCGGTGGGCGTCGCCGTCGCCGTGGGGGTGGCGCAGGTGGTGGGCGTGGCGGTGGGGGTGGCGGTCGGTGTCCCGGTGGGGGTGGCCGTCGGGGTGGTGCTGGGCGTACCGGTCGGCGAGGTGCTCGGCGTGCCGGTCGGGGTGGCACTGGGCGTGGCACTCGGCGTGGCGCTCGGGCTCGGGCCGGCCGAGGGCGAGGCCGACGCGGTGGGCGTGGGCGCCCCCGTCGGCGTCCCGCTCGGGCCACCGGTCGGCGTGCCGGTCGACGGCGCCGGGGATGCCGGGGGCGTGGGCGTCGTGGGGCCGGTCGCCGGTGCGGGTACGGTCGGCGACGGTGACGGCGCGGTCAGCGCGCCGGCCGGGGCGGGCCGGTCCGGCGTCGTGGTCGCCGTCCCGCTGCCGAAGTGCGCCATCCAGTTCTTGACGGTCCGCAGGTACTCGCCCGAGTTGTTGTAGCCGAGGATCGCCCGGTCCAGCTGCGCCGGATTGCCGAGGTCGCGGCCGCCCGCGCAGAGGTAGCGGCCGGCCGACTCGGCGGCGTCGAAGACGTTGTTGGGGTCCGCCTGGCCGTCGCCGTTGGCGTCGACCCCCCAGTAGGCCCAGGTGGAGGGGATGAACTGCATCGGTCCGACGGCCCGGTCCCAGAGCCGGTCGCCGTCGTAGCGGCCACCGTCGGTGTCGGAGATCGCGGCGAAGCCGTTGCCGTTGAGCGCCGGGCCGAGGATCGGCCGGTACGTCGTCCCCGCGGCGTCCACCCCGCCCCGGTTGGCCTGGCCGGACTCGACCTCGCCGATCGCGGCCAGCAGCTGCCACGGCAGGTGACAGCCGGGCGAGCGGACGGCCAGCGCGGCCTCGGCCTTGCGGTAGGCGGCGAAGACCGTCGCCGGCAGGGCGGGCCCGGTCCGGAACGGTCCGGCGGACGGGTCGCCCGGCAGGGTCGTGGGCGGCTGCGGCAGCGGGACGGCGCCCCCGCCGTCGACCGGCACGGTCGGCCCGCCGGCGGGCGACGGCAGTTCGGAGCCGGGCAGCGTGGCGCCGGGAGCGGTGGCGACCACGGAGGTGGTCGGGTCGATCACGGGCGGCACCGGCTCGGCGGCCGCGACACCGGAGAGGCCGAGTCCCGTCACCTGAGAGCCGGTCAGGGCCGCGAGCGCGGTGAACGCGGCGGCCGTCCCGGTCACCCGCTTGCCCAGCCGTATCCGGCGCCCCGTCTGTCGTCCGCTGTCGACCCGTGCCTTCATGCCGTGCCCTCCCCGTCACCGTCCGGACCCCGGGGGAACGGACGGGCTGTCACCATCGTGCCTGCCAGTGCATGACAGTTCGTGTTACCGGAATGATTAGTATCACGATGATCTGACCGGACCTGGGTGAGCAGCGGCTGTCCCGGGCCCCACCGACCGGTGAACGGGCAGGTGGCGAGGGTGCGCCCGGCGGTACCCGGCGGGCCGGGGAGCGGCGCCGGGGCTCAGAACTCGACGAGCTGACCGTCCTCGGCGACGGCCGCGCCCGCCGCCGCCAGGGCCGGTGCGAGGGCGGCGGCGCCGGGGGAGCCCGGGTGGGCCAGCGGGTTGGTGTTGTTGAGGTGGGTGTAGAGGTAGCGCGGGCCGGGGTGGCGGCCCAGGTGGGCCAGCGAGTTCCGGACCGCCAGGTGGCCCATGCCGCGGGAGGAGCGCGCGCCGCCGGTGCGCTCGGCGAGTTCGTCGTCGGTGGCGAAGGTGCCGTCGAGGATCACCACGGCCGCACCGGCCACCGCCCGGTCGAGCTCCGGCGTCCAGGCGGCCAGTCCGGGCGCGTACACCGCGCTCGACCGGCTCCCGGCGGCGGTGAAGCGGTAGCCGGTCACCCAGTCCGCCCGGCCGTCCCAGGCCTCGCCGGGCAGGTCGGCGGCGTACCGCGGCCGCTTGCCGCCCAGCGCCAGTGGCTCGGCGCGCAGCCCGCCGGCCAGGTCGAAGGCGGTGCCCGGCGCGACGGACTGCCAGCGGGCCTTGGTGTAGGGCGCGAGCAGCGGGCCGACCGGGAAGGCGCCGTGCAGCGCGGCACGGACCGGTTCGGTGGCGTGCACGCTCAGCCCGGCGGCCTCCCGCAGGGTCAACAGGCCGAGCGTGTGGTCGAGCTCGCCGCTGGTGAGCAGGACGCCGCGCAGCGGGGTGTCCCGGGTGCCGGCGGCCGGCGCCAGCTCCGGGGCGGCCAGCAGCTGGCTCCGCAGGTCGGGCGAGGCGTTGACCAGGTACCAGGCGACGCCGTCCGCGCTGACCGCCAGGCAGTCCTGGCTGCGGGCGGCGCCGGTGCGGCGGGCGGTGGAGCAGCCCTCGCAGCCGCAGTTCCACTGGGGCAGTCCGCCGCCGGCGGCCGTGCCCAGGATCCGGATCTTCAGCGCGTCCTCCGGGGTACGGGGGCCGGGGTGGTCACCGGGACCGGCCCGGTGACCAGGTGGTGGTCGGGGGAGAGGCGGCAGGCCGGGTCGGTGGCGCCGGCGTCCCCGGTGAACTGGAAGGCCTGGCAGCGGCAGCCACCGTGGTCGACCTCGCGCAGCGCGCAGCCGCGACAGGGCTCCGGCATCCAGTCGGTGCCCCGGTACCGGTTGAACAGGGGCGAGTCGTGCCAGATCGCGGCGAGCCCGTCGGTCGCCGCGTTCGGCAGCGCCGGACCGGGCAGCTGCGCGGCGGCCAGGCAGGGCAGCACGTCACCGGTGGGCGCGACCACCAGCTGCCGGCGGCCCCAGCCGTCCATGCAGGGCTTCACGGCGCCGCCGTGGTGGTCGGCCGCGACGTGCACGATCTCGATCCGCCCGCCGTGGCGCTCCCGGGCGGCGGCCACGTCCAGCTCGGCCTGGCGGACCTGGGCCTCGCTCGGCGCCAGGTGCGCCCGGTTCTGCCAGGCCCAGCCGTAGAACTGGGTGTGCGCCAGCTCGACCCGGTCGGCGCCGAGCGCCACGGCCAGGTCGGCGAGGGCGCCGAGCCGGGCCAGATTGCCCCGGTGCAGCACGGCGTTGACGGTCAGCGGCAGCCCGGCGCCGGTCAGCAGCGCCGCCGCGGCGAGCTTGCGCTCGTGCGCGGCGAGGCCGGCCACGGCGTCCGCGCGGCGCAGGTCGGCGTCCTGGAGGGAGAGCTGGACGTGGTCCAGGCCCGCCCCGGCGAGCGCGGTGGCGCGCGGCTCGTCCAGCGGGAGCCCGCTGGTGACCAGGTTGGTGTAGAGGCCCAGGTCGTGCGCGTGGGCGACGATCCGGGCGAGGTCGCGGCGGAGCAGCGGCTCACCGCCGGTGAGGTGGACCTGGAGGACGCCGAGCCCGCGGGCCTGGTCGAGCACGCGCAGCCACTGGTCGGTGTCCAGTTCGTCCCGGTAGCGGGCGAGTTCGACGGGGTTGGCGCAGTAGGTGCACTGGAGCGGGCAGCGGTAGGTGAGTTCGGCGATCAGGCCGAACGGCGCCGGCGCCCGGACGGCCGCGCCCGGCAGGCCGGTGGCCGGGTACGGCAGTGCGGGTGCGCCGGAGCCGTCCAGGGTGAGCAGCCGGCGCTCGGCGAGGTCGGCGAGCAGCTCGCGGACCTGCCCGTCGTCCACCCCGTCGTACTCGGCGGCGAGCCCGGCGGTGATCAGCGCGGTGTCGCGCCGGCCGTCGCAGTGGCGCAGCACGGCGGCCGCGGTCTCGTTGAGCAGCAGGACGCCCTCGGGGAAGAGCAGGGCGGCCCGGTCGCGGACCGGGTCGTGCACCAGCCGCACCCCGCGCCGCAGCCCGGGCACCTGTGCGGCGGGGGCGGCCTGGGCGGCCTGGGCGGTCGTCACCGGTCGGCCCCGTAGTCGACGGCGTCCAGCATGGCCCGCAGCACCTCGCACTTGAAGGCCAGGGCGTCGAGGGCGGCCTGCTGCTGGTGGGCGGTGACGCAGTGGTCCAGCACGAGCTCCAGGGTGCGGGCGCTGTCCTTGCGGGCGGTGGGGATGCGGTGCTCGAAGTAGGCGTAGCCCGCCGGGTCGATCCAGTCGTAGTGGGTGCGCCAGGCGGTCACCCGCTGGGCCATGTGGTCGGGCGAGAACATCTCGGTGAGGGCCGCCGCGACGCCCTCCGTCCACGGTCTGGTCTGGCAGAAGTGCAGGTAGCCGTCGACGGCGAAGCGGACCCCGCGGGTGACGTGCCGTTCGTCGGTGACCTCCGCGCGGTCCAGGCCGACCGCCTCGGCGAGGACCAGCCAGTCGGCGAGGCCGCCCTCGGCGGGTGCGGTGGCGTCCGGTGCGCCCCCGGCCGGTGCGCCGCGCTCGGGGCCGGGCAGCGGCGCGGCCGGTCCGTCCTGGTAGGCGAGCCGCTCGGCCCAGGTCCGACGGACCTCCGGGAGCGGGCAGTTGGCGATGATCGCGGCGTTCTTGCGGGTCAGGCAGAGCTGGTAGTACCAGCGGTTGGCGACCCAGCGCCGCAACTCCGGTGGCGTGCAGCCACCGGAGTGCAGGCGCAGATGGAACGGGTGGCTGTCCCAGTAGCGCTCCCGCAGGTCGTACAGCCTGGCCGCGAACCGCTCGCGGGTCAGCGGCTGAGCCACTGGGCGGCCCGTCCGGCGTAGGCGGTGACCTCGGCGCCGGTGCGGTGGCACTCGACCGCCGGTGCGGACCAGGCGGGCTTCGGGGCGGCGTCGGCCGGGCGCTCGGGCGGTGCGGCGGCGGGGGTGGGCAGCGGAGCGGCGGTGCGGTTCATCGGGATTCCTCCTCGGGAGAGGGCGGGTGGGAGGAGCGCACGCGCCCGGTGGGCCGCGCGGCCCCGTGGGTCAGGACGCTACGAGCCGCCGGGCCCGGCCGCCGGTCCAACCCGCGCGATGTGCGGACAATCGCGCTCGAACGGGTGACGGGCCGGGGCCGGGGGTTTGACCGGCCACCGGGCGGTCGGGCCGGAGCGCTGTCGGGAGGCGGCGCCGTCGGGAGGCGGCGCGGTCGGGCCGGCGCGGTCGGGCCGGAGCGGCATCCGGGGGCAGCGCGCCGGGTTGGAACCGTGTCAGGCGGCGGCGCGGCCGAAGGCGACGAGGTGGCCGTCCTTGGTGCCCACGAACACCCGCCCGCCGTCCGTGGCGGGCACGGCGAACCTGCTCACCGTGCCGAGCGCGAAGCTGCGGCGCAGCTTGAGCGCACCGTTGACCGGCAGCGGGTCGTAAACCCGCAGCTCGCCGTTCTGGCCGCCCGGACCGCTGCCGGAGTAGACGGTCCAGACGAGCGCCGAACCGGAGGCCGTCCCGTTGGAGGTGACCACGGGGGAGCCGGACGCGTAGCCGAAGCCCTCGGCGCTGGTGCCCGCGCTGGTCAGCTGGGGGTTCCCGGCGCTGTTCACCGAGTACTTGAGCGCGCGCAGCGAGCCGTAGTTCTCGACCAGGTAGACATAGCCGCCGTCCCCGCCCCAGACCCCCGGGTGGCCCCAGACGCCCTTGAACGGGCCGGTCGTGCCGACCGCGGCGTCGGTGCCGTTCGGGCCCTGGCCCATGCCGCCCAGCCGGTCACGGTCCAGCAGGAAGATCCGGCCGTCCTTGCCGACCTGCACCAGCAGGTGCGGGTGGGCGGTCGTGCCGAAGCCGGAGGGCAGGGCGGCCGGCCCGCCGGAGCCGAGGTCCACGTCGCCGTGGTCCATGTCCCGGTTGTCGGTCGGGCTGAAGAAGTCCTTCGGGGTGAGGCTTCCGTCGGCGTTCACACCCAGCCGCACCACGGACTCGGCGAAGTGGCCCTGCGGCTTGTCGCCGGGGCCCTCCGGCGGGGAGGAGCCCGTGCCCGCGCCGTTGCCGGTGGCGAGGAGGATCCGCCCGGCGCCGTCCGAGACCAGGCCGCCGCCGCTCATCCAGACGCCCGCGTTCTGCGAGGCCGAGCCGGACTGGGTGGACCAGAGCGTCAGCTTGCGGGTCCCGGTGTGGACGCCCGCGACGTGGCCGACGTACGTCCCGACGCCGCAGTCCGAGGCGAAGCCGAAGTAGACCGCCCCGTCCAGCAGCAGGAGTCCGGCGCGCTGCGCCGAGGTGCCCGGGTTGAACGGGACCCCGGGGCTGTTCACCGGCGAGCCCTGGACGGTGACCGGCCAGTCGCCGCGCTCGGCGCCCGAGGCGACGTCCAGCGCGTGCACCGAGAAGTGGGCGCCCCCCTCGGTGGACTTCGCCACCAGGTAGACCGTGCCGGTCGACTTGTCGTACACGGGCGTCGAGGTGATGCCGGTGCCGGGGGAGAGGCAGGCGGTGGACGACGGGACCGGCGTGCCGAGCGCGCGCTGCCACAGGATCCGGCCGTCGGTCGCGCCGATGCCGTAGACGTGGTTCGTCTCGGTGGCGACCACCACGGTCGAACCGGCGACCAGGGGCTGGGCGAGGACGGCGCCGTCGACGGCGGTGGACCAGCGCCGGCCGAAGTCCGAGCCGGAGACCTGCGCCGGGCTCAGGCCCGGCTCGGCCGCGTCCCAGCCGGTGCGCAGGCTGTTCACCGAGACGGTGGGGTTGTCGGCGTGCGCGGGTATCGGGGTGACCAGCGAACCGGCCAGTACCGGGGCGAGCAGCGCCAGTCCGCCCAGCAGGGCGGTGGCGGTGTGTGACACCGGGGTTCGGCCCCCCGGAGGGGTGTCGCGCGGGCGGTCCGGGGGCGTGGGTGGGTGGAGTCGGCTCATGCGGTCCGCCTTGGCTTTCGGGGGAGTGCCGGGTACGGCACGGTGGCGTCATTCTGTGAACGCCCGTGCCGTACCCGCATCCGCCCGCAGGCCCCCGCCCGGCGCCGTTCACGCCCCGGAGGGAACCGGCTGCGCCGCCCGGCGTCCTCCGGGCGGCCGGTTCGGGGGCCGGCGGGTGGCGTCTGCCGGTTCGGGGGCCGCCGGTTCGCCGTTGGCTCAGCCGCCGAGCGACTTGGCCAGCACCATCGCCAGCCCGCTCTCGGCGAGCGCCTCCGCAGGGGCGTTGACGCCGTCGCCCGGGCCGCGGTCCTTCACCACCTCGACGGCGTAGACGCGTCCGCCGGCCACGAAGAGGGCCCTCGGGTGGGTGCCGTCCTTGCGCTGGGTCAGCACCGCCTCCTGCCCGACCCCCGGCAGGGTGGTGACCTGGAGCTGGCCGTCCGCCTTGGCCGAGGCCAGCGCGGTCGGGGTGGTCTCGCGGATCGAGGCGTAGGAGTCGGGCGAGCCCCAGGTGCAGCCCCAGACCGGGCTGCCGTCGCTCGCCGGGTCGGGGTGGGTGCCGCGGAACGGGCCCGAGGTGCCCACCGCCGCGACGACCTGGGGGGACTGCAGCAGCGTGCAGGCGTCCGCCGGCCGCCCGGCGGGCGCGGCGGTGGGTGCTCCGGTGCTCGCGGGGGCGGGCTTGGAGGCGCTGGATCCGGGTGTCGTCGCCGCCGTGGGCGCGGCCGCGCCGGGCGTCGTCGCGGCCGCGGCGGGTGTGGTGGGCGGAGGCGCGGCCGTCGTCCCGCCGGAGGACGAGCAGCCGGCCACGGCGACGCCCGCGAGGGCCAACGCGGGCAGCCAGAGCTGCCGACGCCCGTACCGGACCGCTGATTCGAGCTGCATGGGACCCCCTCGTCCGGCGCCCGCCGGTGCGGCGGACTGTGGTGCACCAGGGATCCTAGTGGCCGGGCCGGTCCGGTATTTCCCGTTCCGGAAACGGGAGTTGCACAGCTGCGTCACGAGCCCGACCCGGCGCGTCCGGCGGTCGGACCGGCGGTCCGGGGTGCGGGGGTGGTACGCGCACGTGCGGCCGGGCTCCCGGCGGCGCCCGGGACGGGAGGGTCTGACCAGGACCGATGCGACGCAAGTCCTTTACCAGTACCGGGCGGTCGGTGTCGAGCTCTCCTTCCTCAGCTCCCCGGACGGGTGATGTTCTGGTGAAAGTGGTCATGCCAGGAATGGCGGCCCGGCATCCTTGGGCCGGTGACCAGGCGGATCCCGCAATCGGCGGATCCCGAGACCAGGCGGATGGAGGCCCAGACGGTGAGCACGAACCTGCCGGAGACCGTGGCGGAGGGGCCGGTCCTCCCGGCGCCGCCCCGGGTCGTGGACGACCTGGCCCGTGACCTGACCCATGCCGCCGCCGCCGTCCGGGCGGTCTCGCGGGCGGGGCGCAGCGGCGGCGACGTCGCCGTCGCGGCGTACACCGCCGTGGTGTGCACCGGCCGTTCGGCGGCCCGGGCACTGGAGGAGGCGGCCGCGTGGTGCCGCCAGGCACCCGAGGCGGAGGTGCACTCGCTGGCCTGGGCCCGGGTACCCGGACACCGCGACGACGTCTACGAGTACCGCGTCACGCTGGCCGTGAGCTTCCCCGACCACGAGACCGGCGAGCACAGCGGCGACACCCACCACGCCCCGCGCTGAGCCGGATTATGATCGCTCCCATGGATGACGGGGGCACGAACGAGATACCGGCGACCACGGCCGGGGAGACCGAACTCTCCACCGGCGCGGCGGTGGTGGTGACCGTCCTGGCGGCGCTGGGGGCGGTGGCGGTCCTGCTGGCCGTCCTCCACTGGCTGGGGTGGACCGCCCCCGGGATCGGCTGGCTGCTCGCCAAGGGCGCCGTCAAACTCTGCGCCGGCGGCGCGGTCGGCCTGATCGGTGCCCTCGTCTGGCTCCGCCAACGACACGCCTCGCGCGGGTAGTTCCGCCGTCGTTCGCACGCAGACGTCCGGGACGAGGGCCGGCGACCCGCTGGTCGCCGGCCCTCGCGCCGTCACGCCGGGGGGCGGGACGGGGGCCGGCGTCACGACACCCGGCCGGACGTACGAGGCGCGGGGGGCTGAGGGCCCGGCCGGCCCGAGGGCGTGCGGAGCGCCTCGTCGACGCGGACCGCGAGGGTGTCCCAGGGGCGGCAGTCGACCACTGGGAGGCCGTACCGGTCCGCCTGCTCGGCGAGCCAGTGCGAGTACCGGGCGCCGACCTCGGCCCGCCGCACCTGCGGGCCGCACCCGGGCTCGCGGGCGGCGTAGTTGGCGGTGATCCGGGCCGCGTCCGGCTCGTGCAGGAACACCGCCCGGACGCGGCGCCCGGCCGCCCGCCCCGCCTCGACGGCCCGTGCGGCGGCGGCCGGGGTGAGGTAGTCGCCCTCGACGACGGCGGGCACGTCCACCGTCAGGCGGTTGCGGACGACACCGAGGACGGCGGGCTCCAGCGCCCCGGCGGTCGCGATCTGCAGCTCCAACTCCTGCTCCGCTGTGCGGGGTTCGGCAGGGTCAGGGCCGTCGAAATGGTGCAGCCCCGGGTGCTGGGCGGCTGTGGTGATCTCCTGGACGGCGCTGACCACGTCGTCGAACTCCACCACGAACGCGCCCGTCTCCCGGGCCAGTCGCGCGGCTGCCCGGCTCTTCCCGATGCCCGAGGCTCCGCCGATCAGCACGATGTCCCACCACAAGGTCGTCATGCGGCGGACCGTATCGCGGGCCGAGGGGCGGGATCACCCGCATTCCACCGGGCCGGTGCGGCGGCGGGCCGGCCCGTCCGCATCGCGGCGGTGCCCGGCGGGCTCGGGCGGCGTCCACTAGCGTGGGGTGGATGACAGGCAGTGAGCACACCGTGCTGATCGTCCTGCGGGGCAACAGCGGATCCGGCAAGTCGAGCATCGCGGCCGAACTGCGGGCCCGGTGCGGGCGGGGGAAGCTCGCGCTGGTCGGCCAGGACAACCTGCGCCGGACCGTATTGCAGGAGCGGGACACGGACGGTTGCGCCTCGATCGGCCTGATCGACACCGTCGCCCGCTACGCCCTCGACCACGGCTTCCACGTCGTCGTCGAAGGCATCCTGACCGCCGCGCGGTACGGGCCGATGCTCGGGCGGCTGGCCGCGGACCACCGCGGTCGCACCCTGCTGTACTACCTCGACGTGGACCTGGCGGAGACCCTGCGCCGGCACTCGCTGCGGCCGCAGGCCGCCGAGTTCGGCTCCGAGGAGATGACCGGCTGGTACGTCGGGGGCGATCTGCTGCCCGGTGGTGCGGAGCGGGTCGTCGGCGAGGACAGCACCCTGGAGCAGACCGTGTCGCGGATCCTGGCGGACGCCGGTCTGATGCCGTCGGCGTCCGGAGCCGGCGAGCCCTGAGCTGCCGAGCCCTGAGCTGCCGATTCCTGAGCTTTCGAGCCCTGAGCTGCCTAGCCCTGGGCCGTCGGAGTTCTGGGCCGCCGGAGTTCTGGGCCGCCGGAGTTCTGGCCCGTCTGGGCTTCCCGGGGAGGGTGGGCGGATCCTCGTCAGGCCTCGGTGGACCTCGGGGGGTGGTCCAGGCGGTACTGCCAGCTGGTCAGCAGGCCCTCCAGGGCGGTGGCCTCCTGGGGAGTGAGCAGCTCCAGCAGGCGGTGCTCGTTGTGCATGTGGGCGGTGAACGCCTCGTCGATCAATCGCCGGCCGGCCGGGGTGAGTGCGACGACGCGCCCGCGCCCGTCCTCGTCGCTGCGCCGGCGGGTGACCAGCCCGGCCCGCTCCAGGCGGTCGATCCGCTTCGTCATGGCGCCGGTGGTGACCATCGTGTGGGCGGCGAGTTCGCCGGGGGCCCGTTCGAAGGGGGTGCCGGCGCGGCGCAGCGCGGCGAGCACGTCGAACTCGCCCTCGCCGAGGCCGTAGCGGGCGTAGACCAGGCCGAGCTCGTCGGTGAGGCGGGCGGCGAGGCGGTGCAGCCGGCCGATCACCGCCTGCGGCGAGACATCGAGGTCGGGCCGCTCCCGTCGCCATTCGGCCTGGATGGCGGCCACGTGGTCCGGGGCTCCGGGCTGCGGTCCGAGCGGGTCGCGCTGCTGTTCCATGGCGCCATCCTAGCCGGATAGCTTCCCGGGAAGTTATATTGCTTCCATGGAAGCGAATATTCGGTGGATCCTGGTGACCGCCGTCGCGCCGGTCGCCTGGGGTGCCAACTACTACGTCACCCGCGAGTTCCTCCCGGCGGACCGCCCGCTCTGGGGCGCCGCCCTGCGGGCCCTGCCGGCCGGCCTGATCCTGCTCGCCCTCGGCCGGCGGCTGCCGCGCGGGGCCTGGTGGTGGCGCTCGGCTGTGCTCGGACTGCTCAACACAGGGGTCTTCTTCGTCCTGCTCTACGTCGCCTCGCAACTGCTCGCCACCAGCGTCGCCTCGACCGTCATGGCGGCCTCCCCGCTGGCGATGATGCTGATCGCCTGGGCCCTGGTGGCCGAGCGGCCGGCCCGCGCGCACCTGGTCGGCGCGCTGGTGGGGCTGGGCGGGGTCGGGCTGATGGTGCTCGGCCGGGCGGGTGCGGTGAGCCCGGCCGGGCTGGCCGCCTCGGTGGCCGCCATGCTGGTCTCCTCCTTCGGTTACGTCCTCGCCGGCCGCTGGCGCGACGGTGCGGACGTCCTGGCCTCGACCTCCTGGCAGCTGATCGCGGGCGGGCTCGTCCTGCTCCCGGTGGCCGCGGTTGCCGAGGGGGCGCCGCCGGTGCCCGCCCTGGCGGAGCTGCTGGCGTTCGGGTACGTCGCCGTGGTGGCCACGGCGCTGGCGTTCGTCGCGTGGTTCGCCGGTCTGCGGCACCTGCCGGCCGGGACGGTCGGCCTGGTCGGCCTGCTCAACCCGATGACCGGTGTCCTGCTCGGTACGGCGGTGGCGGGAGAGGAGCTGGGGCCGGTCCAGGCGGGCGGGTTGCTGCTGGTGCTGGTGGGTGTGCTGCTCGGGCGGCCGCGTGCGGAACGCCTGCGGCCGGGGGCGCCGGTGGAGGTGGCCGAGACGGTCGCGACGGTCGAGGGTGGGGCCTGCCGTGCGGGGCGCGGGGCGGGCGGGGCGTTCCGGGCCCGGCGACGTGGGTGAGCCGGCTCAGCTGTGCGGTTCACCCCGGCGGCCGGGTGCGGCAGACCCGTTCTGACCTGCGCGTCCTGCCCCGGCCGGGGTGGTCCGGCGGGCTACCGTGGCCGGGCGGCCGCACCCGGGTCGCGGCGGGTGCGACGGACGGAGGGACATGCAGTTCGACGAGCAGGGGGACCTCGACACCTCGCAGGTGGACGACCGGCGCGGCCGCCCGGGTGGCCGGGTCGCCATCGGCGGTGGCGCGGCGGGCCTGCTGATCGCGCTGGTCGCGGTGCTCTTCGGGGTCGACCCGAGCCTGCTCGGTCTCTCCGAGGGAGGCGGTTCCGGTGCGGACGCGCGTCCCAGTACCGCCGGCGAGGTGCAGGAGGTCTGCCGGAGCGGCGCGGACGCGAACCGCCGTCAGGACTGCCGGATCGTCGCCGTCACCAACAGCCTCCAGGAGTACTGGCGGGGCGAACTGCCCCGGCACGGCACGCCCTACCGCCGCGCCGAGACGGTCCTGTTCACCGACCGCGTCTCCACCGCCTGTGGCGCGGCGACGTCCGCCGTCGGCCCGTTCTACTGTCCGGGCGATCGTCAGGCCTACTTCGACCTCGGCTTCTTCGACGAGCTCGCCACCCGCTTCGGCGCCCGCGGCGGCCCCTTCGCCGAGGCGTACGTGGTGGCCCACGAGTACGGGCACCACATCCAGAACCTCACCGGCACGACCCAGCGGGTCGGCGGGGACCGGCAGGGCCAAAACAGCGCCTCGGTGAAGCTCGAACTCCAGGCGGACTGCTACGCGGGGGTCTGGGCGCACCACGCCACCACCACCCCGCAGGCCTCCACCGGCCGGCCGCTGATCAGCACCCTCACCGACCAGGACATCGCCCAGGGTCTGGACGCCGCGGCCGCCGTCGGCGACGACCGGATCCAGAAGCAGGCGACCGGCCGGATCGACCCGGAGGTCTGGACGCACGGTTCCTCGGCGCAGCGCCAGGCCTGGTTCACCGCCGGCTACCGCACGGGCTCGATGAGCGACTGCGACACCTTCGCGACCCCGCGCTGACCCTGTTCGGACTTCACGCCGACCGGTACCGGTATCGGCCACCGGGCTGCTCCCGGGGCCGCTCGGTGCGTGTCGTTCCGCGCGCCCCGCCGCCCGCCACACCCTGTCATCCGTCAGGGACCGTTGCCGCCGCACCGCTCCTACGCTGCTGATCAGTGGCCGGATCACTCACCGCCGGCCCCGCGACCCCAGAGGGAGAACCACATGCGCAGGATCCTGCACGCCGCCGCCGCGCTCGCCCTGGCGACCGCCGCCGTCGCCACCCTGGGTGCCACCGGCGCCCAGGCCGCCGGCAGCTGGGACGGCTGCCCGTCCGGAGCGGTCTGCATCTACGGCGAGGGCGCCCCCACCTCCACCCCGCCGACCGATGTCTTCTACAGCTACGGGGCCCACAACCTGAGCAACAAGACGGGCTGGCACTGGGTCCTCAACAACCAGACCGGTGGCGCCCACGCCCGCCTGTGCCTCGGTTACAACGGCACCAACTGCAACTACGACATGGCCGCCCAGAACGGCGTCTGGGCCGACCTGGGCCCGGTCAACTCCATCACCCTCGACCGCCCCTGAGCTCCGCCGGCTCCGATCCGCCGAGGATGCGGTGGTGGGGGGGGGGGGGGGGGGGGGAAAAAAAAACCCCCAAGGGGGGAAAAACCACCAACCGCGCAGACAAAACA
>NZ_JBVHVO010000004.1:497539-511571 GCF_055564815.1 Kitasatospora sp. NPDC028961 | reverse complement strand
TGCTTGTTCCCCCCCCCCCCCCCCCCACCCACCCACCCCCCCCCCCCCCCCCCCGCGGGGCCTTCCCCCCCCCCCCCCCCCCCCCCCCCCCCCCCCCACTCCGGGCGGGCCGGCCACCACCCGTCCGGCCGGACCGCACCCGGCGCCGGGGGGCGCCTGGGTGCCGGTCAACCCGACTGCGGGGAGGGGCAGCTGATATCACGGGCGGGGACGCGGCCGTCGAGCAGGTAGGACTCGACGACCTCGCGGACGCAGGCATTGGACCCCGGGTACTGGCCGTGGTCGCCGCTGCCGGTCACCGTCACCAGCCGGGAGCCGCGCAAGGCCCGGTGGGCCGAGCGGGCCGCCTCGTAGGAGGTGGCCGGGTCGTGCACCGAGTTGAGCATCAGCGTGGGCGGCAGGCCCGCCCCCGTCACCCGCACCCGGGGTGCGGTCGGCGCGGGCCAGGTGGCGCAGACGGCGGCGAAGGCCAGCGTCCGGGCGCCCGCCAGCGGCCAACGGGCGGTGAGTTCGCGGCCCCGCGCGACCCAGGTGTCCAGATCACCCGTCCAGGGCGTGTCGTTGCAGGTCACCGCGAAGTACTCGGCGAGGAACCCGGGGCTCAGGTACTGGCCGAAGACCTGCCGCGCCGTCTCCCGGGCGGTCGGGCTCGCGCCCGGCCAGTCGTCCAGTGCGGTCAGGGCGGTGGCCAGCGCGGGGAATCCGTCGCTCGCCCGGTAGACGGCCTGGACGGTGCCGTTGTCCAGCTGGTTGGGGCCGACCGTCAGGGCGCCGTCGACGAGCGGGCCGTCGTGCAGGGCCGCGCGCCGCCGCTCCCAGTGGGCCCCGGCCTCGGCGACGGTGGCGCCGTAGTGGTACGTGTCGTCCCGGGCCGCCAACCAGGGCAGGAAGTCCTCCTCGAAGCGGCGCTGGAAGCTCATCGGCTGCCCCAGCTGGAACCGCTCCCAGCTGCCGTCGAAGCCGACGTTGCTGTCCAGCACCATCCGCTCCACCCGCCGCGGGAAGAGCGTCGTGTAGTACGCGCCGATCATGGTCGCGTAGGACGGGCCGTAGTAGGTGATCCGCCGCTCGCCGAGCAGGGCGCGGAAGAGGTCGAGGTCGCGGACGGTCTGCTCGGTGGTTAGGAACGGCAGCAGACCGCCGCTGCGCCGCGCGCAGTCGGCGCCGAGGCGACGGGAGTTGTCGATCACGCGGGCGCGGGCGGCCGGGTCGTCGTCGCGGAAGTCCCCGGCGAAGAAGTCCTGGAACTCCTCCGGTGTCTGGCAGACGGGCCGGGTGCTCCGGCCCACCCCGCGCTGGTCGAAGCCCACCACGTCGTACGCGGCTCCGACGGCCGGCGCCGCGCGCACGAAGCTGCCCGGCCGCAGCAGCCCCGCCCCGCCGGGGCCGCCGGCGGCCATCAGCAGGGTGCCGCGCCGCTTCGCCGGGTCGTCCGCCCGGTGCCGGGACACCGCGACGGAGAGGTCCGGACCGCGCTTCGGGTGGTGCCAGTCGCGCGGGACGGCCATCGTGGCGCACTCCAGCTCGGGCGCCTCCGCACAGGGCTGCCAGGCGAGTCGCTGCTGGGTGTAGCGGGAGGGGACGGGCGGTACCGGGGCGCCGGTGGCCGCGGCGGCGCCGGTGACGGGCAGGGACAGGGCGGCGAGGAGCGCGGCCACCGCGGTGGCGAGCGCCCCCCGGCGCCGGCGGGTGCTGGGTACGGATTCGTTCACGTCTTGATCCTCGGGGCCCGGAGCGGGTGCGGTCGATCCGGCACGCACCACTTTTCGGGGTGGTGCGGACGACACCCGCCGAACGGCGGGGGCGCCGAGGGCGCAGGGCTCCTCCGGGTCGCCCGGGCTGCACTGTTGACGGGCCGTCGGCCGGGCGGACGGCGGGCGCGCGAGGGGGACGGCCCGGTCGTGTGCCGGGGTCGGGCCGCCCGGAGGAGCGATTGTCGGTGCAGGTCGTTAGGCTGCCGTCCGCAGTGATCGGAACGGAACCAGCACGGGCACGGGGCAGGCGGTAGCGGTATGACGACGACGGACGACGGGGTGGGCGGGGCCCGCGAGGCGCTGGCCGCGCTGCGCGCGCTGGCGCAGGAACCGTCCGGTGGGATCGAGCTGCTGGGCGGCTTCACGGACGAACAGATGGACGCCTGGCCGGTCTTCGTGCCGGCGGCCTGCCGCGCGGTGCTGCGCGAGGTCGGCGGGGTCGAGAGCGAGGAGTGGGGCACCTACGCCTTCGGTCCGGTCGGCGGGGAGGCGCCGGGCGAGGGCTACCTGGTCGTCGGTGAGACCGGCTACGAGGGCGGGCAGCTGGTGGTCGGTGTCGGGGCGGCGGCGCGTGCCGACTGGGGCCCGGTGCTGCGCCTCGAACCCTGGGGGGACGAGGAGAGCGTCGTCGAGGCACCCGGATTCGTCGGCTGGCTGCCGGAGTTGGCCGGCCGGCTGGCCGAGGGTGAGGACGCCTGGCAGCAGCCGGCCGGTGCCTCGACGGTGCTCGCCGTGCCCTCGCTGCGGGCGGCGGCCGCCGATCCCGGGCTCGCCCGGCTGGCCGGCCCCGGCGACAGTCTGACCGACGTCGTCGACCTGCGGGAACTGCCCGGCTACCCGTGCACGCTCGGCTGGGAGCCGTACTACTCGACCGCCCACGCCACCGCGGACACCAGCGGCAGCGAGGTCTCGTTCACCCTGGTCGGCGACGGGCGGGCGCTGCTGGTCCGGAGCCTGGTCAGTGGGGACTTCCTGGGCCGCCCGGTCGAGCGGCCCGCCGTCCCCGCCGACGCTCCCGATCGGGCGGTGGCCGAACTGCGCGCCCTGGCGGCGGAGCTGCCCGGCCTGGTGGTCCTGGAGGGGGGCTGCACCGAGGCGGAGCTGGACGACTGGCCGGTGCCGCTGCCCGGCGAGGTGCGCGCCGTGCTGCGGGAGCTCACCGGCGTCCGGATCGCCGGTCTGGAGCCGGTCGAACTGCGCCCCGGTGCGGTGGCCGACCGGCACTCGCCGACGCTGGTGGACATGGTCGGCGGCCCGGGCTCGTTCTGGCCGGTGGCCTGGCTGGACCGGGGCCGCGACCCGGTCTCCGTGCAGGTGCGGATCGACCGGGAGACGGGGGAGTGGGGCCATGTCGTCTCCGTCCCGGGGGACGCGGAGCGGCTCGCCGAATGGCCGGAGGTGTCCCTGCTCGCCGAATCGCTGCCGCACCTGCTGCTCGTCCTCGCCCGGGCCGCCCGCGGTGCGGCGCGCCGGGCAGCGACGGCGGACGGCGGTGTGGACGGCTCCCGGTTCGCGAGCCGGGTGCGGTCCGCCCTCCACCACTTCCTGCCCAACACGGGCGAGCCCTGGGTCTTCTCGGCCCCGGCGCGGGAGTGGGTCGCGGCCGGCGACGCACTGCGGGCCGCGGCGGCGGCCGCGCTCCCCGGGGACGCCCTGGTGGCGGACCTGCGGGAAGCGCCGATACCGGCCGACCTCTGCTTCCACCGGGTGCGGGCGTGGGGCTACCGGACCCGGGCCGAGCGGCTGTGCTTCCTGGCGGGCGGCCGGATCGTCGCCGTCGTCCCGGTCTCCTAGTCGTGGAACGTCGTGGTCGCCGTCAGTGCCACGCGTCCGGTGCTGACGCGGTTCACCGGTGCGGCGGCTTCGGCGTAGCCGAACGAGACCCCGACGAGCAGCTTCCCCCCGCTGACGCCGAGTTCGCCGCGCACGGTGTCGGCGTAGAAGCTCAGCAGTCCCTGGGGACAGCTGTCCACCCCGTACGCGGCCATCGCCAGCAGCAGCGTCTGCAGATAGGCGCCGACATCCGCGGCCGGCCGCGCGTCGGCACGGTCTGAGGAGACGAAGAGGAACGCGACGTGCGGTGCGCCGTAGAACCGCAGGCTCTCGGCGTCGTAGGCCGCGCGTGCCGCGGCGTCGTCACGGCCGATACCCAGCGCGCCATAGAGCTCGGCGCCGAAGGCGGCGCGCCGTTCCTGCTGGATCGGGGCGTACATGTCCTCGCGGTACGGGAAGTCGGCGGAGGTGCGGCGGGCGGCGTGGGCCGCCTGCAGGGCGTCTGCCAGTCGGTCGCGCGGTGCGCCGCTGACCACCTCCACCCGCCACGGCTGCGTGTTGGAGTTGGACGGCGCGGCGCCGGCCAGCGAGAAGACCGCACGCATCGTCTCCGGGGGCACGGCGTCGGGCCGGAACGCACGTACGGCGCGTCGGCCGCGGATCAGCCGCTCCGCGTAACCACTCAGCTCGGTGTGACCGGACCGGCCCATGGAGCACCCCTCACTCGCACGAAGTAGACGCACCCGTTTACTTGGACGGGTGCGACTCTACCCACCCGCCGCAGCGGAAGTAAACGCCTCCGTATACTCACCCCATGACTGCGGCACCGGAGACGGAAGTGCACGGACCTACGCGGCCGGGGCGGGGTGCGCGGGAGCGCATCCTGGCCGCCGCCACCCGGCTGTTCGCGGACCAGGGGATCACCGCGACCGGCATGGAGCAGATCGCGGAAGCGGCGCCGGTGTCCAAGCGCACCCTCTACGCCCACTTCCGGACCAAGAGCGACCTCGTGATCGCCTACCTGCGGGCGCTCGCCGGGTCGGGGACCACGCTGGAGAGCGTGCTCACCCGTGAGGATCTCGACCCCCGGGAGCGGATCCTTCGACTGTTCGACCCACCCGCCGCGGCGGCGGCCCCGGTTCGGGGATGCCCGTTCATCGGTGCCGCGGCGGAGTTCCCCGACCCCCTGAGCCCGATCCACGCCTACGCCCGGGAACGGAAACTGCTGATGGCCCATCTGGTCACCACGCTCGTGGCGGAGCTGGGGTGCGCCGAGCCCGCCGCCCTCGCCGAGCAGTTGGTGACCCTCGCGGACGGCGCGGCTAGTCGCGCCATGGTGTTGAACGAGGCGGACTACGGCCGGCACGCGCGCGCGGCTGCGGAGACCCTCCTCGCCCACGCCCTCGCGCCTCCCCTCCGCTGATCGCGCCCGGACACGTTCCCCGGACGCGTTCCCCGGGCGCGGCGGGCGGGTCGACGGGTCGGGCTCGGGGCCTTCGGGGCGGGACGGCGGTTCGAGGGGGCGGGCGGGTTCAGTAGCGTGGCGGGCATGACTACGCACAAGGCCGCACCGGTGAACGTCGACGAGATGCTCAAGGACCTCAGGACACTGGTCGAGGTCGAGTCCCCGTCACGTGACCTCGACGCGCTGAAGGCCTCGGCCGAGGCCGTGGCGGGTGTGGTCGAGAGCCGCCTCGGCGGGCGCGCGGTGCTGGTCGGGACCGACGCCGGGCCCCACGTCCACTGGTCGGGCGGCGGCGAGCCCAAGGTCCTGATCCTCGGCCACCACGACACGGTGTTCCCGTCGGGCACCCTCCGGCGCCGCCCGTTCGCGGTCGAGGGCGGGCACGCGACCGGTCCCGGGGTCTTCGACATGCTCGGCGGCCTGGTCCAGGCCGTGCACGGGCTGGCGGCCCTCGACGACCTGTCGGGCGTGGAGATCCTGGTGACCGCCGACGAGGAGGTCGGCTCGGGCTCGTCCCGGGCCCTCATCGAGGAACGTGCGCGGGCCTGCGGCGCCGTGCTGGTCTTCGAGGGGGCGGCCGACGGCGGGGCGCTGAAGACCGGCCGCAAGGGCTGCGGCACGTTCGAGGTCTCCGTCGTGGGCCGGGCCTCGCACGCGGGCCTCGAACCCGAGGCGGGCGTCAACGCCCTGGTCGAGGCGGCGCACCAGGTGCTCGACATCGTGGCGCTCGGCCGGCCGGAGGTCGGCACGACCGTGGTCCCGACCGTGGCCTCGGCGGGCACCCTGGACAACGTCGTGCCGGCCGGGGCGACCGTCACCGTCGACGTCCGGGTCGAGTCGGCCGGGGAGAAGGAGCGGATCGAGGCCGCCTTCGCGGCGCTCGCCCCGCATCTCGACGGGGCGCGGATCACGGTGCGGGGGAGCGTCGGCAGGCCGCCGATGCCCGCGTCGGCGTCGGCCGAACTCTTCGCGCTGGCGGAGCGGTTGCTGCCCGGTGTCGGGAGCATGAGGGTCGGCGGTGGGAGCGACGGCAACTTCACGGCCGCCCTGGGGATCCCGACACTCGACGGACTCGGAGCGGTCGGCGGCGGTGCCCACGCGGACCACGAGTACCTGGAGGTCGCGTCGATGGCCGAGCGGGCGGATCTCGTCGCCGGTCTGGTGACGGCGATCCGGAACGCGTAGGACGCCCCCTCGGCCGGCCCCGCCACCGACCGGCCCCCTCGGCCTCCCCGCCGCCCGCCGCCGACCCGCCCGCGACGTGCGGGTGCCCGGTGCCGAGGGCACCGGGCACTCCCGGGGGCGGTGACGGCGGGGCTCAGTAGGCGACGGTGAAGCGGGTGCGGTGGTGGGCCGGCCGAGCGGCCTCGTCGAGGAGGGCGACGGCGAGGTCCTCCATGGAGATCGCCGAGACACCGGCCTCGTCGACCAGCAGCTCGTCGCGGCCGAGGCGGTAGTGGCCGGTGCGCCGGCCCGGTTCGAGCAGCGCGGCGGGGCTGAGGTAGGCCCAGTCGACCTCGGTCTCGGCCCGGTAGAGGGCGAGCTGCTCGCCGCAGGCGAGGGCGATGGGGAGCCAGGCTGCCGGGAAGTCGGGGTCGTCGATGACGGTGGCGCCGTCGCCGCCGGGCAGGGTCAGGCTGCCCGCGCCGCCGACCACGAGCAGGCGGACGTCCGTCCCGGCCAGGCCGGCCAGCAGGCCCTTGGTGGCGAGCGCCAGGTCGGGCTCGCTGCCGGGGGCGGGGCGGGTGGCGCTGATCACCACGGACCGGCCGGCGGCGAGACGGGCGACGTCCTCCGGGTTGCGGGCGTCGCCGGTGGCGATCTCGGCGGCGGCCGGCAGCGCGTGCGGCCGGGACGGGTCGCGGAGGACGGCGGTGACCTCGTGGCCCCGGGCGAGGGCCTCGGTCACCACCCGGCTGCCGACGTTGCCGGTCGCGCCGAAGACGGTGATGCGCATGGGATGGCTCCGGTTCTCTGGTGGCGTTGGTGAGGGGTTCTGCGGGAGTGCCTGAAGACGGTTCAGGCGCGTGCGGCGGCGGACTCGTTCGCGGGCCGCTCGCCGTGCCGCGCGGGTTCCGGGTCGGCCGGGTCGGCCGGGGCCGCCGGGTCGGCCGGGACCGCGGCGGTGCGGGGCCGCTGGGTCTGGGCGGCGACCAGCGAGCCGAGCACGATCACCGCGCCGAGCCCCTGGACGGGGGTGAGGTTCTGTCCGAGGACGAGCCAGCCGAGGGCGGTGGCGACCACCGGGCTGAGCAGTCCCAGGAAGGTGACCGAGGTGGCGGGCAGCGCCCGGATGCCGCGGAGCCAGAGCGCGTACGACAGGGCCGCGCCGATCAGGCCGAGGTAGCCGTAGCCGAGCAGGTTGTCGCCGGTGAGGTGGGACGGCGGGGCGCCCTCGACGACGAGGGCGACGGGCAGCAGCAGCAGTCCGCCCGCGGTGAGCTGCCAGCCGGTGGTGGCGAGCAGTGGTGCCGGTGAGGTCCAGCGCTTGGAGAGGACGACGCCGGTGGCCATCACGACCGCGCCGCCGAGCGCGGCCGCGACCCCGAGGGCGTCGAGCTGGGCGCCGGCGCGCAGGACCAGCAGGCTGACGCCGGCGATCCCGGCGATGCCGGAGAGGAGGGTGCGCAGTGAGAGCCGGTCGCCGAGCAGACCGGCCGAGAGCCCGGCGGCGATCAGCGGCTGGACGGCGCCGACGGTGGCCGCGACCCCGCCCGGCAGTCGGTAGGCGGCGATGAAGAGCAGGGCGAAGAACGCGCCGATGTTGAGCGCGCCCAGGACCAGTGAGCGCCACCACCAACTGCCCTTCGGGGGCCGGCGGGTGAGGGCGATGAGCAGCAGCCCGGCGGGCAGGGCGCGGATCACCCCGGCGAGCAGCGGGCGGCCGGGCGGGAGCAGTTCGGTGGTGACGAGGTAGGTCGAACCCCAGATGGCGGGGGCCAGCGCGGTCAGCAGGACGATTCCGAGTCGTCGATTCCTTAGCACTAAGCCAATATATCTCAGCGCTAAGGCATATCGGGTCGGCGTCGGCCGTTCGGCCGTGTGAGGTATCTCACCGCTAAGGCATCGTTTAGGCTGGGGGCGTGGCAGATCATGTGGACCGGCTGGTCAAGCAGTGGGGCGCCGAGCGCCCCGACCTCGACGTCTCCCCGATGGAGGTGATCGGCCGGCTGAAACGGCTCACCTACCTGGTGGAGGCCGAGCTCAAGCGGAACTTCGCCGCCCACGGTCTGGACGCCGCCTCCTTCGACGTCCTCGCTACCCTGCGCCGCAGCGGCCCGCCCTACCGCCTCACCCCGACCGGACTGATGCGGACCGCGATGGTCACCTCCGGTGCCATCAGCCAGCGGCTCGACCGGCTGGAGGCCCGCGGTCTGGTCACCCGCACGCCCAGCGGCTCCGACGGGCGGAGCCGGGACGTCGAACTGACCCCCGAGGGCCGCGCCCTGGTCGACCGGGCGCTCCCGGACCACCTGGTCACCGAACGGCGGCTGCTCGCCGGCCTGGACGAGCGGCAGACCGAGGCGCTGATCGACGCCCTGCGTACCCTCCTCGCCTCCCTCGGGGACAGCCCGGAGTAGCAGAACCGAGCCCGGGGCGGGACCGGGACCGGGGTGGGACCGGGGCGGCCACCGGCCCCGGGCGGCAACGGCAGCCGGACGGTCAGGGGTTGACCGCCACCGCCTTGAAGAAGGTGTAGTGGAACGTCCCGCCCTCCTCCGCCGTGCGCCGCAGGTCGGCGATGCCGCGGTCGAACGCGGCCGCGGTGCTGAGCGCCGCGGCGAGGGCGTCGGCGCGCACGGACTCGACCATCGCGACGAAGGTCCGCCGGGTGAACCCCTCCACCAGCGCCGGCCGGCTGTCGTCCACCGAGACGGTGAGCGGGCGGACGGCGATGTCCCGGAAGCCCCCGGCCGCCAGGACGGGGTGCAGCCGGCGGCCGAGGAGCGCGTCACCGCCCGCGTCGGCCTGGAGCCGGACCAGGTGGTCCACGGTCGCCCGGGCGGCGGCGCTGTCCGGGTGGAAGAACGCCGACCCGTGGTCCCCCTCGATCACCGTGACGGTGCCGCCGGGGCGCAGCACCCGCCGCAGCGCGGTCAGCGCGGCCGACGGATCCGCCAGGTGCTCCAGCACGAAGCAGACGAAGAGGTGGTCGAACGAGTCGTCCGGGAAGGGCAGTTCGTGCAGGTCCCCGTGGTGCCAGGTCACCTGCGCGCCGGGCGCCTGCGCCGCTACCCGGGCGCGGGCCTGGGCGAGCGAGTCGGCCGAGATGTCGGCGGCCGTCAGCTCCGCACCCGGGCTGGACGCCAGCAGGTGCACGGTCTGCGCCCCGACGCCGCAGCCCGCCTCCAGGACCCGGCTGCCCGCCGGGTAGGCCGTACCGGCGTGCAGCAGTTCGGCGAGGGTGTCGGCCTGGTCGCCCAGCCGCAGCGCCTCGGTGGGCGAGTAGCCGTGGACGTAGGAGTGCTCGCCGGCCTGTTCACCGCCCCGCTCGTGGGCGTGCGCGTGGGGCTGGCGGTCGTCGTGCGGGAGCGGGGTGCTCGCCGGTCCGGCGGTGGGGGCTGCTGCGGTGTCCGTCGTCTCCGTGGTCATGACCCCACCCTGGCCCGCACAATGGCCCGGTGAACAGGTCCAAAGTGACGCCCGCTCAGGGGTCCATAACCGCCGGTGCGGACTTCCTCCAGCTCGACGCCGCCGACGCGCCGCCCGGCGGCCTCGGCGACTGGCTGGCCCACCGCCTGCGCGAGGCGATCTCGGACGGCCGGCTCCCGGCGGGCAGCCGCGTGCCCGCGACCCGGGTGCTGGCAGCGGAGCTGCGGATCTCCCGGGGGGTCGTCACCGACGCGTACCGGCGCCTCACCGAGGAGGGCCGGCTCGCCGGTCGGGGGCGCGGCGGCACGGTCGTCCTCGCCGCGGCCGTCTCCGTACCGCCGCCGCCGTTCGTGCCCCCGGTGCCGGCCGCGCCGGAGCCCGCCCTGTTCGCGGCCGACCCCGTCCCCGCCAGCTTCGACGCACTGCGGGCCGCGCCCGCCCGGATCGACCTCTCGCCCGGTGTGCCCGACCTCGCCGCCTTTCCGCGGGCCGCCTGGCTCCGGGCCGAACGCGCCGTCCTCGACGCGCTCCCCGCCCACGAGTTCGGCTACGGCGACCCGCGGGGCAGCGCCGCGCTGCGCCGGGCCGTCGCCCGCTGGCTGGCCCGCAACCGCGGCATCGGCGCCGACCCCGACGAGGTGCTGATCGTCGCGGGCGCCGCCCAGGCTCTCGCCCTGCTCGGTCAGGTCCTCGGCCGGGCGGGCATCAGCGAGGTCGCCGTCGAGGACCCGGGCTCGCTCGGCACCCGCCAACACCTCGGCCACTGGCTCCGCGCCACCCCGCCCGTCCCGGTCGACGCGGAGGGCATCCGGGTCGACGCACTGCGCGCCACCGGCGCCCCGGCCGTGCTGCTCACCCCCGCCCACCAGTTCCCGACCGGTGTGGTGCTCGGTGGCCGGCGCCGCCGCGAGCTGCTGCACTGGGCCGGCGAGGGCGGCCTGGTGATCGAGGACGACTACGACGCCGAGCACCGGTACGACCGCCCGCCGGTGCCCGCCCTGCGCGCGGTCCTCCCCGAGCAGGTCTGCTACATGGGCAGCGTCTCCAAGCTGCTCGCCCCCGCGCTGCGGACGGGGTGGCTGCTCGTCCCGCCCCGCTACCGCGAGGCCGCCCTCGCGGCCAAGCGCTTCGCCGACCTCGGCAATCCCGTGCTGCCCCAGCTGGTGCTGGCCCGGCTGATGGACTCCGGCGAGCTGGAGCGGCACCTGCGCCTGCTGCGGCCCCGGCACCGGCGCCGCCGCGACGCGATGATCGCCGCGATCGGCGCGCACCTGCCGGGGGCCGTCGTGCACGGCGCCGCGGCCGGGCTGCACCTGATGGTCACCCTCCCGGCCGGGCTCGGCTGCGGCGACGCCGAACTCGCCACCGCGGCGCTCGCGCACGGCGTCAAGGTGCAGCCGCTCTCCTGGCACGCCCGGCTGCCGCACCCGCCCGGGCTCGTCCTCGGCTACGCGGCGGGCACGCCGGGTGGGATCGAGGAGGGCGTCGCCGTCCTGGGCCGGCTGCTGCGCCGGCCGGGGTGACGGGCCGTGGAGGCGCCCGGGGCCGGGGGGCGGGTGCCGTCCGCCGTGCCGGTCGGCCGCCACCCCGGTAGCGTGGCGGACCCGGGCGGGCACCTCGCCCGGTCCGCTCGAACCAGTCCGCCCGTACCCGTCCGCACTCGTCCCAGTCCCGGGGAGGCCCGATGCCGTCGCTGCCGCGGACCGCCGGTGTCGTGCTCCCGGCCCTGCTGCTGACCGCGGCGGCCCTGGTGCCGGCCTGTTCGGCGAAGGGAGGGCAGCGACCGCCGTCCGCGGCGGAGAGGACCTCGTCGACGGCCACCGGTCCGGATGCCGCGTCGCCCACCACCGCGGGCTCCCCCTCGCCCACCGACCGGACCGCCGGTCTGGACTCCCGGCAGCTCGCCGGCCGGCGGATCGTCTACTCCTACCCCGGCCCGACACCGTCGCCCACCGTGCTCCGGGCGATCCGCGAGGGCCGGGCGGCCGGTGTCATCCTGTTCGGCGAGAACGTCACCTCGCCGGAGCAACTCAAGGCAGCTGTCGGCGAGTTGCGGCAGGCCGCAGCCGAGGCGCCGGACCCCCGCCCGCTCCTGCTGCTGACCGACCAGGAGGGCGGTCAGGTGCGCCGCCTGCCCGGCGCGCCCGTACTCTCCGCGCGCCGCACCGGGGCGTCGGCCGATCCCGTCGGCGAGGCCGCCCGGTCGGGAGCCGGGGCGGCCCGCACGGTCGCGGACGCCGGCCTGAACGTCAACCTCGCCCCCGTCCTCGACGTCTACGACGCCCCGGACAACTTCATCGACCACCGCGAGCGCTCCTACGGCCAGGACCCGGCCTTCGTGGCCCGGCTGGGGAGCGCCTTCCTCACCGCCCAGCAGGACCTCGGCGTCGCCGCCACCGCCAAGCACTTCCCCGGCCTCGGCTCCGCCCCCGGGGGCCTGGACACCGACGAGGGCCCCGTCACCCTGCCCGTCCCCCTCGCCGACCTCCGGGCCCGGGGCGAGGAGCCGTACCGGGCCGCCATCGCCGCCGGGGTCCGGCTGGTGATGACCTCCTGGGCGGTCTACCCCGCCCTCGACCCCGACCGTCCGGCGGGTTTCTCCCCGGCCGTGGTCCAGGGCGAACTCCGCGACCGGCTGGGCTTCCGGGGTGTCACCGTCACCGACGCCCTGGAGGCCGGGGCCCTCGCCCCCTACGGCGACACCGGCGCCCGCGCCCTGGCCTCCGCCGGGGCGGGCATGGACCTGTTGCTCTGCTCCGCCCGCGACGCCGGCCAGGGCGAGGCCGCCGCGACCGCCCTCGCGACCGCCCTCGACGCGGGCGGCCTGGACCGGACGGCCTTCCTGGAGTCCGTCCGGCGGATCGACGCCCTCCGGGACTCGGTCGGCGGGAGCTGAGCGGGAGCCGGGGAGGGCGGCTCAGCCGTCCAGGAGGGTGCGCAGGTCCAGGATGCGGTAGCCGCGGTCGCGGACGGCGTCGATGATCAGGGGGAGCGCCTCCGCGTCCAGGCAGCGCCGCTCGGCGCTCGCATCGGACGCGCCGACGTGGAGTTGGAGGATGGCGCCGGGGGCGAGGGCGGCGAGGGCGCGGTCGACGGCCTTGGCGGTGGTCATGCCGCCGGCGGTGCCGAGGTAGCCGTTGGTGTCGGTGGTGAACTCGAGGTCGGCGAAGCCCAGCGCGTTGACGTCGGCGATCCGCTGCGGCGTCGTCTCGCTGTAGGGGAAGCGGAAGAACGGCAGGGGGTCCGTCCCGGCGGCCTTGCGGATCGCCGTGTCGGCGCGCAGCACCTCGGCCCCGGCCTGCCGGGCGTCGAGCTCGGTGAACAGCGGGTGGCTGTACGAGTGGTTGCCGAGCCCGTGCCCGGCGGCCGCCATCGCGCGGACCGCGTCCGGGTGCCGCTCGGCGTACTGGCCGGTGGGGAAGAAGGTGGCCGGCGCCCCGCGTTCCCGCAGGGTGCTCAGCACGGTGTCCAGACCGGTCTCGTCCCAGGCGGCGTTGAAGGTCAGGGCCAGGACGCGATCCCCGGTGGGGAGCAGGCGCACCTCCGCACCCATCAGCGGCGCGGGCACCGGCCGGGCGGCGACGAGGGCGAGGGCGGCGAGCACGGCGGCGAAGGTCGTGCGGAAGGGCTTCACGCCTGCCCAACGCGTCCGGACCGGGCAGGGCACGCGGCGCACCGCCGACCGGGTGTCCCGTGCGCATGGACCCCGGGCGGCTCGGTCGGTCGCGGTCGGGGCGGGCGGGGCGGCAGTGATCGCGCCATCGAAGGTCGATTTCTGGTCTGTTCAGGTTTTCCGGGGTGGATCACCACTCAGGCGTTCGAATCCCATGCCAGGGTTAAGGCATGGCACATGTGAAATGTCACATGTGAATGAGTCGATGTTTCAGAAGACGGAGAATCCGATGAACCGAATCGCTCTGCTCGCCGCCGGGGTCGCCGGCGCGGCGACCCTGCTGGCCGTTCCGGCCCAGGCCGGTGCCGCCACCACGACCGCCACCGGCACCGTCACCACCTGCGGTGCCTCCGGGCTGCAGGCCGGCCTGGCGACCAAGGTGTGCGTCGAGGTGACCGGTGGCCAGGTCCAGCTGTACGGACAGGTCTCGCTGGCCGGTCCGCCGACCCCGGGCGGTCCCGCCCCGCAGACCAAGGAGCTGCTGACCACGCTGTCCGGTGAGGTCGCGGGCGGTGCCTCGCTCGGCTCGTCGAACGGGCGCACGCTGTTCACCGCCAGCACGGTGCAGGTCCGTGGCGTCGGCGGCACGGTGCCCTGCGGGTCCACCGTCCACGGCAGCTTCGGCGTGGCGTCCTTCCCGTGGAACCCGGCTCCGGTGACCGTGGATGTGGTCGTGGCCTGCTAGGCGACGCGTGCGCGGGGGGGGGGGGGGGGAGAGGGGGGGGGGAAAACAAAAAATAAACAACAGCGTGCCCCGGGAAGCGCTAATAGAGT
>NZ_JBVHVO010000004.1:378993-497529 GCF_055564815.1 Kitasatospora sp. NPDC028961 | reverse complement strand
GGTTGAAACCTGGCCATTGGGGTCACCTGCCAAGGCTCGCCCCCGCCTCTGGATGGGGCCCGTGGGGGCTTTTTCCGCCCTCCCTTCCCCCCCCCCCCGCCGCGTTTCCCCGGGGGCGCCCCCGGGCTCGGCCCGGTGCGCCCCCGGGGTGTTCGGGCTCCGGATGATGATGACTTGAAGAAATCTTCATCTGCCAGGATGATGCTTCCCGGTCGTGGCGGCCGGGGCACGGCCCCGCCGGCGCGGGCGTGCACACCGGCACCACCGAGCAGCAGGGAGCGAGCGGACGATGGCGGTCCCGATGTACCAGGCCAAGGCGGAGTTCTTCCGCACCCTCGGGCACCCCGTCCGGATCCGGGTCCTGGAGCTGCTCCAGGACGGGCCGCGGCCGGTGCGCGAACTGCTGGCCGAGATCGGGATCGAGCCGTCCAACCTCTCCCAGCAGCTCGCCGTGCTGCGCCGCACCCGGCTGGTCACGGCCACCCGTGAGGGCAACACCGTGGTGTACGCGCTGAGCACGCCGGACGTCGCCGACCTCCTGCGGGCCGCACGGCGGATCCTCACCGACCTGATCACCGACCAGGGCGCGCTGCTCACGGAGCTCCGGGGGCCGGACGCCGCCGGGACGCCGGGCCCCCGCGCCGAGCGGGTGAGGAGCGGATGACGGCCGTCCGGCCCGACGCCGCCACCCGGCCGTCCGATCGCGCACCCGGCCCCCGACCGAAGGAGAACCCGGCCATGGCCAGCGGCACCAGCGACGAGAAGAGCAGGCGCAGGGCGATGCTGATCCGCGCGGGCATCTACATCTTCGCCACCCACTTGTTCGCCGGGTTCGTGCTCCTGCTGTTCACCCTCGGCGACCGTCACTGAGGTAGCGGCGACTGGTGCTGGTCCACGCGTAGACGCCGTCGACCAACTCCCGGCTGCCGTCGAGGTACCAGTGCCCGGCGGGGTGGCGGCGCCGCAGCCGGCGGCGCAGCGTCCGGCTCTCCTCCCGCAGCCGCGCGATCCGGGCGCGCACCGACAGCTCCGCCCGGCGGCGGGTGCAGCCGCGGACCCGCTGCAGGGTCAGCACGGTGTTGAAGGCGGCGGCCGGCTGGCGCTCCTCCCGCTCCAGCGAGTAGAGGTCGTTGATCAGCGTCGCGGCGTCGGCCGTGTGGGCGCGCAGCCGGTGCAGTTCGGGATCGGCGTGCAGCCCGGCGGGCGCGTCGGCGCCGTGGACGCGCTCCAGTATGTTCATGAACGGGTAGAGGCAGCTGGCGTGGCGGCGCAGCCGCATCGTCTCGGGGAGGCCGGGGGAGGTGCCCCGCGACCGGTGCACCGCCTCGGCGATGAAGGTGTCCAGGCACGACCGCCACTCGGTGGCGCCGCGCGCGCGCCAGGCCGGTGACATGCCCTCGTTCTGCCGCAGCCACAGCTCCCGCCAGGCGCCCAGGAGCCGGTCGTCGCCGGGGGCCGGTCCGGCGGACGCGGTCGCGCGGTCGGGGCCGGTGAGGACGGCGAGCAGCGGGTCGACGAGGGCGCGGGCCCGGTCGGGGTGGCGGCCGGGGGCACCGTCGAAGCGGTCGTCGAGGATGGTGAACCAGCCCAGGACGTCGACGAGCAGGTCGAGTTCGGCGCCGCGGGCCCGGGGGTAGGCGTGGCCGATCAGCTCGGGGAGCGCGTAGGCCTGGTAGCGCGGCAGGTCGGCCGGGGTGAGCAGGCCGTGGCCGACCACCCAGTCGGCGTGCCGGGCGGTGGAGGCGCGCAGTTCGGCGGGCCGGCGCGGGCCTCCGGGGGCGGGCGGCCGGGCGGCGGGGTAGGCGGGCGGAGCCGGCCGGGGGCCGAGCGCGGCCCGGGAGGTGACCGCGGCGGGGCGGGCCGGCACCGCGTGCGGCGCCCGGTCGTCCGGCCGGCCGACCGGTCGGTCCGGGGTGGGGGCGGTGCGCGGGGCGAGGCGGACGCGCAGGTCCTGGGCCTGGACGGTCGTCCAGACCACCTCGCGGGCCCGGGATCCCGCCACCGCCGTCGGCCGCCAGCGGCGCAGGATCGCGGCGGCGGCCACGGTCAGCTCCGCCCAGGCGAACGCCTCGCCGATGCACTTGTGCTTGCCCGCGCCGAACGGCAGGAACGCCTGCCGCCCGGCGGTCGCGGCCGCGCCGCCCTCGCGCCAGCGGCCGGGGTGGAAGCGCAGCGGCTCCGGGTAGAGGTGCGGGTCGCGGTGCAGCGCGGTGAGGCTGTACAGCAGCTCGGTGCCGGCCGGGATCCGGTACGGGCCGAGTTCGACCGGCACGGTCGCCGTCCGCATCAGGAAGGCGTTCGGCGCGTGCAGCCGGACCACCTCCTGGGTGACGCTGCGGGTGTAGCCGAGCCGGGCGAGCGCCTCGGGGGTCGGGACGGTGCCCGCCGGGAGGTGTTCGTCCAGCTCGGCCAGCACGCGGGCCTCCACCCCGGGGTGGCGCAGCAGTTCGTCGAGCAGCCAGGTGAGCGTGGTGGAGACGGTCTCGGTGCCCGCGCCGAACATGGTGATCGCCTCCGACCGGACGTCGGCCTCGGTGAGCGGCCGGCCGGTGGCGGGGTCGGTGGCCGCGCGCAGCAGCGCGGGGAGGGTGCGGTCCGCCGGCCCGGAGGGCCGCCCACCGCCCGCGGAGCCGCCGAACGGGCAGCCGCCCGCCGGCGCGCCGCCGGGCCGGGTACTGCCGTCGACGGCCTGGTCGACGACCTGGTTCAGCACCCGGACGGCGGCGTCGAACCGCCGGTTGACCGGCAGCGGCAGCCGGGCGAACGCCGGGTGCGGGTACAGCGACTGGACGATCTGGCCCTTCACCATGTCGGGCAGCGCCCGGTGGAAGGCGAGCGTGGCGTCCTCGCTCAGCCGGGCGTCGAACAGCGTGCTGGTGACGATCTCCAGCGCGAGGTGGTTCATCTCCTTCGCGACGTCGAGGACCTGGCCCTCCCGCCAGCTCCCGGCCCGCTCCTCGGCGACCCGGTGCATCACCGCGAGGTACTCGGCCGTCCGCTCCGGGCCGAAGGCGGGCTGGACGGTCCGGCGGCGGTCGCGGTGCGCCTGGCCCTCGGACATCAGCAGGCCGTCGCCGAACGCCGTCCTGAGGGTGTCCTGGACGGCGCCGCGCGGGCAGTCGTACGCGAGCGCGACCAGCAGGGTGTGGACCAGGCCGGCGTCGGTGACGACGCAGACGGTGCGCGGGCCGAGCCGGATCCGCACCACGCCGCCGTGGCGGGCGAGCGAGCCGAGGAAGCCGAGCGGGTCGCGCAGCAGGGCGGGGGCGTGGCCGAGGCCGGGCAGCGCGCCCGGCGCGAGCGGGGGAGGGGCCGCGGGGGTTCTCCGTGGGGTGCTTCTGGGGGGAACGGTCGATCTCCGGCTCTCAGTCGTCAGGACCATGACATTACCTCTCACCAGATGAACCGTCGCGGCGGCACCGCCGGTGTCGTCGCCGCGACCGGGGGGGGAACCGGGGGCTCCGCCGGAGCGGACCCCGCGCGCACCACTGCCAGAGGGCGCACGACATGGGAAACGCGCCGGTCCGGCGGGCGTTGCGCCGTACTCCGGTGGATCACCCCATCGGTGGAGCGCGCGGCGTGCGGCCCGCGAGCGGCGCCCCGGCTGCCGGGGGCACGGCGGAGGCGCGTGACGGGGACCCCCGGAGGCCCGTGCGGCCGGTCCGGTGCGGTGCGGTGCAGTCCGGTGCGGCCGGGCCCGGCCCGGTCGTCCGGCCCGGGCCGGGTGGTCCCGGGCTGCCGCGCGGACCAGGTCTTTCGGCCCTCGGCGGGAGGGCCCCGGGCGGTCCAGCATGGTCCCGGACCGAGGAGGACCTGATGACCCGTCTGCACCACCCGCCGGCCCCCGACCTGCGGGTGGAGATCCGCGGCGAACTTCCGCGCGCGGATGCCGAGTACGCGCGGGCGCGGGCACTGGGGCTGGGCACGGCCCTCGGGCCGGGCGCGCACGCCGTCCGGATCCGGCTCACCCGGCTGCGCCACTGCTCGCTCACCCGGCCGGTCGTGGCGCAGGCCGCGGTCGAGCTGGACGGTGTCGGCCCGGTCCGGGTGCAACTGGCCGCCGCGACCGGGACCGAGGCGGTGGACGTCGCGCTCGGCACGCTGGCCGGGCGCGCCACGCGGCTGCGCGAGCAGGGGGAGATCGGACTGGCCGCGGTGTACGAGAGCGCCTACCGGCCGCAGTACGCGCCGCGCCCGCTGGCCGAACGGCAGCTCGTCCGGCGGAAATCGGTCACGCCGGTCCGCTGCACCCCCGACGAGGCCGCCCGCGCGATGCTGGCCCTGGACCACCGCTTCCACCTCTTCGTCGACGCGCTCACCGGCCAGGACGCCGTCGTCCACCGCGGTGCGGTGAGCGGCGGCCTCCGGGTGGTGCGCGCCCACGCCGGCGCGCGCGCCGGCGGCTCCGGGCTCCTCACGACCGAAAGCCCGCGTCCCGCGCCCACGTCGGACCTGGCCGAGGCGGCCCGCCGGCTCTGGCTCACCGGTCGGCCGTTCGTCTTCCACACCGATCCCGGAGATGCCCGGGGTCGGGTGCTCTACCGCCGCTACGACGGCCACTACGGCTTGATCACGGCGGTAGCGCAGGCCTGCTGAGGGGCAGGTATCGGACGGCACCGGTCGGTCCGGTACCGCAGGACGCAGGAGGCGGCACGCAGGACGCGGCACGGCACCGCCCCGAACGAGTGACGAGCAGACGAGCACCCGACCGACCGGCACACCCCTAGCGCAAGACGGGAACTGGGACCATGGACTGCGAAGAAGTCATGCTGACCGTCCGGATCTCCGCGGCCGAGCGGGCCCTGCTGCGCGCACTGGCCCGCGGCCACCGCGGTGACGTGTCGGAGGTCGCGGTGGACGGCCTGCTGGACGTCATCCCCGCCCTGCACGACGACGCGGGCGTGCCGGGGCTGTTGCGCGTTCTCGCCCGGCCCGCGCCCTGCGCCGTCACCCTCTGGCTGCCCCTGCCGGTCGCGGACCTGCTCCCGCTGGTCGGTGAGCGGGTCACCCGGGCCGCCGGGCTGCCGGTCGGCCCCGCCAGTGCGGCGCTGGCGGCCGGGCTGCGTCTCTGGTTGGCGGGTGACCCGGACCGCCTGGCGGCCTCCCTCGCCGCCATGCACGCGCAGGGTGTCCACTCCTACGGCGTGGGACACCTGGGCGTCGCGGCCTGAGCAGTCCTGAGCAGCCCTGAGCAGCCCCGAGCCGCCGTGAACTGCCCTGAGCCCGTGCCCTCGTGCGGGGGCCGCGGTTGTCCTACCCCTCTGGTACTCCTGACGGCATGACGGAACACGCCTCGGCCGCCGACCTCGCCCTGCTGCGCGCCGCGTTCGGTGCCGACCGGGCGGGGTCGGCCGTGCGGACGCCGCCACTCGGCCGCGGCGGGGTGCGCGCCTTCGAGGCCGAGCACGGCATCGTGCTGCCCGAGCCGTACCGGACGTTCGTGGCCGAGATCTGTGACGGCTTTTCGGACGGCCCGCCGCACCACGGGTTGATACCGGCCGCAGCGCTCCCGGCCGACTGGGGCGCCGGCCGTCCCGGGCAGGTCCTCGCCGAGCCGTTCCCGCTGTCGGCCGCCTGGCTGTGGGACGACGATCCACGGCCCGAGGAGGAGGTCGAGGCGCTCCTGGAGCGGGTCTTCCACCACGGCTCGATCGTGCTGGGCACGGACGGCTGCGGGATGTACTGGCACCTGGTGGTCTCCGGCCCCCGGCGCGGCGAGATCTGGCTGATCACGGGTGAGGGCGCCGTCCCCTACGGCGCCCCGGACGGCGGGTCGACGGGGGAGCCGGGCTTCGCGGGCTGGGTCGCGCGCTGGGCGGCGGGCCTGCCGTGGTGGTCGGAGTGACAGCAGGGGCCGGGCGGGCCTGCCGGGGCGGTCCGAATGGCATGTCCTGGGCGGGAAGTTGGCTGGTCGGAGTTCTGGTCACGGCGCCGGCTCAGGTCTAGCATTCCGGTCACGGCAGCCGTGGTCCGGGCATTCGGACCAGCCGGCCGGGTGGCTCCGCCACCTCATGCCGGGGAGCGCGTACCCCCCGAGCGCGCTTCCCGGCGCCGCCGGCCGACCGTCGGCGGGGCCGTCGGCGACCGGGGCCGGGCGGTCTGTACGGGCCGGTCAGAAGGGCTCGGTCAGTACAGGCCGGTCAGTACGGCTCGGTCAGTACGGTCCGGTCAGTTCGGCCACCCGCGGGAACCGGGCGATCGCCTCGCCGAGGGTCGGTGGGACGGTCCGGCGGGGCCGCAGCGTGGCGAGGGCCACCGCGGGCGAGGTCAGCCGGCCGGCGGGTGCGGCGAGCGAGAAGACGTCGAAGTAGGCCGCCGAGACGGCCGGGTCGGTGAGGGCGGCGCGCAGCAGCCGCTCGGTGTACCAGCGGCCGAGCCGCGCGGTCGGCCGCTGGGCGGGAGGTTCGTTCGACCGTGCGCCGGGGAAGTCCCGGTCCTGCTCCTCGGCCATCTTCCACGGGGTGTCGACGGCGCGGGCGATCCGCCGCTGCACGGTGGCGCTGACGTGCGGGTGGAGCCCTTCGGCGTCGAGGGTGGTCCGGATGGCGACGGCGCACTGCGCGGCGACGGCCATGCCGTGGCCGTAGACCGGGTTGAGGGCGGCCAGCGCGTCGCCCGTCGCGGCGAACCCCGCGGGTGTCCCGCTCTCGTAGCAGCGGCGGCGGTTCAGCGTGCCGCGACACGTGCGGATCGGGCCGACGGGGCGGGCGGCGCGGGCCAGGTCGTGCACGACCGGGTGGGTGAGGCCCTTGAGGAAGGTGTGGAACTCGGCCTCGGTGCGGGAGGGTTCGCCGGCCCGGGTGCCGGAGAGGGTGATGATCCAGCGGTCGTTCTCGATGGGGACGACGGTGGCGCCGCGCCCGGGTGTCCGCCGGCCGGGGACGGGGACGATGCTGACGACGGGGAAGCCCTGGTTGCCGCGCGGCGCGTCGAAGAGCCGGGCGGCATAGGCGAGTCCGGCGTCCACGGTGACCTCCCGCGGTCCTGCCGAGCCGAGTGCGCGCAGCCAGCGCGGGGCCTGGGAGCGGCGGCCGGTCGCGTCCACGACCAGGTCGGCCGGGAGGGTCTCGCGCGATCCGTCCGGGTTCCGCACCAGCGCCCCGCGGACCTGGGCCGCGTCGCCGGTCAGGCCGAGGACGGAGGTGCCCTCGCGGATCGTGACGGCGGCCCGGCCGCGCAGCCGCTGCCGGACGATGTGGTCGAGCAGGTGCCGGCTGCAGGCGATCAGATAGGCGGTCGACTCGAAGGCCTGGAGCCAGCCCGGGCCGAGGCGCATCAGCATGCCGGAGGGCATCGGCCGGCGGTGGGCTCCGGCGGCCAGCAGCGCGTCGACGGTTCCCGGCAGCAGCGCGTCCAGGGCGTCGGCTCCGCCACCGAGCAGGATGTGGCTGAAGTCACCCTGCGGTAACCCCCGGCGCGGGTACGGCCCGTCGGGGAGGGTGTCCTGCTCGACGACGGTGACGCGGCGGGCGTGCGGTTCGAGGGCCGCGGCGGCCAGGAGCCCGGCGAGTCCGCCGCCGAGCACGACGGCGGTGCTCACCGCGCTCCGGCGGAGCGGTCGGGCGCGCGGTGGTCGAACAAGCGGTGGGTGGGCGTGCGGTGAGCGGACGTGCGGTGGGCGGTGAGGCGCTCGGAGTCGGGGTGCGCCGAGTCGCGGTGGGCCGTCGGGCGTGGGGCGTCCGGCGGGTCGTGCGGGAGTGGCACCAGGTGCCCGACGGGCGGCCGGGGAATCATCGAGGAGCCTCCGTGCGGTAGCGGACGGCGGGGCCGCCCAGTGGACGAGGGCGCGGACGAACGGGTTCCGCTCGTGCACGAACTCCGTTTCGGGGGAGCCGACTTCGCGAAGCCGCGAGGAGGGTGCCGGCGGGGTGGGGCGCCCGGGCAGCCCGTGGCGGTGGCACCGGTGACGGCCGGACGGGCGTCCGTCCCGACCCCCCGGCCGGAGCCCGGCGAACCCGGCTCCATGCCCCCCACCCCCGCTCTTCGATCGCCGGTCCCCGGCCGCCGGTCACCGGACTCCGGCGGTCACCGGTCATCGGCCACCGGTCGGTCGACCGAGGAAGCCCATTCTGGCCAGCGGCCGCAACTGTTCAAAGGACAACCTTCGTTCTTCCCTCGCACGGGTGACCACGGCCCCGGGTGAACGGCGGTCACGCGGGCGACCGGACCGGTCGGGGCGGGGCCGTCCGGGAACCGGTGCGGTGCGGGCCGGGCGGCCCGACCACCGGTCCGCGCCGAGGGGTTCGCCGCGTGCTCGGTGGGCTCGTTCGCGCGCCGGTTCGAAGTCATCCGCAGATCTGCGCGAGTTTCGAAAGGAGGTTTCTGTTATCCCGCCCGGTCGGCCGTGGTCTCCCTGGTGTCGGACGGTCCGGCCGCCGCGAGCAGCGGCAGGCGGACCGTCACACCGAGGAGAGGAGACGAACACATGGGAGACCGGAGCAGCGAGCGCCGGAGTACCGAGCGGCGTCGCCGCCGGAGCGGCAGGCCCGGGCGCCGGACGGCGCTCCTGGCCGCAGCCGTGGTGGCCGGGCTGGTCGCGGGCGCACTGGGGATCCAGACCGCGTTCGAGCCGGCCGCGGACCGCAGCGTGTCGGTGGCGGCGGACGCCGCGGCCGACCGGGCGGCGGGTGGCATGGCCGGAGTGGTCGCCGACGGCGACGACCCGGGGGAGACCGGCACCGCCGAGGGGGCCACCCAGGCGCCCGCTCCGCAGCGGGAGAAGAAGGCCGCCCCACTGCAGGAGATACCCAAGGACCAGCCGGAGCGCGGTCTCGTCTACGCCGGTCTGGCCCTGCCGAGCGGCGACCGGTGCGCCGGCTCGCTGGAGGTCTCGGGCGGGCAGCTCTGCAGCCACGGGCCGGACGCGCCGCCCAAGGACGTGGACATCCGCAAGGACATCCCGCCGGTGGCCGCCGCGGCCGACCGGGCGCCGGTGCTCACCCCGGCCCCGGACGCCCAACCGCCCGCCGCCGCCGACCTGTTGAAGGGTGCGGCGCCCGTCCTGGACGCCGGGCAGAAGGCCCTGCTGGGTGACGCCGCCGCCGGAGCGCCCGCGCCCCAGCAGGCCGCGGCCGCCGCCGGCTCCGCGCTCGTCTGCGAGGGCGACGGCAGCACCGGCAACCGGGTCCAGGCGGTGTACGTCCACGCCCCCGGCAACGACCGGTTCGCCCAGTACCTGGCCTCGTTCAAGAAGTGGGCCGCGGACGTCGACGTCATCTACAACGCCAGCGCCCAGGAGACCGGCGGCGTGCGGCACGTCCGCTTCGTCACCGAACCCGACTGCACCGCCTCGGTGCTGAACGTGCAGATCTCGGACTCCGAGATCAAGGACTTCAACGCGAGCAACCGCGCGCTCGCGGCGCAGGGGTTCAACCGCAAGGACCGCAAGTACATGATGTTCACCGATGCCAAGGTCTACTGCGGCATCGGCACCTTCGCGGGCGACGAGCGCCCCGGGCAGGACAACCTGAGCAACTTCGGCCCGTCGTACGGCCGGACCGACTCCGGCTGCTGGGGCGGCTCCACGGCGGCGCACGAACTCGGCCACAACCTGGGTGCGGTGAGCAACAGCGCACCCAACTCCAGCAAGGGCGGCCACTGCGTCGACGAGTGGGACCTGATGTGCTACTCGGACACCCCGTACTACCCGGCGATGAAGACGGTCTGCCCGGACAACGCCAGTGACAACCGGCTCGACTGCCACCACGACGACTACTACAACACCGCTCCCGCGCCGGGCAGTTACCTGGCCACGCACTGGAACGTCGCCAACAACCGGTTCCTGATCCCCGGGGGCGGCACCGGCCCGAACCCCAACCCGAGCCCCACCGCCACCCCGACGGCCACGCCGACCCGGACCACCACGCCGAGCCCGACCGGCACGCCGACCAAGACGCCGGCGCCGACCCCGACCGGGAGCCCGACGGCGACCACCACCCCGTCGCCCACCGGTACGCCGACCCGGACCGCCTCGCCCACGCCGACCCCGACCGCCTCGCCCACCGGTGGCACCGCGCCTGAGGTGACGGCCAGTCAGCTCACCCAGAACTCGGTCATGCTGAGCTGGACGGCTGTGCCGGCGGCCGCCGGGTACGACGTCCTGCTGAACGGCCAGACCATCGGCACCGTCCGCTCCACCGTCGTCGGTGTCGTCGGGCTGGCGCCCAACACCTCGTACACCGTCGCCGTCGCCGTCCGCGACAGCGCGGGCAGCGTCTCCAAGCCCGGTCGCGCCGCCACCTTCCGCACCCTCGCCGATGCCGGCCAGCCGCAGCCGGGCACCCGCTACACGATGGTCAACGGGCTGACCGGTCAGGCCGCCGACCTCTGGGGCAGCTCGCTCAACGACGGCACGGCGGCCATCGCGTACCAGCGCACCGGCTACGCCAACCAGAAGTGGAGCTTCGAGGACGCCGGTTCGGGCACCGTGCGGATCAAGTCGGCGCGTTCCGACAAGTGCCTCCAGCTGGGCGGCACCCCGGTGGCCGGCCAGTACCTCGCGCAGCAGCCCTGCTCCGACTCCGGCGCGCAGAAGTGGCGGCTCACCCAGTCGGGCGGTGGGGCCACCCTGACGGCCGAGGGTTCGAGCCTCGTCCTCGGGGTCAGCAGCCGCTGGTACTACGGCGGTTGGCTGCTGGAGCTGCAGAAGCCCAACGGTCAGGCCTACCAGTCCTGGACGCTCCAGAAGACCAGCTGACGGCGGCCCCACCGAGGACCGTCCGACGGCGGGTCGCCCCGCCGTACCCGTTCCCCCGCCCGTCCCGATGACCCCGGGTGCGGCCGCCACCGCTCGGCAGCGGTGGCGGCCGCACCCGGCCACCCCCGAGGATGCCCCACCATGCGCACCCGAACGTTCGCCACCGCCCTCGCCCTCGCGGGGGCGGTCGTTCTCGCACCCGCCGCGCTGCCCGCCGCCGCCCACGGCGACACCGTCCACCTGGAGGTCACCGGGCAGGACAGCGGACACGTCACCACCGTGGCCACCTGGGAGAACGACCACGACCCGGTCACCGAGGAGTTCGCCGGGTCGCTCGCCGCGACCTCCGCCGACGGCCGCTCGGCCGGGCCCTGGCGTCTGGTCGGCGTGCCCGGGCACCCCGGCTCCTACACCACCCGGGAGATGCTGCCGGCCGGCCACTGGCGGATCACCGTGGACTGCGCGTTCCCCTCGCTCGGGCACGGCGAGCGGGAGCTCGACATCGAACCGGCGGTCATCTCCGACCCGCCCCTGCCGACCCCCACCGGGACGTCCGGCGCGCAGCCCACCACCGCCGGGCCCACGGTGGGGCCCACCGCCGTGCCCACGCTCACGTCCGGAGCCACGCCCGCACCGACCCCTCCGGCGGGGTCCCCCTCCGCCGGACCGACGGCCGGACCGACAGCCGGCCCGACCGCCGGGCAGACCGTGCCCCCCGCGCAGGACACCGCCGCCGGGAGCGACGGTTCGTCCACGGCGGTCCGGGTGGCCGTCGGCACCGCCGTGGCCGCCTTCGTCCTGGCCGCCACCGGCTTCGCGCTCCGCCGCCGGGCCCGCCGGCGCTGACTCCCGGTCGAAGGATCCGCAGGTCAGCGGAACCGGCGGGCCCGAACCCACCGTCCCCCCTCTCAACCGGACGCCGCCACGGCGTCCGACGGGAGCAAGGGAGCGTCCGCGCATGAAGAAGGTCCTGATCACCGGTGGCGCGGGATACATCGGCAGCACCGTCGCGTCCGCACTGCTCGACCAGGGCATCACGCCGGTCGTGCTCGACGACCTCTCCACCGGCCGGCCGGAGTTCGTCGAGGGCCGGGTGTTCTACCGGGGCGACATCGCCGACGCGGACCTCCTGGACCGCGTCTTCGCCGAGCACCCCGACATCGGCGCCACCCTGCACTGCGCGGCCCGGATCGTGGTGCCGGAGTCGGTCGCCAAGCCGCTGTTCTACTACCGGGAGAACGTCGCCAAGACCGTCGAGCTGCTGGAGGGCCTCCAGCGCAACGGCTGTACCCGGGTCGTCTTCAGCAGCTCCGGCTCCATCTACGCGCCCACCCCGGACGCCCGGGTCGACGAGAGCTGCCCCGTTGCCGCCGGCAGCCCGTACGCGCGGACCAAGCAGATGATGGAGCTGGTCCTCCAGGACTGGACCCGGGGCGAGGGCGCCGAGGACCTCCGGGTCGTCGCGCTGCGCTACTTCAACCCGGTCGGCGCCGACCCGCGGCTGCGCACCGGGCTGCAGGACCTCCGGCCGACCCACGCCCTCGGCAAGCTGATCGAGGCCCATGCCGACGGCGTGCCGTTCACCGTCACCGGCGCGGACTGGGCGACCCGGGACGGCTCCGGCATCCGGGACTACATCCACGTGCAGGACGTCGCCGAGGCCCACGTCGCCGCGCTCACCCGGTTCGACGAGGTGATCAAGCCCGCGGCCGAGGACCGCTACCGGGTGATCAACATCGGCACCGGTGAGGGCACCACCGTCCGCGAGCTGATCGCGGCCTTCGAGTCCGCCGTCGGCGCCGAGATCGAGGTCCGGGAGGCGGACCCCCGCCCCGGCGACGTGATCGGCTGCTACGCCGCCGTCGACACCGCCCGCGAACTGCTCGGCTGGACCGCGCGGCGCACCATCGCCGAGGCCGTCGCCGACGCCCTCGCCTGGCGCGCCAAGTGGACGGCGCACCTCGCCTCCGCCTGACGGGCGGCCGGCGCCGGCCGGGCTCCGTCCCGGCCCGCGCCCACCGCGCCTTCCGGCGAAGGCGAAGGCGAGAACCGGGCCGACGGCCGCGCGGGCGAGCCAGCGGGCACCCGCCGGCCGCACCGGACCGTGGGGAGCGGAGTGGAGTACCCGGCGGGGGAGCGGGTGGCCGGAATCAGCTGGTGGACGTGGACGTGGACGCGCAGGGCGCTGATCGGACTCCGCGGGGCGGTCCTGCTGCTTCCGGCGGCGCTGGTCGCGAGCCGGCTCGGCGGCTGGGACGACGGCACCCCGCCGGCGCTCCCGATGGTGCTGCTGCCCTACGCGGCGGTCGCCGGCCTGCTGGTGCCGGGTGTGCTGCGCGCCCTGCGCCCGTGGTGGGCGGCGGCCCCGGCCGGGCTGCTCGCCACCGGCCTGACGGAGACCCACGCCGAACTCGGCCGGGGCGGTTCGCCCGCCCGGCCGGAGGACAATGCGGACTTCCCGCACCTACCGCCGATGATCCAGATCGGCCATGTCCTCCATGGTGAAGGTTTGACCGGCGTGGCGGTGTCCGAGCACCGCGTGCCGGGTACGGATCACCGTGCGGTGGTGGCCGAACTCGCCGTGACGGGCTGAACGTCGAACGGCCGGTGCGGCCTGCGCCGCGCCGGTCGTCGGCCTGGCTCGGACCGGCTGGCCGCCCTTTGTGCACACGGAGAGCGACATGCCACAGGCGTCACTCCGGTCACAGAAATGATCACGATCATCACCCGATCGTGTTCGACATGACGTAGAGTCTGAATCGGCATGGACAGGCCAGGGGGCGCGTCCGAGTGCGTCTTCCGGCGGGGGCCGGGGGCGACGGCCCGCGGTGCGGGCGGGGACGGGTCTTTCCGGCATGTCGCACAGCGGGCGAGGCTGCGGGCCGAGGGGGTGGGTGCTGCGTGCGGATCGAGTCGGTGGTCGTGGTGGGTCGCGACGTGTCTGAACAGCTGCGGCGGCGAGACGATCTGTTCCACGATGTGGCCAGCCCTTTCCAAGGCCTCGGTGTTCTGGGCATGCTCGTGGGGGGCCTCCGGGGGGGCGCCGCCTTCGCCGGTCACGGCGACCGGGGTCGCTGTCGCAGCCCGGGTCACCGGCCGTCGGGACATCAGGGTGCCTGCGGCGAAAGCCTCTTACAGATCGGACGGTGTTCGCTGCCCTACCGTTCGCGGATGACCGACGACCCGGTCATCGCGCATTCCTCCCCCCGTCTCCCCCCGCCGGCCCCGTCTGGTGGTCGGGCGGCTGTTCAGAGCCCCGTCGACATTGTGGTCGCACCCGGCACCTCGTGACCGGAGCGGGCTCTTCCGGCTCATCGGCTGCGCGCCGCCGCGCGTTCGGCGGCCGACGCACCGTCGCGCAGTGGTCAATCTCACGTCAGCGCCCCAGGCGGCCCCGGCAGGTCTTCCTGGAGCCGAACGATGGCTCTGTGGAAGGGGGTTGCCGAATGTTGTCCAGACGTTCCGGCGCTCCGGAACCGGCCCTTCCGTCCTGCGGACCGGGCCCGGCCCGCCGGTCGACGGGCTCGGGGCACGGGGGCCCGACCATGCGTCGCGGACCGCCGGGCCGCCGCCCGTCCGCGACCGACCAGGCACCACCGGCACGATCGTGTTGCAGGCCCCACATTCCCATGTCGAATCGAGTGGCGTCCGACGATGCCCGCCGAGCAGCCGGGCAGGACAGGGCGGTACCGATTCCGAGTCGGAGGATACAGTGTCATTTCGGACTTACACGGCGCCCGGTCCTTCCCTGCAGTTATCCGACGAAGTCGTCCAGTTGGCGGCGCGTTCCGCCCAGTCGTGGCTCGACGGCCAGCTCGGTAGGAGTATGGATCTGGCTGCCGCCGCCACGGGCCGGGCGCAGGCCGGAGCGCCGGGCTCCTGCTCGCTGAAGGCGAGGATCTGGCACGCGACGCTGTTGACCCGCGTCCGCGGTCTGGGGGCGGCTACCAACATGCTCGCCGACGACACGTCACCTGTCCACGGATCGAACCAAGTTGAGAAGCGTGCCGCTCATTTGCTGTGCGAGGCGGAGCTGAGCCTGGCCAAGGGCGAGCTCGACCGGGCGGTCGCCTCGGCCCAGGCCGGTCTCCGGCTGGCCCAGCAGGCCGGCAACCGGTCGCTGAACCCGAGCGGGTTCCTCGTCATGGCGGTCAGTACGACTCGGCAGCTGGACCTCACCACCGCCCTCCAGTACGCGAACCGGCTGCGGGACCACGCCCTGCTCGGACGCGCGAACCTGATGGCCGGGCAGTGCGCCTGGGCCGTCGCCCAGGTGCTGGAGGCCCGGGACGGCACGGAGAGCATCGCCCACCTCCTGAAGGGGCTGGTGCACGACGGTGCGCTGGCCCGGGAGTTGCTGGTCTCGCAGCCGGCCGCGGCGGCCTGGCTGGTCCGCGCCGCGCAGCGCCTGTCGGACGACGAGATCGCCGTCCGGACGGTCACCCAGGTCAACGAACTGGCGGCGCGCAACCCCAGCTTCCGCACCGTCCAGGCGGCGTCCGCGCACGCCATCGGCCTGTTCGAGCGGAACGCCGCGGCCCTGGAGCGGGCCGCCGGCCTGCACCTGGACCGGTGGGCGCAGGCCTCCGCGCTGGAGGACGCGAGTGCGGTGCGGTTCGCCCGTCGCTCCGAGCAGGACCAGGCCGTCGAGCTGCTGAAACGGGCGGCGGACGGCTACGGGGCGGTCGGTGCCTCCCGGGACGTCTTGCGGGTGCGCAGCAAGCTCAGGGAACTGGAGGGCAACAGCGGGCAGTTCTCGCGCCGCCCGAGCCGGACCAGAACGATGGCCAGCCAGTTGACCGACACCGAGTACGCGGTGGCGGAGTTGGTGAGCCAGGGGCTCACCAACGGGCGGGTGGGGCGACAGCTCTTCATGTCCCCGCACACGGTGGCGTTCCATCTCAAGAAGATCTTCCGCAAGCTCGACGTCGCCTCCCGGGTGGAGCTGGCAGGCACCTGGAACCGGCTCGTGGAGGAGCGGACGACCGAATTGGGCCCGGAGTCCGCGTTCGTGCCCGAGGTACCGGCCGGGCGGTTGGCCGTGTGAGGCCCGCGCGCCGGTGCGACGGTGTGCGGACGTTCGCGGAACGGGCCCTTCCGACGGGGCCGCCGCGGCGTGCCGCCCGGCCGTCCGGGCCGGCGCGTGGGCCCGCCGCGCGGCTCCTCACGGGCCGGTGGCCACCCGCGCTACCAGACTGAGGGATGCCCGTCCGGGGCGTTTCTCCTTAGACTCGAAGAGCGTTGGAAAAGCAGTTCTCGGTGAATCGCTCAGGACAATCCAGGGGCCCTTTGTGTCTTCTCTTCTCCACATTGATTCGAGCATCCGCGCCACCGGCTCCGTGACGAGGCAGTTGTCGTCGTATTTCGCCACCCAGTGGCGCCAGAACCACCCCGGTGACGGTTACACCTACCGGGACCTGGCGGCCCAGCCGGTCCCGCACATCACCCACGCGGTGCGCGAGTCGCTCCTGGACCCCAGCCGTGACCACGGGCTGGCGCCGGCGGAGAAGGCGCTCACCGAGGCCGTGGTGGCCGAGGTCCGCGAGGCGAGCACGATCGTGCTCGGCGTCCCGATGTACAACTACGCCGTGCCGTCGACGATCAAGTCGTGGATCGACCTGCTGGTCAGCCCGGCCCACATGGTGCCCCCGGGCGCCGAGTCGGGCCCGCTGAGCGGCAAGACGGTCATCGTGGTCACCGCCCGCGGCGGCTCGTACGCGCCGGGCACGCCGCGGGAGGGCTGGGACCACCAGGAGCCCTACCTGCGCGCGGTGCTGAGCTCGATCGGCCTCGCCGACGACCTGAAGTTCGTGCACGCCGAGCTGACCCTCGCGGCGATCGTGCCGGCGATGGCGGCGCTCAAGCCGCTGGGCGAGCAGTCCCTGGCGAACGCCAACGAGACGCTCAAGAAGCTGGCTCTCTGATTCCACGGAACGGCCCGGCCGTCATTCGCGGCCGGCGGGAACATCGCGGCGGGCTGGTGCCGGATTCGCCGCGTGATTCGCCGTGCCCGCACACCGGTGCGGGCCCGGTGAATCCTCCGGGAAACGGCTCCGTACCGAACCGGCGGGGCTGCCGTTTTCGTGCGCAGGGATATTTCGACCCGAAACGGAGAAGGTGCGTCATGAGCGAGGCGATCTCTTACGAGGATGCCTGGGCGCGGACTGACAAGTTCGACCCGCCGGCGATTTTCGACGAGCTGCGGAAGGAGCGCCCGCTGGCGCGGATGGTCTACCCCGACGGGCACGTCGGGTGGATCGCCACCAGCCACGAGCTCGCCCGGCAGGTCCTGAGCGACCCGAAGTTCAGCCACAACCTGGAGATCGGGCACTTCCCGGTCACCAAGTACGGTGGTCCGGTACCGCAGTTCCCGGCCATGCCGGGGATGTTCATCCACATGGACCCGCCGGAGCAGACCCGGTTCCGCAAGCTGCTGACGCGCGAGTTCACCGGGCGCACGATCAACCAGCTGACGCCGCAGGTCGAGGCGGTGGCCGCCGAGCAGATCAAGGTCATGCGCGAGCACGGCAACTCCGCCGACCTGCTGGAGACCTTCGCCAACCCGCTGGTCCTGCGGGTGCTGTCGGATCTGATCGGCCTGCCCTACAGCGAGCGGGACCGCTACGCCGAGGCGCCGGCGATCATGAACAACCCGTTCGGTGACGCGCAGGAGTCGATGGCCGCGTTCGCCCAGGTGGGCGCGTTCATCCACGAGACCATCGCGCGCAAGAAGGCGGAGCCCGGGGACGACATCCTGAGCCGGCTGATCGCCACCGGGGAGCTCAGCGACGAGGAGCTGGGCAACATCACCGCCCTGCTGCTGTTCGCCGGTTACGAGACCACGGAGGGCGCGCTGACGGTCGGCGTGTTCGCGCTGCTGCACCACCCGGAGCAGCTGGCCGCCCTGCGGGCCGACCCCTCGAAGATCGACGACGCGGTGGAGGAGATCCTCCGCTACATCACCGTCAACCAGTACGAGATCTTCCGGACCGCCCTGGAGGACCTCGAACTCGGCGGCCACGCCGTGAAGAAGGGCGAGACGGTCACCGTCTCGCTGCCGGCCGCCAACCGCGACCCGGCGAAGTTCGGCTGCCCCGCCGACCTCGACCTCTCCCGGGACACCGCGGGCCACGTGGCCTTCGGCTACGGCGTCCACCAGTGCATCGGCCAGAACCTGGCCCGGCTGCAGCTGCGGGTCGGCCTGCGGGCCCTGCTGGAGGCCTTCCCCGACCTGCGCCTGGCGGTGCCGGCGGACGACGTCCCGCTGCGGACCCACGGGTCCGTCTTCGCTGTGAAGTCCCTGCCCGTTTCCTGGTAACTCCCTGCTCTCCGGAAGGAGTTCGCGGTAAGGTGCGCCCCGATCTGATCACCCCGCTCCCGGTCATCCTCCGGGAGAACGCGGTCCGTTTCACGGACAAGATCGCTTTCGAGGACGACCGGCACGCGGTCACCTACGGAGAGCTCGAAGCACGGACGCGGAGGCTGGCCGGTCACCTGGCCGGCCTCGGCGTCCGGCGCGGGGACCGGGTGGCACTCTGCCTCGGCAACTCCGTCGCCATGGTGGAGGGCTATCTCGCCGTCGTGCGGGCCGGCGGCATCGGTGTGCCGGTGAACCCGCGGGCCACGGCGGCCGAGACCGAGTACCTGCTGACCGACAGCGGCGCGGTCTTCGCGCTGACCGACGCCGGTCACGCAGAAACGTTCCTGCGATTGCTGCCGGCCCCGGCCGGTCCGTCCGGCGTGCTGGTGGCCGGCCCGGCCCCGGCCCCGGCGGGCACCCTCTCCTTCGACGAACTCGCCGTCACCGAACCCGTCACCGAGGCCCCCGACGACCTCGGACTGGACGAGGTGGCCTGGATGTTCTACACCTCGGGCACCACCGGCCGGCCCAAGGGCGTGCTGTCCACCCAGCGCAACTGCCTCTGGTCCGTGGCCTCCTGCTACGTGCCCGTGCCGGGCCTGTCCGAGCACGACCGGGTGCTGTGGCCGCTGCCGCTCTTCCACAGCCTCTCGCACATCGCCTGCGTGCTCTCCGTCCCGGTGGCCGGCGCCACCGCCCGGATCATGGACGGCAGTTCCGCGGACGACATCCTGACCGCGCTCCGCGAGGACCGCTCCACCTTCCTCGCCGGCGTCCCCACCACCTACCACCACCTGGTCACCACCGCCCGGCGGACCGGTCTGTCGCTGCCCGACCTGCGGATCGGGCTGGTCGGCGGCGCCGTCACCGGCTCCGAACTGCGCCGCTCCTTCGAGGAGGGCTTCGGGGTGCCGCTGGTCGACGCCTACGGGAGCACCGAGACCTGCGGCGCGATCACCATCAACCCGCCGGACGCCGCCCGCGTCGAGGGCTCCTGCGGCCTGCCCGTACCGGGCGTCGGCGTGCGGATCGTCGACCCGCGCACCGGCCTCGACGTCGCGGCCGGCGAGGAGGGCGAGGTCTGGGTCAGCGGACCGAACGTCATGGTCGGCTACCACAACAGTCCGGAGGCCACCGCCGCGGCGGTGCGGGACGGCTGGTTCCACACCGGCGACCTGGCCCGGCGGGACGAGGCCGGGTACTTCACCATCTGCGGCCGCCTCAAGGACCTGGTCATCCGCGGCGGCGAGAACATCCACCCCGACGAGGTCGAAGCCGTCCTGCGCACCGTCGAGGGCGTGGCCGACGCCGGGGTCGCCGGGGTGGCGCACGACACGCTCGGCGAGGTGCCCGTCGCCTGGGTGGTCCCCGGGCCGGCCGGCCTCGACACCGCCGCGCTGATCGACCGCTGCCGCGAGCGGCTCTCCGCGTACAAGCTGCCCGAGCGGGTCTACGAGGTCGCCGGGATCCCCCGGACGGCCTCCGGGAAGATCGTCCGGCGCCTGCTGGCCGAGCAGCCCGCCCGGCTGCGCTACGCCGCCGACGGACACCATGACGCCCTGCTGGCACCGGCCTGGGTGCCGGCGCCGCCCGCACCCCCGGCGGCCGCCGGAACAGCCGCACCGGGCTGGGCGGTGGTCGGGCCGGCCGACGCGCTCGTCACCGCCCTGCGGGCCGCCGGTCTCGACGTCCGGCACCACCCCGACCTCGCGGCCCTGGACGCCGCCGTGGCCGCCGGCGAGCCGGCTCCCGGCGTGACCCTGCTCGACCCGGTGGCCACCGCCGCCGAGGGCCCTGCCTCGGCCACCCGGCCGGTCCCGGTCGGGGCCCGGCTGGTCCTGCTCACCCGCGGCGCGGTGACCGCCGCCGAGGGGGACGCCGCGCCCGACCCCGCGGGCGTCCCGCTCTGGGCCGTCGCGCGCTCCGTCCAGGCCGGCAGTGACCGCCCCGAGGCCGTGACCGTCCTCGATCTCGACGCCCGGCCCGGCGCCGAGGTGTCCGCCCCGGAGCTGCTGGCCGCCGTCGCCTCCGGTGAACCCCAACTCGCCCTGCGGGGCGGGCAACCGCTGGTCCCGCGACTGCTCCCGGTGCCGGTCGCCGACCGTCCGCTCGGCGCCGGCCCGGCCGGACTCGGCGCGACCGTGGTGGTCACCGGGGCCGACACCCCGGTCGGCGCCGCTCTGGTGCGCCACCTGACCACCGCGTACGGGGTGGAGCGGTTGCTGCTGGTCGACGCGCCGGATGCGGGGGAGCCGCTGGACGCCGACCTCCCCACCGGGCTGGAGCTCGCCCGGGTGAGCGCCGACGGCACGGACCGGGCCGCACTGCGGACGGCGCTGGCCGGCCTCGGCCACCCGGTCACGGCCGTCGTGCACGCCGCCGGGGACCAGGCCCTCGCCCGGGCCCTCGACGAGCTCACGGCCGACACCGGCCTCACCGCCTTCGTCGCCGTCACCGGCACCGCCGCCGTGCTCGGCTCCCCCGGGGCCCCGGACACCGCCGTCGCCGAGGCGCTGACGGAGGCACTGGCGCACAGCCGCCGGCTGCGTGGGCAGGCCGGCTCGGCCCTCGCCTGGAGCACCGGCTACCCGGTGGCCGACGCCACCGAGGAGGCCGGGGCCCGGCACCTGCGGGACGGGCTCGCCGCCTTCGACCTGCTGATCGAGACCGGCGCCCCGGCGCTGGTGGCGCTGCGGACCGGCCCGCTCGACCCGGACGGCCGGGTGCCGGCGGTCCTGCGTGCACTCGCGGCCACGCCGCCGCCCGCCGCCCGGCCCGACGAGACCGTCACCGCCGACCTGCGCGCCCGCCTGTCGGGCCTGGACGAGCGGGCGCAGCTCGCCCTGCTCGAAGAGCTGGTCCGCACCCAGGCCGCCGCCGTGCTGAACCGGCCCGGCACCGGCACCGTCCCGGCCGGGCAGGCCTTCCGCGACCTGGGCCTCAGCTCGCTCGCCGTCGTCGAACTGCGCAACCGGCTGACCGGGAGCACCGGGCTGCGCCTGCCCGCCACCGTGAGCTTCGACCACCCGACGCCGGAGGCGCTGGCGGCCCACCTGCGGGCCCGCGTCCTCGGCCTGCGCGAGGCCCCGGAGCCGGCCGGCCGGGCGGTGCCCGCCGATCCGGACGAGCCGATCGCGATCGTCGGCATGGCCTGCCGCCTGCCGGGCGGTGTGACCGGCCCGGAGGAACTGTGGTGGCTGGTCCGCGAGGGCCGGGAGGCCCTGTCCGGCTTCCCGGAGGACCGTGGCTGGGACTTGGACGCCCTGTTCTCCGGCGATCCGGAGCAGGCCGGCACCTCCACCGCCGACCGCGGCGGGTTCCTGCGCGACGCCGGTCTGTTCGACGCCGGGTTCTTCGGCATCAGCCCGCGGGAGGCGCTGGCGATGGACCCGCAGCAGCGGCTGCTGCTGGAGGCGTCCTGGGAGGCGATGGAGCGGGCCGGTATCGACCCGGCCGGTCTGAAGGGCGCGGACGTCGGGGTGTTCTCCGGCGTCATGGGCCAGAGCTACGGCGCGGGCGGCGCGGCGCCGGCGGAGCTGGAGGGCTTCACCGCCACCGGTACGGCGTCGAGCGTGGCCTCGGGCCGGGTCTCCTACGTGTTCGGGTTCGAGGGCCCGGCGGTGACGGTGGACACGGCGTGCTCCTCCTCGCTGGTGGCGATGCACCTGGCCGCGCAGGCGCTGCGGCGCGGGGAGTGCTCGCTGGCGCTGGCCGGCGGCGCGACCGTGATGGCGACTCCGGACACCTTCGTGGAGTTCTCGCGGCAGCGGGCGCTGGCGACGGACGGCCGCTGCAAGTCCTACGCGGACGCGGCGGACGGCACCGGCTGGGCCGAGGGCGCGGGCGTCGTGGTGCTGGAGCGGCTCTCCGAGGCGCGGGCCAACGGGCACCACGTGCTGGCGGTGCTGCGCGGCAGCGCGGTGAACCAGGACGGCGCGTCGAACGGTCTGACCGCGCCCAACGGGCTCTCCCAGCAGCGGGTGATCCGCAAGGCGCTGGCCAACGCGGGCCTGTCCACCGCCGAGGTGGACGTCGTCGAGGGCCATGGCACCGGCACGGTGCTGGGTGACCCGATCGAGGCCCAGGCACTGCTGGCCACCTACGGTCAGGACCGGCCCGCCGAGCGGCCGCTGCGGCTCGGCTCGCTGAAGTCGAACATCGGCCACACCCAGGCCGCCGCCGGGGTCGCCGGTGTGATCAAGATGGTCCAGGCGCTGCGGCACGGCGTCATGCCGCCCACCCTGCACGTGGACGCGCCGTCCACCCAGGTGGACTGGTCGCTCGGTGCGGTGGAGCTGCTGACCGAGGCCCGGGACTGGCCGGAGACCGGGCGCCCCCGGCGGGCCGCCGTCTCCTCCTTCGGTGTCAGCGGCACCAACGCGCACCTGATCCTGGAGCAGGCCCCCGAGGAGGAGCCGGCCGAGGTCGAGGCCGGGCCCGCGGGTGTGCTGCCGCTGGTGGTCTCGGCGAAAAGCGCCTCCTCGCTGGCGGGCCAGGCCGGGCGGCTGGCGCCGCTGGTGACGGCCGGTGACCGGGCGGCTCTGGCCGGTGCGCTGGTCACCCGGCGGGCGCTGCTGGACGAGCGTGCCGTGGTGGTGGCCGGCACCTCGGAGGAGGCGCTGGCGGGGCTGGCCGCGTTGGCGCGCGGGGAGTCCGCGCCGGGGTTGGTGACGGGCAGTGTGTCCGGTGCGGGCCGGACGGTGCTGGTGTTCCCGGGGCAGGGTTCGCAGTGGGCCGGGATGGGGCGTGAACTGCTGGACGCCTCGCCGGTGTTCGCGGAGCGCGTCGCGGAGTGCGCCCGGGCGCTGGAGCCGTTCGTCGACTGGTCGCTGGAGGAGGTGCTGCGCGGGGACGCGCCGGCCGAGCTGCTGGACCGGGTCGACGTGCTCCAGCCGGCGAGTTTCGCGGTGATGGTCGGTCTGGCGGCGGTCTGGGCGTCCGTGGGTGTGGTGCCGGACGCGGTGGTCGGGCACTCCCAGGGGGAGATCGCGGCGGCCTGCGTGGCGGGTGCGCTGTCGTTGGAGGACGCGGCGCGGATCGTGGCGGTGCGCAGCCAGGTGATCGCCGGGAGCCTGGCCGGTCGCGGTGGGATGGCGTCGGTGGCGCTCTCCGAGAGCGAGGCTGTCGAGCGGCTGGTGCGCTGGGCGGACCGCGTCGAGGTCGCGGCCGTCAACGGCCCGGCCTCGGTGGTGGTCGCGGGTGACGCCGAGGCGCTGGACGAGGCGCTGGAGGTGCTGGCGGCCGACGGTGTCCGGGTGCGGCGGGTGGCGGTGGACTACGCCTCCCACACCCGTCATGTCGAGGCGATCGAGGAGACCCTGGCGGAGGCCTTCGCGGATCTCCGCAGCCAGGCCCCGCGGATTCCCTTCTACTCGACCGTCACGAGTGCTTGGGTCACCGAGGCGGGCGTGCTGGACGGCGGGTACTGGTACCGCAACCTGCGCGGTCAGGTCCGCTTCGGCCCGGCGATCGCCGCGCTGTTGGATCAGGGCCACACGGTGTTCGTGGAGTCCAGCGCCCACCCGGTACTGGTCCAGCCGGTCAGCGAGATCGTGGACGAGGCCGGGGCCGAGGCCCTGGTCACCGGGACGCTGCGGCGGGACGAGGGCGGTCCGCGCCGGCTGTTCGCCTCGATGGCCGAACTCCACGTCCGGGGCGTGGCCGTGGACTGGACGGGCGTGCTGCCCACCGGCACCGCCCGCGTCGAGCTGCCGACCTACGCCTTCGACCACCGGCACTACTGGCTGCGGACCACCCGGGCCACCGACGCGGCCTCGCTCGGCCAGGCCACCGCCGACCACCCGCTGATCGGCGCGATCGTCGGTGTGCCCGGCTCGGGTGGCTTCATGACCACCGCGCGGTGGTCGCTCGGTGCGCACCCGTGGCTCTCCGAGCACGTGGTCGGCGACACCGTCCCGGTACCCAGCGCGGCGCTGGTCGAGCTGGCCGTCCGGTTCGGTGACGAGGTCGGCACCCCGACCGTCGCGGAACTGACCGTCGACCGGCCGGTGGTGCTCCCGCTGCGCGGGGGGCGCGCCGTCCAGATGACCGTCGGAGCGGCCGACGACACCGGGCGGCGCACCGTCGAGGTGTACTCCCGCGCGGACGACGCGCCGCTGGACGCGGAGTGGACGCGCCACGCCCACGGCACCCTGGCACCCGCCCCGGCGGACACCCGGGCCGCCCGGCCCGCCGACGGCCCGGTGACCGAGGTCTCGCTGGACGACGCGGCCGGCCCCGCCGACCGTTTCGGCCTGCACCCGGCCCTGCTGGACGCCGCCGTGCGCACCGCCCTCCCGGAGGGCGCGTTCGCCGCCGAGTGGCGCGGGGTGACCCTGCTGGCCTCGGGCGCCACCGAGCTGCTGGTCCGCACCTCCGGGACGACGGACGAGGGGGCCCGGCTGGAGCTGAGCGACCCGACCGGTGCGCCGGTGCTGATCGCCGATGCCGTCCTCGCCCGGCCCTACGCGCCGGAACAGAACGGTGTCGCAGGGGAGTTGACGCAGGACGCGCTGTTCCGGCTGGAGTGGTCCGAACTGCCGCTGCCCGCCGTGGCAGAGGCCGCCCCCGGTACGGCGACGATCGCGGCCGCCGGGGACGTCGAGGCCCTCGCCGCGTCCGACGGTCCGGCCCCGGAGGTGCTGCGGTACGCCGTGGAGCACCCGGGGGGTGATCCCCGGGCCGCCGTGGCCGCCGCGCTGGCCGTGCTCCAGGCCTGGCTGTCCGCCCCCGCGCTGGCGCAGTCCCGGCTGGTCGTGTCGGTCGGCGGGGACGGGACCGACCTCGCGACCGCCGCCGTGTCCGGTCTGCTGCGCTCGGCGCAGTCCGAGCACCCGGACCGCATCGTGATCGCCGAACTCGACGACTCCGCCGCCGCGTTGCTGCCGGCCGTGCTGGCCAGTGGCGAACCGCGGGTGCGGGTCCGGGAGGGTCTGGCCGAGGTACCCCGGCTGGTCCGGGCCACCGTCCCGGAGCGCACCACGGGGACGCCCGGCGCCGGGACCGCCGAAGCCGGTACGCCCGGCGCCGGGACCGCCGCGGGCCTCGACCCCGCCGGGACCGTCCTGGTCACCGGCGGGACCGGGACGCTCGGCGCCCTGGTCGCCCGGCACCTGGTCACCGCGCACGCCGCCCGGCACCTGCTGCTGGTCAGCCGCCGCGGCCCCGCCGCCGAGGGCGCGCAGGCGCTGCGCGAGGAACTCGCCGCGCTGGGCGCCACCGTCACCGTCGCCGCCTGCGACACCGCCGACCGCGCCCAGCTCGCCGCGCTCCTCGCGGCGGTACCGGCCGAGCACCCGCTGACCGCCGTCGTGCACACCGCCGGCGTCCTGGACGACGGCGTGGTCACCGCGCTGACCCCGGACCGGGTCGACACCGTGCTGCGGCCCAAGCTGGACGCCGCGCTCCACCTGCACGAGCTCACCCGGGGCCTGGACCTCGCGGCCTTCGTGCTGTTCTCCTCGGCCGCCGGCGTCCTGGGCAACCCCGGGCAGGGCAACTACGCGGCGGCCAACGCCTGCCTGGACGCCCTGGCCGAGCTGCGCCGCGGGCTCGGCCTGCCCGGCGTCTCGCTCGCCTGGGGCTACTGGAGCCAGGCCAGCGGCATGACCCGCCACCTCGGCACCGCCGACCTCCGGCGCACCAGGCGGCTGGGCATGGCCGGGCTGTCCGACGCCGAGGGGATGGCCCTGCTGGACGCCGCCCTGCGCGCCGGCGCCGGGACGCCCGCCGCCCTGGTGGCCGCCAGGTTCGACCTGCCCGCCCTGCGCGCGGCCGCCCGCAGCGGCCCCGTGGCACCGCTGCTGCGCGGCCTGGCACCGGCCGGACGGCGGACCGTCCGCGCCGCCGCCGGCCCCGACACCGGCTCCCTGCGGGACCGGCTGGCCCGGCTGGGCGAGGCCGAGCGGACCGAGCAACTGGTGGCCCTGGTGCGCCGGCACGCCGCCGAGGTGCTCGGCCACGCCGCCCCCGACGCCGTCCGGGCCGACCGGGCCTTCAAGGAGGCCGGCTTCGACTCGCTGACCGCCGTGGAGCTGCGGAACCGGCTGGCCTCCGCGAGCGGACTCATGCTCTCCTCGACCATCGTCTTCGACTACCCGAAGCCGGTCGCCCTCGCCGAGCACCTGCGCGTCAGGCTGTTCGGCACCACCGCCCCGGACGGCGCCGGGACGGGCCGCGCGAGCGCCGCTGCCGTCGACCCCGACGAGCCGATCGCGATCGTGGCGATGTCCTGCCGCCTCCCGGGCGGGGTGCACAGCCCCGAGGACCTCTGGCGGCTGGTGGCCGACGGGGTCGACGCCGTCACCGAGTTCCCCGAGGACCGCGGCTGGGACATCGAGCGGCACTACGACGCCGACCCGGACAGCGCGGGCAAGACCTACGTCCGCCACGCCGCCTTCCTCGACGACGCCACCGGGTTCGACGCCGGCTTCTTCGGCATCTCGCCGAACGAGGCGCTGGCGATGGACCCGCAGCAGCGGCTGCTGCTGGAGACCTCCTGGGAGGCCTTCGAACGCGCCGCGATCGACCCCACCGGGCTGGGCGGCCAGGACATCGGCGTCTTCGTCGGCGTCAACAGCCACGACTACACCGTGCGGATGCACCGGGCGGCCGGCGTCGAGGGCTTCCGGCTCACCGGCGGCTCCGGCAGCGTCCTGTCGGGCCGCGTCGCCTACCAGTTCGGCTTCGAGGGCCCGGCCGTCACGGTCGACACCGCCTGCTCCTCCTCGCTGGTCGCCCTGCACCTCGCGGCCCAGGCGCTGCGCCGGGGCGAGTGCTCGATGGCGCTGGCCGGCGGCGTGATGGTGATGGGCAACCTGGAGACCTTCGTGGAGTTCTCCCGGCAGCGCGGGCTGGCCCCGGACGGCCGCTGCAAGGCCTTCGCGGACGGCGCGGACGGTACCGGCTGGGCCGAGGGCGTGGGCGTGCTGCTCGTCGAACGGCTCTCCGAGGCGCGCCGGCGCGGCCACCAGGTCCTGGCGGTGATCAGCGGCAGCGCGGTCAACCAGGACGGCGCGTCCAACGGTCTGACCGCGCCGAACGGGCTCTCCCAGCAGCGGGTGATCCGCACGGCGCTGGCGAACGCGGGCCTCTCGCCGGCCGAGGTGGACGCGGTCGAGGCGCACGGCACCGGCACCGTCCTCGGCGACCCGATCGAGGCGCAGGCGCTGCTGGCCACGTACGGGCAGGACCGCGTGGACGGGCAGGAGCCGCTCTGGCTCGGCTCGGTCAAGTCGAACATCGGCCACACCCAGGCCGCGGCCGGGGTGGCCGGGGTGATCAAGATGGTGATGGCCATCCGGCACGGCGTCCTGCCCCGGACGCTGCACGTGGACCGGCCCTCGACCCATGTGGACTGGTCCGTGGGCGCGGTCGAGCTGCTGACCGAGGCCCGGGACTGGCCGGAGACCGGCCGCCCGCGCCGCGCGGGGGTGTCCTCCTTCGGCATCGGCGGGACCAACGCGCACGTCCTGGTGCAGCAGGCGCCGGCCGACGCCGCCGCCGTGCCGGAGCCCGCGCCGCCGCAGGCGCCGGCCGACGCCGCCCAGGCGCCGCCGGTGCCCGTCCCGGTGCCGGTCTCGGCCAGGTCGGCGGCCGCGCTGCGCGGCCAGGCGGGGCGGCTCGCCCGCTTCGTCGACGACCGGTCCGACGTCCCGCTGGCCGGGACCGCCCACGCGCTCGCCACCGCCCGGGCCGGGCTCGACCACCGCGCGGTGCTGCTGGCGGGCGACCGCCGGCAGCTGGCCGACGCCCTGCGCGCCCTCGAAGCGGGCACGCCCGACGCCACGACCGTGGTCGGCAACGCCGCCGCCGCCGACGGCAGGCTGGCCTTCCTCTTCACCGGGCAGGGCAGCCAGTGGGCCGGGATGGGCCGCCGCCTCGCCGAGGCATTCCCGGTCTTCCGGGACGCCTTCGCGGCCGCCTGCGCCGCCGTCGAGCGGCACCTGGACGGCGCGTCGACGCGCCCGCTGCACGAGATCGTCTTCGCCGACCCCGGTACGGCAGAGGCCGCGCTGCTCGACGAGACCCTGTACACCCAGGCCGGTCTCTTCGCCCTGGAGACGGCACTGTTCCGGCTCTTCACCTCCTGGGGCGTACGGCCCGACCTGCTGGCCGGGCACTCGATCGGCGAGCTCGCCGCCGCCCACGCCGCCGGCATCCTCGACCTCGCCTCGGCGGGCGAACTGGTCGCCGCCCGAGGGCGGTTGATGCAGGCACTGCCGGCCGGCGGCGCGATGGTCGCGGTGCGGGCCACCGAGGCCGACGTCGCGCCGCTGCTGGCCGGCGCGGCGGGCGTGGTCGGTGTCGCGGCGGTCAACGGCCCCGACTCGCTGGTGCTCTCCGGCGCCGAGGACGCCGTGCTCGCCGTCGCGGCCGAGCTGGCCCGGACCGGTCACAAGACCCGGCGGCTCACCGTCAGCCACGCCTTCCACTCGGCCCTGATGGAGCCGATGCTGGCGGAGTTCGAGGCGGTCGCGGCCAAGTTGAGGTACCGGCCGGGCAGCATCCCCGTGGTCTCCACCGTCACCGGCCGGCTCGCCGAGGAGGGGCACTTCGGGACGGCGGCGTACTGGATCGACCAGGTGCGCGACGCCGTCCGGTTCGGCGACGCGGTCACCGCGCTGCGCGACCAGGGCGCCGCGACCTACCTCGAACTGGGCCCGGGCGGGGTGCTGACCGCGATGGCGCTCGGCACGCTCGGCGAGCGGCAGGCCGGCGGCTGCGTCGCCACCCTGCGCGGCGACACCCCCGACGACACCGCCGTCCTCACCGCGCTCGCCGAACTGCACGTGCGCGGCGTGGACGTGGACTGGCCCGCCGTCCTCGGCCGGCCGGTCACGGCGGTCGGCGCCGAACTGCCCACCTACGCCTTCCAGCACGAGCGGTACTGGGTCGAGAGCGGCGCCGCCGCGGACGCCGAGGCACTCGGCGCCCGCAGCACCGGGCACCCGCTGCTCGGCACCGTCGTCGACGTCCCCGGTGAGGACGGCGGCACCGGCGTCGTGCTCACCGGGCGGCTGACCCGGCGCAGCCGCGGCCTGCTGGTCGACCCGGCCGGCCCCGGTGACACCGCCGTCCCGGTAGCCGTGCTGCTGGACCTGTTCGTCCTGGCCGGCAGCGAGGCCGCCAGCGGCGCCGTCCGGCAGCTCACCGTGGCGACGCCGCTGGTCCTGCCCGGCCACGGGGACCTCCAGCTGCGGGTCTCGGTGGAGGCCCCGGGCACGGACGGCCTGCGCCGCGCCGGGGTGCACTCCCGGCCGACCGGCCCGGAGCAGGGCCCCTGGGTCTGCCACGCCCGCGCCCTACTGGCCCCCGGGCTGCCGCAGCCCGGCTTCGACCTGCGGGACTGGCCGTCCGCCGAGGACGCAGCGGACACTGCGGACACCGGCGAGGCGACGGACACCGTGTCCCCCCCCGCGAAGGTGGCCGGCGTCCGCAGGCTCTGGCAGCGCGACGGCGGGCTCCTCGCCGACATCGAGCTGCCCGCCGAACTCCTGGCCGAGGCCGAGGCGTTCACGCTCCACCCGGCACTCGTCGACACCGCGCTGAAGGTCCTCGCCGCGCACACCGGAGGTGACGCCGACGGGCGCGACCGCGAGCCGGCCGCCTGCGCCGAGCTCGCCGTGTACGCGGAGGGCGCCGCCGCCCTGCGGCTGCGGATCACCCCGGTCGAGGGCGGGCGCCACCTGGTGGAGCTGGCCGACGAGCAGGGCGAACCGGTCGCCACCATCGGGCCGTTGACGCCGGCGGCCACCGACGGGGCCACCCGGGCCGACGCCGCTCCCGTGGCGGTTCCGGCGGCCGCGGCGGACGCCCCGCTGGCGCGGCGCGTGGTGCGGCGCGGTGCGGCGGCCGGCGGTTCGACGGCCGCCCGCCTGGCCGACCTCGCCCCCGCGGAACAGCACCGCCGGCTGATGGCGCTGGTGCAGGAGAGCGCCGCCGCCGTCCTGGGGCACCAGGGCGCCGACTCCTTCGACGCCGGCCAGCCGTTCCGCGAACTCGGCTTCGACTCGCTCAGCGCCGTCAAACTCCGCAACCGGCTGCAGGACTTCACCGGCCTGTCCCTGCCGACCAGCCTGGTCTTCGACTACCCGACCCCGGCCGCACTGGCCGACCACCTGCGCGCCGAGCTGCTCGGCGAGCGGCCGGCGGACGGGCAGGCGGCCACGGCGGCCGCCACCGACCCGGACGAGCCGATCGCCATCATCGCCATGAGCACCCGGCTGCCGGGCGGCGTGAACACCCCCGAGGAGCTCTGGACCATGGTCGCGGAGGGGCGGGACGGGCTCTCCGCCTTCCCCACCGACCGGGACTGGGACGTCGACAAGCTGTACCACCCGGACCCGGCCCACCCGGGCACCAGCTACACCCGGGTCGGCGGATTCCTGCACGACGCGGCCCAGTTCGACGCCGGGCTGTTCGGCATCTCGCCGCGTGAGGCACTCGCCATGGACCCGCAGCAGCGGCTGCTGCTGGAGACCTCCTGGGAGGCACTGGAGCGGGCCGGGATCGACCCGCTCTCCACCCGGGGCCGCGACATCGGCGTCTTCACCGGCATCGTCCACCACGACTACGTGACCCGGCTGCGGCAGGTGCCCGACGACGTGCAGGGCTACGTGATGACCGGGACGTCCTCCAGCGTCGCCTCGGGCCGGGTGTCCTACGTGTTCGGGTTCGAGGGCCCGGCGGTCACCGTGGACACGGCCTGCTCGTCGTCCCTGGTGGCGATGCACCTGGCCGCGCAGGCGCTGCGGCGCGGCGAGTGCTCGATGGCACTGGCCGGCGGCGCGACCGTGATGTCCAGCCCGGACGCCTTCCTGGAGTTCTCGCGGCAGCGCGGCCTCTCCGCCGACGGCCGCTGCAAGGCCTACTCGGCGACGGCCGACGGCACCGGCTGGGCCGAGGGCGTGGGCGTCGTGGTGCTGGAGCGGCTCTCCGAGGCGCGGCGCAACGGGCACCGGATCCTGGCCGTACTGCGCGGCAGCGCGGTGAACCAGGACGGCGCGTCGAACGGTCTGACCGCGCCCAACGGCCCCTCGCAGCAACGGGTGATCCGCCGGGCGCTGGCGAACGCGGGCCTGAGCGCCGCCGAGGTGGACGTGGTCGAGGGCCACGGCACCGGCACCTCGCTGGGCGACCCGATCGAGGTCCAGGCCCTGCTGGCCACCTACGGCCAGGACCGGCCCGCCGACCGGCCGTTGCGGCTCGGCTCGCTGAAGTCCAACATCGGCCACACCCAGGCGGCGGCGGGTGTCTCCGGCGTGATCAAGATGGTGGAGGCGATGCGGCACGGCGTGATGCCCGCGACCCTGCACGTCACCGAGCCGACCCCGCAGGTGGACTGGGCGGCGGGCGCCGTCGAGCTGCTCACCGAGGCACGGGAGTGGCCGCGCGACGGCCGGCCGCGCCGCGCGGCGGTCTCGTCGTTCGGTGCGAGCGGGACCAACGCGCACGTGATCCTGGAGGAGGGCCCCGAGCCGGTCCCGGCGGAGCCGGCCGACGGGCCCGCGCCCGACGCGGTGGTGCCGCTGGTGGTGTCGGCGCGGAGCGCCGCCTCGCTGGCGGGCCAGGCCGGCCGGCTGGTGGCCTTCGTGGAGTCGGCGCAGGCCGCGCCGCTCGCCGGAGTCGCCGGGGCACTGATCTCGCGACGGGCGGTACTCGCCGAGCGCGCGGTGGTGGTGGCCGGTTCGCGGTCCGAGGCGCTGGCCGGGCTGGCCGCGCTGGCCCGGGGCGAGCGCAGCCCCGCCGTGGTGACCGGGACCGCCGCGTCCTCCGGCGGACCGGGCCGCACCGTGCTGGTCTTCCCGGGACAGGGTTCGCAGTGGGTCGGGATGGGGCGTGAACTGCTGGACGCCTCCCCGGTGTTCGCCGAGCGGGTGGCCGCGTGCGCCCGGGCGCTGGGCCCGTGGGTGGACTGGTCGCTGGTGGACGTGCTGCGCGGGGACGCGCCGGCCGAGCTGCTGGACCGGGTGGACGTGCTCCAGCCGGCGAGCTTCGCCGTGATGGTCGGCCTGGCCGCCGTCTGGGCCTCGGTCGGCCTGGTGCCGGACGCCGTGCTGGGCCACTCGCAGGGCGAGATCGCGGCGGCCTGCGTGGCCGGTGCGCTCTCCCTGGAGGACGCCGCGCGGATCGTGGCGGTGCGCAGCCAGGTGATCGCCGGCAGCCTCGCCGGGCGCGGCGGGATGGCCTCGGCGGCGCTCTCCGAGGCCGACGCGCTGGTTCGGCTGGCGCCGTGGGCGGACCGGGTGGAGGTCGCCGCGGTCAACAGTCCGACCTCCGTGGTGGTGGCCGGTGACGCCGAGGCGCTGGACGAGGCGCTGGAGGTCCTGGCGGCCGACGGTGTCCGGGTGCGCCGGGTGGCGGTGGACTACGCCTCCCACACCCGCCACGTCGAGGCGATCGAGGACACCCTGGCGAAGGCCTTCGCGGACATCCGCAGCCAGGCCCCGCTGGTCCCGTTCTTCTCCACCGTCACGGGCGAGTGGATCGACGAGGCCGACGTGCTGGACGGCGGCTACTGGTACCGCAACCTGCGCGGCCAGGTCCGCTTCGGCCCGGCCGTCGCCGCCCTGCTCGGCCAGGGCCACACCGTCTTCGTCGAGGCGAGCGCGCACCCCGTACTGGTCCAGCCGGTCAACGAGACCTTCGACACCGCCGAGGACGACAGCGTCCGGCTGCGCGCCGTCGTCGGCGGCACGCTCCGCCGCGAGGAGGGCGGGCCGCGCCGGCTGCTGGCCTCGATGGCCGAACTCTTCGTCCGGGGCGTCGCCGTGGACTGGACCGGCATCCTGCCGGCCGGGGCCGACGCCCCGCTGGCGGAGCTGCCGACCTACGCCTTCGACCGCCGGCACTTCTGGCTCCAGGAGGGCGAGACGCCCGACGACGCCGCCTCAGCGGCCGAGGGCGCGGACGCCGACTTCTGGGCGGCCGTGGAGCAGACCGACCCCGACTCGCTCGCCCGGCTGCTCGACCTGGCCGCGGCCGACCAGCGCGAGGCGCTGCGCACGCTGACCCCCGTCCTGGCCGACTGGCGGGGCCGGCGGCGGCGCCGGTCCAGCGCCGAGAAGCTGCGCTACAACGTCACCTGGCGGCCGCTCGAACGCGAGGCCGTCGGTGTGCCGGGCGGCCGGTGGCTGGTGGTCGTCCCGTCCGGGCGACCGGCGGACGCACCCGTCGACGGCCTGCCGGCCGCGCTGGCCGCGCAGGGGCTCGACCTCGTCACCCTGGAGGTCGCGGCCGAGGAGACCACCCGTGCCCGCCTCACCGAACGGCTGACCGCCGTGCTGGCCGAGCAGGACGTGACCGGCGTGCTCTCGCTGCTCGCGCTCGACCCCGGGACCACCGGGCCGGACGTGAGCGCCACGGTGGCCACCCTCGCGCTGATCCAGGCGCTCGGCGACGCCGCGCCCGGCCGCCCGCTCTGGTGCCTCACCCGGGGCGCCGTGAACATCGGGATCCAGGACACCCTCACCGCGCCGGCGCAGGCCGCGCTGTGGGGCCTGGGCCGGGCCGCCGCGCTGGAGTTCCCCGACCGCTGGGGCGGTCTGATCGACCTGCCCGCGGCGCACGACACCCGGACGGCGCAGTACCTGCTCGGCGCGCTGAACGGCGCCGCCGGCGACGACCAGCTCGCCGTCCGCCGCTCCGGCGTCTACAGCCGCCGGCTGGTCCGCAAGGCCGCGCCGGAGCCCACCACGGGCGGCTGGCAGCCGAGCGGCACCGTGCTGGTGACCGGCGGTGCCGAGGGGCTCGGCCGCAACGCCTCGCTCTGGCTGGCGGAGTCCGGCGCGAGCCGGCTGATCGTCACCACCGGCCCCCGGACGGCCGAGGAGGACCTGGCCGGGCTGCGGGCGGAACTCGCCGCACTGGGCACCGGCACCACCGTGGTGGCCTGCGCCGACGCCGACCGGGACGCACTCGCCCGGCTGGTCGCCGAGGCGCCCGCGGACCAGCCGCTCACCGCCGTGCTGCACGCGGCCGACATGGCCTGGACCGGCTCCGTCACCGACACCGGCGCGGCGGACCTCGCCGAGGTCTTCGCCGCCAAGGTGGACACCGCCTTCTGGCTCGACGAGCTGTTCGCCGACACCCCGCTCGACGCGTTCGTCGTCTTCTCCTCGATCGCCAGCGTCTGGGGCGGCGGCGGGCAGGGCGTCTCCGGCGCGGCCAACACCGTGCTGGACGCGCTGGTCGAGTGGCGTCGCGGACGCGGCCTGCGGGCGACCTCGATCGCCTGGGGCGCCCTCGACCAGGTCGGCGCCGGGATGGACGAGGCGACCCTCGCCCAGCTGCGCCGCCGGGGCGTCCTGCCGATGGCCCCGCAGGTCGCGATGACCGCCTTCGAGCAGGCGGTGCGGGCGCACGAGAAGTTCGTCACGGTGGCCGACATGGACTGGGACGCCTTCATCCCGGCGTTCACCTCCGTCCGGGCCAGCCCGCTCTTCGCCGACCTCCCCGAGGCCGACGCCGCGCTGCGGGCCTCCCAGCCGGACAGCGGGAACAGTGACACCACCTCCTCGCTGGTGGACTCGCTGCGGGCCGTCCCGGAGGCCGAGCAGGGCCGGATCCTGCTGAAGCTGGTCTGCGGCCACGCCGCGACCGTCCTCGGCCACAGCGGCGCCGAGAGCATCGGCCCGCTGCAGGCCTTCCAGGAGGTCGGCTTCGACTCGCTGGCCGCCGTCAACCTGCGCAACAGCCTGCACGTCGCCACCGGCCTGCGGCTGCCCGCGACCCTGATCTTCGACTACCCCACCCCGGACGCCCTCGTCGGCTACCTCCGCGCCGAACTCCTGCGGGACACCGGCGACGACCTCGACGGGCGGGAGGACGACCTGCGGCGCGCGCTCGCGGACGTCCCGTTCGCCCGCTTCAAGGAGGCCGGCCTCCTGGACACCCTGCTCGCCCTCGTCGAGACCGAGGACGCCCCCGCACCCGACGCGGCGGCCGAACCGGCCGAGGACGACGCCGACCTGATCGATGCCATGGACGTCGCCGACCTGGTGCAGCGCGCCCTCGGCCGGAACTGACCCGGACGCCCGGCGACCACCCGTGCCACCCCGAACCGCCCTGAACGGCCCTGAACCGCCCCGATGACCCGGTACGACCAGCTGACCACTGACAGCGGACTGACACGGAGGACGTAGGAACATGACGACGCCGGACGAGCAGATCGTCAACGCACTTCGTGCCTCGCTGAAGGAGAACGCGCGGCTCCAGCAGGAGAACCAGAAGCTCCTGGAGGCCCCTGCCGAGCCCATCGCCATCGTGTCGATGGCCTGCCGGTACGCGGGCGGGATCCGTACCCCCGAGGACCTCTGGCGGGTCGTCACCGACGGCACCGACGTGTACACCACGTTCCCCGAGGACCGGGGCTGGGACCTCGAAGGCCTCTACCACCCGGACCCGGACAACCCCGGCACCACCTACGTCCGCGAGGGCGCCTTCCTGCACGACGCCGGCCAGTTCGACGCCGGGTTCTTCGGCATCTCGCCGCGCGAGGCGCTCGCCATGGACCCGCAGCAGCGGCAGCTGCTGGAGGTGTCCTGGGAGGCCCTGGAGCGGGCCGGCATCGCCCCGCACTCCGTCCGGGGCACCGACATCGGCGTGTTCGCCGGCATCGTGCACCAGGACTACGCCCCGGACCTCAGCGGCTACGAGGGCTTCCTCAGCCTGGAGCGGGCCCTGGGCACCGCCGGCGGTGTCGCATCCGGCCGGGTCGCCTACTCGCTCGGGCTGGAGGGCCCGGCGGTCACCGTCGACACCATGTGCTCCTCGTCGCTGGTCGCCATCCACCTGGCCGCCCAGGCGCTGCGCCGCGGCGAGTGCTCGATGGCGCTGGCCGGCGGTGCGACCGTGATGTCCACCCCGGGCGGCTTCGTGGGCTTCGCCCGCCAGCGCGGCCTGGCCTTCGACGGCCGCTGCAAGTCCTACGCGGCCTGCGCCGACGGCTCCAGCTGGGCCGAGGGCGCCGGTGTCGTCCTGCTGGAGAAGCTCTCCCGGGCCAGGGAGCTCGGCCACCGCGTGCTGGCGGTCGTCCGCGGCTCCGCGCTCAACCAGGACGGCGCCTCCAACGGTCTGACCGCGCCCAACGGCCCCGCCCAGCAGCGGGTCATCCGCAAGGCGCTGGACAGCGCCAACCTGTCCACGGGCGACATCGACATGGTCGAGGGCCACGGCACCGGCACCGTCCTCGGCGACCCGATCGAGGCACAGGCGCTGCTGGCCACGTACGGGCAGGACCGCGTGGACGGCCGGGAGCCGCTGCGGCTCGGCTCGGTCAAGTCGGTGATCGGCCACACCCAGGCGGCGTCCGGGGTCGCCGGTGTGATCAACATGGTGCAGGCGCTGCGGCACGGCGTGATGCCGGCCACCCGGCACGTCGACGCGCCCACCCCGCAGGTGGACTGGACGGCGGGCGCCGTCGAGCTGCTGACCGAGACCCGGCCCTGGCCGGAGACCGGGCGGCCGCGCCGGGCCGGGGTCTCCTCCTTCGGCGCCAGCGGCACCAACGCGCACCTGATTCTGGAGCAGGTTCCCGAGGAGGAGCCTGCCCGGGCCGCGGCCGCGCCCGACGCCGTGGTGCCGCTGGTGGTCTCGGCGGCCTCCGAGGGGTCCCTGACGGGCCAGGCCGAGCGGCTGGTCTCCTTCCTCGAGGCCGCGGAGGGGGTCTCCCTCGCCGGTGTGGCGGGGACGCTGGCCACCCGGCGCGCGGTGCTCGGCGAGCGGGCGGTGCTGGTGGCCGGTTCGCGGGACGAGGCGCTGGCCGGGCTGGCCGCGCTGGCCCGGGGCGAATCCGCCGCCGGGCTGGTGACGGGGAGCGCGACCGGGGCGGGCAAGCTCGTCCTGGTCTTCCCGGGGCAGGGTTCGCAGTGGGTCGGCATGGGCCGTGAACTGCTGGACTCCTCCCCGGTGTTCGCCGCGCGCGTCGCGGAGTGCGCGGCGGCGCTGGAGCGCTGGGTGGACTGGTCGCTGGAGGACGTGCTGCGCGGCGAGGCCCCGGCCGAGCTGCTGGAGCGCGTCGACGTGCTCCAGCCGGCCAGCTTCGCCGTGATGGTCGGTCTGGCCGCCGTCTGGGCGTCCGTGGGCGTGCTGCCGGACGCGGTGGTCGGGCACTCCCAGGGCGAGATCGCGGCGGCCTGCGTGGCCGGTGCGCTGTCGCTGGAGGACGCCGCGCGGATCGTGGCGGTGCGCAGCCAGGTGATCGCGGGCAGCCTCGCCGGGCGCGGCGGGATGGCCTCGGTGGCGCTCTCCGAGACCGACGCCGTCGAGCGGCTGGAGCGCTGGGCGGACCGCGTCGAGGTCGCCGCCGTCAACGGCCCGGCCTCGGTCGTGGTCGCCGGTGACGCCGAGGCCCTCGACGAGGCCCTCGACGCGCTGGAGGACCAGGGCGTGCGGGTGCGGCGGATCGCGGTGGACTACGCCTCCCACTCCCGGCACGTCGAGGCGATCCAGGAGACCCTCGGCGAGGCCTTCGCGGACATCCGCAGCCAGGCCCCGCTGGTCCCGTTCCTCTCCACCGTCACCGGTGAGTGGATCGACGGGGCGGGCGTGCTGGACGGCGGCTACTGGTACCGCAACCTGCGCGGCCAGGTCCGCTTCGGCCCGGCGATCACCGCACTGCTCGGCGCCGGCCACACCGTCTTCGTCGAGTCCAGCGCCCACCCGGTACTGGTCCAGCCGATCAGCGAGCTGGTGGACGCCGCCGACGCCTCGGCCGTGGTCACCGGCTCGCTTCGGCGCGACGAGGGCGGCCCGCGCCGCCTGCTGACCTCGATGGCCGAACTCTTCGTCCGGGGCGTCGCCGTGGACTGGACCGGCCAGCTGCCGGCCGGGGCCGACACCGCCCTGGTCGACCTGCCGACCTACGCCTTCGACCACCAGCACTACTGGCTCCAGCTGACCGGATCGGCCACCGACGCCGCCTCGCTGGGCCTCACCGGCACCGACCACCCGCTGCTCGGCGCGGTGGTGCGGCTGCCGCAGTCGGACGGGCTGGTCTTCACCTCCCGGCTGTCGCTGCGCACCCACCCCTGGCTCGCCGACCACGCCATGCAGGGCGTGGTGATCGTCCCCGGCACCGTCTACGTCGACCTGGCGGTGCGCGCGGGCGACGAGTTCGGCTGCGGCATCCTCGAAGAGCTGGTCATCGAGGCCCCGCTGGTGCTGCCCGAGCAGGGCGGCGTGCGGGTCCAGGTCGCCGTCGGCGGCCCCGGCCCGACCGGCTCCCGCACGGTGGACGTCTACTCGCTGCGCGAGGACGCCGCCGGCGAGGACGGCGACGGCGAGTGGACCAGGCACGCGACCGGTCTGCTCTCGTCCGCCGCCCCGAGCGGCAGCACCACGCCCGCCGTGGACTTCGCCGCCTGGCCGCCGGCCGGCGCCGAGCCCGTGGAGATCGAGGACTTCTACACCGACCTGGTCGTCCGCGGCTACTCCTACGGCCCGGCGTTCCAGGGCCTGCGGGCGGTCTGGCGGCGCGGCGAGGAGCTCTTCGCCGAGGCCGTGCTGCCGCCGGAGCAGCGGGAGCACGCCGACCGGTTCGGGATCCACCCCGCCCTGCTGGACGCCGCCCTGCACACCAACGCGTTCACCAACCCGGAGGACGGCCGCAACGTGCTGCCGTTCGCCTGGAACGGGCTGGTGCTGCACGCGCTGGGCGCCTCCGCGCTGCGGGTGCGGGTCGCCCCCCGGGGCACCGACGCGCTCTCCTTCCAGGCCGCCGACGAGGCCGGCGAGCTGGTCCTGACGATGGACTCGCTGGTCTCGCTGCCGGTCTCCGCCGAGCAGTTGGGCAGCGCGGCCGGCCAGGACGGCCGGGACTCGCTGTTCCGGGTCGAGTGGACCGGGCTGCCCGCGCCCGAGGGCGCCACGGCCGCGCCGGTCTGGGCCCCGCTGTCCGGACCGGAGGACGTGGCCGCGCTGGCCGCCCGCGAGAACGTGCCGGCGGTCGCCGTGCTGGACGCGACCGCGGCCGACGCCGAGGCCGACCCGCTGGAGCTCACCTGCCGGGTGCTGGCCGCGATCCAGGCCTGGACGGCCGCACCGGGCCTGGCGGAGGCCCGCCTGGTGGTCGCCACCCGGGGCGCCGTCCCGGCCGGTGGCGAGGCCGCCGTGACCGACCCGGCCGGCGCCGCCGTCTGGGGCCTGGTCCGCGCCGCCCAGGCGGAGAACCCGGACCGGATCGTCCTGGTCGACCTCGACCCCGCCGCCGCGGCCGGGGCGGGAGCCGTCCTCGGGGCGGTGCTGGCCTCCGGCGAGCCGCAGGTCGCGGTGCGCGGCACGGCGCTCTCCGCCTCCCGACTGGTGCGCGCCGACGCCGCCCCGGAGGAGGCCCCTGCCACCGCCTTCGACCCGGACGGCACCGTCCTGGTCACCGGCGGCACCGGCTCGCTCGGCGCCGTGGTCGCCCGCCACCTGGTCACCGAGCACGGCGTCCGGCACCTGGTGCTGGCCGGCCGCCGGGGCCCCGCCGCCGAGGGCGCCGACGAACTGGCCGACGAACTCGCCGGACTCGGCGCCACGGTGTCGGTGGTCGCGAGCGACGTCGCCGACCGGGAGGCGGTGGCCGCGCTGCTGACCGCCGTCCCGGCCGAACACCCGCTGACCGGCCTCGTCCACCTGGCCGGCATCCTGGACGACGGGGTGATCGGCGCGCTGACGCCGGAGCGGATCGCCGGGGTCTTCGCGCCCAAGGCGACCGCGGTGCGCCACCTGGACGAGCTGACCCGCGAACTCGCCCCGCAGCTGCGGACGTTCGTGGTCTTCTCGTCCGCCGCCGCGCTGCTCGGCTCGGCCGGCCAGGGCAGCTACGCCGCCGCCAACGCCTACCTGGACGCCCTGATGACCCGCCGGCGGGCCGGCGGACTGCCCGGTCTCTCGCTGGCCTGGGGCCTCTGGGAGCAGAGCACCGGCCTGACCGCCCACCTGAGCGAGGTCGACCAGGCCCGGATGAGCCGCGGCGGCGTCCTGGCGCTGACCCCGGCCGAGGGCCTGGCCCACTTCGACACCGGCCTGCGGGCCGAGCAGGCACTGCTCGTCCCGATCAAGCTCGACCTGCGGGCGCTGCGCTCGGAGACCGCGTCCGGCGGCGCCGTCCCGCACATGCTGCGCAGCCTGGTGCGGAGCGGGCGCCGGGTGGCACGGGCCGCCGCCGGGGACGGCAGCGGGCTGGTCCGCCGCCTGGCGGGGAAGTCCGAGGCCGAGCAGGAGAGCATCCTGCTGGGCATCGTCCAGGCCGAGGCCACCGCGGTGCTCGGCTTCAACGGCCACGAACTGGCCCAGGGCACCCGGGGCTTCAGCGACATCGGCTTCGACTCGCTCACCGCGGTCGAGCTCCGCAACCGGCTGAGCGCCGCGACCGGGGTCAAGCTGCCCGCCACCCTGATCTTCGACTATCCCACGCCGGTGGCGCTCGCCCGCTTCCTGCGCGAGGAGCTCGGCGACACCGCGGCCGGTGCCGCCGCCGCCCCCACCGTGGTCGCGGCCGACCCGGACGAGCCGATCGCCATCGTCGGCATGGCCTGCCGGCTGCCCGGCGGCGTGGTCGACCCCGAGGGTCTGTGGCGCCTGGTGCACGAGGGCCGCGACGGCATGGTCGGCTTCCCGGACAACCGCGGCTGGAACCTCGACGAGCTCTTCGACGACGACGCGGCGAAGCCCGGCACCTCCTACGTCCACAAGGGCGGCTTCCTGCGCGACGCCGGGGAGTTCGACGCCGAGTTCTTCGGGATCTCGCCGCGCGAGGCGCTGGCGATGGACCCGCAGCAGCGGCTGCTGCTGGAGGCCTCGTGGGAGGCGCTGGAGCGGGCCGGCATCAACCCCGGCACGGCGCGGGGCGGCAACATCGGCGTCTTCTCCGGTGTCTCCATCCACGACTACGTCGAGTCGCTGACCAGCATGCCCGCCGAGCTCGAAGGCTTCGTCACCACCGCGACCGCGGGCAGTGTGGCCTCCGGCCGGGTCTCCTACGTGTTCGGCTTCGAGGGCCCGGCGGTCACGGTGGACACGGCGTGCTCCTCCTCGCTGGTGGCGATCCACCTGGCCGCGCAGGCGCTGCGGTCCGGCGAGTGCTCGCTGGCGCTGGCCGGCGGCGTCGCCGTGATGGGCTCGCCGGTCGGCGTCCTCGGCATGTCGCGCCAGCGCGGCCTCGCCGCCGACGGCCGGGTGAAGGCGTTCTCGGCGGGCGCCGACGGCACCATCCTCTCCGAGGGCGTCGGCATCGTGGTCCTGGAGCGGCTGTCCGAGGCCCGGCGCAACGGGCACCAGGTGCTCGCGGTGCTGCGCGGCAGCGCGGTGAACCAGGACGGCGCGTCGAACGGTCTGACCGCGCCCAACGGCCCCTCGCAGCAGCGGGTGATCCGCAAGGCACTGGCCAACGCGGGCCTGGCCGCCTCGGACATCGACGCGGTGGAGGCGCACGGCACCGGAACGGCGCTGGGCGACCCGATCGAGGCGCAGGCGCTGCTGGCCACCTACGGCCGGGACCGCGACCCGGAGCGTCCGCTCTGGCTCGGCTCGCTGAAGTCCAACATCGGCCACACCCAGGCCGCGGCCGGTGTCGCGGCCGTCATCAAGATGGTGCAGGCGCTGCGGCACGGCGTGCTGCCCTCCACACTGAACGTCAGCGCGCCGACCCCGGAGGTGGACTGGTCCGCCGGTGCGGTCGAGCTGCTGACCGAGGCGCGCGACTGGGCCGCCGGCGACCGGCCGCGCCGGGCCGGGATCTCCTCCTTCGGGATCAGCGGCACCAACGCGCACCTGATCCTGGAGGAGTCCGCCGAGGTGCCGGCCGTCGAGCCGGCGGCGGGCGACGTGCTGCCGGGCGCCGACACGGTGCCGCTGGTGGTGTCGGCCGCCTCGAGCGGCTCGCTGGCCGGTCAGGCCGCGCGCCTGGCGGCCTTCCTCGACACGGCGGACCGGCCGTCGCTCGCCGCCACGGCGAACGCGCTGCTGTCCCGGCGCGCGCTGCTCTCCGAGCGCGCGGTGCTGGTGGCCGGTTCGACGGAGGAGGCGCTGGCCGGGCTGGGCGCGCTGGCCCGGGGCGAGTCGGCCCCGGCCCTGGTGACCGGCGGTTCGCTCGGCTCGGCCGGCGCGGGCCGGACGGTCCTGGTGTTCCCGGGGCAGGGCTCGCAGTGGGCCGGGATGGGGCGTGAACTGCTGGACGCCTCACCGGTGTTCGCCGAGCGGATCGCTGAGTGTGCCCGGGCGCTGAGCCCCTGGGTGGACTGGTCGCTGGAGGAGGTGCTGCGCGGCGAGGCCCCGGCCGAGCTGCTCGACCGGGTGGACGTGCTCCAGCCGGCCAGCTTCGCGGTGATGGTCGGTCTGGCCGCCGTCTGGGCGTCCGTGGGCGTGCTGCCGGACGCCGTGCTGGGCCACTCCCAGGGCGAGATCGCGGCGGCCTGCGTGGCCGGTGCGCTCTCCCTGGAGGACGCCGCGCGGATCGTGGCGGTGCGCAGCCAGGTGATCGCCGGTCAGCTGGCCGGTCGCGGTGGCATGGCGTCGGTCGCGCTCCCCGAGAGCGAGGCGCTGACTCGCCTGGAGCGCTGGGCGGACCGCGTCGAGGTCGCGGCCGTCAACGGCCCGGCCTCGGTGGTGGTCGCCGGTGACGCCGAGGCCTTGGACGAGGCGCTGGAGGTCCTCGCGGCCGACGGCGTGCGGGTGCGCCGGGTCGCGGTGGACTACGCCTCCCACACCCGCCATGTCGAGGCGATCGAGGAGACCCTGGCGGAAGCCTTCGCGGAGATCCGCAGCCAGGCCCCGCTGGTCCCGTTCCTCTCCACCGTCACGGGCGAGTGGATCGACCAGGCGGGCGTGCTGGACGGCGGCTACTGGTACCGCAACCTGCGCGGCCAGGTCCGCTTCGGCCCCGCCGTCGCCGCGCTGCTCGAAGCGGGCCACACGGTGTTCGTCGAGTCCAGCGCCCACCCCGTCCTGGTCCAGCCGATCAACGAGATCGTCGACGAGACCGCAGCCGACGCCCTGGTCACCGGCTCGCTTCGACGGGACGAGGGCGGTCCGCGCCGGCTGTTCCTGTCGATGGCCGAACTCTTCGTCCGCGGCGTGGCCGTGGACTGGAGCGGCGTGCTGCCCACCGGCACCGCCCCGCTCGACCTGCCGACCTACGCCTTCGACCACCGGCACTACTGGCTGCAGACCGCCCCGGCCACCGACGCGGCCTCGCTCGGCCAGGCCACCGTCGACCACCCGCTGATCGGCGCCGTCGTCCGGCTGCCGCAGTCGGACGGGCTGGCGTTCACCTCCCGGCTGTCGCTGCGCACCCACCCCTGGCTGGCCGACCACGGCGTCGGCGGGGTCGTCCCCGTCCCCGGCGCCGCGCTGGTGGAGCTGGCCGTCCGTGCCGGTGACGAGGTCGGTTGCGGCACCCTCGATGAGCTGGTGATCGAGGCCCCGCTGGTGCTGCCCGAGCACGGCGGCGTCCGGGTCCAGGTCACCGTCGGCGGCCCCGACGAGAGCGGTGCCCGCAGCGTCGACGTCTACGCCGCCCGCGAGGACGCCGGCGACGACACCGGCGCCTGGACCAGGCACGCCACCGGCCGGCTCTCCCCGGCGGCGGCCCGCACCGAGGCGCACGCCGACCTCGTCGTCTGGCCGCCCACCGGCGCCCGGCAGGCGAGTGCCGACGAGCTCTACGACGACCTGCTCCGCCTCGGCTACGCCCTCGGCCCGGCCTTCCAGGGCGTCCGCGGGCTCTGGCGGCGCGGCGAGGAGGTCTTCGCCGAGGTCGCGCTGCCCGAGGACCAGCGCGCCGACGCCGGGCGCTTCGGCATCCACCCGGCGCTGCTGGACGCCGCCCTCCAGTCCGGCCTGCGGCACGCCGCCGTGGCCGACGGGACCGCGGGCGGACCGCGGCTCTGGCAGCCGGCCGAGTGGACCGGCCTGACGCTGCACGCCGCCGGCGCCTCGGCGCTGCGGGTGCGGCTCGCGCCGTCCGACCGGAACGGGCTCTCGCTGGAGGCCGCCGACGAGACCGGCGGCCCGGTCCTGACCCTGGAGGCGCTCGCCTTCCTGCCGGTCTCCGCCGAGCAGCTCTCCTCCGCCGCGGCGGACGCCGGCCCGGACGCCCTCTTCCGGGTGGACTGGACCGACCTGCCCGAGACCCCCGCCGGCGGCGAGACGCTGCCGCCGTGGGTGCCGCTGTTCCACGCGGACGAGGTGCAGATCCTCGCCGACAACGTCACCTCCCCGGTGGTCGCGCTGGTGGAGGCGACCGACCGGCGCGGCGACGCCCTGGCCCTGACCGACCGGATCCTGGACCTCGTCCAGACCTGGCTGGCCGCACCGAGCCTGGAGGACTCCCGGCTGGTGCTGGTGACCCGGGGCGCGGTGCCGGCCGGCGGCGACGCCGCGGTGACCGACCCGGCGGGCGCCGCCGTCTGGGGCCTGGTCCGCGCCGCCCAGGCGGAGAACCCGGACCGGCTCGTCCTGATCGACACCGACACCGACACCGCCACCGACCTCACCTCCGGCACCGACGTCGAGCCGCTGCTCACCGCCGTGCTGGGCTCCGGCGAGCCGCAGATCGCGGTCCGGGCCGGGGTGCTCTCCGCACCGCGGCTGGTCCGCGCGCCCGGTGGCGACGCGACCGGCGCCGAACCGGCCTTCCGCCCGGAGGGGACCGTCCTGGTCACCGGTGGTACCGGCTCGCTGGGCGCGCTGGTGGCCCGGCACCTGGTCACCGAGCACGGCGTCCGGCACCTGGTGCTGGCCAGCCGGAGCGGCCTCGGGGCCGAGGGCGCGCCGGAGCTGGTGGCCGAACTGGACGGGCTGGGCGCGGCGGTGACGGTCGCCGCCTGCGACGTCGCCGACCGGGAGGCGGTGGCCGCGTTGCTGGCCGCCGTCCCGGCCGAGCACCCGCTGACCGGCGTCGTGCACACCGCCGGTGTGCTGGACGACGGCGTGATCGGCGCGCTGACGCCCGAGCGGATCGCCGGGGTCTTCGCGCCCAAGGTGACCGCCGTACAGCACCTGCACGAGCTGACCCGCGACCTGGGCCTGACGGCCTTCGCGGTGTTCTCCTCCGCCGCCGGCCTGTTCGGCTCGGCCGGCCAGGGCAACTACGCGGCCGCCAACGCCTACCTGGACGCCCTGATGGCCCGCCGGCGGGCCGACGGGCTGCCCGGTGTCTCGCTGGCCTGGGGCCTGTGGGAGCAGAGCACCGGCCTGACCGCGCACCTGAGCGAGCTGGACCAGGCCCGGATGAGCCGCGGCGGCGTCCTGGCGCTGACCCCGGCCGAGGGCCTGGCCCTGTTCGACGCGGCCCTGCACGCCGACCGGGCGCTGGTCGTGCCGATCAAGCTCGACCTGCGGGCGGCCCGCGCCGACGCGGCCTCCGGCGGCGCCGTCCAGCCGCTGATGCGGGGGCTGGTCCGGGCCGGCCGGCAGGCCGTCCGGGCGGCGGCCGCCCAGCGCAGCGGCGGCGGGCTGGCGGACCGGCTGGCCGGGCTGTCGGCCGGCGAGCAGGAGGCCCTGCTGCTCGACCTGGTCCGCGGCCAGGTGGCGACCGTCCTCGGCCACGCCGGGGCGGACAGCGTCAAGGCGGAGAAGGCGTTCAAGGACGCCGGCTTCGACTCGCTGACCTCCGTCGAACTGCGCAACCGGGTCCGTGAGGCGACCGGCCTCAACCTGCCCACCACCGTGGTCTTCGACTACCCGACCCCGCTCGCCCTGGCCCGCCACCTGCACGGTGCGTTCGGCCACGTGGCCGCCGCGGCCGGGCCCGCGGCGCCGGCCGTCCTGCCCGCCGACCCCGACGAGCCGATCGCGATCGTCGGCATGGCCTGCCGGCTGCCCGGCGGCGTGGCGAGCCCGGAGGACCTCTGGCGGCTGGTCGCCGACGGCCGGGAGGCCCTCTCCCCGTTCCCGGAGGACCGCGGCTGGGACCTGGACGGCCTGTTCGACGCCGACCCCGGCCGGATCGGCACCTCCTACGTCGACCGGGGCGGCTTCCTGCACGAGGCCGGCCTGTTCGACGCCGGGTTCTTCGGGATCTCGCCGCGCGAGGCACTCGCGATGGACCCGCAGCAGCGGCTGCTGCTGGAGGCGTCCTGGGAGGCGCTGGAGCGGGCGGGCATCGACCCGGCCGCGCTGAAGGGCACCGACGTCGGCGTCTTCTCCGGCGTCATGAGCCAGGGCTACGGGTTCGGCGGCGAGGTGCCGCCGGAGCTGAGCGGCTTCACCGCGACGGGCTCCGCCGGCAGCGTGGCCTCGGGCCGGGTCTCCTACGTGTTCGGCTTCGAGGGCCCGGCGGTCACCGTGGACACGGCCTGCTCGTCGTCGCTGGTGGCGATCCACCTGGCCGCCCAGGCGCTGCGCCAGGGCGAGTGCTCGATGGCGCTGGCCGGCGGCGCGACGGTGCTGGCCAACCCGCACACCTTCGTGGAGTTCTCCCGCCAGCAGGCGCTCTCGCCCGACGGCCGCTGCAAGGCCTTCTCCTCGACGGCGGACGGCACCGGCTGGGCCGAGGGCGCGGGTGTGGTGGTGCTGGAGCGCCTCTCGGAGGCACGGCGCAAGGGGCACCGGGTGCTCGCGGTGGTCCGCGGCAGCGCGGTGAACCAGGACGGCGCGTCCAACGGTCTGACCGCGCCGAACGGGCCCTCGCAGCAGCGGGTGATCCGCAAGGCGCTGGCCAACGCGGGCCTGTCCACCGTCGAGGTGGACGCGGTCGAGGCGCACGGCACGGGCACGGTGCTGGGTGACCCGATCGAGGCGCAGGCCCTGCTGGCCACCTACGGCCAGGACCGGGAGCCGGGGCGTCCGCTCTGGCTCGGGTCCGTGAAGTCCAACCTGGGGCACGCGCAGGCGGCCGCCGGGGTCGCCGGTGTGATCAAGATGGTGGAGGCCCTGCGCCACGGCGTCCTGCCGCCCACCCTGCACGTCGAGGAGCCCTCGACCGAGGTGGACTGGCAGGCCGGCGCGGTCGAGCTGCTGACCGAGGCGCGGGAGTGGCCGGAGACCGGCCGACCGCGGCGTGGCGGGGTGTCCGCCTTCGGCGTCAGCGGGACGAACGCGCACCTGATCCTGGAGCAGGCCCCGGTCGAGGCCGAGGCGCAGGCCGTCGCGGTCGAGGAAGCTCCGGCCGGTGCGGTGCCGCTGGTGCTGTCGGCGAAGAGCGCGGGCTCGCTGGCCGGGCAGGCCGACCGGCTGGCGCCCTTCGTCGAGACCTCCGGGGCGGGGCCGGCGGAGATCGCCGCCGCGCTGCTGGCGCAGCGGGCGCTGCTGTCGGAGCGCGCGGTGGTGCTGGCGGGTTCGTCGGAGGAGGCGCTGGCCGGGCTGAGCGCCCTGGCGCGGGGTGAGAGCAGCCCCGTCCTGGTGACGGGCACGGTGTCCGACACCGATCGGACGGTGCTGGTGTTCCCGGGTCAGGGTTCGCAGCGGGTCGGGATGGGCCGTGAGCTGGCCGAGCGGTACCCGGTGTTCGCCGAGGCCTTCGACGCGGCCTGCGCGGCGCTGGACGCGCAGTTGGCGGGCTGGACCGAGCACCCGGTCAAGGACGTGGTGCTCGGCACGGCCGGATCCCTCGACCAGACCGTGTACACCCAGGCGGGTCTGTTCGCCGTGGAGACGGCGTTGTTCCGGCTGATCGAGTCCTGGGGTGTCCGGCCGGACGCCGTCATGGGCCACTCGATCGGGGAGATCACGGCCGCGCACGTGGCCGGGGTGCTCTCGCTCGGTGACGCGGCGGCGGTGGTCGCCGCACGCGGTCGGCTGATGCAGGCGCTGCCCTCGGGCGGCGCGATGGTGGCGGTCGCCGCGACCGAAGACGAGGTCGCCGAACTCCTCGGTGACGGCGTGGACCTGGCGGCGGTGAACGGCCCGTCCTCGGTGGTCCTCTCCGGTGAGGAGGCGGCCGTGCTGAAGGCCGCGGAGCAACTGCGCGAGCAGGGCCGCAAGGTCAAGCAACTGACCGTCTCGCACGCCTTCCACTCGGCGCTGATGGAGCCGATGCTGGCGGAGTTCGCCACCGCCCTGGCCAATGTGTCGTGGGGCGAGCCCAAGCTCGCGGTGATCTCCAACGTCACCGGCCGGGTGGCCGAGCCCGGCCAACTGGCCGATCCCGCCTACTGGGTGGACCACGTGCGCCGCCCGGTCCGGTTCGCCGAGGGCGTCGCCGCGGCGGCCGGACCGGGCGGAGCGCTCTTCGTCGAGCTGGGCCCCGGCGCCGCGCTCAGCAGCGCGGTGGCGGAGTCCGCCGGGGAGGACGCGGTCTGCGTCGCGGCCCTGCGCGACGGCCGGCCCGAGGCGCACACCGTACTGACCGCGGTGGCCGAACTCTTCGTCCGGGGCGTCGCGGTGGACTGGACCGGCCTCCTGCCCACCGGCACCGCCCACCTGGAGCTGCCGACCTACGCCTTCGACCACCGGCACTACTGGCTGCAGACCACCGCCGCCACCGACGCGGTCTCGCTCGGCCAGGTCACGGCCGACCACCCGCTGCTCGGCGCGGTGGTGGAGGTGCCCGAGACGGGCGGGGTGCTCTGCACGTCCCGGCTGTCGCTGCGCACGCACGCCTGGCTCGCCGACCACGCCGTCGGCGGGGTCGTGCTGGTCCCCGGCACCGGCCTGGTGGAGCTGGCCGTCCGGGCCGGCGACGTGGTCGCCGCCGCCGGGCTCGACGAACTGGTCATCGAGGCACCGCTGGTGGTGCCCGAGCACGGCGGAGTCCGGATCCAGGTCGCCGTCGGCGGCCCCGACGAGGACGGCACGCGGACCGTCGCCGTCTACTCGGCCCGCGAGGACGCGGCCGGCGAGATCGGCCCGGACGCCTGGACCAGGCACGCGGCCGGCACCCTGACGGCGGCCCCGGCCGACCGCCCGGCGGCGCCCGGCTTCGACACCACCGCCTGGCCGCCGGCCGGCGCGGAGCCCGTGGAGCTCGACGTCGCCGGCTTCTACGAGGACCTCGCCCGGCACGGCTACGCCTACGGCCCGGCGTTCCAGGGCCTCCAGGCCGTCTGGCGGCGCGGTGAGGAGCTCTTCGCCGAGGTCGCCCTGCCGGACGAGCGGCGCGACGAGGCCGCCCGCTTCGGCATCCACCCGGCGCTGCTCGACGCGGCCCTGCACACCCAGGCGTTCGCCCAGCCCGAGGACGGCCACAACGTCCTGCCGTTCGCCTGGAACGGGCTGGTGCTGCACGCCGCCGGCGCGGGCGCCGTCCGGGTCCGGATCGCCCCGCAGGGGCCGGACAAGCTCGCGCTGACCGCGGTCGACGAGGCCGGCGGCGCCGTCCTGACGGTGGACTCGGTGACCTTCCGGCCGGTGGACGTCGAGCAGTTGGACACCGCGGCGGCCGCGGACGAGGGCCGCGACGCACTGTTCCGCCTGGAGTGGAGCACACTGCCGGCGGCCGGGGCCGCGGCGGCGCCGTCCTGGGTGCCGGTCGCCACCGGCGAGGAGGTGGCCGCGCTGGCCGCCGAGGCCCCGGCCGTCGCCGTCCTGGAGGCCCACGGCGGCGAGGGCGCCGACCAGGTGCTCGCCCTGACCGCACAGGCCCTGGACGTCGTCCAGGCCTGGCTGGCCGACGCGGCCTTCGAGGACGCGCGGCTCGTGGTGGTCACCCGGGGCGCGGTGCCGGCCGGCACCGACGCCGACGTCACCGACCCGGCGGGCGCGGCGGTCTGGGGCCTGCTGCGCACCGCGCAGGCCGAGAACCCGGACCGGATCGTCCTGCTCGACCTCGACCCGGACACCGACGGCTCCTTCACCACCGTGCTCGGCGCCGTCCTGGCCGCCGACGAGCCGCAGGTCGCCGTCCGGGCGGCGGCACTCTCCGTGCCGCGCCTGGTCCGGGCGCAGGCCCGGCCCGCGACGGAGGCACCCGAGGCGTTCCGCCCGGACGGGACCGTCCTGGTCACCGGTGGTACCGGCTCGCTGGGCGCGCTGCTGGCCCGGCACCTGGTCACCGGGCACGGCGTCCGGCACCTGGTGCTGGCCAGCCGGAGCGGCCTCGGGGCCGAGGGCGCGCCGGAGCTGGTGGCCGAACTGGACGGGCTGGGCGCGGCGGTGACGGTCGCCGCCTGCGACGTGACCGACCGGGAGGCGGTGGCCGCGCTGCTGGCCGCCGTCCCGGCCGAGCACCCGCTGACCGGCGTCGTGCACACCGCCGGCGTGCTGGACGACGGCGTGATCGGCGCACTGACGCCCGAGCGGCTGGCCCGCGTGTTCGCCCCGAAGGTGACCGCCGTGAGCCACCTGGACGAGCTCACCCGTGACCTCGACCTGACGACCTTCGCGGTGTTCTCCTCCGCCTCCGGCCTGTTCGGCTCGGCGGGCCAGGGCAACTACGCGGCGGCCAACGCCCACCTCGACGCCCTGGCGCACCGGCGCCGGGCGGCGGGCCTGCCCGGTACGTCCCTCGCCTGGGGCCTCTGGGAGCAGATCAGCGGCATGACCGCCCACCTGGGCGCCGCCGACCAGGCCCGGATGAGCCGCGGCGGGGTGCTGCCGATCGGCCCGGCCGAGGGCATGCGGCTGTTCGACGCGGCGCTGCGGACCGACACGGCACTGGTCGTGCCGATCAAGCTGGACCTGCGGTCGCTGCGGGCCGACGCGGCCGCCGGCCGCATCGCCCAGCCGCTGCTGCGCGGACTGGTGCGCTCCGGGCGGCAGTTGGCCCGGACGGCGGCCGGTGACAGCGGCGGGCTGACCCGCCGGCTCGCCGGCCTGGCCCCGGCGGCACAGGAGGCCCTGCTGCTGGACCTGGTCCGCGGCCAGGTGGCGACCGTGCTCGGTCACGCCGGGCCCGACCAGGTCGGCCCGGAGACGGCGTTCAAGGACGCCGGCTTCGACTCGCTGACCTCGGTCGAACTGCGGAACCGGCTGCGCGAGGCGACCGGTCTGAAGCTGGCCGCGACGGTGGTCTTCGACTACCCCGCGCCGCTCGCCCTGGCCCGGTACCTGCACGGCGAGCTCGGCACCACCGACGACGCGCTGTCGATGGTGAACGCCAAGATCGAGGACATCGAGTCGCTGATCGCCGGACTGGTGTCCGACGAGTCCAAGAAGGCCGGCATCGTGCTCCGCCTCCAGGGGTTGGTGGCGAGGTTCAACGGGGTCGAGCAGACGGAGGAGTCCACGGTCGCCGAGCAGTTGGAGTCCGCCTCCGCCGATGAGGTCCTCGACTTCATCAACGACGAGCTCGGCATCTCTTGAGCACCACGCCTTCACGGTCTGCCCAAACCCCGGTGAGGAATTGACGATGGCCACGGACGAGAAGATCCTCAAGTACCTCAAGCGTGTCACGGCCGAACTGCACGACCTGCGCAAGCAGGTCCAGCGGAACGCGGACGAGCCGGTCGCGATCGTGGGCATGGCCTGCCGCCTGCCCGGTGGCGTGACCGGCCCGGAGAGCCTGTGGCAGCTGGTCAGTGAGGGCCGGGACGGCGTGTCGGCGTTCCCGGACGACCGCGGCTGGGACCTGGACGCGCTGTTCGACGACGACCCGGACAAGGCCGGCACCTCCTACGTCGCGCAGGGCGGGTTCCTGCGCGACGCGGGGAAGTTCGACGCCGAGTTCTTCGGGATCTCGCCGCGCGAGGCGCTCGCCATGGACCCGCAGCAGCGCCTGCTGCTGGAGACCTCCTGGGAGGCGCTGGAGCGCGCCGGCGTCGACCCGACCTCGCTCAAGGGCGCGGACGTCGGGGTGTTCAACGGGATCATGGGCGTCGACTACTTCTTCGGCGGCAACGTGCCGCCGGAGCTGGAGGGCTTCGCCGGGACGGGCGCGGCGGGCAGCGTGGCGTCGGGCCGGATCTCCTACGTGTTCGGGTTCGAGGGCCCGGCGGTCACCGTGGACACCGCCTGCTCCTCGTCCCTGGTGGCGATCCACCTGGCCGCGCAGGCGCTGCGCCGCGGCGAGTGCTCGATGGCACTCGCCGGCGGCGCGACCGTGATGGCGACACCGCACACCTTCGTGGAGTTCTCCCGCCAGCGCGGTCTGGCCTCGGACGGCCGGTGCAAGTCCTACGCGGACGCGGCGGACGGCACGGGTTGGGCCGAGGGCGCGGGCGTGGTCGTGCTGGAGCGGCTCTCCGAGGCCCGCCGCAAGGGGCACCGGGTGCTCGCGGTGCTGCGCGGCAGCGCGGTGAACCAGGACGGTGCGTCCAACGGTCTGACCGCGCCCAACGGCCTTTCCCAGCAGCGGGTGATCCGCAAGGCGCTAGCGGCGGCCGGGCTCACCCCGGCCGACGTGGACGTGGTGGAGGGGCACGGCACCGGAACGGTGCTGGGCGACCCGATCGAGGCGCAGGCGCTGCTGGCCACCTACGGCCAGGAGCGCGAGCCGGGGCGGCCGCTCTGGCTGGGCTCGCTGAAGTCCAACATCGGCCACGCCCAGGCGGCGGCGGGTGTCTCGGGCGTGATCAAGATGGTGCAGGCGCTGCGGCACGGCGTGCTGCCCGCCACCCTGCACGTCGATGCGCCGTCCTCCCAGGTGGACTGGTCGGTCGGCGCCGTCGAGCTGCTCGACCGCAGCCGGCCCTGGCCGGAGGTGGACCGGCTGCGCCGGGCCGGGGTCTCCTCCTTCGGGGTCAGCGGGACGAACGCGCACCTGATCCTGGAGCAGGCGCCCGAGGACGAGGTGGAGCCCCTCGCGGGTGAGGCCGCACCGGGGGCCGGGGCCGTGCCGCTGGTGCTCTCGGCGAAGAGCGCCGGGTCGCTGGCCGGTCAGGCCGAGCGGCTGACCGCCTTCGTCGGTGCGTCGGAGCAGGAACTCCCGGACGTCGCCGCCGCGCTGGTGTCGCAGCGGGCGCTGCTGTCGGAGCGCGCGGTGGTGCTGGCGGGCTCCTCGGAGCAGGCGCTGGCGGGGTTGGACGCGCTGGCGCGCGGGGAGTCCGACGCCGCGCTGGTGACGGGCAGCGGCTCGGTCCCGGCCCGGACGGTGCTGGTGTTCCCGGGGCAGGGGTCGCAGCGGGTCGGGATGGGCCGGGAGCTGGCGGAGCGGTACCCGGTGTTCGCCGAGGCCTTCGACGCGGCCTGCGCGGCGCTGGACGAGCGGCTGGCGGGCTGGACCGAGCACCCGGTCAAGGACGTGGTGTTCGGTACGGCGGGATCCCTCGACCAGACCGTGTACACCCAGGCGGGTCTGTTCGCCGTGGAGACGGCGCTGTTCCGGCTGATCGAGTCCTGGGGTGTGCGGCCGGACGCCGTCATGGGCCACTCGATCGGTGAGATCACGGCCGCCCATGTGGCCGGGGTGCTCTCGCTGGCGGACGCGGCGGCGGTGGTCGCCGCACGCGGCCGGCTGATGCAGGCGCTGCCCTCGGGTGGCGCGATGGTGGCGGTGGCAGCCACCGAGGCCGAGGTCGCCGAATTCCTCGGTGCGGGCGTTGATCTGGCGGCGGTGAATGGTCCGTCATCGGTGGTGCTCTCCGGTGAGGAGGCGGCCGTGCTGAAGGCCGCCGAGAGCCTGAAGGCACAGGGCCGCAAGGTCAAGCAGCTGACCGTCTCGCACGCCTTCCACTCGGCGCTGATGGAGCCGATGCTGGCGGAGTTCGCCACCGTGCTCACCGGCGTCACCTGGGAGGAGCCCCGGTTCCCCCTCGTCTCCAACGTCACCGGCCGCGTCGCCGAGCCGGGCCAACTGGCCGATCCCGCCTACTGGGTGGACCATGTCCGCCGCCCGGTCCGGTTCGCCGACGGCGTCGCCACGGCGGCCGCACCCGGTGGCGCGGTGTTCGTCGAACTCGGCCCCGGCGCGGCACTGAGCGGCGTGGTGGACGAGACGGTCGACGGCCGTGCCGTGTCCGTGGCCGCGCTGCGCGACGGCCGCCCGGAGGCGCCCACCCTGCTGGCCTCGGTCGCCGAACTCTTCGTCCGGGGCGTCGAGGTGGACTGGGTGAAGACCCTCCCCGCCGGAGCCGGCGCCGCCCGGGTGGAGCTGCCCACCTATGCCTTCGACCACGAGCACTACTGGCTCCGGATGCTGGCCTCGGTGACCGACGCGGCGGCCCTGGGCCTGACCGGCGCCGGTCACCCGCTGCTCGGCGCCGTCGTCCAACTGCCGCAGTCCGACGGCCTGGTGTTCACCTCCCGGCTCTCCCTGCGCACCCATGACTGGCTCGCCGACCACGCCGTCGGCGGGGTCGTGCTGGTCCCCGCCACGGCGCTGGTGGAGCTGGCCGTCCGGGCCGGCGACGAGGTCGGCTGCGGCACCCTCGACGACCTGGTCGTCGAGGCGCCGATCCTCCTGCCCGAGCACGGCGGGGTCCGCGTCCAGGTCGCCGTCGGCGGCCCCGACGCGCACGGCGCCCGCACGGTGGAGGTGTACTCCGCCCGCGAGGACGCCACCGACGCGTGGACCCGGCACGCCACCGGCACCCTGACGGCGACGAAGGACGCCGACGGCCCGGAGTTCGACTTCACCGCCTGGCCCCCGGCCGGCGCGCAGCCGGTCGACCTCGGTGACCTCTACCCCGACCTGGTCGCCCAGGGCTACGCCTACGGCCCGGCGTTCCAGGGCCTGCGGGCGCTCTGGCGGCGCGGCGAGGAACTCTTCGCCGAGGTCGCCCTGCCGGAGGACCAGCACGACGAGGCCGACCGCTTCGGCATCCACCCCGCGCTGCTCGACGCGGCCCTGCACCCGGGCCTGCGGGACACCGTGGCGGCCGACGCCGACCGACTGTGGCAGCCGCTGCGCTGGAGCGGGCTGGTGCTGCACGCCACGGGCGCGGCGGCCCTGCGGGTGCGCCTGGCCCGGCTCGGCGCCGGCACGCTGGCCTTCGAGGCCGCCGACGAGACCGGCGCCGCCGTGCTGGCGGCCGACTCCGTGACGCTCCGCCCCGTCGCCGTCGAGCAGTTGGCCGCCTCGGCGGGCGCGACCGGCGGCGACGCGCTGTTCCGGGTGGAGTGGACCGAGCTGCCCCCGGCCGCCGCTCCGGCCGCCGTGCGGTGGACGGTGCTGTCCGGCGCGGCCGAGGTGGCCGCGCTCGCCGCCCCGGCCGACGGCGCGCCCGCGCCGTCCGTGGTGGTCCTGGACGCGGTCGGGGACGGTACGGACGAGCACGCGGTGCTCGGTCTGACCGGCCGGGTGCTGGAGGTCGCGCAGGCCTGGCTGGCCGCGGCCGGCCTCGAAGGCTCCCGACTGGTGGTGCGCACCCGGGGTGCGGTGCCCGCCGGTGGCGACGCCGGGGTGACGGACCCGGCGGGTGCGGCGGTCTGGGGTCTGATCCGGGTCGCGCAGGCGGAGAACCCGGACCGGATCGTGCTGCTGGACACCGAGACCGACACCGAGACCGACACCGACCTCGGTACCGTCCTCGCCGCCCTGCTGGCCACCGGTGAGCCGCAGGTCGCCGTCCGGGGGGCGGTTCTGTCCGCGCCGCGCCTGGTCCGCGCCACCGACGGAGCCGCGACCGACGGGCCCGCCGCGTTCGACCCCGAGGGCACCGTCCTGGTCACCGGTGGCACCGGCTCGCTGGGCGCGCTGCTGGCCCGGCACCTGGTCACCGGACACGGCGTCCGGCACCTGCTGCTGGTCAGCCGCCGGGGTCTCGGCGCCGAGGGCGCACCGGAGTTGGCGGCGGAGCTGGAGGGTCTCGGCGCGACGGTGACCGTCACCGCGTGTGACGTGGCCGACCGGGAGTCGGCGGCCGCCCTGCTCTCCGGCGTCCCGGCCGAGCATCCGCTGACCGGTGTGGTGCACACCGCGGGTGTGCTGGACGACGGGGTGTTCGGGGCGCTGACGCCCGAGCGGCTGGCCCGTGTGTTCGCCCCGAAGGTGACCGCGGTGCGGCACCTGGACGAGCTGACCCGTGAACTGGCGCCGGAGCTGCGCTCGTTCGTGCTGTTCTCGTCGGCGGCCGGGGTCTTCGGCTCGGCCGGGCAGGGCAACTACGCGGCGGCCAACGCCTATCTGGACGCGGTCGCCCACCGGCGCCGCGCCGACGGCCTGCCCGCCGCGTCGCTCGCCTGGGGCCTCTGGGAGCAGGCCGGCGGCATGGCCGCCCACCTCACCGAGGCCGACCAGAACCGGGTGAACCGGGGAGGGTTCCTGGCGATCGCCCCGGCCGAGGGCCTGGACCTCTTCGACGCGGGCCTGCGCGGCGGCCGGGCCGTGACCGTGCCGATCAAGCTCGACCTGCGCGCCGTCCGGGCCGAGGCCGCGTCCGGCCGCGGCGTCCTGCCGCTGCTGCGCAGCCTGGTGCCGGTCGGCCGGCGGGCCGTCCGGACCGCCTCCGGGCTGGCCGACCGGCTCGCCGGGCTGGCGGTGGCGGAGCAGGAGACGCTGCTGCTGGACCTGGTCCGCACCCATGTCGCGACCGTGCTCGGACACGCCGGCGCGGCGAACGTCAAGGCGGAGAAGGCGTTCAAGGACGCCGGCTTCGACTCGCTCACCTCCGTCCAACTGCGCAACCGGCTCCGCGAGTCGACCGGGCTCAACCTGCCCACGACCGTCGTCTACGACTACCCCACGCCGGTCGCGCTGGCCCGCTTCCTGCGCGAGGAGCTCGGCGACACCGCCGCCGCTGCCGCCGTGCCGACGGTGGTCGCGGCCGACCTCGACGAGCCGATCGCGATCGTCGGCATGGCCTGCCGGCTGCCCGGCGGCGTGGTCACCCCGGAGGACCTCTGGCGGCTGGTCTCCGAGGGCCGGGACGCGGTGTCCGGCTTCCCCGAGGACCGCGGCTGGGACGTGGGCGGCCTCTTCGACGACGACCAGGAGAACATCGGCACCTCCTACGTCGACCAGGGCGGCTTCCTGCACGACGCGGGGCTCTTCGACGCGGGCTTCTTCGGGATCTCGCCGCGCGAGGCGCTGGCGATGGACCCGCAGCAGCGGCTGCTGCTGGAGATGTCCTGGGAGGCGCTGGAGCGGGCCGGGGTCGACCCGGCCGCCCTGAAGGGCCGGGACGTCGGGGTGTTCTCCGGCGTGATGACCCAGGGCTACGGGATCGGCGGCGTCATCCCGCCGGAGCTGAGCGGCTTCACCGCCACCGGCTCCGCGATGAGCGTGGCCTCGGGCCGGGTCTCCTACGTGTTCGGCTTCGAGGGTCCGGCGGTCACGGTGGACACGGCGTGCTCCTCCTCGCTGGTGGCGATGCACCTGGCCGCGCAGGCGCTGCGGTCCGGCGAGTGCTCGCTGGCGCTGGCCGGCGGCGCGACGATCATGGCGACGCCCCACACCTTCGTGGAGTTCTCGCGACAGAAGGCACTCGCCCCCGACGGGCGGTGCAAGGCGTTCTCCTCGACCGCCGACGGCACCGGCTGGGGCGAGGGCGCGGGCGTCGTGGTGCTGGAGCGGCTCTCCGAGGCCCGGCGCAACGGACACCGGATCCTGGCGGTGCTGCGCGGCAGCGCGATCAACCAGGACGGCGCGTCGAACGGTCTGACCGCGCCCAACGGCCCCTCGCAGCAGCGGGTGATCCGCAAGGCGCTGGCCAACGCGGGCCTGGCCGCCTCGGACGTCGACGCGGTGGAGGCGCACGGGACGGGGACCTCGCTGGGTGACCCGATCGAGGCGCAGGCGCTGCTGGCCACGTACGGGCAGGGGCGCGGGGACGGGGAGGCACCCCTCTGGCTCGGCTCGGTCAAGTCCAACGTCGGCCACACCCAGGCCGCGGCCGGGGTGGCCGGTGTGATCAAGATGGTGGAGGCGCTGCGGCACGGTGTGCTGCCGCCCACCCTGCACGTCGAGGCCCCGACGCCGCAGGTGGACTGGTCGGTCGGCGCGGTGGAGCTGCTGACCGAGGCGCGGGAGTGGCCGGAGACCGGGCGCCCCCGGCGGGTGGGCGTCTCCTCCTTCGGGTTGAGCGGGACCAACGCGCACCTGATCCTGGAGCAGGCGCCCGAGGAGGAGCCGGCCGAGGTCGGGGCCGCGCCCGACGCCGTGGTGCCGCTGGTGGTGTCGGCGGCCTCGACGGCCTCGCTGGCCGGGCAGGCCGAGCGGCTGGCGGCCTTCGTCGAGGCGTCCGCGCCGGTCTCACCGGCCGCGGTGGCCGGTGTCCTGGCGACCCGGCGGGCGGCGCTCGGTGAGCGCGCGGTGCTGGTGGCGGGCTCGCGGTCCGAGGTGCTGACGGGGCTGGCCGCGTTGGCGCGCGGGGAGTCTGCGCCGGGGTTGGTGACGGGCAGCGTGTCCGGCGCGGGGCGGACGGTGCTGGTGTTCCCGGGGCAGGGTTCGCAGTGGGTCGGGATGGGGCGTGAACTGCTGGACGCCTCGCCGGTGTTCGCCGAGCGGGTGGCCGCGTGCGCGGCGGCGCTGGAGCGCTGGGTGGACTGGTCGCTGGAGGACGTGCTGCGCGGCGAGGCCCCGGCCGAGCTGCTGGAGCGCGTCGACGTGGTCCAGCCGGCGAGCTTCGCGGTGATGGTCGGTCTGGCGGCGGTCTGGGCGTCCGTGGGTGTGGTGCCGGACGCGGTGGTCGGGCACTCGCAGGGGGAGATCGCGGCGGCCTGCGTGGCCGGTGCGCTGTCCCTGGAGGACGCGGCGCGGATCGTGGCGGTGCGCAGCCAGGTGATCGCGGGCAGCCTGGCCGGTCGCGGTGGGATGGCGTCGGTGGCGCTCTCCGAGAGCGAGGCTGTCGAGCGGCTGGTGCGCTGGGCGGACCGCGTCGAGGTCGCGGCCGTCAACGGCCCGGCCTCGGTGGTCATCGCGGGTGACGCCGAGGCGCTGGACGAGGCGCTGGAGGTGCTCGCGGCCGACGGCGTGCGGGTACGGCGGGTGGCGGTGGACTACGCCTCCCACACCCGCCATGTCGAGGCGATCGAGGAGACCCTGGCGGAGGCCTTCGCGGACATCCGCAGCCAGGCCCCGCTGGTGCCGTTCCTCTCCACCGTCACGGGCGAGTGGATCGACGAGGCGGGGGTGCTGGACGGCGGGTACTGGTACCGCAACCTGCGCGGCCAGGTCCGCTTCGGCCCGGCGATCGCGACGCTGCTGGACCAGGGCCACTCGGTGTTCGTGGAGTCGAGCGCGCACCCGGTGCTGGTCCAGCCGGTGAACGAGATCGTGGACGAGGCCGGGGCCGAGGCCCTGGTCACCGGGACGCTGCGGCGGGACGAGGGCGGTCCGCGCCGCCTGTTCGCCTCGATGGCCGAACTCCACGTCCGCGGCGTGGCCGTCGACTGGTCCGGTGTGCTGCCGGCCGGCGCCGAGACCGCCCAGGTGGACCTGCCCACCTACGCCTTCGACCAGCAGCACTACTGGCTGCGGACCTCCCCGGCCACCGACGCGGCCTCGCTCGGCCAGGCCACCGCCGACCACCCGCTGATCGGCGCGGTGGTCCAGGTACCCGAGACGGGCGGCGTGCTCTGCACCTCCCGGCTCTCCCTGCACACCCACCCCTGGCTGGCCGACCACGCCGTCGGCGGCGCCGTCCTGGTGCCCGGCACCGGTCTGGTCGAGCTGGCGGTACGGGCCGGTGACGAGGTCGGCTGCGGCACGCTGGACGAGCTGGTGATCGAGGCCCCACTGGTCCTGCCCGAGCACGGCAACGTGCGGGTCCAGGTCACCGTCGGCGGCCCCGACGGGGCGGGCGCCCGCAGTGTCGGCATCTACTCGGTCCGCGAGGACGCGGCCGGGGACACCGGCGCGGACGCCTGGACCCGGCACGCCACCGGGACCCTGACGGCGACCTCGGACGCCGGCGGTCCCGCGTTCGACTTCACCGCCTGGCCGCCCGCCGACGCGGAGCAGCTGGGTGTCACCGGCGGCTACGAGCTGCTGGCCCAAGCCGGTTACGGCTACGGGCCGGTGTTCCAGGGCGTGCGGGCGGTCTGGCGCCGTGGCGAGGAGCTGTTCGCCGAGGTCGCCCTGCCCGAGGACCAGCGGGACGCCGCCGGCCGGTTCGGCATCCACCCCGCGCTGCTCGACGCCGCCCTCCACCCCGTCATGCTGGACGTGGCGCTGGGGGACCCGACGGGCGCGAACCGGGCGGGCGACGAGTCCGAGGTGCACCTGCCGTTCGGCTGGAACGGGCTGCGGCTGCACGCGGCCGGTGCCTCGGCGCTGCGGGTGCGCCTGGTGCGGTCCGACGCGCAGACGCTCGCGCTGGAGGCCGCCGACGAGACCGGCGGAGCCGTCCTGACGCTCCGTTCGCTGGTCTCGCGCGCCGTCTCGGCCGACCAGCTGGGCAGCGCGGGGGGCGACGAAGGCCGCGACGCGCTGTTCCGGGTGGAGTGGACGGAGCTGCCCACCGGTACCGCTCCGGGCCTGGAACTGCCGCCGGCCTGGGTGCCGGTGGCCTCGCCGGACCACGTGGCCATGCTGACCAACGGCTCGGGCGTGCCCCCCGTGGTCGTCCTGGACGCGGTCGGGGACGGCCCGGCCGAGCACGCGGTGCTCGGCCTGACCACCCGGGTGCTGGACGTCGTCCAGGCCTGGCTGAGCACCCGGGGGCTGGACGCGGCGCGGCTGGTCGTGGTCACCCGGGGTGCGGTGCCCGCCGGTGGCGACGCCGCGGTGACGGACCCGGCAGGTGCGGCGGTCTGGGGTCTGATCCGGGTCGCGCAGGCGGAGAACCCGGACCGGATCGTGCTGCTCGACACCGACGCCGCCCCCGGGACGGACGTCGAACCGGTGCTCGCCGCCGTGCTGGGCACCAACGAGCCGCAGGTCGCGGTCCGCGGGACGACGATGTACGTGCCCCGGATCGCCCGGGCCACGGCCCCGGCCGACGAGGCCGCGGCGTTCGACCCCGAGGGCACCGTCCTGATCACCGGCGGCACCGGCACCCTCGGCGGCCTGCTGGCCCGGCGCCTGGTCACCGGGCACGGCGTCCGGCATCTGCTGCTGGTCAGCCGGAGCGGCCTGCGGGCCGAGGGCGCAACGGAGTTGGCGGCCGAGCTGACCGCGCTGGGCGCGACGGTGACCGTCACCGCGTGTGACGTGGCCGACCGGGCGGCGGTGGCGGAGCTGCTGTCCGCGGTGCCGGTCGAGCACCCGCTGACCGGGGTGGTGCACACCGCGGGTGTGCTGGACGACGGGGTGTTCGGGGCGCTGACGGCGGAGCGGCTGGCCCGTGTGTTCGCCCCGAAGGTGACCGCGGTGCGGCACCTGGACGAGCTGACCCGTGAACTGGCGCCGGAGCTGCGCTCGTTCGTGCTGTTCTCGTCGGCGGCCGGGGTCTTCGGCTCGGCCGGACAGGGCAACTACGCGGCGGCCAACGCCTATCTGGACGCGGTCGCCCACCGGCGCCGCGCCGACGGCCTGCCCGCGATGTCCCTGGCCTGGGGCCTCTGGGAGCAGGCCACCGCGATGACCGCCCACCTCGACACCGCCGAGGAGGCCCGGAGCGGCCGGAGCCGGAGCCGTTCGCTGGCCTCGGACGAAGGCCTGGACCTCTTCGACGCGGCGCTGCGCACCGGCGACGCGCTGCTCGTCCCGATCAAGCTCGACCTGCGGTCCATGCGCGCCGACGCGGCGGCGGGCCGCGAGGTGCCGCCGCTGCTGCGGGGGCTGATCCGGGCGAGCCGGCAGACCGCGCGGTCGACGGCGGCCGACGGTACGGCCGGCCTGGCCGGCCGGCTGACCGGGCTGACGGTGGCCGAGCAGGAGGCACTGCTGCTGGAACTGGTCCGCGGCCACGCGGCGACCGTGCTCGGGCACGCGGGACCGGAGGGCGTGAAGACCGACACGGCGTTCCGCGACTCCGGCTTCGACTCGCTGACCTCCGTCGAGCTGCGCAACCGGCTGCGCGAGGCGACCGGTCTGAAGCTGCCCGCGACGGTGGTCTTCGACCACCCGACCCCGCTCGCCCTCGCCCGGCACCTGCACGAGGAGTTCGGCCACGTGGCCGCCGAGACCGGCGCGGCGGCGCCGGCGGTCGTGCTCGCCGACCCGTCCGAGCCGATCGCGATCGTCGGCATGGCCTGCCGGCTGCCCGGCGGTGTGGCGAGCCCCGAGGACCTCTGGCGGCTGGTCAGCGAGGGCCGGGACGCGATGTCCGGCTTCCCGTCCGACCGCGGCTGGGACCTGGACGGCCTCTTCGACGCGGACCCGGACAAGGCCGGGACCTCCTACGTGGACCAGGGCGGCTTCCTGCACGAGGCGGCGCTGTTCGACGCGGGCTTCTTCGGGATCTCGCCGCGCGAGGCGCTCGCGATGGACCCGCAGCAGCGGCTGCTGCTGGAGACCTCGTGGGAGGCGCTGGAGCGGGCCGGCATCGACCCGGCCACGCTCAAGGGCACCGACGTCGGCGTCTTCTCCGGCCTGATGGGCGCGGGCTACGGCTCGGGCAGCGACGTACCCGCCGAGCTGGAGGGCTTCGTCACGACCGGCGCCGGCAGCAGTGTGGCCTCGGGCCGGGTGTCCTACGTGTTCGGCTTCGAGGGCCCCGCAGTTACTGTGGACACGGCCTGCTCCTCGTCCCTGGTGGCGATGCACCTGGCCGCGCAGGCGCTGCGGACCGGTGAGTGCTCGCTGGCCCTCGCCAGCGGCGCGGCCGTGATGACCGGCCCCGGCGCGTTCGTGCAGTTCTCCCGCCAGCGCGGTCTGGCCTCGGACGGCCGGTGCAAGTCCTACGCGGACGCGGCGGACGGCACCGGCTGGGCCGAGGGCGCGGGCGTGGTCGTGCTGGAGCGCCTCTCGGAGGCGCGGCGCAAGGGGCACCGGGTGCTCGCGGTGGTCCGCGGCAGCGCGGTGAACCAGGACGGCGCGTCCAACGGCCTGACCGCGCCGAACGGGCCCTCGCAGCAGCGGGTGATCCGCAAGGCGCTGGCCAACGCGGGCCTGTCCACCGCCGACATCGACGCGGTGGAGGGCCACGGCACGGGCACCGTCCTGGGGGACCCGATCGAGGCCCAGGCGCTGCTGGCCACCTACGGGCGCGGCCGCGACCCGGAGCGCCCGCTCTGGCTGGGCTCGCTGAAGTCCAACATCGGCCACACCCAGGCGGCTTCCGGCGTGGCCGGTGTGATCAAGATGGTCCAGGCGCTGCGGCACGGCGTGCTGCCGCCCACCCTGCACGTGGACGCGCCGTCCTCGCAGGTGGACTGGACGGCGGGCGCGGTCGAGCTGCTGACCGAGGCGCGGGAGTGGCCGGAGACCGGCCGCCCCCGACGGGTGGGCGTCTCCTCGTTCGGGCTGAGCGGGACCAACGCGCACCTGATCCTGGAGCAGGTGCCGGAGGAGAACGCGGTGGAGCGGCCCGCGGTCGAGCCGACGGGTGTGGTTCCGCTGGTGCTGTCGGCGAAGAGCGCGGGCTCGCTGGCCGGGCAGGCCGACCGGCTGGCGCCCTTCGTCGAGACGTCCGGGGCGGGGACGGCGGAGATCGCCGCCGCGCTGCTGGCCCAGCGGGCGCTGCTGTCGGAGCGCGCGGTGGTGCTGGCGGGTTCGCCCGAGGAGGCGCTGGCCGGGCTGAGCGCCCTGGCGCGCGGGGAGTCCGCCGCCGGTGTCGTGACCGGGGGTGGCCAGGCTCGGACGGTCCTGGTGTTCCCGGGGCAGGGGTCGCAGCGGGTCGGGATGGGCCGTGAGCTGGCGGAGCGGTACCCGGTGTTCGCTGAGGCCTTCGACGCGGCCTGCGCGGCGCTGGACGAGCGGCTGGCGGGCTGGACCGAGCACCCGGTCAAGGACGTGGTGTTCGGTACGGCGGGATCCCTGGACCAGACCGTGTACACCCAGGCGGGTCTGTTCGCGGTGGAGACGGCGCTGTTCCGGCTGATCGAGTCCTGGGGTGTGCGGCCGGACGCGGTGCTGGGCCACTCGATCGGGGAGATCACGGCCGCGCACGTGGCCGGGGTGCTCTCGCTCGGGGACGCGGCGGCGGTGGTCGCCGCGCGGGGCCGGCTGATGCAGGCGCTGCCGTCCGGCGGCGCGATGGTGGCGGTGGCAGCCACCGAGGCCGAGGTGGCCGAACTCCTCGGTGACGGTGTGGATCTGGCGGCGGTGAACGGTCCTTCGTCGGTGGTCCTCTCCGGTGAGGAGGCGGCCGTGCTGAAGGCCGCGGAGAGCCTGAAGGCGCAGGGCCGCAAGGTCAAGCAGCTGACCGTCTCGCACGCCTTCCACTCGGCGCTGATGGAGCCGATGCTGGCGGAGTTCGCGGCCGCCCTGGCCGACGTCTCGTGGGGTGAGCCCAAGCTCGCGGTGATCTCCAACGTCACAGGCCGTCCGGCCGAGCCCGGCCAACTGACCGACCCCGCCTACTGGGTGGACCATGTGCGGCGCCCGGTCCGGTTCGCCGACGGCATCGCCACGGCGGCCGGTCTCGGTAACGCGGTCTTCGTCGAGCTGGGCCCCGGCGCCGCGCTGAGCGGCGTGGTCGCCGAGTCCGCCGGTGAGCGCGCCGTCACGGTGGCCGCGCTGCGCGACGGCCGCCCCGAGGCGCACACCGTGCTGGCCTCGGTCGCCGAACTCTTCGTCCGGGGCGTCGAGGTGGACTGGGCGAAGACCCTGCCCGCCGGCCTTCCGGTCACCCATCTGGAGCTGCCCACCTACGCCTTCGACCACGAGCACTACTGGCTCCGGAGCGCTGCCGCCACCGACGCGGCCTCGCTCGGCCAGGGCCGGGCCGACCATCCGCTGCTCGGCGCCGTCGTCCAACTGCCGCAGTCGGACGGCCTGGTGTTCACCTCCCGGCTGTCGTTGCGCACGCACGGCTGGCTCGCCGACCACACCGTCGGGGGAGTGGTCCTCGTCCCCGGTGCCGCCCTGGTGGAGCTGGCCGTCCGGGCCGGGGACGAGGTCGGCTGCGGCACCCTCGACGACCTGGTCATCGAGGTACCGCTCCTCCTGCCCGAGCACGGCGGGGTCCGGGTCCAGGTCGCCGTCGGCGGCCCGGACGAGCAGGGCGCCCGCAAGGTCGAGGTGTACTCCGCCCACGAGGACGCGACGGAGACCTGGACCCGCCACCTCACCGGCACCCTCGTGGTGGCGCCCACGGCGGGGGCCGAGCCGTTCGACACCGGGGCGTGGCCCCCCGCCGGTGCGGAGCCGGTCGACGTCGACGGCCTCTACACCGAACTCATCGCTCACGGCCACGAGTACGGACCGCTGTTCCGCGCCCTCCGGGCGGTGTGGCGGCGCGGCGACGAGGTGTTCGCCGAGCTCGCCCTGCCCGACGGACAGCGGGACACCGCCGCCCGGTTCGGCCTGCACCCCGCGCTGCTCGACGCCGCCCTGCACCCCGCCCTGCGGGACGCGGCCGCGGCGGACCGGGACCGGACGTGGCAGCCGCTGGAGTGGCACGGGCTGGCCCTGCACGCCGTCGGCGCCTCCGCGCTGCGGGTGCGGATCACCACGGCCGGGCCCGGCACGCTGGCACTGGCGGCGGTCGACGAGGCCGGCGGCCCGGTCCTGACGGCAGCCGCGGTGACGCTGCGGCCGCTCTCCGCCGAGCAGTTGGCGGCCGCGGCGGGCACGGCCGACGACGACGGCCTGTACCGGGTCGACTGGACGGCGCTGCCCCCGGCGCCGCTGCAGGGCACCGGCACGGCGCCGCGGCGCGCGGCTGTCGCGACCGAGGCGGATCTCGCGGCCCTGACGGCCGGTGGGGACGTTCCCCCGGTCGTGGTCCTGACGGCCGTCACCGACGGCGAGGGGGCGGACGCCGTCCTCCCGCTGACCACCCGGGTGCTGGCCGTGGTGCAGTCCTGGCTGGCCGACGAAGCCCTGGAGGACTCCCGACTGGTGGTGCGGACCCGGGGCGCGGTGCCCGCCGGCGGCGACGCCGCGCTCACCGACCCGGCCGGCGCGGCCGTCTGGGGCCTGGTCCGGGCGGCCCAGGCCGAGAGCCCGGACCGGATCGTCCTGCTCGACCTGGACCCGGCCGCGCCGGACGACCTGGACACCGCGCTCGCCGCGGCGCTGCCGCTCGGCGAGCCGCAGGTCGCGGTGCGCGGGACGGCGCTGTACGTACCGCGCCTGGCCCGGACCGCCGGCGAGGTGCCCGGCGGCGAACCGGCCTTCCGCCCGGACGGCACGGTCCTGATCACCGGCGGCACCGGCTCGCTCGGCGCCCTGACCGCCCGTCACCTGGTCGCGCGGCACGGCGTCCGCCACCTCGTCCTCGCGGGCCGGCGCGGCCCGGACGCCGACGGCGCGGCGGAGCTCGCCGCCGAGCTGGAGGCCGCCGGGGCCACGGTGTCGGTGGTGGCCTGCGACGTCACCGACCGGGAGGCGGTCGCGGCGCTCCTGGCCGCCGTGCCGGCCGGGCACCCGCTGACCGGCATCGTCCACGCCGCCCGGGTCTTCGACGCCGGGGTGATCGGCGAGGTCGACCCGGACCGGATGGCGCGGGTCTTCGCGCCGAAGGTGACCGCCGTCCGCCACCTGGACGAGCTGAGCCGCGAACTCGCCCCGGAGCTGGACGCGTTCGTCCTGATGTCCTCCGCCTCCTCGGTCTTCCTGGGCGCGGGCACCGGCGGCTACGCCGCGGCCAACGCCTATCTGGACGCGGTGGCGCACCGGCGCCGCGCGGCAGGCCTGCCCGGTACGTCCCTCGCCTGGGGGGTGTGGGCGCAGGCCGACGGCTCCGCCGACGGGCCCGGTCAGGACCGGAGCGGCCGCCGCGGCGGTGTCCGGCCCCTGACCGCCGAGGCGGGCACGGCGCTGTTCGACGCGGCGCTGCGCACCGGCGAGGCCCTGCTGGTGCCGGTCGAGCTCGACCTGCGGGCGCTGCGCGCCGACGCCGCGCTCGGCGGCGGTGTCCCGCCGCTGCTGCGCGGTCTGGTCCGCACCGGCCGGCAGGCCGTCCGGGCGGCCGCCGGTGACGGTGGCGGCGGGCTGGCCCGCCGGCTGGCCGGGCTGGCGCCCGCCGAGCAGCAGGCCCTGCTGCTGGACCTGGTCCGCGCCCGGGTGGCGACCGTCCTCGGTCACGCCGGGTCCGAGCAGGTCAGGCCGGAGACGGCGTTCAAGGACGCCGGCTTCGACTCGCTCACCTCCGTCGAACTGCGCAACCGGCTCCGGGAGTCGACGGGCCTGAGCCTGCCGGCCACGGTGGTCTTCGACTACCCGACGCCGCTGGCCCTCGCGCACTACCTGCACGACCGGCTGGACCCGTCCGGCGAGGCCACCGCCACCTCGCACCCGCTGCTGGTCGAACTGAGCAGGCTGGAGGCGATGCTGGCCGAGACACCGGCCGGTGACACGGCCCGCGCCCAGGTCGCCACCCGGCTCCAGGGCCTGCTGGCCACCTGGTCGACGGCGAACGGCGGCGGGGCGGCCGAGGAACAGATCGACTACGACACCGCCTCCGACGACGAGCTCTTCGACCTCATCGACACGGAGTTCGGCAGCTGACCGCCACCGGCACCCCCGCAGACCACCCGACGCCACAGCCTTCTAGGAGCCGAACTTCGATGGCGGATGAAAGCAAGCTTCGCGACTACCTCAAGCGCGTCCTCGCCGAAGCGCGCCGCTCCCAGCAACGCGTGCTGGAGCTGGAGGCCGAGAAGGCGGAGCCGATCGCGATCGTGGGCATGGCGTGCCGGCTGCCGGGCGGGGTGGCGGGCCCCGACGACCTGTGGCGGCTGGTCACCGAGCGCGGGGACGGCGTGTCGGGCTTCCCGACCGACCGCGGCTGGGACCTGGACGGGCTGTTCGACGAGGACCCGGAGAAGAGCGGCACCTCCTACGTGAGCCGGGGCGGCTTCCTGCACGAGGCGGGGCTGTTCGACGCGGGCTTCTTCGGGATCTCGCCGCGCGAGGCGGTGGCGATGGACCCGCAGCAGCGGCTGCTGCTGGAGACCTCGTGGGAGGCGCTGGAGCGGGCCGGCGTCGACGCGGCGGGGCTGAAGGGCTCGGACGTCGGCGTCTTCGTCGGAGTGATCAACGAGGGCTACGCGACCGGCGGCCCCGTCCCCCCGGAGCTGGAGGGCTTCACCGGGACGGGGACCACCGGCAGCGTGGCGTCGGGCCGGATCTCCTACGTGTTCGGCTTCGAGGGTCCGGCGGTCACCGTGGACACGGCGTGCTCGTCGTCCCTGGTGGCGATGCACCTGGCCGCGCAGGCGCTGCGGCGCGGGGAGTGCTCGCTGGCGCTGGCCGGCGGTGCCACCGTGATGGCCGGGCCGGGCATGTTCATGGAGTTCTCGCGGCAGCGGGCGCTGGCGGCCGACGGCCGGTGCAAGTCCTACGCGGACGCGGCCGACGGCACGGGCTGGGCCGAGGGCGCCGGCATGGTGCTGCTGGAGCGGCTCTCCGAGGCGCGGGCCAACGGGCACCACGTGCTGGCCGTGCTGCGCGGGTCGGCGGTGAACCAGGACGGCGCGTCCAACGGGCTGACCGCGCCCAACGGCCCTTCGCAGCAGCGGGTGATCCGCAAGGCGCTGGCGGCGGCCGGGCTCACCCCGGCCGACGTGGACGTGGTGGAGGGGCACGGCACCGGCACGGTGCTGGGCGACCCGATCGAGGCGCAGGCGCTGCTGGCCACCTACGGCCAGGAGCGCGAGCCCGGGCGTCCGCTCTGGCTGGGCTCGCTGAAGTCCAACATCGGCCACACCCAGGCCGCCGCCGGGGTGGCGGGCGTGATCAAGATGGTGCAGGCCATGCGGCACGGCGTGCTGCCCGCGACCCTGCACGTCGACGCGCCCAGTACCGAGGTGGACTGGTCGGCCGGCGCGGTGGAGCTGCTCACCGAGGCGCGGGACTGGCCGGAGACCGGGCGGCCGCGCCGGGCCGGGGTCTCCTCCTTCGGCGTCAGCGGTACCAACGCGCACGTCGTCCTGGAGGAACCGCCCGCCGAGGCACCCGCCGAGCCGGACGCGGTGCGGTCCGCGCCGGGCGGTGTGCTGCCGCTGGTCGTCTCGGCGTCCTCGGCCGGCTCGCTGGCCGGGCAGGCCGAGCGGCTGGCGGCCTTCCTCGGGACCGCCGAGCGGCCGGAACCGGCGGACGTCGCCGCCGCGTTGGCCACCGGGCGGACGGCGCTCGCCGAGCGCGCGGTGCTGGTGGCCGCTTCGACGGAGGAGGCGCTGGCGGGGCTGGCCGCGTTGGCGCGCGGGGAGTCCGCGCCGGGGTTGGTGACGGGCAGTGTGTCCGGTGCGGGCCGGACGGTGCTGGTGTTCCCGGGGCAGGGTTCGCAGTGGGCCGGGATGGGGCGTGAACTGCTGGACACCTCACCGGTGTTCGCCGAGCGGATCGCGGAGTGCGCCCGGGCGCTGAGCCCCTGGGTGGACTGGTCGCTGGAGGAGGTCCTGCGCGGGGACGCCCCGGCCGAGCTGCTCGACCGGGTGGACGTGCTCCAGCCCGCCAGCTTCGCGGTGATGGTCGGTCTGGCCGCCGTCTGGGCGTCCGTGGGTGTGGTGCCGGACGCGGTGGTCGGGCACTCCCAGGGCGAGATCGCGGCGGCCTGCGTGGCGGGTGCGCTGTCGTTGGAGGACGCTGCCCGGATCGTGGCGGTGCGCAGCCAGGTGATCGCCGGGAGCCTGGCCGGTCGCGGTGGGATGGCGTCGGTGGCGCTCTCCGAGAGCGAGGCTGTCGAGCGGCTGGTGCGCTGGGCGGGCCGCGTCGAGGTCGCGGCCGTCAACGGCCCGGCCTCGGTGGTGGTCGCGGGTGACGCCGAGGCGCTGGACGAGGCGCTGGAGGTGCTGGCGGCCGACGGCGTGCGGGTGCGGCGGGTGGCGGTGGACTACGCCTCCCACACCCGTCATGTCGAGGCGATCGAGGAGACCCTGGCGGAGGCCTTCGCGGATCTCCGCAGCCAGGCCCCGCGGATTCCCTTCTACTCGACCGTTACCGGCGGTTGGGTCACCGAGGCCGACGTGCTGGACGGCGGGTACTGGTACCGCAACCTGCGCGGTCAGGTCCGCTTCGGCCCGGCGATCGCCGCACTGTTGGACCAGGGCCACTCGGTGTTCGTGGAGTCGAGCGCGCACCCGGTGCTGGTCCAGCCGGTCAGCGAGATCGTGGACGAGGCCGGGGCCGAGGCCCTGGTCACCGGGACGCTGCGGCGGGACGAGGGCGGTCCGCGCCGCCTGCTGGCCTCGATGGCCGAACTCTTCGTCCGTGGCGTGGCGGTGGACTGGACGGGCGTGCTGCCGACCGGCACCGCCCGCGTCGAGCTGCCGACCTACGCCTTCGACCACCGGCACTACTGGCTCCAGCTCGGCCCGGCCGCCGACGCGGCCTCGCTCGGCCAGTCGGCCGCCGACCACCCCCTGATGGGCGCCGTGACGGAGGTGCCGGAGACCGGCGGCCTGCTCGGCACCTCGCGGCTGTCGCTGCGCACCCACCCCTGGCTGGCCGACCACGTCGTCGGCGGTGCCGTGCTGCTCCCGGCCGGCGCCCTGGTGGAGCTGGCCGTGCGGGCCGGTGACGAGCTGGGCTGCGGCACCCTCGACGACCTGGTGGTCAAGGCCCCGCTGCTGCTGCCCGAACAGGGCGGCGTCCGGGTCCAGGTGACCGTCGGCGGCCCCGACGAGAGCGGTGCCCGCAGCGTCGCCGTCTACTCGACCCGGGAGGACGCCGCGGGCGACACCGGCGGCGACAGCTGGACCCGCCACGCCACCGGCACCCTCACCGCGACGACCAAGACCGCCACCCCGCAGGCCGACTTCACCGTCTGGCCCCCCGCCGGGGCCCGGCCGGTCGACGTCGACGCCCTCTACACCGACCTCGGCGGGCACGGCTACCAGCACGGCCCGGCCTTCCGGGGCCTGCGCGGGCTCTGGCAGCGCGGCGCGGAGACCTTCGCCGAGATCGCGGTGGACGAGGAGAACCGGGAGGAGGCCGGTCGGTTCGGCCTGCACCCCGCCCTGCTCGACGCCGCCCTGCACCCGGCCCTGCGGGACACCGCGGTGGCCGACGGCGTCGCGACCGGCGCCCGGGTCTGGCAGCCGCTGGCCTGGCAGGGGCTCGCCCTGCACGCCGTCGGCGCCTCCGTACTGCGGGTGCGGATCGCGCCGCAGGGCGGCGACGCCTTGACGGTGGAGGCGGTCGACCCGGCCGGCGGCGTAGTCCTGACGGCGGACTCGGTGGAGCTGCGGCCGCTGACCGCCGAGCAGTTGACGGCCGGCCCGGCCACGGCGGGCGCCGACTCGCTGTTCCGCGTCGAGTGGAGCGACCTGCCACCGTCCACGAGGGCGGCGGCCGAGCGGCCGGTCTGGCTCGCGGTGTCCGACGCGGCCGGGATCACCGCGCTGGCCGACGGCGCGGGCCCAGAGGCGGCGCTCCCCGCCGTGGCGGTCCTGGACGCCGTGGCGGACGGCGCCGACGGCGTCGACGCCGCGCTCGTCCTGACCAACCGGGTGCTGGCGGCCGTCCAGGCCTGGCTGGCCGCGCCCGGCCTGGAGGAGGCCCGGCTGGTCGTCGCCACCCGGGGCGCGGTCGGCGCCGGCGCGGACGGCGCGGTCACCGACCCGGCCGGTGGCGCGGTGTGGGGCCTGATCCGCGCCGCCCAGACCGAGAACCCGGACCGGATCGTCCTGCTCGACCTCGACCCCGCCGCGGACCTCGACCTCGACCTCGCCCCGGTGCTGGGCACGGCGCTCGCCACCGGGGAGCCCGAACTGGCCCTGCGCGGCACGGCGTTGTCCGTCCCCCGGCTCGTCCGCGCCGCACCGGCCGCCGGGGCCGACGGCGGGACGGGGACCGGCCTCGACCCCGAGGGCATCGTCCTGATCACCGGTGGCACCGGCTCGCTGGGCGGGATCCTCGCCCGGCACCTGGTCGCCGACCACGGCATCCGGCACCTGGCGCTGGTCAGCCGGCGCGGCCCGGCGGCCGAGGGCGCGGCCGAGCTGGTCGCCGAACTGAAGGGGCTCGGCGCGACGACGGTCGCGGTGGAGTCCTGCGACGTGACCGACCGGGCGGCCGTGGCGGACCTGCTGGCCGACGTGCGGCGCGCCGGGCGCCGGCTGACCGCCGTCGTGCACACCGCGGGCATCGCCGACGCCGGTGTCATCGGCACGCTGGACCCCGAGCGGGTCGCCCAGGTCTTCGCCCCGAAGGTCACCGCGGCCCAGCACCTGGACGCCCTGACCCGCGAACTCGCCCCCGACCTGGACGCGTTCGTGGTCTTCTCCTCGGTCTCCTCGGTGTTCCTGGGCGCGGGCACCGGCAGCTACGCGGCCGCCAACGCCTTCCTGGACGCCCTCGCCCACCAGCGCCGGGCGGCCGGTCTGGCCGCGACCTCGCTGGCCTGGGGCCTGTGGAACCAGACCGCCGGCGGTATGGCGGCCGGCATGGACGACCTCACCCGCAGCCGGATGAACCGGCGCGGCGGTGTGCTGGCGATGACGGCCGAGGAGGGCATGGACCTCTTCGACGCGGCCCTGCGCACCGGCGAGGCGCTGCTGATCCCGGCCAAGCTGGACCTGCGGGCGCTGCGCGCCGGCGCCGCGGCCGGCCGGGACGTCCCGACCTTGCTGCGCGGCCTGGTGCGGACCGGGCGGCAGCTGGTGCGGGCGGCCTCGGGGGACGGCGGCGGCGGGCTGGCCGGTCGGCTGGCCGGGCTGGCGGCGGCCGAGCAGGAGGCACTGCTGCTGGAGCTGGTCCGCGGCCACGCGGCGACCGTGCTCGGGCACGCGGGGCCCGACGCGATCAGGAGCGGGACGGCCTTCCGGGACTCCGGCTTCGACTCGCTGACCTCCGTCGAGCTGCGCAACCGGCTGCGCGAGGCGACCGGTCTGAAGCTGGCCGCGACGGTGGTCTTCGACCACCCGACCCCGCTCGCGTTCGCCCGCTACCTGCACGCCGAGTTCGGTCTCGTCGCCGACGGGACCGCCGCGGCGGCGCCGGCGGTCGCGCCCGCCGACCCGGACGAGCCGATCGCGATCGTCGGCATGGCCTGCCGGCTGCCCGGCGGCGTCGGCAGCCCGGCGGACCTCTGGCGGCTGGTCAGCGAGGGCCGGGACGCGATGTCCGGCTTCCCCGAGGACCGCGGCTGGGACGTGGCGGACCTCTTCGACGCCGACCCCGGAAAGGCCGGCACCTCCTATGTGAGCCAGGGCGGATTCCTCTACGAGGCGGGGCGGTTCGACGCCGGGTTCTTCGGCATCAGCCCGCGGGAGGCGCTGGCGATGGACCCGCAGCAGCGGCTGCTGCTGGAGACCTCGTGGGAGGCGCTGGAGCGGGCCGGCATCGACCCGCTCTCGCTGAAGGGCACGGACGCCGGGGTGTTCTCCGGTGTCATGGGCCAGGGCTACGGCGCCGGCGGCGCGGTGCCCGCGGAGCTGGAGGGCTTCACCGGCACCGGCGGCATGGGCAGCGTGGCCTCCGGCCGAGTGGCCTACGTCTTCGGCTTCGAGGGCCCGGCGGTCACCGTGGACACGGCCTGCTCGTCGTCGCTGGTCGCGATGCACCTGGCCGCGCAGGCGCTGCGCCAGGGCGAGTGCTCGATGGCGCTGGCCGGTGGTGCGACCGTGATGGCCACCCCCGGCACCTTCGTGGAGTTCTCCCGCCAGCGCGGTCTGGCGACGGACGGCCGGTGCAAGTCCTACGCGGACGCGGCGGACGGCACCGGCTGGGCCGAGGGCGCGGGTGTGGTGGTGCTGGAGCGGCTGTCGGAGGCGCGGCGCAAGGGGCACCGGGTGCTCGCGCTGGTGCGCGGGTCGGCGGTGAACCAGGACGGCGCGTCCAACGGCCTGACCGCGCCCAACGGGGTCTCCCAGCAGCGGGTGATCCGCAAGGCGCTGGCCAACGCGGGCCTGACCGGCACCGAGGTGGACGTGGTCGAGGGCCATGGCACCGGCACGGTGCTGGGTGACCCGATCGAGGCGCAGGCGCTGCTGGCCACCTACGGCCAGGACCGGGAGCCGGGGCGGCCGCTCTGGCTGGGCTCGCTGAAGTCCAACATCGGCCACACCCAGATGGCCGCCGGGGTGGCCGGTGTGATCAAGATGGTGGAGGCGCTGCGGCACGGCGTGCTGCCGCCCACCCTGCACGTCGACGCGCCGTCCTCGCAGGTGGACTGGACGGCGGGCGCCGTCGAGCTGCTGACCGAGGCGCGGGAGTGGCCGGAGACCGGTCGCCCCCGCCGGGTGGGCGTCTCCGGCTTCGGGGTCAGCGGGACGAACGCGCACCTGATCCTGGAGCAGGCCCCGGTCGAGGCCGAGGCGGAGGCCGTCGCGGTCGAGGCCGCGCCGGCGGGTGTGGTCCCGCTGGTGCTGTCGGCGAAGAGCGCGCGGTCGCTGGCCGGGCAGGCCGACCGGCTGGCGCCCTTCGTCGAGACCTCCGGCGCGGGCACGGCGGAGATCGCCGCCGCCCTGCTGACGCAGCGGGCCCTGCTGTCGGAGCGCGCGGTGGTGCTGGCGGGTTCCAGGGAGGAGGCGCTGGCGGGGCTGAGCGCCCTGGCGCGCGGCGAGCGCAGCCCGGTGCTGGTGACCGGGACCGCCGGTGAGGCGGCGCGCACGGTGCTGGTGTTCCCGGGGCAGGGGTCGCAGCGGGTCGGGATGGGCCGGGAGCTGGCCGAGCGGTACCCGGTGTTCGCCGAGGCCTTCGACGCGGCCTGTGCCGCGTTGGACGCGCGGTTGGCGGGCTGGACCGAGCACCCGGTCAAGGACGTCGTGCTGGGCACGGCCGGATCGCTGGACCAGACCGTGTACACCCAGGCCGGGTTGTTCGCGGTGGAGACGGCGTTGTTCCGGCTGATCGAGTCCTGGGGCGTCCGGCCGGACGCGGTGATGGGGCACTCGATCGGTGAGATCACGGCCGCCCATGTGGCCGGGGTGCTCTCGCTCGGGGACGCGGCGGCGGTGGTCGCCGCGCGAGGCCGGCTGATGCAGGCGCTGCCGTCCGGCGGCGCGATGGTGGCGGTGGCAGCCACCGAGGCCGAGGTCGCCGAACTTCTCATGGACGGGGTGGACCTGGCGGCGGTGAACGGCCCGTCGTCCGTGGTCCTCTCCGGCGAGGAGGCGGCCGTGCTGAAGGCCGTTGAAGCCCTCAAGGCGCAGGGCCGCAAGGTCAAGCAGCTGACCGTCTCGCATGCCTTCCACTCGGCGCTGATGGAGCCGATGCTGGCGGAGTTCGCCGCCGTCCTCGCCGAGGTGGTCTGGCGCGAACCGCGGCTCCCGGTGATCTCCAACGTCACCGGCCGACCGGCCGAGCCCGGCCAACTGACCGACCCCGCCTACTGGGTGGACCACGTGCGGCGCCCGGTCCGGTTCGCCGACGGCATCGCCGCCGCAGCCGGGGACGGCACCGCACTGTTCGTCGAGCTGGGCCCCGGCGCCGCGCTCAGCAGCGCGGTGGCGGAGTCCGCCGGCGACGGCGCGCTCTGCGTCGCGGCCCTGCGCGACGGCCGCCCCGAGGCGCACACCGTGCTCGCCGCGGTGGCCGAACTCCTCGTCCGGGGCGTCGCGGTGGACTGGTCCGGCCTCCTGCCCGCCGACCCGGGCCACCTGGAGCTGCCGACCTACGCCTTCGACCACCGGCAGTACTGGCTGCAGCCCGCCCCGGCTGCCGACGCCGCCTTCCTGGGACTGACCGGGACCGACCACCCGCTGCTCGGCGCGCTGATGCACCTGCCGCAGAACGACGGCCTGGTGTTCACCTCCCGGCTCTCGCTGCGCACGCACCCGTGGCTCGCCGACCACGCCGTCGGCGGGGTCGTCCTGCTGCCCGGCACCGGCCTGGTCGAGCTTGCCGTCCGGGCCGGCGACGAGGCCGGCTGCGGCGCCCTGGACGAACTGGTCATCGAGGCACCGCTGGTTGTGCCGGAGCACGGCGGCGTCCGGGTCCAGGTCGCGCTCGGCGGCCCGGACGAGCGGGGCACCCGGACGGTGGAGGTGTACTCCGCCCGGGAGGACGCGGTGGAGGCCGGTACGGACGGCTGGACCCGCCACGCCACCGGCACCCTGCGGCCGGTCGGGACCGGCGCCGCGCCGGCGTTCGACCTCACCGCCTGGCCGCCGCCCGGCGCCCAGCCGGTCGAGGTCGACGTCGAGGGCTTCTACGCCGACCTGATCCGGCTCGGCTACACCTACGGCCCGTCGTTCCAGGGCCTGCGGGCGGTCTGGCGGCGCGGCGAGGAGGTCTTCGCCGAGATCGCCCTGCCGGAGGACCACCGCGAGGGGGCGGGCCGCTTCGGCATCCACCCCGCGCTGCTCGACGCCGCCCTGCACGCCAACGGCTTCGTCCGCCCGGCCGATGCCCCCGAGGCGGCGGACCAGCCCCGGACGGTCCTGCCGTTCGCCTGGAACGGGCTCACCCTGCACGCCGTCGGCGCCTCGGCGCTGCGGGTCCGGGTGGCACCGTCGGGCCAGGACGCGGTGTCGCTCCAGGCCGCCGACGAGACCGGCGGTCCGGTCCTGACGCTGGACTCCCTGGTGTTCCGCGCCGTCTCCGCCGAGCAGTTGGAGGCTGCGGCGGGTGCGCCGGGCGGCGACTCGCTGTTCCGGGTGGAGTGGACGGCCCTGCCGTCGCCGCCGCCCCTCGCGGCCGCGCCGAGCCGGGTGTCCGTCGCCACCGCCGACGAGGTGACCGCGCTGGCCGCGGCGGGCGGGGTGCCGGACGCCGTGGTGCTGACGGCGGCCGGTACGGACGCGCTGGAGCTCTCCACCCGGGTGCTCGACGTGCTCCAGGCGTGGCTGGTCGCTCCGGTCCCGGAGGCCTCCCGGCTGGTCGTGGCGACCAGCGGCGCGGTGCCCGCCGGTGGCGACGCCGCGGTGACCGACCCGGCCGGCAGCGCCGTCTGGGGCCTGGTCCGGGCCGCCCAGGTGGAGAACCCCGACCGGATCGTCCTGCTCGACACCGCTGCCGGCACCGACGCCGACGCGGTCCTCGCCGCCGTGCTGGCCACCGGTGAACCGCAGGTCGCGGTCCGCGGCCCGGTGCTCTCCGCGCCGCGCCTGGTCCGGGCCGGCGCCGTCGACCGGGCGGAGCCGGTGCTGGACCGGGCGGGGACGGTGCTGGTCACCGGTGGTACCGGGTCGCTGGGTGCGGTGCTGGCCCGGCACCTGGTGACCGAGCACGGCATCCGGCACCTGGTGCTGACCAGCCGGCGGGGTCTGGAGGCCGACGGAGCGCGGGAGTTGGTGGCCGAGCTGCACGCGCTCGGCGCCGAGTCGGTGGCCGTACCGGCCTGTGACGTGACCGACCGGGACGCACTGGCCGCACTGCTCGCCTCCGTGGTCGACGAGCGCCCGCTGACGGCCGTCGTGCACACCGCGGGCGTCCTGGACGACGGGGTGATCGGCGCGCTGACGCCCGAGCGGCTGGCCCGGGTCTTCGCCCCGAAGGTGACCGCCGTCGGCCACCTGGACGAGCTGACCCGCGAACTCGCCCCCGACCTGGCGGCGTTCGTCGTCTACTCCTCCGCCTCCGGCCTGTTCGGCTCCGCCGGCCAGGGCAACTACGCGGCGGCCAACGCCTACCTCGACGGCCTGATGGCCCGGCGCCGGTCGGCCGGCCTGCCGGCGCTCTCGCTCGCCTGGGGCCCGTGGGAGCAGAGTGCCACCGGGATGACCACCGGCGCCGAGGCGGCCGGGCGCACCCGGACGAACCGCCGCGGCGGCATCCTCGCGCTCGGGCCGGCGGAGGGCACCGCGCTGTTCGACGCCGCGCTCGGCGCGGACGAGGCACTGCTGGTGCCGATCAAGCTGGACCTGCGGGCGATCAGGGCCGAGGCCGCGACCGGCGGGGGAGTACCGCCCCTGCTGCGCGGCCAGGTGAGGGCCGGCCGCCAGGTGGCCCGGGCCGCCTCCGGCGACGGCGGCGACGGCCTGGTGCGCCGGCTCACCGGGCTCGCCCGGGCCGACCAGGAGGCTCTGCTGGTGGACCTCCTGCGGGCCCAGGTCGCGCTGGTCCTGGGCCACACCGGACCGGACGGGGTGGTGGCCGGGACGTCCTTCAAGGACGCCGGATTCGACTCGCTCACCTCGGTCGAGCTGCGCAACCGGCTCCGCGAGGCCACCGGCCTCAATCTGTCCGCCACCGTGGTCTTCGACTACCCGACCCCGCTCGCCCTGGCCCGCCACGTGCACGGCGAGCTGCTCCCGGACGGCGCGGCGAGCGGTCCGGAAGTGGACGAGGACCGGCTGCGGCACGCCCTGGTCTCCCTCCCGATGGCCCGATTCCGGGAGGCCGGGCTGATGGAAGCCCTGGTCAGGCTGGCCGCACTGGACACCGGCGGACCGGCGGCCGACGCGGCGGACGAGGACGACCGGCCGGGCACGCTCGCCGACCTGGACGTCGACGACCTCGTCCAACTGGCGCTCGGCGGCGACGACGACGAGGGCCTCGAAAGCTGATGCGGTACAACGTGAATGGGGCAGTGAAGTGAGTACTTCATACGAGAAGCTTGTCGAGGCGCTGCGGAAGTCGCTCGAAGAGGTCGGCTCGCTGAAGAAGCGGAACCGCCAACTCGTCAGCGCCTCCAGCGAGCCTGTGGCGATCGTGGGTATGGCGTGCCGGCTGCCCGGTGGTGTCGACAGCCCGGAGGGGCTGTGGGAGCTGGTCAGCGAGGGCCGGGACGGCGTCTCGGGTTTCCCCTCCGACCGGGGCTGGGACCTCGACGGCCTGTTCGACGAGGACCCGGAGAACCGCGGCACCTCCTACGTGGACCAGGGCGGCTTCCTGCACGAGGCCGGTCTCTTCGACGGGGGCTTCTTCGGGATCTCGCCGCGTGAGGCGCTCGCCATGGACCCGCAGCAGCGGCTGCTGCTGGAGACCTCCTGGGAGGCGCTGGAGCGGGCCGGCATCGACCCGGCCACGCTCAAGGGCAGCGATGTCGGGGTCTTCAACGGGATCATGGGCGTCGACTACTTCGCCGGCGGCAGCGTGCCGCCGGAGCTGGAGGGCTTCACCGGGACGGGCGCGGCCGCCAGCGTGGCGTCCGGCCGGATCTCCTACGTGTTCGGCTTCGAGGGCCCGGCGGTGACGCTCGACACCGCCTGCTCCTCCTCGCTGGTGGCGATCCACCTGGCGGCCCAGGCGCTGCGCCGCGGCGAGTGCTCGATGGCGCTGGCCGGCGGCGCGACCGTGATGGCCACCCCCGGCCTCTTCATCGACTTCTCGCGCCAGCGCGGGCTGGCGGCCGACGGCCGGTGCAAGGCGTACGCGGACGCGGCGGACGGCACCGGCTGGGCCGAGGGCGCGGGCGTGGTCGTGCTGGAGCGGCTCTCCGAGGCCCGTCGCAAGGGGCACCGGGTGCTCGCGGTGGTCCGCGGGTCGGCGGTGAACCAGGACGGCGCGTCGAACGGCCTGACCGCGCCCAACGGTCCCTCGCAGCAGCGGGTGATCCGCAAGGCGCTGGCCAACGCGGGCCTGTCCACCGCCGATGTGGACCTGGTGGAGGGCCACGGCACGGGCACCGTGCTGGGTGACCCGATCGAGGCGCAGGCCCTGCTGGCCACCTACGGCCAGGACCGGCCCGCCGAGCGGCCGTTGCGGCTCGGCTCGCTGAAGTCCAACATCGGCCACACCCAGGCCGCCGCCGGGGTGTCGGGCGTGATCAAGATGGTGCAGGCGCTGCGGCACGGCGTCATGCCGCCCACCCTGCACGTGGACGCGCCGTCCACCCAGGTCGACTGGTCCGCCGGGGCGGTGGAGCTGCTCACCGAGGCGCGGGACTGGCCGGAGACCGGCCGCCCCCGCCGGGCGGCGGTGTCCGGCTTCGGTGTCAGCGGCACCAACGCCCACCTGATCCTGGAGCAGGCCCCCGAGGAGGAGGCGCGGCCGGCGGCCGTGCCCGAGGGCGTCGTCCCGCTGGTGCTGTCGGCCGCCTCGGCCGCCGCCCTGGCGGGCCAGGCCGGGCGGCTGGCCGCCTTCGTCGAGACGTCCTCCGTCGACGCGCCCGGGGCCGGGGCGCCGGTCGCGGTGGCGGGTGCGCTGCTCGCCCAGCGCGCGGTGCTGGGCGAGCGGGCGGTGCTGGTGGCCGGCTCGCGCGAGGAGACACTGGCGGGCCTGGCCGCGCTGGCACGCGGCGAGTCCGCGCCCGCCGGGGCGAGCGGCAGCGCGTCCCCGTCCGGCGGTCCGGGGAAGGTGGTCCTGGTGTTCCCGGGTCAGGGTTCGCAGCGGGTCGGGATGGGCCGTGAGCTGGCTGAGCGGTACCCGGTGTTCGCGGAGGCCTTCGACGCTGCGTGTGCCGCGTTGGACGAGCGGTTGGCGGGGTGGACCGATCATCCGGTCAAGGACGTGGTGTTCGGTACGGCGGGATCGCTGGACCAGACCGTGTACACCCAGGCCGGGTTGTTCGCGGTGGAGACGGCGCTGTTCCGGCTGATCGAGTCCTGGGGCGTCCGGCCGGACGCGGTCATGGGGCACTCGATCGGTGAGATCACGGCCGCCCATGTGGCCGGGGTGCTCTCGCTCGGGGACGCGGCGGCGGTGGTCGCCGCACGCGGTCGGCTGATGCAGGCGCTGCCCTCGGGCGGCGCGATGGTGGCGGTCGCCGCGACCGAAGACGAGGTCGCCGAACTCCTCACGGACGGTGTGGATCTGGCGGCGGTGAACGGCCCGTCGTCGGTGGTCCTCTCCGGTGAGGAGGCGGCCGTGCTGAAGGCCGCGGAGCAACTGCGCGAGCAGGGCCGCAAGGTCAAGCAGCTGACCGTCTCGCACGCCTTCCATTCGGCGCTGATGGAGCCGATGCTGGCGGAGTTCGCCGCCGCGCTCGCCGACGTGACCTGGGGCGAGGCGCAGGTCCCGATCGTCTCCAACGTGACCGGTCGGGTGGCCGAGCCCGGTCAGCTGGCCGATCCCGCCTACTGGGTGGACCATGTGCGGCGCCCGGTCCGGTTCGCCGACGGCATCGCCACGGCGGCCGACGGCGGCTCCGCACTCTTCGTCGAGCTGGGCCCCGGCGCCGCGCTGAGCGGCGTGGTCGCGGAGTCCGCCGGTGAGCGCGCGGTTGCGGTGGCCGCGCTGCGCGACGGCCGCCCCGAGGCGCACACCGTGCTGGCCTCGGTCGCCGAACTCTTCGTCCGGGGCGTCGAGGTGGACTGGGCGAAGACGCTGCCCGCCGGCTTCACGCCCACCCATCTGGAGCTGCCCACCTACGCCTTCGAGCACGAGCACTACTGGCTCCCGGCCACCCCGCTGACCGATGCCACCTCGCTCGGCCAGGGCAAGGCCGACCACCCGCTGCTCGGCGCGGTCGTCCAACTGCCGCAGTCGGACGGCCTGGTGTTCACCTCCCGGCTGTCGCTGCGGACGCACGCCTGGCTCGCCGACCACGCCGTCGGGGGAGTGGTCCTCGTCCCCGGCACCGGTCTGGTGGAGCTGGCCGTCCGGGCCGGCGACGAGGTCGGGTGCGGGGTACTGGACGAACTCGTCATCGAGGCACCGCTGGTGGTGCCCGGGCACGGTGGCCTGCGGGTCCAGGTCGCCGTCGGCGGACCGGACGAGCGGGGCGCCCGCACGGTGGAGGTGTACTCCGCCCGCGAGGACGCGGTGGACGGCACCGACACCGCGAGCGCCATGGACGCCTGGGTCCGCCACGCCACCGGCACACTGCTGCCGACGACGGCCGGCACCGCCGAGCCGGAGTTCGACTTCACCGCCTGGCCGCCGCCCGGCGCGCAGCCGGTGGACATCACCGGCGGCTACGACCTGCTCGACCGCGCGGGGTACGCCTACGGCCGGTCGTTCCAGTGCGTGCGCGCGGTCTGGCGGCGCGGCGAGGAGATCTTCGCCGAGGTGGCCCTGCCGGACGAACTGCGCGAGCGGGCCGCCGGGTTCGGCATCCACCCCGGCCTGCTCGACGCCGCCCTGCATTCCAGCATGCTGGACGCGGCGGCCGCGCTGAGCGGCGCCCGGCCGGACGACGCACCGGACGAGGAGCCGGTGGTCCGGCTGCCGTTCGCCTGGAACGGGCTGGTGCTGCACGCGGCCGGGGCCGCCTCGGTCCGGGTGCGGGTCGCCCGGCCGGGGCCGGACGCCCTGTCGCTGGAGGCCGTCGACGACGCCGGCGGGCTCGTCCTGACGCTGGACTCGCTGGTCTCGCGCGCCGTCTCCACCGAGCAGTTGGAGGCGGCGGCGGGGACGCCGGGCAGCGACGCGCTGTACCGGGTGGAGTGGACCGAGTCGGCCACCCTGCCCGTCGCCCCCACCCCCGGCCCGGTCCCGGCCCGGGTCACCGCCCCGGCGGACCTGGCGGCACTGTTCGAGGGCGAGGGCGAGGACGAGGGCGAGGGCACCGGCGCCGCCGCGCCGGCGGCGGTGCTGCTGGAGGCCGTCACCGACGGCCCCGGGGACACCCCGCTCGCGCTGACCCGGCGGGTGTTGGAGGTCGTCCGGGCCTGGCTGGCCGGGCCCGCCCCGGCGCAGGCCCGGCTGGTGGTGGCGACCAGGGGCGCGGTGCCCGCCGGCGGCGACGCCGCGGTGACGGACCCGGCCGGCGCCGCCGTCTGGGGTCTGGTCCGGGCGGCGCAGGCGGAGAACCCGGACCGGATCGTGCTGCTCGACACCGAGGCCGGCACCGACCTCGACGCGGTCCTGACCGCCGTCCTGGCCACCGGTGAACCGCAGGTCGCCCTGCGCGGTGCGGCCCTGTCCGTGCCGCGCCTCGCCCGGGCCGGTATCGCCCGGGGCACCGAGCCGGTGCTGGACCGGGCGGGGACGGTGCTGGTCACCGGTGGGACCGGGTCACTGGGCGCGGTACTGGCCCGGCACCTGGTGACCGAGCACGGAATCCGGCACCTGGTGCTGACCAGCCGGCGGGGCCTGGAGGCCGACGGTGCCCGGGAGTTGGTGGCCGAGCTGCACGCGCTCGGCGCCGAGTCGGTGGCCGTGCTGGCCTGTGACGTGACCGACCGCGACGCGGTGGCGGAGCTGCTGACCGCCGCCCGGCGCGACGGTCACCGGCTGACCGCCGTGGTCCACGCGGCGGGTGTCTTCGACGGCGGTGTGGTCGGCGAGATCGACCCGGAGCGGCTGGAGCGCGTCTTCGCACCGAAGGTGACGGCGACCCGGCACCTGGACGAGCTGACCCGTGAACTCGCCCCGGACCTGGATGTGTTCATCACGTACTCCTCCGTCTCGGCGGTGTTCCTGGGCGCGGGCACCGGCGCCTACGCGGCGGCGAACGCCTACCTGGACGGGCTGATGGCGCGGCGCCGGGCGGACGGCCTGCCCGCGCTGTCGCTGGCCTGGGGTCCGTGGGCGCAGAGCGACGGCATGGGCGCCGACCTGGACGAGCTGTCCCGCAGCCGGATGAACCGGCGCGGCGGAGCCCAGCCGCTGACGCCGGCGGAGGGCATGGAGCTCTTCGACACCGCGCTGCACAGTGACCGGGCGCTGCTCGTCCCGGTCAAGCTGGACCTGCGGGCCCTGCGTACGGCCGCCACGGCCGGTGCCGGGGTGCCGCCCCTGCTGCTGGGCCTGGTCCGCCCCGGGCGGCAGTCGGCGCGGGCCGCCGCGACCGGCGCCGGCGGCGGACTCGCCGGCCGGCTGGCCGGGCTGGCCGCGGCCGAGCGCGAGGCGCTGCTGCTGGAGCTGGTCCGGACGCACGTCGCGTCGGTGCTCGGCCACGCGGGCGCGGCGAAGGTCGCGGCGGAGCGGGCCTTCAAGGAGGCCGGCTTCGACTCGCTGACCTCCGTCGAGCTGCGCAACCGGCTGCGCGAGGCCACCGGCCTCAACCTGCCCGCCACGGCCGTCTTCGACTACCCCACCCCGCTCGCCCTGGCCCGCTACCTCGACGGCGAGTTCGACGGCACGGCGGTCGCGGCGGGCCCGGTGGTACCGGCGGCGGCCGTACACGATCCGGCCGATCCGGTGGCGATCGTCGGCATGGCCTGCCGGCTGCCCGGCGGGGTGGCCACCCCGGAGGACCTGTGGCGGCTGGTCACCGAGGGGCGGGACGGCGTGTCGCTGTTCCCCTCGGACCGGGGCTGGGGCCTGGACGAGCTGTTCGACGCCGACCCGGAGAGCGAGGGCACCTCCTACGTCAGCCAGGGCGGCTTCCTGCACGAGGCACCGCTGTTCGACCCGGCCTTCTTCGGGATCTCGCCGCGTGAGGCGCTGGCGATGGACCCGCAGCAGCGGCTGCTGCTGGAGACCTCCTGGGAGGCGATGGAACGGGCCGGCATCGACCCGGGCTCGCTGAAGGGCACCGAGGTCGGGGTGTTCAACGGCATCATGGGCGTCGACTACTACGCCGGTGGCAGCGTGCCGCCGGAGCTGGGCGGCTTCGCGCTGACCGGCGCCGGCGCCAGTGTGGCCTCGGGCCGGGTGTCCTACGTGTTCGGCTTCGAGGGTCCGGCGGTCACCGTGGACACGGCCTGCTCGTCGTCGCTGGTGGCGATCCACCTGGCTGCCCAGGCGCTGCGCCAGGGCGAGTGCTCGCTGGCCCTGGCCGGCGGTTCGACGGTGATGTCCAGCCCGAGCATGTTCATGGAGTTCTCGCGGCAGAAGGCGCTGGCGACGGACGGCCGCTGCAAGTCCTACGCGGACGCCGCGGACGGCACCGGCTGGGCCGAGGGCGCCGGTGTGGTGGTGCTGGAGCGGCTCTCCGAGGCGCGGCGCAACGGCCACCCGGTGCTCGCGGTGCTGCGCGGGTCCGCGGTGAACCAGGACGGCGCGTCCAACGGTCTGACCGCGCCGAACGGCCCCTCCCAGCAGCGGGTGATCCGCAAGGCGCTGGCGGCGGCCGGGCTGTCGACGGCCGATGTGGACCTGGTCGAGGGCCACGGCACGGGCACCGTCCTGGGGGACCCGATCGAGGCGCAGGCGCTGCTGGCCACCTACGGTCGCGGCCGTGACCCGGAGCGCCCGCTCTGGCTGGGCTCGCTGAAGTCCAACATCGGCCACGCCCAGGCGGCGGCGGGTGTCTCGGGTGTGATCAAGATGGTGCAGGCGCTGCGGCACGGCGTGATGCCCGCGACCCTGCACGTGGACGCGCCCTCCTCGCAGGTGGACTGGACGGCGGGCGCCGTCGAGCTGCTGACCGAGGCGCGGGAGTGGCCCGAGGTGGACCGGCCGCGCCGGGCCGGGGTCTCCTCCTTCGGCCTGAGCGGGACCAACGCGCACGTGATCCTGGAGCAGGCCCCCGAGGAGCAGCCGGCCGAGGCCGGGCCCGCCCCCGACGCCGTGGTGCCGCTGGTGGTCTCGGCGAAGAACGCCGCCTCGCTGGCGGCCCAGGGCGGGCGGCTGACGGAGCTCGCCGGGGCGACCGCCCCGGCGGCGCTGGCCGGTGCGCTGCTCTCCCGGCGGGCGCTGCTGTCCGAGCGCGCGGTGGTGGTGGCCGGGTCCCCGGCGGAGGCGTCGGCCGGGCTGGCCGCGCTGGCCCGGGGCGAGTCCGCCGGCGGGCTGGTGACGGGCACCGCGGGCACGGTGGGCAAGCTCGTCCTGGTCTTCCCCGGTCAGGGGGCGCAGTGGGCCGGGATGGGCCGTGAACTGCTGGACACCTCACCGGTGTTCGCCGAGCGCATCGCCGAGTGCGCCCGGGCGCTCGGCCCGTGGGTGGACTGGTCGCTGGAGGAGGTGCTGCGCGGCGAGGCGCCGGCCGAGGTCCTGGACCGGGCCGATGTGGTGCAGCCCGCGAGCTTCGCGGTGATGGTCGGGCTGGCCGCCGTCTGGGCGTCGGTGGGGGTGATCCCGGACGCGGTGCTGGGGCACTCGCAGGGCGAGATCGCGGCGGCCTGCGTGGCCGGTGCGCTCTCCCTGGAGGACGCGGCCCGGATCGTCGCGGTGCGCAGCCGGGTGATCGCCGGTCAGCTGGCCGGGCTCGGCGGGATGGCCTCGGTGGCGCTCTCCGAGGCCGAGGCGCTGGCCCGGCTGGAGCGCTGGGCGGGCCGGCTGGAGGTCGCGGTGGTCAACGGCCCCGCGTCCGTCGTGGTCGCCGGTGACCTCGACGTGCTGGACGAGGCCGTCGAGGTGCTGGCCGCCGACGGGGTACGGGTGCGCCGGGTCGCGGTGGACTTCGCCTCCCACACCCGGCACGCCGAGGCCCTGGAGAAGGTCCTGGCGGAGGCGTTCGCGGACATCCGCGGCCGGGCGCCGCTGGTCCCGCTCTTCTCGACGGTGACCGGTGAGTGGGTCCGCGAGGCCGGCGTGATCGACGGCGGCTACGTGTACCGCAACCTGCGGAGCCAGGTCCGCTTCGGCCCGGCGGTCGCCGCGCTGCTCGCCGAGGACCACACGGTGTTCGTGGAGGCCAGTACCCACCCGGTGCTGGCCCAGCCGATCACCGAGGTCGCCGACGGGGCCGGGGTCGACGTCCTGGTGACCGGTTCGCTGCGGCGGGACGAGGGCGGCCCGCGCCGCCTGCTGGCCTCGATGGCCGAACTCTTCGTCCGCGGTGTGGCGGTGGACTGGACGGGCGTGCTGCCCGACGCGGCCGGTGGCGCCGAGGTGGACCTGCCGACCTACGCCTTCGACCACCAGCACTACTGGCTCCCGATGACCGCGGCGGCCACCGACGCGACCTCGCTGGGCCTGGCGGGGGTGGACCACCCGCTGCTCGGCGCGGTGGTGGAGGTGCCGGAGACCGGCGGGGTGCTGTGCACCTCCCGGCTCTCCCTGCGCACCCACCCCTGGCTGGCCGACCACGCGGTCGGCGACGTCGTGCTGGTGCCCGGGACGGGCCTGGTGGAGCTGGCCGTCCGCGCCGGTGACGAGGTCGGCTGCGGCACGCTGGACGAGCTGGTGATCGAGGCCCCGCTGATCCTGCCCGAGCAGGGCGGCGTCCGGGTGCAGGTCACCGTCGGCGGTCCGGACGAGGGCGGCGCCCGCACGGTCGCCGTGTACTCGACCCGCGAGGAGGCCGTCGGCGACCCGTGGACCCGGCACGCCACCGGTGTCCTGACGGCCACGGCCCGGGCGGCCGGGCCCCGGTTCGACTTCAGCGCCTGGCCGCCGCCCGGCGCTGAACGGGTGGAGATCGGCCCCGAGGAGTTCTACGCCGGCCTGCTGGAGCACAACTACGTCTACGGGCCGGTGTTCCGGGGTCTGCGGGCGGCCTGGCGGCGCGGTGACGAGGTCTTCGCCGAGATCGCCCTGCCGGAGGACCACCGGGGCAGCGCCGCCGGGTTCGGCATCCACCCGGCGCTGCTGGACGCGGCCCTGCACGCGAAGGCCTTCCTGAGCACGGGCGACCACCGGACGATGCTGCCGTTCGCCTGGAACGGCCTGGTCCTGCACGCCGCGGGCGCCTCGTCGCTGCGGGTGCGGGTCGCCCAGCCGGCGCCCGACGCGCTCTCGCTGGAGGCGGTCGACGAGGCCGGCGGCGCCGTCCTGACGGCCGACTCGCTGGTGTTCCGCCCGGTGTCCGCCGAGCAGTTGGGCGCGGCGGCGGGCCGTGCGGGCGGTGACTCGCTGTTCCGGGTCGACTGGACGGAGGTGCTCCCGGACGGGGCCGCCGGTTCGCCGTCCTGGGTGCGGCTGTCCACCGCCGAGGAGGTGGCCACCCTCGCGGAGGACGCGCTGTCCGGGGCGGCCGTGCCGGAGACCGCGATCCTGGAGGCGGTCACCGGCGGCGACGCGGACACCCCGCTGGACGTGACGGACCGGGTGCTGGAGGTCGTCCAGACCTGGCTGGCCGGCGCCGGGCTGGAGGAGACCCGGCTGGTGGTGGTGACCAGGGGCGCGGTGCCCGCCGGCGGCGACGCCACGGTGACGGACCCGGCCGGCGCCGCCGTCTGGGGTCTGGTCCGCGCGGCGCAGGCGGAGAACCCGGACCGGATCGTGCTGCTGGACACCGACGCGTCCGACCTGTCGGAGATCGAGCCGCTGCTGGGGCCGGTGCTCGCCGTCGGCGAGCCGCAGGTCGCGGTGCGCGGCGCGGCGCTCCACGTGCCCCGGCTCGCCCGGGCCGGTATCGCCCGGGGCACCGAGCCGGTGCTGGACCGGGCGGGGACGGTGCTGGTCACCGGTGGGACCGGGTCACTGGGCGCGGTGCTGGCCCGGCACCTGGTGACCGAGCACGGGATCCGGCATCTGGTGCTGACCAGCCGGCGGGGCCTGGAGGCCGACGGTGCCCGGGAGTTGGTGGCCGAGCTGCACGCGCTCGGCGCCGAGTCGGTGGCGGTGCCGGCGTGTGACGTGACCGACCGGGACGCGGTGGCGGAGCTGCTGGCCGCCGCCCAGGGCGACGGCCGCCGGCTGACCGCGGTGCTGCACGCCGCGGGCCTGTTCGACGCGGGCGTGATCGGCGAGGTCGACCGGGAGCGGCTGGAGCGGGTGTTCGCGGCGAAGGTGACCGCGACCCGGCACCTGGACGAGCTGACCCGCGAACTGGCCCCGGAGTTGGACGCGTTCGTGGTCTACTCGTCGGTGTCGGCGGTGTTCCTGGGCGCGGGCACCGGCGCCTACGCGGCGGCGAACGCCTACATGGACGGGCTGATGGCCCGGCGCCGGGCGGCCGGTCTGCCGGCGCTGTCGCTGGCCTGGGGCCTGTGGGAGCAGGAGACCGGCATGGCGGCCGGCACCGACGACCTCACCCGCAGCCGGCTGAACCGGCGCGGCGGTCTGCTGGGCATGACCCCGGCCGAGGGCATGGAGCTGTTCGACACCGCGCTGCGCGGTGACCGGGCGCTGCTGGTGCCGGCCAAGCTGGACCTGCGTGCGCTGCGCGCCGACGCCGCGGCCGGGCGCGAGGCACCGCCGCTGCTGCGCGGGCTGGTGCGCGCGAGCCGGCAGCTGGCCCGGGCCGCGGTCTCGGGGGACGAGCGGCGCAAGCTGGCCGAGCGGCTGGCCGGGCTGCCCGGCGCGGAGCGCGCGGCGCTCCTGCTGGACGTGGTCCGGGCCCAGGTCGCCGTCGTCCTCGGCTACAGCGCGTCCCACCACATCGACGTGGACCAGGGCCTCTTCGAGATCGGCTTCGACTCGCTGACCGCGCTCGAACTGCGCAACCGGCTGGGCGAACTGATGGGGGCGAAGCTCTCGGCCGGTCTTGTTTTCGATCACCCGACGCCGGGGATGATTGTCGCGCACATGCAAGAGCGCATGTTCGGCGAGGGCACGGGGGGTGTCGCGGCCATCTCGGTCTGAGCCGCCACGGCCGGGCCCCTGCCGCAGCCCCGGAGCGGCCCGGCGAGCGGCCCGGCCGACAAGCCGATGACCGACTCCGATGACCGACTCCGATGACCGACTCCGATGAACGACCCGACGAACGCCCCACTGAACGGGCCCGAACGAGCGGCCCGGATCCGGCTCGCGGACAAGAGAGGAGATGACGACGTGTTCGACGCGGACGCCTACCTCCGGCGCATCGGTTGCGCCGGGCAGACGCGCGTGGACATCGAGACGCTGCGCACCCTGCACAAGCGGCATCTCATGGCGATCCCGTACAACATCGCCGCCCAGGACTTCACCGACGGCATCAACCTGGTCGACCTCGACGAGGACGCCGTGTTCGAGACGGCCGTCGTCGAGGGGCGGGGCGGCACCTGCTTCCAGCTGAACCGGCTGTTCTTCCGGCTGCTCGGCACCCTCGGCTACGAGGTCTCCCTGATGGCGGCCAGTACCGCCGAGGGCAGGGAGAACTTCGGCACCGAGATCGAGCACATGTTCGTCCGGGTGGCGCTGGACGGCGCCGAGTGGCTGGTCGACGTGGGCTACCCGGGGCCGTCCTACCTCGAACCGCTGCTCGTCACCGACGCGGTGCAGACCCAGTACGGCTGCCAGTACCGGCTGGTGGACCGGGGCGACGGTGAGACGGCGCTGCAGCGCCGGGGGCGGGTGACCCGCTGGAGCGTCGTCTACACCTTCAAGCTGCTGCCCCGGCGGTGGAGCGACTGGAAGGCACTGGAGGACCGCGCCCGGGAGAACCCGGCGCCGCCCCCCGAGGGGGACATGCAGGGCGTCCTCTACGGCCGGGCGTTCGAGGACGGCCAGGCCGTCCTGAAGGGCCGCCGGCACCTGACGGTCCGGGACGGACGGGAGCGGGTGCGCACCGTCGTCGACGACGACGAGCACCGCGTGCTCGTCGGCACGATCGTGTCCGGGGACCTCCCCTGACCGGCGGGAACACCGCCGGGAGAACCCGCGGGAACACCGGCGGGAGCACTCCCGAAAGCACCATTCGCAGACGATGTACGACAATTCTGGAAGGGAATCCAATGGCGAAGAACTCGGCCGATGTGGTTGTCATCGGCGGCGGCCCGGCCGGCGCGGTCAGCGCCTTTGTCCTGGCCAAGCAGGGTCATTCCGTGGTGCTCCTGGAGCGCGACGAGTTTCCGCGCTTCCACATCGGTGAGTCCCTGCTGCCCTACATGATGGGGCTTTTCGACCGGATCGGCCTGCGCGAGGCGCTGGAATCCCGCGGATACGTCCCGAAGTTCGGTGGCGAATTCATCGACCCGACGGAGAAGAAGTTCTTCTCGGGCGTCTTCCGCGCGGACTTCAGCAAGCAGGGCGAGGGGCGCTTCGACCGCGCCTTCCAGGTCGAGCGGGCCCGGTTCGACGCGATGCTCGTCGAGGAGGCGGCCAAGGCGGGCGCCGAGGTCCACCTGGGCGCCGGCGTCAAGGACCTGCTGATGGAGGGCGACCGGATGGTCGGCGTCAGCTACGAGAAGGACGGCGAGGAGCACGAGGTCCGGGCGACCTACGTGATCGACGCCAGCGGCCGGTCCGGGCGGATCGCCAACAAGTTCGGGCTCCGCAAGACGCTGGAGAAGCTCCGGATGGTCGGGGTGTTCCGGCACTACGAGGGCCTCGACGAGAAGCACAACCTCGGGGCCGAGGGCGACATCCAGGTCGGCGCGCACAACGACGGCTGGGTGTGGGCGATCCCGATCTCCAAGGAGGTCATCAGCGTCGGCACCGTCATGCCGCGTGACACCTTCCGGGCGGCGGGCTCGCCGGAGGCGGCGTTCGACGAGCACCTGAACCGGGTGCCGCGGATCACCGCGCGGCTCACCGGCACCCGGCCCAGCATGGACCTCAAGATCGAGACCGACTACTGCTACCACGCGGACACCGTCACCGGCCCCGGCTGGGTGATGGTCGGCGACGCGGGCTGCTTCGGCGACCCGATGTTCTCCGGCGGCGTGCTGGTCGCGACCGCCACCGCCACCCGCGCCGCCGAGACCCTCGACGCGGCGCTGAAGTCCCCGGCGGACGCCGACGCGCTGATCGAGGAGTACTCGAACTACTTCAAGACCGGGTACGACACCTACATCCGGCTGATCCACGCCTTCTACGACGGCGAGCTGGTCTCGGTGGCCGCCGACGCCGGCCGGACCACCTCCCGCGACGCGCTGGAGCGCTACCTGATCCGGCTGATCGGCGGCGACTTCTGGAGCGAGCACAACGCCGTCGCCCAGGAGATGCGCCGGCGCCCGGAGTGGGACACCTTCGCGCCGTTCCAGCGGGTCTTCGGCTGCCCGTCCTACCCGCAGCTCGACGAGCACGACCGCAAGGAGCGGGCCGAGGCCCGCATCCTGCGGGTGACCACCGGCCAGTAACGGCCGGGCACGTCCAGCGCACGCCCGGGATCCCGGCGGCCGACCGCCGCCGGGGCCCCGGGCGCGGATCCGGGCCGGGCGGCACCGGAGCAGGGGCCCCACCGCGGGCGCACCACCGAAGAGTCGGCGTTCGACGTTCTACAGGACAGGTTGAAGCGGCGTGAGAGAACAAGTTCCGGTGCGCATCGGCGACCGTTCGTACGACGTGCTCATCGGCCCGGGAGTGCGCTCCTCGCTGGCCGAGGTGATCCGGGGGCTCGGTGCCCGGCGGGTGGCGGTGGTGTCGGCGCGCCCCGCCCAGTGGGTGCCCGACACCGGTGTCGAGACCCTGCTGCTGCCCGCCCGGGACGGCGAGCCGGACAAGAACCTCGCCACCGTCGAGGCGCTCTGCGCGGAGTTCGTGCGGTTCGGGCTGACCCGCTCCGACGCCGTGGTCTCCTGCGGCGGCGGCACCACCACCGACGTGGTCGGCCTGGCGGCGGCCCTCTACCACCGCGGGGTGCCCGTCGTGCACCTGCCGACCACGCTGCTGGCCCAGGTGGACGCCAGCGTCGGCGGCAAGACGGCGGTCAACCTGCCGTCCGGCAAGAACCTGGTGGGCGCCTACTGGCAGCCCGCCGCGGTGCTCTGCGACACCGACTACCTGGCGACGCTGCCGCACCGCGAGATGCTCAACGGCCTCGGCGAGATCGCCCGGTGCCACTTCATCGGCGCCGGCGACCTGCGCCCGCTGGCCCTGGCGGACCGGATCGCCGCCAGCGTGACGCTCAAGGCCGGCATCGTCTCGGCCGACGAACGCGACACCGGACTGCGGCACCTGCTCAACTACGGCCACACCCTGGGCCACGCCCTGGAGGTGACCACCGACTTCGCGCTGCGCCACGGCGAGGCGGTCGCCGTCGGCACGGTCTTCGCGGGCCTGCTCGCGGGCGTCCTGGACCGGATCGACCCGGCCCGGGTGGACGAGCACCGGGCGGTCGTCGCCTCCTACGGCCTGCCCGGCGCGCTGCCCGAGGGCGTGCGGCCGGGCGAACTGGTCGAGCTGATGCGGCGGGACAAGAAGGCCCTCAGCGGCCTGGCCTTCGTCCTGGACGGCCCGGCGGGCGCGGAACTGGTCCACGACGTGCGCGAGCGGGCCGTCCTGGAGGCCCTGGCGCGGATGCCGCGCCGGCCGCTCGCCCGGCTCGTCGGGCACGGCGCCGACGGGCCCGCCGGGACGGGGGCGGCGGTGTCATGAGGTACTCACCACGGCGGCCGCCCGGCGGCCCGCCGGCCGCGCGGACCGGCCCGGCGGAACGGCTGCTCGCCGACCGCCTCGCCGCCGCGCTGGCCAGGCCCGCCGCGCAGCAGCCCGGCTGGCCGGACCGGGCCCGCGCGCAGGAGGTCGTCGCCCGGCTGCGCGCCGCCGCCCCGATCGTCACGCCCGCCGAGACCGCCCGGCTCGCCGAGCGGCTGGCGGCCGTCGCCCGGGGCGAGGCCTTCCTGCTCCAGGGCGGCGACTGCGCGGAGACCTTCGCCGACAACACCGAGCCGCACCTGCGCGCCAACCTCGGCCTGCTGCAGCGGATGGCCCTGGTGCTCGCCCACACCACGGGACTGCCGGTGGTGCCGGTCGCCCGGGCCGCCGGCCAGTACGCCAAGCCGCGCTCCCACCAGGTCGACGCCCACGGCCTGCCGGTCTACCGGGGCGACATCGTCAACGGCGTCGAACCCACGCCCGCCGCCCGCACCCCGGACCCGGAGCGGATGCTGCTGGCCCACGCCGAGGCCTCGCGGACGGTGGCCATCGCCCGCCGGCTCCGCCGGGACGGCCTGGGCGACCCGCACGCGCTGCACGCCGAGAACCTCCGCTTCGTCCGCGACGCGCCGGGGGGCCACCGGTACGCGCCGGCGGCCGAGGAGATCGGCCGCGGCCTGGGCCTCCCGGCCGGCCCGGGAGCCGGCGGCGGGACGGCGCCCGGGAGCGAGGTCTACGTCAGCCACGAGGCCCTGCTGCTGGACTACGAGAGCGCCCTGCTCCGGGTGACGGACGACGGGCCGGAGCCGCTCTACTCCAGCGGACTGGCGCACTTCCTCTGGATCGGCGAGCGCACCCGCGGGCCCGAGGACGCGCACATCGCCTTCGCGGAGCTGCTGGCCAACCCGATCGGCGTGAAGATCGGCCCGGGCACCACCCCCGAGCAGGCGGTCGAGTACGTGCGCCGGCTCGACCCGCACGGCACCCCCGGGCGGCTGACGCTGATCAGCCGGATGGGGCACGCGCGGGTCCGCGAGGTGCTCCCGCCGATCGTCGAGAAGGTCACCGCCTCCGGCCACCAGGTGGTCTGGCAGTGCGACCCGATGCACGGCAACTCCCGCACCGCGGACAACGGGTACAAGACCCGCCACTACGACCACGTCGTCGAGGAGATCGCCGGCTTCCTCGACGTCCACCGCGCGCTCGGCACCCACCCCGGCGGCCTCCACCTGGAGGCGACCGGCGAGGACGTCACCGAGTGCCTCGGCGGCGCCCGGGGGATCGCCGAGCACGAGCTGCCCGGCAACTACCGGACCGCCTGCGATCCGCGCCTGAACGCCGAGCAGTCGATGGAACTCGCCTTCACCGTCGCGGAGATGTTCGCGGCGACGGTCGCCCAGGGCACCGCACCCCGCCCCGGGAGGCCACGATGACCGACGCCCCGCAGCCCGCCGTCCCGCCCGGCCCGCCGATCGGCGGGGCCACCCGGCTGTACGCCGTCCTCGGCGACCCGGTCGCCCAGGTGCAGTCACCCGGGCTGCTGAACCCGCTGTTCGCCCGGCTCGGCATCGACGCGGTGCTCGTCCCGGTGCACGCCCGGCCGGGGGACCTGGCCACGGTGGTCCGCGGCCTGCAGCACATCGGCAACCTGGACGGCCTGTTCGTCACCGTGCCGCACAAGGCCGCCGCCGCCGGCCTCGCCGACCGGCGCAGCCGCACCGTGGAGATCACCGGCACCGCCAACGTGCTGCGCCGCGAACCCGACGGCGGCTGGCTCGCCGAGAACTTCGACGGCTCCGGCTTCGTCGCGGGCCTGGCGCGGGCCGGCCACGACGTCCGCGGCCGCCGGGTCGCGCTGGCCGGCGCCGGCGGGGCGGGCAGCGCCATCGCGGCCGCCGTGCTCGCCGCGGGCGCGGAACGGCTCGCCGTCACCGACCCGGACGGGCCCCGGCTGGCCGCGCTCGTCGCACGGCTGGCCGAGCACTGGCCCGGCCGGGTCCGGGCCTCGGCCGAACCGCCCCTGCACGACAGCGACATCGCGGTGAACGCCAGCCCGCTGGGCCTGCGCCCGGGCGACCCGCTGCCGTTCCGGCCGGACGCCCTCGCGCCCGGCGCCGTGGTGGCGGACATCATCATGCAACCGAGGGAGACGCCGCTGCTGCGGCTGGCGGCCGCCCTGGGGCTCGACGTCCACCACGGAATCCACATGCTGAACGGTCAGGTGGACGAGTACCGCGCATTCTTCGGGCTGCGCTGACGGGTGATCGGCAGGTCGGGGCCGACGACTACCAGAACGAGGGATGCGGGCCGCCGAGGGCGGCGCCTACTGTGAGGCCGCAATACCTTGCGTGAAATCCCAGGGGCCATTGTTCCGCTCTTCCGTCGGCCACGCGCCCCGCCCGCTCAATCCCGCCAGGCCGTCCAAAAGCGGAGACCAGTTCGTAGCGGAGATTTGGAGAGACATGAACGCGCGACCGGCACCGGAATTCCCCTCCTGGCCGCAGTACGACGACGACGAGCGGAGCGGCCTGATACGCGCTCTGGAGCAGGGCCAGTGGTGGCGCATGGGCGGGGACGAGGTGAACTCCTTCGAGCGCGAGTTCGCCGACCACCACGGCGCACCGCACGCCCTGGCGGTCACCAACGGCACGCACGCGCTGGAGCTGGCGCTGCAGTGTCTGGGCGCCGGCCCGGGCACCGAGGTCATCGTGCCGGGCTTCACCTTCATCTCCTCCTCCCAGGCCGCCCAGCGGCTCGGCGCGGTCGCCGTCCCCGTCGACGTCGACCCGGTGACCTACAACATCGACGTGGCGGCCGTGGCCGCCGCGATCACCCCGCGCACCCGGGTGATCATGCCCGTGCACATGGCCGGGCTCATCGCGGACATGGACGCCCTCGGCAAGCTCTCCGAGTCCACCGGCGTCCCGCTGCTCCAGGACGCCGCGCACGCGCACGGCGCGCGCTGGCAGGGCAAGCGCGTCGGCGAGCTCGGCTCGGTGGCCGCCTTCAGCTTCCAGAACGGCAAGCTGATGACCGCCGGCGAGGGCGGCGCCCTGCTGTTCCCCGAGTCGGAGCTGTACGAGGCCGCGTTCCTGCGGCACAGCTGCGGCCGGCCGCGCACCGACCGCCGGTACTTCCACCAGATCGCCGGCACCAACATGCGGCTCAACGAGTTCTCGGCGTCCGTGCTCCGCGCCCAGCTGCGCCGCCTCGACGCCCAGACCGACCTGCGCGAGGAGCGCTGGAACCTGCTGTCCGGCCTGCTCGGCGCGATCGACGGCGTCGTCCCCCAGGGCAGCGACCCGCGGGCCGACCGCAACTCGCACTACATGGCGATGTTCCGGATCCCCGGCATCTCCGAGGAGGGCCGCAACGAGCTCGTCGACCGCCTGGTCGACGCCGGCCTGCCGGCCTTCGCCGCGTTCCGCGCGATCTACCGCACCGACGCGTTCTGGGAGACCGCCGCCCCCGACGAGACCCCGGAGGCGGTCGCCGAGCGCTGCCCCAACACCGAGGCCATCAGCCGGGACTGCGTCTGGCTGCACCACCGCGTCCTGCTCGCCTCCGAGGAGGCCCTGCACGCCACCGCCGCGATCGTCGCCGACGCAGTGGCAGCCCTGTGAGGCATCGCGCCGCCGTCGTCGGGCTCGGCTGGGCCGGCCGGGAGCTCTGGCTCTCGCGGCTCAGGACGCACGAGGACTTCGACGTGGTCGCCGTCGTCGACCCTGACCCGGCGCTGCGGGCGGCGGTCGGCGAGGCGACGGGCATCCCCGCCCACGCGGCGGTGGACGCCCTCCACCCCGAGGACGTCGACGTCGCCGTCGTCGCCGTGCCCAACCACCTGCACGCCGAGGTGGCCGCGGCGCTGCTGCGGCGCGGCCTCGCGGTCTTCCTGGAGAAGCCGGTCTGCCTGACCTCCGCCGAGGCGGACGACCTGGCGCGGGCCGAGCTCGACGGCGGCATGCTGCTGGCCGGCAGCGCCGCCCGGCACCGCGCCGACGTCCGCGAACTGGCCGCGCTCGTCCCCGACCTGGGGCGGGTGCGGCACGTCGACCTGTCGTGGGTGCGGGCCCGCGGCGTCCCGAAGGCCGGCGGCTGGTTCACCCGGCGCAGCACGGCCGGCGGCGGGGTGCTGGTCGACCTCGGCTGGCACCTGCTGGACGCGCTGGCCGCCCTGGTCGGGCCGGCCGAGTTCGCCCAGGTGGTCGGCGCGACCTCCGACGACTTCGTCAACGTCGGCGCCTGGTCCGCCGCCTGGCGCCAGGACCGGCCCGCCGACGCGCTCACCGGCGACGTGGAGGACACCGCCCGCGGCTTCCTGGTCCGCGAGGACGGCATCTCCGTCTCGCTGCGGGCCAGTTGGGCCTCCCACGAGGCCCTGGACGTCTCCCGGATCGTGGTCGAGGGCAGCGCCGGCAGCGCGGAACTGCGCTGCACCTTCGGCTTCAGCCCCAACCGGCAGCCCGAGCCGGTCCTGACCCTGACCCGGGAGGGCACCACCCGTCGGATCGCCGTGCCGGCGGAGCCGATCGGGGCCGAGTACCGGCGCCAACTGGACGGCCTCGGGGCACTGCTGGCCGACCCCGCCCATCGCGGCCGGGCCATCGCGCAGGCGCGTGGCACGGTCCAGCTCATCGAGAGTTTCTACGAGTCGGCCCGCGTTGCCGGCCGGGCGCGATCCGCCCGTCCCGCAGCCGCCCACGAGGAGGTGAGGACCTCATGACCGCCACATCGGCACCCGGGTCCGCCACGACCACGGACAGACCAGCGAACCCCCGGCAGGCGGTCGTCTTCGACCTGGACGGGGTCATCGTCGACAGTTTCGCCGTGATGGGCCAGGCGTTCTCCATCGCCTACGCCGAGATCGTCGGCGGCGGCCCGGCGCCCTTCGAGGAGTACCAGCGCCACCAGGGCCGCTACTTCCCCGACATCATGCGGATCATGGGCCTGCCGCTGGAGATGGAGGCGCCCTTCGTCCGCGAGAGCTACCGGCTCGCGCACCAGGTGCAGGTCTTCGACGGCATCCCCGAGCTGCTCCAGGAGCTCCGTGACCGGGGCCTGCGGATGGCCGTGGCCACCGGCAAGGCCGGCGACCGGGCCCGCTCCCTGCTCGACGGCCTGGGCCTGCTCCCGTACTTCGCCCACGTGATCGGCTCCGACGAGGTCGCCCGGCCCAAGCCCGCCCCCGACATCGTGCTGCGCGCGCTGGAACTGCTGGACGTACCCGCCGACCAGGCCATCATGATCGGTGACGCGCCGACCGACCTGGCCAGCGCCCGCGGCGCCGGGGTCGCCTCCGCCGCCGCCCTCTGGGCCGGTCCGGACGAGGCCGAGCTGCTCGCGGCCGGCCCCGACGTGGTGCTGCGCCGCCCGGTCGAGCTGCTCGCCCTCTGCCCGGCCCTCAGCGAGCGCTGACCCGACCGCGCGGAGGCGGCACACCATGCGGACCGGCGAGAACGGACCGGCACCGGGGCCCGGCGGCGCGGCGCACGCCGAGGAGGCGCCGCGCTACCTCGGCATCGACGTCGGCGGCACCAAGGTCGCCCTGCGGGCGGAGTCGGCGACGGGCCGGGCCGAGGAGACCACCTTCGCCTGGGGCCCGGGCCGCGACGCCGACCACGACCTGGCCCGGCTCGCCGAGCACGTCGCCGCGCTGGCGGCCCGGTCGGGCGCGCCCTTCCGGGCCGTCGGTGTCGCGATGCCCGCCACCGTCGGCCGGGACGAGCGGGTCACCGCCTGGCCCAGCCGGCCGGAGTGGACCGGTCTGCCCCTGGGCCCGGCGCTGCGGGCGCTGTTCCCCGGGGCGGCCGTCGTCTGGGCGGACGACGGGGACCTCGCGGCCCTCGCCGAGGCCGAGGCGGCGGCCTGCGCCGACCTCCTCTACCTGGGCGTCGGCACCGGCATCGGCGGCGGCCTCGTGCTCGGCGGCCGGCTCTGCCCGGGCCCGGCGCACGGCTCCTTCGAACTCGGCCACCTGGTCGTCGAACTGGACGGCCCGGTCTGCGTCTGCGGCCGCCGGGGGTGCCTCCAGGCGACCGCCTCCGGGCCCGCCACCCTGGCCCGCGCCGGGCAGCTGCGCGGCGCGCCCGTCACCTTCGACGAGCTGCGGGCGGGGCTGCGGACCGGGCAGTCCTGGGCCGTCACGGCACTCGACCGGACCGGCCGCGCCCTGGCCGCAGCCGCCGTGGGCGTGGCGGAGCTGCTCCACCCCCGGCTCGCCGTGCTCGGCGGCGGCTTCGCGGCCGGGATCCCCGAACTCGCCGACCGGACGGCCGAGCACCTCGCCGCGCTCGCCCGGCCGGGCCTGGCCCCACTGCCGGTCGCCCCGGCCCGGCTGGGCGGGCTCTCCTCGCTGCGCGGCGCCGTGCTGCTGGCCCGCGGGCAGTAGGGCGCGGTACGGCCCGCCCGGACCGGCCGGTCCGGGCGGGCCGTCGCCGCGTCAGCCCCCGTGGCCCGCCGCGCCCGCCGGTACGGCGGCCGTCAGTCCGGCCCGCAGCCCGTCCACCAGCGCGGCCGCGCCCGCCGGCTCGCCGGCCGCGCCGAACACGTGGTAGTCCGGGCGGACCAGCAGCGCGCTCGCCCCGTACCGGGCCAGGTAGGCCCCGTAGACGCCGTCCGTGTCCACCACCCGGACCTCGCCGGACTCCCCGGCGCCGGCGTCCCCCCGCCCGTCCCGGGTCCGGTCGGCCGGCAGCAGCCGCACCACGTGCGCCCGGAGCCCGGCCAGGAAGGAGAGCCGCTCCGCGCCGAGCCGGGCGTCCGCCCCGGGCGCGAGCAGCAGAACGAAGCCGCGCCCGACCACCTCGTCGAACAGGCCGCGGCCGCCGGGCCCGTCGACCACCCCCTGCGGCACGACCTCGCCGGCCGGCCTGAGCGGTCCGTCGCCCCCGCCGCCGTACAGCAGGCCCTCGGTGAGGGGCTTGGCCGGCTCCGGCCGGGTCGGGCCCCGGCCGTGCCGGTTGGCCAGCACCGTGGCGTCCCGCTCCGCGGCTGCGGCCGGGTCGGTCACGCAGATCACCCGGCCCAGCTGGACCGAGGCCAGGATCGACTCCCTGACCTGCGCCCGGCGTTCCCCGGTGTAGGTGTCCAGCACCGCCTCGTCGGCGAGACCGCGCAGCACGAGGTCCAGCTTCCACGACAGGTTGACCACGTCCCGGATGCCCGAGCACATGCCCTGCCCGGCGAACGGCGGCATCAGATGGGCCGCGTCACCGGCCAGCAGCACCCGGCCCGCCCGCCAGCGGTCGGCCCACCGGGCCTGGAACATGTAGGTGGTGCTGCGCAGCAGGGTGGCGGTGTCCGGCGTGACCCCGAACGGGGCGAGCAGCCGCCAGGCCGTCTCCTCGCGGTTCAGCTCGGCGGCCCGCTCGCCCGGCAGCCGCATGAACTCCCAGCGCCGGTGCCCGGGGCCGCTGCCCACCAGCGTGGTGGGCCGGGCCGGGTCGCAGATCTGCAGGTTGGTCGGTACGAACGCCCGCGGTTCGCGCAGCTCGACGTCGCACAGCAGCCACTCGTAGGAGAAGCCGAGGTCGGTGACGGGGACGTCGAGGTGGTCCCGGACGAAGCTGTTGGCGCCGTCGCAGCCCACCACCCAGCGGGCCGAGACCGTCCGCGCCGCGCCGTCCTCGTCCTCGGCCGTCACCAGGACCCGGTCGCCGTGGTCGGCGATCCCGACGACCTGCCGGCCGCGCTCCACGGTGACCCCGGGCAGCCGCGCGGTCCGGGCGGCCAGCAGCTCCTCCAGGGCGGGCTGGTGCATGGTGTTGGCATCCGGCCAGCCGTACGGGCCCGGGGTCCGGAACTCGATGTCCAGCAGGGTCTCACCGGCCGCCGTCCGCCACTGGTAGCCGGAGGCCGGTTCGGTGATCCGGCCGAGGTCCGGGCCGATCCCGCAGGCGGCGAGCAGCCGGGCGGTCTCCCCGTCGAAGCTGGTCGCCCGGGGCAGGGTGTACGGGCGCCGGCGGCGTTCCAGCACGGTCGTCCGCCAGCCGTGCTGGGCGAGCAGGACGGCGAGCGCGGCCCCGATCGGCCCGTTGCCGACGACGACCACGTCCGTGTCCGTCGGGCCGGTCGGGGGCTCGTGCGGTGACACCTTGGGCATAGGGACCCCTCATCGCAGGGAGGCGGCGGACCGGTGCGGACCGGTGCACGGCGGGTGGGCACGGCGGCGGGAACACGGCGGAGGAGCGCGCAGGCGCTGCTCGGACGCCGCGGCGGCTGCGCGCGACAACGGGGCGCGACAGCCCTGGCAGGAACATCGGAAGACTACTACCGCGACCCGCGTGAAGCGTCAACGTCCGCCCCGGGCTATCAGATCGGGGGATACCACGACCGGTCTTGACCGGCCTACTGTGCGGACGTCCCGAAGAATCCGGGGACCCGTGCGCAGTCCGCCCGCCACCGCCTTCCGGCGTGGGCCCGCGGCCGCGCCACGGACCGTTGCCCGAAGGGAAGATCCGGCATGGCCCAAGCGACGACCGCCCACTACGAGAAGTGGGTCAGTGTCTTCCACCCGGTGCCGACGAGCACCGTGCGGCTCGTCTGCCTGCCCTACGCCGGCGGGTCCGCGAGCTTCTTCTTCCCGGTGTCGCGGGTGCTCGCCCCGAAGGGGATCGAGGTGCTGGCGATCCAGTACCCGGGCCGTCAGATGCGCCACCAGGAGCCGGGCATCGACAACATCCCCGAGTTCGCGGACGAGATCTTCGCGGCGGTGCGCCACCTGGACGACAAGCCGCTGGCGCTGTTCGGCCACAGCATGGGCGCGGTGCTCGCGTACGAGGTGGCCCTGCGCCTGCGGCGGGCCGGACTCCCGGCGCCGGTACGGCTGTTCGCCTCCGGCCGGCGGGCGCCGTCCCGCTACCGCGACGAGAACGTCCACACCGGCTCGGACGCCGACGTGGTGGCCGAGCTCAAGGCGCTGAGCGGTACCAGCCAGCTCATGCTGGCCGATCCGGAGAACCTGGCGATGATCCTGCCGGCCATCCGCAGCGACTACACCGCCATCGAGCGCTACCGGCACGACCCCGACCAGCGGCTGGACTGCCCGCTGACGGTGCTCGCCGGCGACAGCGACCCGCGGGTGTCGATCGACGAGGCGCGGGCCTGGGAGGAGCACACCACCGGGGCGACCGAGCTGGAGGTCCTCCCCGGCGGACACTTCTTCCTCGCCGACCGGAGCGCCGAGGTGATCGAGCTGCTGGCCCGGAGACTCACCGGGCAGGACGCCGCAACCAACCGCTGAACCACCTCCTGGAATGGGTCGACATGCGAACCGCCGCACCCGTGCCGACGATCGGCCAGCACTCGCTCCTGGTGTTCCTCCTCCAGGTCGCGGTGCTGCTCCTCCTGGCACTCGTCCTCGGCCGCCTGGCCCAGCGCTTCAACCTGCCCGCGGTGGCCGGTGAGCTGTGCGCGGGCGTCCTGCTCGGGCCCTCGGTCCTCGAACCGCTGCTGCCGGGCTTCTCCGACTGGCTGCTGCCGCAGAAGCCGGACCAGCTGCACCTGCTGGACGCGGTCGGGCAGCTCGGCGTGCTGCTGCTCGTCGGGGTCACCGGCGCGGAGCTGAAGTTCGCCCTGGTCCGCCGGCGCGGGCTGACCGCGGCCCGGGTCAGCATCGCGGGCCTGCTGCTGCCGCTGGGCCTCGGGATCGGCACCGGCTACCTGCTGCCGCGGTCCTTCCTGCCGAGCGGCGCGGACCCGGCGGTGTTCGCGCTCTTCCTCGGCGTGGCGATGTGCGTCACGGCGATCCCGGTGATCGCCAAGACCCTGCTGGACATGAAGCTGCTGCACCGCGACATCGGCCAGCTCATCCTGGCCGCGGGCGTGGTCGACGACGTGGTGGGCTGGTTCCTGCTCTCCGTCGTCTCGGCGATGGCCACCGCCGGGCTGACCGCCGGGGTGGTCACCGCCGCGGTGCTGTACCCGATCGGCGTGGTGGTCTTCGCCCTGGTGGTCGGCCGCCCGCTGGTCGGCCGGGCCCTGCGCGCGGCCGGCCGGTCGGAGGGCCCGATGCCGACGATCGCCACCGCCGTGGTGCTGGTGCTGTTCAGCGCGGCGGCGACGCAGGCGATGCACCTGGAGGCCATCTTCGGCGCCTTCGTCTGCGGTGTGCTGATCGGCACCAGCGGCGAGCTGGACCCGGCGAAGCTGGAGCCGCTGCGGACCACGGTGCTGGCCTTCCTGGCCCCGCTCTTCTTCGCCACCGCCGGCCTGCGGATGGACCTCACCGCGCTGGGCCGCCCGATCGTCCTGGGCGTCGCGGTCGCGGTGCTCGCCGTGGCGATCTTCGGCAAGTTCGTGGGGGCCTTCATCGGGGCCAGGCTCAGCCGGCTCAACCGCTGGGAGGCGCTGGCGCTCGGCGCCGGGATGAACTCCCGCGGCGTCGTCGAGGTGATCGTCGCGATGACCGGCCTGCGGCTCGGCGTCCTGAACACCGAGACGTACACCCTCATCATCCTCGTCGCGATCGTGACCTCGCTGATGGCGCCGCCCATCCTGCGGTACGCGATGACCCGCGCCGAGGAGGTGGCCGGGGCCGAACTCGGCCTGGGCGACCAGCACACCGACCCGGTACAGACCCCCGACCGGGCACCCGGCGCGATCCGCGTCTCCGACCAGCGAGGTGACTCATGACCACGATGCTTCTCCTGAACGGCCCCAACCTCGGGATCCTCGGCCAGCGCGAGCCGGAGATCTACGGCACCGACACGCTGGCCGACATCGAGAAGGCCGTCGCCGAGGAGGTGAGCGGCGTGGGCTGGGAGGTCCGCTCGATCCAGCACGACTCCGAGGGCGACCTCGTCCGGGCCATCCACGAGCACCGGCTCAGCAGCGTCGGCGCGGTGGTCAACCCCGGCGCGCTGATGATCGCCGGGTGGAGCCTGCGCGACGCGCTGGCGAGCTATCCGCAGCCCTGGGTCGAGGTGCACCTGAGCAACGTCTGGGCGCGCGAGCAGTTCCGGCACGAGTCGGTGATCGCCCCGCTGGCCGGCGGTGTGGTGGTCGGCCTCGGCGCCTTCGGCTACCGCCTGGCGGCCCGCGCCCTGGTGCACCTGACCGCCGCCGACCGCTGACGACCCGCCGGGCCGCCGCGGCCGGCCCGCCGCGTACGGCCGCCGGACACCGCCGGCCCGTCAGACACCTCCGGACCGTCCGGACCACGCGTTGAGAGGAAGACCCGGCCCATGAGGCTCAAGCTCCACGAAGTCGGCGACGGCGACAAGGTCGCCCTGCTCGTCCACAGCATCATCTCGTCGTCGGACACCTGGAGCCGGGTGGCGCCCCGGCTGGCCGACCGCGGCTACCGGGTGATCATGCCGGACCTGCGCGGCCACGGCGAGAGCCCGCAGGCCGACTCCTACTCGCCGGAGCTGCTCGCCGCCGACCTGGTGGAGTCGCTGCCGGCCGGCGCCGACCTCGCGATCGGCCACTCCTTCGGCGCCTCGGTGCTCTCGCTGGCGGTGGAGGGGCTGCGCCCGGCCAAGGTGGTCTACAGCGACCCCGCCTGGCGTTTCACCGAGAAGGCGGTCGCGGAGATCCGCGAGTTCGCCCAGTTCACCAAGGTGGCGACCGCCGAGGCCATCCGTCCGATGTTCCCGCGCTGGCAGCCCGAGGACATCGAGGCCGAGCTCGCCGGGTACGCGCGGTGGGACGTCCGGGCCGTCGACTGGCTGGAGAGCTCGCACAGCTACGTACCGGCCCGCCCGGTCGTGCCCTCGCTGGTCCAGGGCGCCGGCGACCACCACCTCGTCCCGGACGAGCTGGCCGAGACCCTGCGCGCGAGCGGGTTCGAGGTGCGGTACGTGCCGGACACCGGTCACTGCATCCACCGGGACGACCTGGACGGCTTCCTGGCCTCCCTCGAAGGCTGGATCTGACCCTATGGGCAACGGAAGTTGACGTTTGATCAGGTTGTTCGGCCGGCGACGCGACACGGTCGCCGGCCGAGCGGCCGAACGGTGATCGGCCTGCGTGGTAGTGTCGCCGCGTGAGCTCTGGCCGCCTTGATCACGCACATGAGGGCACTTCTCCGACCGACGGGAAACCGCAGGTCGTCCACGGTTCCTTCGCCCTGCAGGTCGGCTTCTCGGCGCCGCCGGAGCAGGTCTTCGCGGCCTTCGCCGAGCCCGCGCTGCGCACCCGCTGGTTCCGCCTCCCCGGCTCCTCGAAGCACGCCACCCACGCGCTGGACTTCCGGGTCGGCGGCAGCGAGGTGGCGACCAACCTGTTCGTCTCCGGGGACATCGAGGAGCGGCTCGAGTACCGCTCCCGGTTCCACGACATCGTGCCCGGCGAGCGCATCGTCTACGTGTACGAGGCCCACGTGGACGGCCTGCGCCGCTGGGTCTCCCTGGTGACGCTCGAACTCGCCGCCCAGGGCGCCGGATCCCGGCTCGACTGGACCGAGCAGTACGCGTACCTGGTGCTGAGCGGGGACGGCACCCAGGACACCGCCCACCTCCAGGGCGGCACCCGGCTGATGCTCAACGGACTGTCCGCCGTCGTCGACCCGGAGCGCTACCGGGGCCTGGCGAAGATCCGCCCCGAAGAGTCCTGACCCTTCGTCAGTTTCTCGCGAGAGGCGCAGCCGGCACGGGCGGCCCCCTGTCGAGGAGGCCGCCCGGACCCCCGGCCGCGCCGGGACTCGGGTGGCGGCCGGGAGCCGCTCGCGCGGGGGCGACGGAGCGTCAGGTGCTCGAGGCGCGCACCGCGGTGAGGGTGGCCGGCTCCGGCTCCGCCGGGCTCGGCGCGGGACGGCGGCGCCGGGCGAGGGCGAGGAGGAGGGCGCCCGCGGCCGCGCCGGCGAGGAGGACGATCGCGGCGACCGAGGCCGCGCGGCCGACGGCGTCGGTGAAGGCCTGGGCCACGTCCTGCGGCCGCGGGTTCCGGAGGGCGCCGAGCCGCTCGCCGAAGCGGCTGGTCATCAGGGTGCCGAGGACGCTGGTGCCGAGCACCGCGCCGACCTGGCGGGCGGCGTTGACCGTGCCGGCGGCCGCGCCCTCCTTGCCGCGCGGCACATGGCCGACCGCCAGCGCGGTCGAGGGCGCGCCGGCCAGGCCGCAGCCGAAGCCGAACAGCACCAGCGCCGGGGCGTAGCCGCCGAACCCGTCGGCCGGTCCGACGGTGGCGAACAGGCCGGCGCCCGCCGCCGCCAGCAGCAGCCCGGTGATGATGAGCCGGGCCGCGCCGAACCGTGGCCCGAGGATCCCGGCGACCGCCGAGGCCAGGATGAACATGCCGAATTCCGTGAGGAGTTGGACGCCCACCTGGAGCGCGGTCAGTCCGCGCACCTGCTGTAGCCAGAGCACCTGGAGCATGGCGAGGCCGACGAAGCCGAACAGGACGGTGCCGGCCAGCAGCAGCGCCGCGCTGTACGAGGGGTCGCGCATCAGCCGCAGGTCGAGCAGCGGGTGGGTGCGGCGCAGTTCGACCACGGCGAAGGCGGCGAGCAGGACGGCCGCGCCGAGGGCGGCGGCCAGCGGGGCGCCGCCGAGGTAGCTGTGGTGGCCGCCGTCGATCAGCCAGTAGATGAGCAGGGCGAGCCCGCCGGTGGCGAGGATCTGCCCGGGCCAGTCCAGGCGGACGCCCTCGGCCCGGGACTCGGTCACGCCGAACAGGGCGGCGGCGCCGGCGAGCGCGGCGATCACGGGGCCGAGCCAGAACGCGGTGTGCCAGGTCGACCAGCGCAGCGCCAGCCCGGCCGTGATCGGCCCGAGGGCGAGGCCGAGGCCGGAGGCGGCGGCCCAGGCGGCGATCGCGCCGGCCCGCCGGCGCGGGTCGGGGAAGGCGTCGGTCACCAGGGCGAGCGAGCTGGGGGTGATCAGCGCGCCGCCGAGTCCGGCCACCGCCTGTCCGAGCAGGACGGTGGACAGGCTCCCGGCGAACACCAGGACCACCCCGCCGGCGCCCATCGCGAGCGCGCCCAGCAGGAAGATCCGCCGGCGGCCCCAGCGGTCGGCGAACGCGCCGCCGCCCAGTACGACGGAGGCCACCACCAGGGTGTACATGCTCGGGATCCAGACCAGGTCCGCGGCGTCGAGGCCGAGGTCGGCGCGGACCGCGCCCAGCGTGCCGATGGTCTGGGTGGTCTGGATGAAGACGGTGAAGAGGCCGAGGCAGGCGGCCAGCAGCACGGTCCCGGTGCGGTCAGTGCGCGGCATCGGGCACCTCCGGGGTGCGGGGCGCGGCGGTGCGGGGGGCGGTCACGAGAGCTCCCAAGGGGCGTGGGTTTGACATCGCGACTCACTGTAGCGCTGTGCGTTTGATAATCCAACTATGCAGGTCGAGGGTGTGACGCAGCGACGGGGCGCCCGGTGGATCCGAGGCGCCCCGCCGCTGGGGGGAGTGGCCGGTCAGCTGGGCGTGCTGCCCGTGGCGCCGGGGCAGGGCGGGAGGGTCGAGGGCGCGACGGTCGCACAGGTCGCCGTGGCCACCGTCGGCCCGGACGCCGTCGCCGAGTTCGCGGACGCCGTCGCCGTGGAGGGCGTCACGCTGGCGGTGGACGGGCCGGGCGGCGAGGACGAGGTGGGGCCGGCGGACTTGGTCGACGACGAGGCCGACGCCGAACCGGTGCTCGCCGAGGACGACGGGCCGGAGGACGGCCCGGACGGCGTGCCCGAGGAGCTGGAGGCCGAGGCCGACCCGGTCGACGGACCGGTCGAGCCCGAGGTCGAGCCGGAGGTCGAGGGCGAGCCCGAACCCGAGGTGGAGCCCGACATCGACGCCGACGGGGAGACCGGCTTCATCGGAGCGGCCGGCGGGATGCCCGGCACCAGGACCTCCGGCGGCTGGACCGTCTTGTCCACCACCTTGATCTGCCCGGTCACCCGGGCGAACCAGCCACCGGTGGTGATGTCCACCAGGACGAGCTCCGTCACCGGCTTCGGCGCCGCCACCACGATGACCAGCGAGGACGGCTGGAAGCCGGCCCACGACTTGCCGGTGTACTTGGCGTCGCTCACCAGCTCCGGCGGCTTCAGCGGGTTCCCGCAGCTGCAGCGCACCCGCGGTACGCCCTGCGCGTCGACCAGGACGGCGGTACCGGCCTGCAGCACCGACTGGTAGGCGACCGACGCCCCGCCCTTGTAGCTGTGGTTGGTGACCCGGGTGTCCACCCGCAGGTAGGCGGAGGTCAGCGAGCGCAGATAGCCCGGGATGGCGGACTGCTCGATCCCCTGGGCGGCCGCCCAGGCCCGGCCGGTGTCCCCGGTCGACGTCATGGAGATCAGCCGTTCGACGTCGCAGGCCGGCTTGGACTTCTCGCCGGCGTAGAGCCCGGCCGAGGAGCCCTGCACGGTGTGGATGCCGCTCGGCGAGGCCGCGGCGGTGCTCTTCGTGGCGCCGCCCGGACTGCCCGGGGCCGACGCGGGAGCGGAGACCGCGGTGGTCTCGACCGACTGGGTGAACGGCGCCGGCCCCGGATCGCCCGGCGTCTGCAGCGCCACCTCGTTCGCGGCCGGGATGGCATCGCTGGGCGTACCGCTCCCGCCGCCGCTGTTGACGATCAGCACCGTCGCCAGCACGGCCAGCGCCGCGGTACCCCCGGCCAGCGCCAGCTTCGTGCGGGACCGCCACCACGGCGTCGGACGCCCGCCCGGCCCACCGGCCGAGGAGCCGCCCGGCCCGGACGGCCCGGACGGGGGAACGGACGGCGGTCCCGGCGGGCCGCTGGACGGCGGCCCGGAGAGCGGGCCGGACGGCGGGCCGGACGGGGGCCCGGAGAGGGGCGGTTGGGAACTCATCGAGGCTCCGTTTCGCGGGCGGCCGGCGAAACGACCGGCACAGAAGGCTCCTGCCACTGGCTTCCATTTCTGCCCCCGCCCGGCAACCGCCGCAACAGCACGCCACCGCCGGCTCGCCGTGCGCACACAGCGCGCGCGGCCCGGTCCTGGGTGACGCTGGACTCAGACGCGAGGGGGGCACCCGAGTCCACCAGGAGCCCGCATGCCCCAGGAGCCCCCCACCACGGCGCCCGGCCCGCCCGGCGTTCTGCGCGGTTGGCTGGACGCGTCGGCGGTCGTCCTCGCCGGGATCGCCGCGATGGCGGCGGTGGCCGCCCTCGGCCTCTGGGCCGCCGGCGCCGGCTCCCTGCCGGGCGGCGGCTTCCCGTACGTCCTGGCCGGTGCGCTGGCGCTCGCCGTCGGCGGCTCCGTGCAGCTCGACGGCGGGGCGGGCTTCTTCGCCCAGGTGGACGCCGGGATCACCGCGATGCCGCTGACCGTCGGACTGGTCGGCGCCCTGGTGATGGCGGAGGTGTTCCTGCGCCAGCTGCGCTTCCGGGCGGTCGCCGGCGGCGCCGAACTGCTCGGCCGGGTGGCCCGGACGGCGGCCGTCTGGGTGGTGGCCCTGGTGCTGATCACCCTCGCCGCCCGGCACACCTTCGTCGTCCCGCTCGGCGACGACCTCGTCCAGGACCTCGGCGGCGCCCTCGGCCTGACCCCCGAGATCGGCTTCCACGCGGAGCCGCTGAGCACCATCGGCCTCGGGCTGCTCTGGCTGCTGGTGGTCCTGGCGGCCACCTTCGCGGTCTCCCGCCGGGCGCCGCTGCCGCGCGGCCTGGTGCCGTTCCAGCAGGCCGTCCGGCCGGCCGCGTTCGCGATGCTGCTGGTGCTGCTCACCTGTGTGGTGCTCGGCCTGGTGGCGGGGCTCGTCACCGCCGTCGTGCACGGCGACGCCCGGGCGACGCTGGCCCTGCTCCTGCTGGCGCTGCCCAACCTGGTCTGGCTCGCCCTCGGGCTGGGGATGGGCGCCGAGTGGCACGGCCACCTGGTCGGGGCGGTCGGGCTGCCCGTCCCGGAGTCGCTGTCCGAGGTGCTGCGCGCACCCGAGGGCAAGTCGGCCACCATCAGTCTGAGCACTCTCGCGGAGCAGGACGGCCGGGTCTGGTGGCTGCTGCCGCTGACGGCCGTGCTGCTGCTGGCGGCCGGCTTCCTCACCGCCTACCGCTCCCCGCGCGGGGTCCGGCTCTGGCAGCACGCCGTCCGGCTGGGCGCGGCCGCGGCCGTGACGATGCTGCTGGTGGGGGTCTGGTCGCGGGTCTCCGCCGACTACGGCCTCTCGGTGCTCGGGGTCGGCGCCGGGGACGGCGGGCTGGGTGACCTCCTCGGCTCCGTGCTCGGCGACACCAACCCGGTCGCGGGCCTCGGCGGCGGCTCGCTCGTGCTCGACCCGCAGCTCTGGCTGCTGGTGCCGCTGGCGGCGGCCTGGGGCCTGGTCGCCGGCCTGCTCGGCGGTCTGCTGGCGGCCCACCGGAGCAGGCGCGGCGAGATCGCGGCGGACGGCGGCTGACGGCCGGGACCCGCGCGCCTCAGCGTCCCCGGGGGTGGACGACCGGCGTCGCCCAGTCCGGCGGCTCCGGCACCGGGGGCGAGACGTACGGCCCGCCCGCGCCGCCGTACGCCGGGAGCACCTGGGTGGCCGGTCCGTCCGACAGCCAGGGCGTGGCGGGGCCGGGCGCCTCGGCGGTGGCGGCGCGCAGCTCGGCGACGAACTGCAGGCAGCTGGCGTACCGCTGCTCGGGTGATTTGGCGAGTGCCCGGGCCACCACGGCGTCCACCTCGGCGGACAGGTCCGGGCGGTGGTCCCGCAGCGTCGGCGGCGGGTCGTTGAGGTGGGCCCAGAGCAGTGCGAGGTCGCTCTCCCGGCGGAACGGCGGCGTCCCGGCCAGCATCTCGAAGACCACACAGCCCAGGCTGTACTGGTCGCAGCGGCCGTCCAGCGGGCGTCCGGAGATCTGCTCGGGCGCCGCGTAGTCCAGGGTGCCGACGATCTGCCCGACGGTGGTCAGGCCGCTGAGCGAGAGCGACTTCTTGGTGAGGCCGAAGTCGGCCAGGTACAGGTGCTCCGGGTGTTCGCTGTCCGTGCCCGCGGCGACCAGCACGTTGCCCGGCTTGACGTCCCGGTGGACCAGGTCCTGGTCGTGCGCGGCGTCCAGCGCGGAGCCGATCTGCAGGGCCAGCCGGGCCGCCCGGCCGACCGTGAACGCGCCGCCCCGGTTCATCAGCCCGCGCAGGTCGCCGCCGTGCACGAAGCGCATCGCGATGAACAGGATCCCGTCCGTCTCGCCCGCCTCGAACACCGGGATGATGTGCGGGTGGTCGATCGCGGCGGCGGCCTCCGACTCGTGGATGAACCGCTGGCGGAACACCTCGTTGCGGGCCAGCTCCGGCGCCAGCAGCTTCACCGCGACCGTCCGGCCCAGCCGCAGGTCCTTGGCCCGGTACACGACGGCCATGCCGCCCCGGCCGATCTCGGCCTCCAGCCGGTAGCCGGCCACCCGCCGCCCGACCATGCCGGACGGCAGACCGGGGACCTCCTCGGTGTGCGAGCCGGTCGGCGGCGGCGGCGGTCCGGTGGGCTCACCGCTGCCCGACTCCTCCGGGGGGATCACGGCTCACCCGTCCGGGTCGGCTCGTACCCGGTGGGGGCTCGGCCGGGCGAGGGCGAGGGCGAGGGCGCCGGGCCGGGTGCGGGCGGGGGCGAGGCGGCCGGGCGCGGGGTCGCGGCCGGGGAGGCGTTCGGCCGCCCGGGCGCCGCGTAGGTCTGCAGCTGGAGGCCGTCGCAGTAGCACCAGCGGTCGTGCACCGGGTCGAACAGCCAGAGTGCCTCGCCGTCGACGACCAGCCCGATCCGCAGGCCGCGGGCCCGGTCCCGGAAGGTCTCCAGATCGGCGCTGCCGGCCGCGAGGTCCTCCAGCAGCGCCCGGTAGCGGGCCAGCGCGCCCTCGGCCTCGGCCAGCGCCGGGCGGGGGTCGGCCGTCCGGGCCGGCGGGCCGGTGGCGTCCGGCGGCGCCGTCGGGAGGTTGATCAGCAGTCGGCCGTCCACCCAGGTGGCCCAGCCGTTGGAGCAGAGCACGTGCCCCCAGTCACCCTGCCGGGCGATCAGCTGGACCGGCAGCAGCGGGTCCAGCCGGGCGGCCGGCTGCGCCGGGTCGGGGGCCGTCCAGGTGGCCATCCCGTCCGGCGGGGCGACATGGGTCGGGCGGAACGCGAATTCGTCCATGGGCTCCGTCCATCGGAGGCGTTCACTTCTGCGTGATCACTTCCAGCTGATCACCTGCGTCCTGCACACCCCGCGTCCCGGTCGCGCGCATCCGATCACTTCCGCATGATCGAGGGCTCCTGCCGGCGCAGCAGTGCCAGCACGGCGCCGCCCAGCACCACCGAGAGGCCCACCAGGATGCCCAGGCACCGCAGCCAGCGGGTGCGGTCGGGGCGGAACAGCGGGTCCGCGGTGATCGCGGTCGGGAAGACCGTGTGCAGGTCGACGGTCTGGGCCATGGCGGCCAGACCCCAGCGCGACGGCACCAGCCAGGCGAACTGCTCCAGGCCGGGCACTCCGTGCAGCTTCAGCATGGCGCCGCTGAAGACGATCTGCACCACCGAGAGGAGCACCAGCATCGGCATGGTGGCCTCCTCCTTGCGGACCAGCGCGGAGACCAGCAGGCCGAGCATCATGGCCGAGAAGGAGAGCATCGCGACGGCCAGGATCAGCTCGGCGAGCGGCGGCAGCACGACGCCGCTGTGCACCGTCACCCCGTTGGGCAGCGTCGGGCTGAGGTCCACCCCGGCCAGGCCGACCGTGGTCAGCACGGCCGCCTGGGCCACCGTGACGGTGCCGAGCACCACCACCTTGGAGACCAGGTACGCCGATCTGGAGAGCCCGACCACCCGTTCCCGCTGGTAGATCGGCCGTTCCTTGACGATCTCGCGCACCGCGTTGGCGGAGCCGGTGAGCAGCCCGCCGATGCACAGGGTGAGCACCACGTTGATGGCGTTGTCGGGGGAGATCCGGGAGCCGGCCATCGCCCGGCACATCACGCCGATGATGAACGGCAGGGCGATCATCACGGTGAGGAAGAGCCGGTCGGCGGCCAGCACCGCGGTGTAGCGGCGGACCAGGGTGCCCAGCTGGGAGAACCAGCCCTGCGGCTTCTCCCGTCCGATCGGGCTGCCGCCGACCGCGGCCGGGCGCCCGGCGGGGACGCCCGGCACCGCGCCGGCGGCGACGTACCGCTGGTACTGCGGGGACGCCAGGAACCTGCGCTGCCAGGCGGCGTGGTCCTCGCTCTCGAAGGCCTCGAAGGCCTCGGGCCACTCGGAGTAGCCGAAGAACTCCAGGGCCTCGCCGGGCGGCCCGTAGTAGGCGGTCCGCCCGCCCGGGGCCAGCACCAGCAGCCGGTCGCAGACGGACAGGCTCAGGACGCTGTGGGTGACCACCACGACGGTGCGGCCGTCGTCGGCGAGGCCGCGCAGCATCGTCATCACCGAGCGTTCCATGCCCGGGTCCAGCCCGGAGGTCGGCTCGTCGAGGAAGAGCAGGGAGGGCTTGGTCAGCAGCTCCAGGGCGACGCTGACGCGCTTGCGCTGGCCGCCGGAGAGGCTGGAGATCACCAGGTCGGCCCGGCTGTCCAGGCCGAGTTCGTGGATCACCTCGTCGACCCGGGCCTCGCGCTCCGCCTTGGTGGTGTCCCCGGGGAAGCGCAGTTCGGCCGCGTAGGAGAGCGCGCGGCGGACGCTGAGCTGGGTGTGCAGGATGTCGTCCTGCGGCACCAGGCCGATCCGGCGGCGCAGTTCGGCGTAGTCGCGGTACAGGTCGCGGCCGTCGTAGAGGACGGTGCCCTCGTCGGCCGGGCGCAGCCCGGTGAGGGCGTTGAGCAGGGTGGACTTGCCGGCGCCGCTGGGCCCGGCCACCGCGAGCAGGGCCTTCTCGGCGAGCGGGAATCCGACGCCGTCCAGCAGCACCCGGCGGTCGGGGCCGACCCGGACCACCAGGCCCTGGACGTCCAGCGAGATCTCGCCGGTGTCGGTGTACTCGACCAGCTCGTCGCCGGACAGGCAGAGCGCGAAGTGGCCGATGCCGACGATGTCGGCCGGTCCGACCGGGGCCCGGACCACCGGGCGGCCGTTGAGGTAGGTGCCGTTGTGGCTGGCGAGGTCGACGATCTCGTGCCCGCCGTCGGGGAGGGTGCGCAGCTCGGCGTGGTGGCGCGAGACCACCAGGTCGTCCAGGACGAGGTCGTTGTCGTCGGCCCGGCCGATCCGCACCGTCCGGCCCGGGAGCCGGATGATCGCGCTGGGCTGCCGGAAGACGCCGGAGGCCTGCGGGGCGATCAGCGACGGCCGCTCGCGGCCGGCCGGCGCGGGCAGCCCGGCGAAGGTCGCGGAGGGGCCGTCGGCGGGGTTGCCGAACCGCAGCCGGGTGCCGGGGCCGACGTCCTGGTGGTCGATCCGGCGGCCGTCGGTGAAGGTGCCGTTGGTGCTGCCGACGTCGTCCAGCAGCCAGTGGCCGTCACTGGTGTGCAGGACGGCGTGGTGCCAGGAGACCCGCGGGTCGTCGATGACGATCTCGCTGGTCGGGTCGCGGCCGACGTGGTACGACCGGCCGGGATCGATCAGCTGCGAGTCCCGGTCGGTGACGAGGACCAGAGGCGGCGCGACGGGCGCGCCTGCGCGCTCTCCCATGGTTCGGATTCTAGTCCGGCCGGGGCGACCCGGCGTTCCCGGCGGGGCTCCGGGGGCGCTCCCGCCCTTGACCAGCCCGAGTCAATTGGACTGGACCACTGGATCGGAAGCGGACCGCTGCCCTATCGTTTGCCCCATCGTCCGGAGCGTCTGCCACGCCGTCCGGAGCGTCTGCCCGCCGCCCGGAGCGCTCCGGGGCGGCCCCCCGCGAGCCCCTGGATGGACCGATGAGTCTCTGGCCGCAGTTGCGCGATTCCCGGCTGGTCCGGGCCGGCCGGGCCCCGGGGACCCGCCTGCGCTGCGGGCTGATGGACACCATGCTGGCCGACCTCTCGGTCTCGGTGGTCCTCTTCTTCGAACAGACCCTGGACGAGGACCGGCTCGCCGCCGGCCTCGCCCGGGCCCTGGCGCAGGTCCCGGTGTTCGCCGGGCGGCTGCGCACCGACGGCGAGGAACTGACCGCCGTCTGCGACGACTCCGGTGTACCGATGGACAGTTACGACGTCGACGGCACGCTGGCGGAGGCGATGGGCCGGGTCGCCTCGGCCGGCGCCGCGCTGGTCGACCCGGTGGACGCCCCGGCCGCCCGGGCCGGCGGCGTCCCGCTGCTCACCGTCCGGATCACCCGGCCCTCGGCCGGCGGCACGGTGCTGGGCTGCTCCTGGCACCACGCGATCGGTGACCTGCAGAGCTTCATGCTGCTGATGCGCGCCTGGTCCGCCGCGGTGGAGGGCGAGGAGCTGCCCGAGGCCGAACTGGTCGAGGACCAGGACGCGTTGCTCGGCAAGGTGCTGCCCGCCGAGGACTGCGGGCGGCCCGGGTTCCGACTGCCCGGCCCGGCCGAGGCCGCCGTGCTGGCCGCTGCGGTGGCGGCCGGGCCGCGCGCCAACCGGACCGTCCAGCTGTACTTCGGCGAGGCCGAACTCGCCCGTATGCGCGAGGAGTTCAGCGCGACAGCAGGGCGAAGACTTTCCTCCGGCGACGTGCTCTGCGCCCATGTCGTCAGTACGGTGCGGGAGTTGGACGAGGACGGCGAGACCCGCTGGCTCACCGTCCCGGTCAACGCACGCCGCCCGCTCGGTCTGCCGCCGACCCTGGTCGGCAACCTGCTGGGGGACGTCCACCTGCCCCACGCGCCGCAGGACGGCCCGGCGGCCCTCGCGGCCGCCCTGCGCGAGGCCCTGGAGGGCTTCGCCGACGGGCACCTCAACCTCCGCTCCAATCTGGCCTTCCTGGAGGCGATCGGGCGGTCCCGGCTGCGCGACTGTGTGCCGCTCGGCTTCGACCCGGAGCACCGCCGGTTCAGCTTCTCCAACTGGAGCCGGTTCGGCGCCTACCGGATCGCCTTCCAGGGCCACCGGCCGGTGTTCTTCAGCCCGGCCGCCAACTACCCGCTGCCGTGGGTCTCCTGGACGGTGGAGGGGTTCCACGGCGCCGGATCGCTCACTACGGCAGTGCTCCCGGCCCGGTTGGCCGCCCGCCTGCGCAGCGCCGAGGGGCGGGCGGCACTGCACCGCCACCGCGACCCGGCCGACGTGCTGCCCGAGCTGGCCACCACCCTCGCGAAGGTGCTCTGACCGGGCCGGGCCGCCGCGTACGGCGACGCCGACGAGGGGGTGGGCCGTCGGGCCCACCCCCTCGCGTCGGTCCGGGCTCCGGAGGCCCGGAGGGCACCGAGGCGGTGCGTGCCCTCCCGTGCCCTCCCCTGCCCTCCGGTACCGTCCCGGTGCCGGTCAGGCCGGGAAGGCCTCCTCGATCGCCGTCCAGAGCCGCACCCGGGCGCTGAGCGCGAGCCGGACGGTCTCCGCGCAGGCCGCCCACTTGGCGTCGTCGTCGCCGCAGAGGTCGATCAGCATCTGCATCGCCATCGGGGTGTGCTGCTCGCCGTCGACCTCGATGTGCCGGGCCAGGTAGTCCTTGAACACGGTGAGCGCGCCGTCCGGGTCGTCGATGCTGATGACCTGGGCGAACATGTCGGGGATGAGGTCCTCGCGGCCGAAGGCGAACGCGGCCGCGCGGCAGTGCACCGGCGCGTTCTCGATGATCTCCCAGGTGGTCGCGGTGAAGTCCACGGCGGCCTGCGGCACCCCGGCGGTCTTCAGTGCCTCGGGCACCGGGGTGCCCGCGCGCAGCAGCTCCAGGAAGGCCTCGACCGGTGCCGGGTCGGCGCCGGCCTGCCGCATGCCCTCGACGTACAGCTCGAAGTGGCTGGTGAAGCCCTCGCCGAGCTCGTCGCTCTCCTCCACCAGCACGATGTCGTTGATCAGCCGGCGGCTGGCGGTCGGGCCGTTCGGGACCCACGGCACGTCGACGCAGGTCAGCTCGCGCTGCAGGCTCTTCAGCAGCGACATGAAGTCCCACACGGCGAAGACGTGCCGGTCCAGGAAGGTGCGCACGTGTCCGATGCTGGTCAGTCCGCCGTAGACGGTGTGGCCGACGACCTCGCGGCGCAGCGGGTCGATGGCCTCCTGAAGACCGGTCAGGCCGGGGTGCGAACGGTCCCAGTGGTAACGGCTGGTGGACATGTCGAGCTCCTTCACGGGGGAACGGGATTCTGCCACGAGGGGTGCGCGCCGGACAGGGGGCGCGCACCCCTCGGGTTACTTCATGACGGCGCGCAGCGCGTGCCGCAGCTGCTCCCGGCCGGGCTGGAGGGCGCGGTCGAGGGCGGGGGCGAACGGCAGGACGGCGCCGTCGGGGCGGGTGACGCGGCGGGGCGGGGCGATCAGCCGCATCTCCTCGGCGGCGGTGGCCAGCACCTCGGCGCCGATGCCGCAGCTGCGGTTGGAGTCGTCGACGACCACCAGCCGGCCGGTGCGCTCCAACGAGGCGGCCAGCGCCGTCCAGTCGAAGGGGTGCAGCGTACGGGGGTCGAGCACCTCGACCGAGATCTCGTCGGCGAGCTCCTCCGCGACCGCCAGCGCGTCGTGCACCAGGTGGCCGACGGCGACCAGGGTGACGTCGGTGCCGGTGCGGTGGACGCGCGCCGAGCCGAGCGGGATCGGCTCCAGCGCCCAGGTGACGGTCTCGCGCACGGCCAGCGCGGCGGCCGGCGCGAACACCACCACCGGGTCCGGGTCGCGCACGGCCGAGCGGAGCAGGCCGTACGCGTCGGTCGGCGTGGCGGGTACCACCGTCTTCACCCCGGCGTGCGCGAACAGGCTGTAGGGGTGGTCGGAGTGCTGGCCCGCCCAGCCGTCCCGGGAGCCGGATCCGGGGACCACACAGGTCAGCGGGACACTGGCCTGGCCGCCGGTCATCAGGGAGAACTTGTGGGCCTGGTTGACGAGTTGCTCGAAGACGAGGAACAGCAGCGAGGGGATCTGGAACTCGATCACCGGCCGCCGGCCGCTCAGCGCCGCGCCGATCGCCATCGCCGTGAAGGCCTGTTCGGAGAGCGGGGTGTCGACGATCCGCCCGGGCCCGAAGCGGTCGAGCAGCCCGAGGGTCGGACCGGCCAGGCCGGCGCCGATGTCCTCGCCGAACACGCAGACCGCGGGGTCCTCGGCCAACTCGTCGGCCAGTGCCCGGTTCAGCGCCTTGGTGTAGGAGAGTCTGGTCATCCCGTCGCTCCCGCCCGCGGCCGCCGTCCGTCGGCGTACAGATAGTCCAACGCGCCCTCCAGGTCGGGCAGTTCGGAGGCGAGCGCGAACTCCTCGGCGGCTGCCAGCTCGGCCGCCACCGAGGCGTCGAGCTCAGCGGCGCGTGCCTCGCCGATCGCGGCCGCGGCGCGCGGCAGCGGGTCGCGGGCCCGCCAGTCGGCCACCTCCTCCGGCGTGCGGTAGCGCAGCTTCATCCGGCGTTCCATGGTGTGGTGGCCCTCGAAGCGGTAGGTGCGGCACTCCAGGAAGCCCGGGCCGCCGCCGGACCGGGCCCGGGCGACGGCCTCCTCGGCCGCGGCCCGGACGGCCTCGGTGTCCATCCCGTCGACGGTGACGGCGGGGATGCCGAAGGCGGCCGCCCGGCCGACCGCGCTGCCCGCGACCGCGGTGGCGGCCGGCAGGGTGGTGGCGTAGCCGTTGTTCTCGCAGACGAAGACCACCGGCAGCCGCCACATCGCGGCCAGGTTGAACGACTCCAGCAGGACGCCCTGGTTGAGCGCGCCGTCACCGAAGAAGGAGACCGCCACCCGGTCGTCGCCGGCCTGCCGGGCCGCCCAGGCGGCGCCGACCGCGATCGGCGCACCGGCGCCGACGATGCCGTTGGCGCCCAGGATGCCCAGCGAGAGGTCGGCGGCGTGCATCGAGCCGCCCCGGCCCCGGTTCAACCCGTCGACCCGGCCCGCCAGTTCGGCGAGCAGCCGGCGGGGGTCGACACCCCGGGCGAGCACGTGGCCGTGCCCGCGGTGGGTGGAGGTGAGCCGGTCGCCCGGGCCCAGCGCGGCGCAGACGCCGACCGCCACGGCCTCCTGGCCGATGTAGGGGTGGATGCCGCCGGTGATCACCCCGGACTTCACCAGGGTGAGCGCCTGCTCCTCGAAGCCGCGGATCAGCCGCAGCATCCGGTACCGCTGCTCGGGGGTGCCCAGCGGCGCGGGCCCGGGGGGGGGGGGGGGGGGGGGGGGGGACACCAAGGGAGACCGTGTGGGGGGGGCCTCTAACCACAGCGCAGGGGTCCCCCC
>NZ_JBVHVO010000004.1:169350-378983 GCF_055564815.1 Kitasatospora sp. NPDC028961 | reverse complement strand
CCCCTTTCTCCGAAAAACGGGGGGGCAGCAGAAGAGTCCGGTACGGTTGTGGGGGGGGTCCAGGAGGGGTGGGCCGGGGGGCGCCGGGCGGGGTGGCCGGCCCCGCCGGGGCCGCCGTGGTGGCGGTGCCGCCGACCGCCGTCACGGGGTCCCCCGCCAGAGGGTCGGGCAGATGTCCGGGTCGGCGTAGTCCGGCCGGCCGTCGGCGGTGCGGCGGACCACCACGTCGTGGTTGTAGACCACCGTGCCGCCGTCCGGCCTGAGGTGGTGGCGGTACTCGTTCCCGCCGTCCTGGAGGTGCAGCGAGACGGCGCGGCGCGGTGCGTCGGACAGGTTGGCACCGCTGCCGTGGTAGGTCCGGCAGTGGTGGAAGCTGACGTGCCCGCGCGGGATCTCGATCGGGACCTTGCGCACCTGCTGCCCGTTGTGGTGCGCGTTGGCGGCCAGGATCGACTCCAGCTCGGAGCGGTCGCGGTGGGCGAAGTGCCGGGTGGAGTCCTCGCCGGAGTCCAGCTCGCGCCAGCGGTGGCTGCCGTCGATCATGGTGATCGTGCCGTTCTCCACCCCGCAGTCGTGGAACGGCAGGAAGGCCGTGAGCATCCGGTCGGAACTGGACGTCTGCCAGTAGTGCTTGTCGAAGTGCCAGGGCACCTGGTTGGTCGGCTCCTCGGGCACCGGCGGCTTGTAGATCAGCGTCGCCTGGAAGACCCGGATCTCCTCGGCCTCGGCCAGCAGCGCGGCGACGGCGCCCAGCAGCGGCTTGCGCAGGATCGCGCCGATGGCGTCGCTCTCGTAGTGCACGTAGTCGTTGTGCCGCTGGACCGGGCCGTGCTCCGGCGTCCAGGCGGCGAGGTTCGGCGGGCGGACGGCGAGTTCGCGGTCGCGGTGGCCCTCGTAGTACTTCTCGGTGGCGGCCTGCAGGGTGTCCAGCTCCTCGTCGCTGAACAGCCGGCGGGAGAGGTACCAGCCGTGTTCGAGGTAGCCCGCCACCTCCTCGGGGGTGGGCAGCAGTGCGCGCTCGGCCTCGGTGAGCCGGAACTCGGGTGCGGTGGTCATGCGGGGGCCTCCTTCTGCGGGGCGGGGGTTGCTCAGACGGAGGCGGTGGCGTTCGTCCGCTCGACGGCCTCGTACAGGGCCTTGATGTTCGCGGTGCCGAAGGTGCCCGCACCCTGGCGCTCGATCAGTTCCAGGAAGTAGGTCCGGCGCGGGTGGGTCGAGCGCAGGAAGATCTGGAAGAGCTGCCCGCCGTGGTCCTGGTCGACCAGCACGTCGAGTTCGCGCAGCGTGTCGACCGGGATGGCCGTCCCGCCGAGCCGCTCGGCCAGCGCGTCGTAGTAGGCGCCCGGGGTGGTGAGGAACTCCACCCCGCGGCCGCGGATGGTGCGCACGGCGGTGGCGATGTCGCCGGTGCGGAAGGCCAGGTGCTGGACGCCCGCGCCCCCGTTGTCGGCCAGGAAGGTGTCGATCTGGCCGGGCCGGCGGGAGGTGTCGGGCTCGATCAGGGTGAAGGTGACCTCGCCGGAGGCGCTCTGCACCACGCTGGAGTCCATCGCCTGCTCGCCGACCTCGATGTACTCGCCGAAGATCCGGTGGAGGCCGAGCGCGGCCTCGCAGAACCGCACGGCGGGGGCGAGTTCGCCGGCCGGGACGCAGATCGCCGCGTGGTCGAGGGCGTCCAGCAGGGCGCCGGGGGCGGGCTCCGCGGCCGGGCCGGAGGCCGCCCCGGCGTCGGTGTCGGGGACGAACCGCAGGGCGACGTCGCCGAAGCCCGCCACCAGGCCGCCGGCCCGGTCCAGGACACGGGCGCCGTGCCGCTCGGCGCGCTCCAGCGAGGCCTGCGGGTCGGTGCAGCCGAGCGCGATCACCCCGACGCCGTCGCCGTGCACGGCGACGAACCGGGCGACCGGGTGGGCGGGGTCGGCGGCGGAGACGAGGTGCAGCCGGATGTCGCCCTGGCGCAGCCGGACGGTGCGTACGCCGTCCGGCCCGGCGGCCGGCTCCCCGGGCGTCTGCTCCGCCGACGTGCGGGCATCGGGCGTGCGTTCATCGGGGACGAAGCCGAAGTCGGCGCGGAGGCCGGCCGCGGTCTTGTCGGCGTCCGCGCAGTGGAACTCGACATGGGTGATGGACTGGATGGACAACGGGTGCTCCCCGGGGGTGGCGAATGATGGGTGGCCGGGGCACCGCGCCGGGCCGGGTCGGCTCCGACGGGTGCCCCGGGGCAGGCCGGGGTGCGACCCCGGTGCCCGGTCGGTTACTTGACGGACCGGGTGGACGCCGGGCCGAAGACCAGGCTGAGGTTGTGCCCGCCGAAGGCGAAGGCGTTGCTCAGCGCGGCGCCCGGCGGTACGGACCGGGCCGCGCCGCGCACGTGGTCGAGCGCACAGGCCGGATCGGGATCGGTCAGGTTGAGCGTCGGTGGCAGCGTCCCCCGGGCGACCGCGAGCGCGGTCACCACTGCCTCCAACGCCCCTGCGGCGCCCAGGAGATGGCCGGTCGCGCCCTTGGTGGAGCTGACCGCCGGACCGTGCTCGCCGAAGACCGCGCGCAGGGCGGCGGTCTCGGCGACATCGCCCAGTTTGGTGCCGGTGCCGTGCGCGTTGACGTAGCCGATGTCGGACGGCGCCAGACCCGCGTTGGCGATCGCGGCGCGCATCGCGTCGGCCGCGCCCGAGCCGTCCGGTCGCGGCATGGTCGGGTGGTGGGCGTCCGTCGAGGCGCCCCAGCCGGTGAGGTCGGCGTACCCGGCCGCGCCGCGGGCGTCCGCGTGCTCGGCCCGCTCCAGGACGAGGACGGCGCTGCCCTCGCCGAGGACGAAGCCGTTGCGGCGGGCGTCGAACGGCCGGCTGGCCTCGGCGGGATCGTCCCAGCCGGCCGACAGTGCACGGGCGTTGGTGAAGGCGGCGGCGATCGTCGGGTGCAGCGAGGACTCGCTGCCGCCGCAGACCACCACGTCGGCATCGCCGGCCCGGATCAGCCGCAGCCCCTCGGCGACGGCCTGGGCGCCGGCCGCACAGGCCGTCACGATGGCCGAACTGAAGCCCCGGATCCCGTGTTTGATGGCGATCCGGGCGGTGGCCATGTTGGAGAGCATGCCGGGCAGCAGGTACGGGCTGACGCCGGGTCGGCCGCGCTCCAGTCTGCGGTGCGACTGCTGCTCGAAGGTCTCCAGCCCGCCGCCGCCGGTGGCCAGCACCACGGCGGTGCGGTGCGGGTCGGCGTCCCGGCCGACCACCAGGCCCGCGTCGGCGAGCGCGTCGTCGGCGGCGGCGAGGGCGAGCAGCACGAACCGGTCCACGCACCTGGTCTCGGTCGGCGGCAGCACCTCGCGGCCCTCGACGGCGGGTGCCAGACCGGCGGCGGTGAGCCAGCCGTGCGCGGCGTGGCCCTCGGGCAGCGCGCGGATGCCGGAGCGGCCGGCGGTGAGCGCCTCGAAGACCTCGGCCGGCTTCCGGCCGACCGGGGTGACCAGGCCGATCCCGGTGACCACGGCGCCCGGGCGGGCGGTGGCCGCGCTCATCGGGCGGCCACCGAGTCGAGGTAGCGGCGGCGCAGCAGCACCTTGCGGACCTTGCCGGTCGGCCCGAGCGGGATGTCGTCGCCCGCCACCACCAGGACCTGGCGGACGGTGGCCGCCGCGGCCTCGTCGAGGGCCGCGGTGACCGCCTTGGTGCGGTCGGCCGTCGGATCCGCGTCCGCGGTCAGGATCAGCAGGACGTCGGTGACCACCTGGTCGCCGTCCCGGACGGCGACCACCGTGCAGTCCGCCACGTCGGGGCAGGCGGCCAGTACCCGCTCCTCCGACATCGCGGTGAACAGCCGCTTGCCGTCGCCGAGTTCGACCGAGTCCACGGCACGGTCGACGTGGTAGTAGTAGCCCTCCTCGTCCCGGTACATGAGGTCCCCGGTGAGGAAGCGGCCGCGGATCCGGGTGCGGAAGGTCTTGACCGAGTCGTTCCAGTAGCCGAGTGCCAGGGTGGGGGAGGCGGTGGCGAGTTCGCCGACCTCGCCGGTCCCCAGCGGCTCGCCGTCCGGGCCGACCAGCTCGCAGTCGACGAAGGCGTGCGGGCGGCCGACGCAGCGGCCGTAGCGTTCGGTGCCGGGTCCGTGGGTGATGAAGAAGTGCGAGTGGCCCATCTCGGTGGAGCCGAGGCCGTCCACGAACAGCGAGCCGGGCAGCCGGACCCGGCCCTCGCGGGTGACGGCTTCGCGGCTGCCGGCGGCGATCAGCCGGCGGATGTGCACCTCGTGCGCGCAGTCCCCGGTGTTCCACCAGAGCGCGACCGACGACAACTCGCGCTTCGCCAGGTCGTGGTGGGCCAGCTCGGCCCAGGTGGCGGCGAAGCCGATGACACCGGTGGGCCGGCGCTCCTCGATGGCGTCCAGCACACCGGCGCCGGCCTGCCGGGAGAGCAGGTCGAGCCGGGTGTGCGAGCTGAGCGCGAGGTTCACCGCGATCAGGGTGGCGGCGTGCGGCGCGGGCAGTGCGCTGAGCATCCGCTCCTGGCCCTGCGGGCGGGGCAGTCGCAGGCGGTGGCGGATCGCCGCGTACAGGCTCGCGTGGGAGTGGACGACGGCCTTGGGCATCCCGGTGGTGCCGGAGGAGTGCGTGATCGCCACCGGGTCGTCGGACCAGTGCCGGTAGGGGGCGGGGGCGGCGTCCGGGTCGCCCGAGCCGAGCGTGCCGACCTCCGGGAGCAGCGGCGCGCCCGGGTCGTGGCCGGCCAGCGCGGCGAGGTGCGGGGCGTCGGCGAGGATGCCGACGGCGCCGATCCTGGCGATGTAGCGGGCGGCGCGCTCACCGTCCACGTTCGGGTTCAGCAGCGCCGGGATGGCGCCGAGCCGGGCCAGTGCGAGGAAGGAGAGCACATGGTCGGCGACGTCCGTCGCGTAGACCACCACCGGATCGCGGCGGGTGACGCCGAGGCCGTGCAGGGCCGCCGCCCGGGCCCGGACGGCGCGGTCGAGTTCGCGCAGCGTGAAGGGCTGCCAGGCGGCATGGCCGTCCACCGGGGTGTCGAAGGCGAGCAGCGGTTCGTCCAGTCCGAGGCCCAGGGCCATCCGGCGGGTGAGGACGTTGCCGGCGCCGACGTCGGGGTCGTCCGCGAGAAGGGTGCGGATACTGCGGATGCTCACGGTGGTGAATCCCTCCCATGGTGCTGGGCGTACTTCGGCGGGGCGCGTCGGGTGCGCCGCTCGCTCGATGGCGGTGCGGGCGATACGGGGTGGCGGGGTACGGAGGCGGCGTGGTGTGCGGTGGCGGGGCGGCGCGGGTCAGCCGGCCGTGACCAGGACGGCGGCGGCCCGGTCCGTTCCCCCGGCGGACTCCGCCTGCTCGGCGGCGACGACGAGCACCTGGTCCGCGTCGCCGTCCGCGAGGAGCAGCGCCGCCAGGTCGAGCGCGTCCTGCGGCACCCGGCCGGGTACGGAGTCGGCCGGGCTGATCGACACCACCGGCCCGGTCAGGCCCCAGCGGGCGGCGATGTGTCCGAGCACGGCGTTCGGGTTGGACTGGAAGAACAGCAGGGGCGGCACCCGCCCCCCGGAGGCGGCGGCGTCGTCGATGGCGCGGGCGGTGGCGCGGTCGCCGCCCGCGCTGGCCAGCAGCAGGGCGGTCCGGCCGGGGGCCGGGGCGCTGCCGTGCCGGGCGCGCAGGCAGCGCTCGGCGGTCTCGGCGACCAGCGGATTGAAGGAGGAGGCGGTGAAGCCGGGGATCGGCGGGAGCGGCTCGTGGTGGCCCGGCTCCGGCCAGTGGGCTTCGGCGAGGACGCGCAGTGCGGTCACCGGGTCGCCACCAGGAGTGCGGTGTTGGCGCCGCCGAAGGCGGAGTTGAGCGTCAGCGCGTAGCGTGGCCGGTCGGCGCGCGGGCCGTCCAGCACGAGGTCCAGTCCGACGTCCGGGTCCGGGCCGAGCCAGCCGGCGTTCACCGGGAGCCGCCCGTCGCGCAACGCCCCGATGGTGACGGCGAGTTCGAGCAGGGCGGAGGCCTCCAGGGCGTGCCCGTGGACGGCTTTGCTGGAGCTCACCGGGAGGCGCCCGGCGTGCGCGCCGAACACCTGGTGCAGGGCGTTGGCCTCGGCCCGGTCGGACAGCGGCGAACCGGTGCCGTTGGCGTTGACGTAGCCGACCTCGGCCGGGGCGAGGCCCGCCCGGGCGAGCGCGGCCCCGACGGCGCGGGCGACGCCGTCGCCGCTCGGCTCCGGGCGGCAGACGTGGTGGGCGTCCCCGGACCGGCCCCAGCCGGCCAGCCGGGCGAGCACGGGTGTGCCGCGCAGCTCGGCCCGGGTCTCCGCCTCGACGACCACGGCGGCGGCCGCGTCGCCGAGCAGGGTGCCGGTCCGGCCGGTGCTGAACGGGCGCAACTCGCCGTCCCGGGCCAGCGCCCGGCCGGCGTCGAAGGCGGCGAAGACGCCCGGCTCCACCAGGTGGCCGGCGGCGACCAGCACCCGGGGGTGGCGGCCGGCGGCCACCAGGGCGGCGGCGTCGGCCACGGCGGTGCCGGCGGCGACGCAGGCACCGGTGTAGACGCGGGTGACGCCGGCGGTCCCCCAGGCGGCGGTGGCTCCGGCGGCGACGGCGGCGGTGACGGCCCGGGTGTGGAGGTCACTGTGCAGGGCGAGCAGGACGGGCATGCCCTCCCGGTCCGCCGCGGCCCGGCCGTCGCCGTCGGGGCCGTCACCGCCGCGCCCGGCGGGCAGGCCGGCCTGGCGGCAGGCCTGGTCCACGGCGGCGAGTACGGCGTCGGCCAGCGGCACCGGCTCGGCCAGCAGCGCGGCCCGGGTGGTCCGGCGCGCGGAGACGTCGAACCTGGTCACCGTGGTGAACGCGGTCTTGCCGAGGGCGGCCGCGTCGGTGAGCGCGTCCAGCCCGGTGCCGGCCGCGCTGAGCACGCCGACCCCGGTGACCACGGGCCGGACGGCGGGCGGAGCGTGGCCGGTCATGACTGCGCGACCCCTGCGGTCCGTTCCAGCGGAGCGCCGGCGGCCGCCGCGAGGACGGCGGAGCGGAGCACCTCGACGGCGTCGTCCACCGTCCGGATCGCCTCGAAGCGTTCGTCGTCGAGATCCGGCTCGATGCCGTAGCGCTGCTCGAACTCGGCTATCAGCCAGGTGAGTTCGAGGGAGCCGAGTTCCTCGGGGACGGTGTCGGCGGCGCGCTGCCCGAACGCCGCCAGGATCGTCAGTACCTCGGCCCGGTCGGGGAGGACGGGCTCGGTCACGCGGGGCTGCCCGAGGTGGCGGTGACGGCGGCGAAGCGCTTGGCGACGTCGGCGGTGAACTCGTCGAGCGTCATCAGCGCGGTGCTCTCCATCTCGTCGAAGTCGAACTTGATCCCGAACTCGTCCTCGACCTGGACCGAGAGGTCGGCCAGCGCGAGCGACTCCAGGTCGAGCCCGGCCGGGCCGAGGTCGGTGTCGCCGGTGACCTCGGAGACGTCGTACTGCATCTCGGTCAGGGCGGCGAGGACGAACTCGCGGATGCGGTCCTGCATGGTGTGCTCCTGTACTCGCGCGCAGCGGCGCGCGGATCGTCGGGGGAGAAGCAAGCGGCGGGGAGAAGCGGTGGGGAGTCGGGGACGCGGCGGTCCGGGTGCGGCGGGTCTGTCCGGCGCCTCCCGGCGGGGCCGGTCAGCGGGGCGGTTCGGCGGCGGTCGCCCGCAGGGCGGCCGGGTCGCGCAGCAGCTTTCCGGTGGCGGTGCGCGGGAGTTGCGGGAGGAAGGACAGCCGGCGGGGCCGCTTGTAGGCGGCGAGCCGCCGGGTCAGCCCGTCCCGGACCAGCGCGTGGTCGGCGTCCTGGTCGGCGGCGAGGTACGCCTCGATGGCGCCCTCGTCGAAGACCACGACGGCCTCGCGGACCTGGGGCAGGGCGGCCAGGATCAGTTCGACCTCGGTGAGGTCCACCTTCAGCCCGCCGATCGAGACCTGGGAGTCCCGCCGGCCCAGCACGGTGACCAGCCCGGTGGCCCGGTCCAGCTCCGCGGCGTCGCGGGTGTGCAGCCAGCCGTCCGACCACCGGGTCGGGTCGTCCAGCCCAGGGTACGGCGAGGCGGCCGTGCCCAGCTGCAACTCGCCTGCCACCAGACGCAGTTCCATGCCGTGCACGGGACGCTTCGCCGGGTGCAGCGCGCCGTCCAGATCGGTGGCGATGACGCCGAGCTCGGTCATCCCGTACATGGTGCCCAGCGGTACGCCGTACCGGGCGGTGAAGGCCGCCGGCAGGCCCGGGCGGACCAGCTCCCCGGCCACCACCATCCGGCGCAGCCGTGGCAGCGCCGGGGGCGCGGCCACGCCGGCCAGCAGTTCGGCGTGGAAGGGGACACCGATCACGGTGGTCGGCCGTTCCCCCTCGTCGCCGACGGCGGCCAGGATACCCGCCGCCGTCATCCGCTCCGGCACGGTGAGCGGCGCGTGGGCGTACAGGCTGTTCAGCAGTCCGCCGACCAGTCCGAGCACGTGCACCACCGAGGAGAGCAGCACCACCCGCTCGCCCTCGCCGGGGAAGTCCGCCAACCGCCGGTAGCAGTCGAGTTCACGGAGCAGGTCGCCGGCGGTACGGGCGATGACCTTGGCCGGGCCGGTGGACCCGGAGCTGAGCTGGACCAGCGCGTGGCCGGTCCGGGCAGGTCGCCCGCCCGGTAGCCGGACGGCCACCGGCTCGACCTCGGAGAAGCCGCGCAGCGCCGCCGAGGGCCGGTGCTCGGACCCTACCAGCACCTGCGGGGTCAGCCGTTCGACCGCCAGGGCGATCTCGTGGTCGGTCAGCCGGTGGTCCAGCAGGGTTACCTGGGCGCGCAGTTGCCAGCAGGCGAGCAGCGCGGCGACGAAGCCCAGGGAGGGCGGCAGTCGCAGCGCCGCGGTGCCGCCGGGGCCGAGGCCGGCCGAGGTCAGCCGTGCGGCCTGCTCGTCGACCAGGGCGCGCAGGGTGGCGCGGTCGACGGGTGTGCCGAAGCGCAGGCACTCCGCGTCCTCGGGGCCGGCCAGCAGGAACCGCGCCACCCAGTCGTCCGGGGCGTCGGCGTGCGGCGGTGAGGAGGGTGGAAGTGCGGGGAGGGAAATGCCGGTCAACGCCACTCCACGGAGAGGAGATTTGACATGGACGCCGTTCTCAAACCAATACGGTCAATTCCGTTGCCAGACCTTTGCACAGACGTTTGGTCAAATCAAGGTCTATACCAATCTGGTCCGTACCTTCTACGCTGCCGAAGCGGGACTGGTCCGAGCGCGGCCGTCCGGGAACGAGGATGCCCGTGGGACTACTCACGCTGGCCGGGATGGAGCGCGCGGCGCGCGCCCAACTACCACCGGAAATATGGGACTTCATCGAGGGTGGCAGTGGATCCGAACGCACCCTGGCGGCCAACCGGGAAATGTTCGGTCACTATGCACTGCGGCCCCGCACGCTGGTCGACGTCTCGACCTGCTCGACCGCCGTCCCGCTGCTCGGAACCGAGCTCCGGACGCCACTCGCAATTGCCCCGATGGCCTACCACCGGCTGGTCCATTCGGACGGGGAAACCGTGACCGCCCGGGCAGCCGGCCGGGCCGGCGCGGTGCTGGTCGCCGGAATCTTCGCCAGCCGCAGCCTGGAGTCCATCGCGGCCGCGGCCACCGGGCCGCTCTGGTTGCAGCTCTACTGGCTGCGCCGGCGCGACGCGCTCGCCGCCCTGATCGAGCGGGCCGAGGCGGCCGGCTTCGCCGCGCTCATGCTGACCGTGGACGCGCCCCGGATCGGCCGCCGGCTGCGCGACCTGCGCAACGGCTTCGCCGTTCCGCCGGACATCCGCGCCGTCAACCTCGACCCCGCGCTGATGGCCGCCAGCCACCGGGCCGACGCGGGCTCCTCCGGCATCGCCGAGCACGCCCTGGAGCAGTTCGACCCCAGCCTGACCTGGTCCGACCTGGCCTGGCTGCGGGCCCGCACCCGCCTCCCGCTGGTCCTCAAGGGCATCCTGACCGCCGAGGACGCCCGGCTCGCCGCCGAACACGGGGTGGACGCCGTGGTGGTCTCCAACCACGGCGGCCGTCAACTGGACGGCGCGGTCCCGGCGCTGGCGGCGCTGCCCGAGGTGGTCGCCGCGCTCCCGCCGGAGGTCCCGGTGCTGCTCGACGGCGGCGTCCGCACCGGCACCGACATCGCCGTCGCCCTCGCGCTCGGCGCCCGGGCCGTCCTGGTCGGCCGCCCCGTCCTGTGGGGCCTCGCCGTCGACGGCGAGGCGGGCGTGGTCCGCGTCCTCGACCTGCTCCGCGACGAACTCGAGCACACGCTGGCCCTGCTGGGCCGGCCCACCCTCGCGGACCTGGACCACAGCGCCCTCGCGCCCTGGCCCACCGCCCCCGCGCCCCGGCCCACCGCCTGACGGCGCGACCCCGACCCACCGCCCCACCGGGCGGCCCCCGCCCATCCCCCGCGCCCGGCCCACCGCGCGGCCCCGCACCGAGCTCCGGACCGAAGTTCCGGGCCGAAGCACCGCACGCCCGACAGAGAGACCGACGACATGAAGAACCAGGACGCCTTCCCCGGCTGGGACTGGGACGACCCGGACGGCCTCGCCGTCCGCCTCGACGCGTTCAGCGCCGACGTCGCCACCTGCGAGAAGCTCGAACCGGCCGCCGGCGGCCTCCCGCGGGACCACCAGGGCTTCCGCGAACTCGGCATCACCGGCATCGAGTTCGCCGCCTTCCGGACGGCCCACCCGGAAGGCCTCGGCACCGACCTGACCGCCCTGCGCAGCCCCGGCGCCAGTACCGAACCCGGCACCCTCTACCGCGTCGACGGCGACCGCTGGTTCACCCAGCTCGACATCGGCCGCCCGCTGCCCTTCGCGGACGCCAGCGTGGACTGGGTCTACGCCGAGCACCTGATCGAGCACGTCACCATGCCGGTCGCGATCGGCTGGCTGCGCGAGGCCCGGCGGATGCTGCGCCCCGGCGGCGTGCTGCGCGTCACCACCCCCGACCTGGCCCGCTACCTGGTCGGCTACGCGACCGACGACGGCTTCCTCACCAAGCACCGCCGGCGCCTCACCACCATGGGGTTCGGCCCGCCGATGCCGCCGCGTCCGGCCTTCCTGGTCAACCAGATCTTCCGGTACTACGGCCACCAGTGGATCTACGACCTGGACGAGCTGCGGCACGTCCTCACCCAGGCCGGCTTCGAGGCCGACGCGATCCGCCACTGCGCCTACCGGCAGGGCGTCCGCGCCGACGTCGCCGACCTCGACACCGCGTTCCGCACCGACGAGACGATCTATGTCGAGGCCGACCGCTAGGGGGTGTCGGCAAAGTCCCGCCTGATCCGACGAGACCTTGCCAGCACCCTCCAGGACTTGTCCGACACTCCCCGCGATTTTGCGACGCGAACTGCTCGGACAAGCCCCAGGACTCCCCTCCGCGAGCCTGTCCGGGCGTGACCGACCGGGCAGGCTCCGAGCAGGAGCGCCCGACCCCCGCCGTCCGATGGGATGACCATGCCCTTGCACCCCCAGGCCCAGGCCCTGCGCGAACGCCGTGCGCAGGCCGGCACACCCCCGCTCTACAGCCTCACCCCGGCCCAGGCCCGCGCCGCCGACCTCGCCGACATCCGGGCCGCCGCCGGCACCCCCGAGCCCGTCGCCGCCGTCGAGGAGCACCGGATCCCCGGCCCCGGCGGCGAGCTCGCCCTGCGGCTCTACCGCCCCGAGCCGGCCGGCCGGCCGCTGCCCGTGCTGCTCTACCTCTTCGGCGGCGGCTGGACCCTCGGCTCGCCCGACACCAGCGACGCGATCTGCCGCCGGCTGACCAACGCCGTCGGCTGCGTCACCGCCTCCGTCGGCTACCGCCTGGCCCCCGAGCACCCCTTCCCCGCGGCCGTCCACGACTGCCGCGCCGCCGCGCGGTGGCTGGCCGGGAACGCCGACGCCCTCGGCGTCGACCCGGCCCGGCTGGCCGTCGGCGGCGACAGTGCCGGGGGCAACCTCACCGCCGCCCTCACCCTGCTCGCCCGGGACGAGGGCGGCCCGGCCCTGCGCCACCAGCTGCTGGTCTACCCCAACACCGACCACCGCGCGGTCGCCGCCGCACCGCCGGAGCGGCACGACGACCCGCTGCTCTTCAACCGCCGCTCGGTGGCCTGGTACTGGGGCCACTACCTGGCCGATCCCGCCGACGGCGACCACCCCTACGCCTCCCCGCTGCGCGCCCCGAGCCTGGCCGGGCTGCCGCCCGCCACCGTGATCACCGCGGAGTACGACCCGCTGTGCGAGGAGGGGGAGCACTACGCCGACGCGCTGCGGGCGGCCGGCGTCCCGGTCGAGTCCCGCCGGTTCGCGGGCATGCCGCACGGCTTCTTCGCCATGACGGGCGTCCTGGACGCGGCCGGCGAGGCCCAGCGGTACGCCGCCGAGCGGCTGCGCGAGGCCCTGCGGTGACCGCCCTCCGCCCGCTCGCCCCGGCCGTCGAGCCCCTCGCGCTGTCCGGACTGCACGCCTCGCTGTCGGATCCGCTGCTGGACGCGATGACCTTCCTCAACGAGGTCACCACCCGCTACCCCGGGGCCGTCTCCTTCGCCCCCGGCCGCCCCTACGAGGGCTTCTTCGAGCCGGAGGACGTCCACGGCCACCTGGACGCCTATCTGGACCACCTGGCGGCCCGCGGCCTCGACCGGGACGCCGTGCGCACCACGCTGTTCCAGTACGGCCCGACCAAGGGCGTCATCGCTGACCTGGTCGCCCGCACCCTGGCCAACGACGAGGGCCTCACCGTCGCCCCCGAGTCCCTGGTGCTCACCGTCGGCGCCCAGGAGGGCATGCTGCTGACGCTGCGCGCCCTCTGCGCCGGCCCGCAGGACGTCCTGCTGGTCAGTTCGCCCTGCTACGTCGGCGTCACCGGCGCCGCCCGGCTGCTCGACCTGACCACCGTCCCGGTGCCCGAGGGGCCCGACGGCGGCCCCGACCCGCAGGCCGTCCGGGCAGCCGCCCGGGCCGTCCGGGCCGGGGGCGGGCGACCGCGGGCCCTCTACGTGGTGCCCGACTTCGCCAACCCCTCGGGCACCAGCATGCCCGTCGGCGCCCGGGCGAGGCTGCTGGAGACCACTGCCGCGGAGGGTCTGCTGGTCATCGAGGACAACCCGTACGGCTTCTTCGCCCGCGACCCCGGCGAGCGGCCGACCCTGAAGGCGCTGGACCGCCGCCGGCAGGTCGTCTACCTCGGCTCCTTCGCCAAGACCTGCTTCCCCGGCGCCCGGCTCGGCTACGTCGTCGCCGACCAGGAGGTGGCCGGCCCCGGCGGCCGGCGCTCGCTGCTCGCCGACGAGCTGGCGAAGCTGAAGAGCATGACGACGGTGAACACGCCCGCGCTCAGCCAGGCCGTCATCGGCGGCATGCTGCTGCGCCACGACTGCCGGCTGCGCGCCGCCAACGCCCGCGCGACGGCCTACTACGCGGCCAACATGACGGCGCTGCTGGGCGCGCTGGAGCGGGAGTTCCCGGCGGCGGAGCGCCGGCGGCTGGGCCTGTCCTGGAACGAGCCGGAGGGCGGCTTCTTCGCCGTGCTGACGGTGCCCTTCACGGCCGACGAAGCGGCCATGGAGCGGTGCGCCAGGGACTTCGGAGTGCTCTGGACGCCGATGGCGCCGTTCTACCCGGCGGGCGGGGGAGAGTACCGGCTCCGGCTCTCGGTCAGTTCGCTGACGGAGCACCAGATCGACGCTGGCGTCGCCGAGCTGGCCCGCTTCATCCGGGCACAGGCCCGGTAGCGGCACGGACGAGGGCGGGGCCGGGGCTCGAAGAAGCCCCGGCCCCGCCCTCGTACCGCAGGGGGAACGTGCGGGGCTCAGCGCACCCGGGTCGAGAACAGGCGGGCCGACCAGTACACGGACACCACCGTCATCAGGACGACCACCAGCAGCCCCTGCCAGACCACGCTGTCCCCGACATGGCCGGAGAACAGCGCCCGCATGCCTTCCACGGCCCAGTAGAAGGGGTTCCACTTGGCCACGTTCTGCAGCCACACCGGCGCCAGCACCAGCGGCAGCAGGACGCCGGAGAGCAGCGCGATCGGCTGCGCGAGGGTGTTCACCACCGGCGCCATCGCCTCGTCGGCCGGGAGCACCAGCGCGATGCCGTAGGAGATCGCCGAGGTCATCAGGGCCAGCAGGCCGAGCAGCAGGTACGCCAGCAGCAGGTCCAGCGGTGCCACCCGCAGCCCGAACGGCAGCGCGATCAGGGTGATCAGGACGGCCTGGACGAGCAGCGCCACCGTCTCGCGCAGCGCCCGGCCGAGCAGCAGCGCCAGCCGGCTCACCGGGGTCACCCGGGACCGTTCGATGATCCCGGCCTTCAGCTCGCCGAGCAGGCTGAACCCGGTGTACAGGCCGCCGAAGATGCAGAGCACCGCCAACAGGCCCGGTACGTAGATCTGGTAGGCGTCGGCGTAGGTGATCGCGCCCATCGGCGCCAGCACCGTCTTGAGCAGCGGGGCGAACAGCAGCAGGTAGAAGAGGGGCTGGATCAGCCCGACGGCGATCCAGATCGGGGTTCGCCACATGATCAGCAGCTGTCGCTGGAAGACCAGCCAGGTGTCGCGGGCGAGCTTCATGGGGGCCTCTCGGGGATCAGTGCTCAGGACTGCTCGATGGAACGGCCCGTCCGGGCCAGGAACACGTCGTCCAGGCTGGGCCGCTGCAGCTGCACGGTGCCGGGCACGACGCCCGCCCCGTCGAGGGCGCGCAGCAGTCGCGGGATCGCGGCCGCGCCGTCGTCGAGGTAGAGCCGCAGGTCGTCCTCGCCCTGGGTCTCCAGGCGGTGGAGGTAGGGCTGTTCCCGCAGCGCCTTGGTGGCGCGTTCGGCCTCGCCGGCCGCCAGGCCGACCAGGACGACGTCGCCCGAGATCTCCCGCTTCAGGCTCTCCGGGGTTCCCTCGGCGACGACCTCGCCGTGGTCGACGATCGCCACCCGGTCGCAGAGCGCGTCGGCCTCCTCCAGGTAGTGCGTGGTCACCACGACGGTCAGGCCCTCGGCGTTCAGGCGGCGGATCTCCGCCCACACCTGCACCCGGCTGGCCGGGTCGAGCCCGACGGTGGGTTCGTCGAGGAAGAGCACCCGCGGCGCGTGGATGACGCCCAGCGCGATGTCCAGCCGGCGGCGCTGGCCGCCCGAGTAGGTGCGGCACGCGCGGTCGCCGAACTCGGTGAGCCCGAAGGCCTTCAGGGCCTCCTCGGCCCGCTGCTGGGCCAGGGTCTTGCGGGCGCCGTACATCCGGGCCTGCATCACCAGCTCCTCGCGGGCGGTGACGGCGTCGGCGGTGCCGCCGCCCTGGGCGACGTAGCCGATCCGCTGCCGGACTCCGGCCGGGTCGGTCAGCAGGTCGGCGCCGGCGATCCGGACCGCACCGCCGTCCGGCCGGATGAGGGTGGCGAGCATGCGCAGGGTGGTCGTCTTACCGGCGCCGTTGGGCCCGAGAAAGCCGAAGATCTCGCCTGCGGCCACGTCCAGGTCGATGCCGCGGACGGCGTCGACGGCAGCCTGGCCGCGTTGTTTGGACGGATAGGACTTGCGAAGTCCTTTGGTCTCGATCAACCAGAACTCCCGTGCGGGGATGGATGTGCCACGTCGACGACGTCCAGCGCACACCGGGCTGGGCGGTCCGTGCGGGGAAGGTGGCCGGGGCACCTGGGAAGCGGTGCTTCGCGCCACACTAGGGTCTGCGGCGCCCCGGATACAATGGCCTAGACCAATGGATTCGATCGTTCTGCCCCGGTTCCGACCAGCGCCTCCAGTCGGTCGGCCGCCGTCAGGGCCCCGCCGCCGGAGCGCAGTTCGGCGCCCACCCGGGCGGCCGCCGCGCGGTGCTCCGGTGCGTCGAGGACGGTGCGCAGCGCGGCCGCCAGCCCCTCGGGCGTGACGCGCGCGAACGGCACCCGCAGCCCGGCCCCGGCCGCCGCCACCTGGGCCGCGACGAACGGCTGGTCGTGTCGGATGGGCGCGGTGACCAGCGGGATCCCGTGCGCCAGCGCTTCGCCGACGGTGTTCATCCCGCCGTGGCACAGCACCGCGTCCAGCGCTCCCCGCGCCATCAGCTCCAGCACCGGCGCCCGGTCCACGGCCACCGCGTGGCGCGGCAGTTCGGGCAGCAGCGCGGCGGGCGCGGCGATCACCGGCTGGACGTCGTCCCCGCACAGCGCCAGGGCCCGGACGGTCCGGGCGTGGAAGTCCGCGCCGAGGTCTCCGGCCAGCGTCCCCATGGTGACCAGGACCCGGCGCCGGCCCGGCTCCAGCCGTTCCCAGGGGAAGGCCGAATCGGCCGGCCGTTCGGCGAGCACCGGCCCGACCAGGGCGTAGTGCGCCGGGAGCGGCGCCGGACCGGCCAGCGCGGGACCGGTCGTCGCCAGGACGAGGGCGGGGGAGAAGCGCGGGTCGGTGTACTCCTCCTCCGGCAGTCCGGCCCGTCGCCAGAGCCCGGTGAGCAGGCCGGTCATCCAGGCCTCGACCTTCGGCAGCGCCCGGAACGGCCGCCCCAGCTCCATCGCGCCCGGCGCCAGGCTGGCCCACGGCAGACCGTGCCGGTGGGCGACCAGCGCGCCCGCGGGCGTGTGCTGGTCGACCAGCAGCGCGTCCGGCCGGTACTCCCGCACCGCCGCGTCCAACGGCTTCGCGGTGAACCGCGCGTAGGGGACGATGAAGCCCTCCCAGAGCGAGCGCAGGGCGGCCAGTCCGTGCCCGCCCTGCGCCCGGAACGCCCGGGTGCCCGTCCCCAGGACGACCGCCCCGGGGCCGAGCAGCGGCCGCAGGACGGACTCGGTGCCGGTCCAGGCGACCTCGTGGCCGCGCGCGGCCAGCTCGCGGGCGATCCCCACGACCGGATTGACGTGTCCTGTCAACGGCGGTACCACCAGCAGGAATCGGCTCATCGGACGGGCTCCTCGGCGGGCAGGCGCCGCTGCACCTCGGCGACGGTCAGGGCTTCCAGCTCGGCCAGGTCCAGCCCGGCACGGTGTGTGGCGAGGCCGGCGGTTGCCCCGAAGTGCCCGCACAAAAGGGCATCGAGCACCGCCAGTTCGTACTCGTCCAGCATCAGATCGGCGTCCAGCCGGGCCTGCGGGGTGACCAGCGCGGCCCACTCGGGCGGCGCGCCGGCGGCCCGGGCCAGCAGGGCGACCAGCTCCGGACGGACCTGGGCGGCGGAGGATTCGGGTTCGGAAGAGGTCATGGGGGCTCCACCTGCTCGACGGCACGGGGGCGGATTGAGACTGCGAAGGGCCCGAGATCACTTGTGCGACCCGTCGGGCGTCGGAATACTAGCCCGCGTGACAGCACTGGAGGCAGTGGCCGTCCACCTCCCCCACCACACCGTGCCCATTGAGGCAGTGGGCGAGCGGATCGGCCTGACCCCGCGTCAACTTCGACTCTTCCGCCGTTTCCACGGACTGGACCAGCTGCGGCTGGATCCGGACGGGAAGCTGCCCGACCTGCTCGGCGCCGCCGTCGAGGCCTTACCGGAGCTGCGCGGACGCGAACGGCACGTCCGTTTCGTGATCCACGCCCGCAGCATGCCGGTGGCGGTGCCGTACCCGCTCAACCCCCTGCACGACCTGCTCGGCCGGTACGGCCTGGCGCACGCCTCGGCCTTCACGGTGACCCACCACGCCTGTGCGGTGGGTCTGCTGGCCGTCGACCTGGCCGGCCGCCTGCTCGCCGGGCAGGACGACCCGGAGGCCCTGGCGCTGGTGCTGGCCGGCGAGAAGACCTTCACCAAGGACGCCCAGGTGGTGCCCGAGACCGGGATCTTCGCCGAGGGCGCGGCCGCCTGCCTGGTCCGGGCCACCGGCGAGCGCAATCGGGTGCTCTCCTACGCCGTCCGCCACCGCCCCGAGTTCGACGGCCGCCTAGCCGGGGACGCGGACCTGCTGGCGCGCTACCAGCGGGAGTACCCGGTGGTGATGATCGAGGCGATCGAGGCCGCCCTCGACCAGGCAGGTCTGGACCTCTCGGACCTCGCCCTGGTGCTCCCGCACAACGTCAACCAGGCCTCCTGGCGGATGATCTGCCGACGGATCGGGTTCCCGGTGGAGAAGGTCGTGCTGGACAACGTGCGCTCCGTCGGGCACAGTTTCGCTGCAGACAGCCTCATCAATCTCCACACCGCCACCACGCGGGGGCTGCTCCACCGGGGCGACCGCTACCTGATCGCCGCCGCCGGTGTCGGAGCCACCTTCTCCGCCATGGCCGTCGAACACTGACGCATCGTCGTTTAGGCGCACCCGGGCGACGCATCGGCACGGCGAGGACGACCACGCCTCCGCCCGCCGCACCCATTCACCTCTCACGCACGACGGGACGGGACATCCATGCCAGAACCCGCGGTCCAGACCACTGATGTCGAGCTGCGCGACCGGATCCTGCGGAGCATCGGCGAGCTGCTGCCGCGCGTCCTCAAGCGCGAGCTCCCCGAGATCCCCGAGAACGCCTGCCTCTTCGACGACCTCGGCCTGACCTCGGCCGGCACCATCGAGCTGATCCTCGAAGTCGAGGAGACGCTGGACATCCAGGTCGACGTCGAGCAGATCGGCGAGGACGACCTGCGCTCGGTGACCAGCCTGGCCGACTACGTCGCCGGGCACATCATCCCCGAGGACTGACCGGGTGGCCGCCGATTCCGCGCCGCCGCTCGCCCTGGGCGTCACCCGGATCCTCGCGCGGTCCTTCGACGGCAGGTCGGAGACCTCGCTCGACCCGGACCTGCGGGTGTTCGTCACGGACCTGGTCCGGCCGTACGGCCTGCCGGTGCGGGAGGACCTCCTCGCCGAGGGCGTCGGCCACTCCTACGAGGAACTGGCCGAGGGCCTGCTGGCCGAGGCGCTCGCCGACGGCGTGCCGGTGGACCTGCTGATCCTCGCCTTCGACTCGCCCGACGTGCGCCCGGGGGCGCCCAGCTCGCTGGCGCTCAGCCGGTCCTGCCCGGGCACGCCGCTGGCCTTCGCCCTCTGCGACCAGGGGTCGGCGGTGGCCTTCAGCGCCCTGCGGGTGGCCGCCGAGTACCAGCGCACCGGGGCGTGCCGGCGGGCGGTGGTGGTACTGGCGGAACAGACCGCGCTGCACTACCGGCCGGCGGCGCCGGTCGACCTGCCCGAGCGGCACAGCGTCGTCGTGCTCGTCCTGGACGAGACCGCCGATGTGGAACTGACTGTGCGTCAATTCTCCGCGCTCGACGGCCGAAAGGCGGCCGAGGCGGTCGGGGTGGAGGTCGGAACCCTCGGGGCCGACGCGGCCGTCCTGCTGGGCTCCGGCCTGGCGGCCGAGCCGGTCCCCGAGGTGGCCGCCGCCGCGGCCGGCCTGCCGTTCGCCGGCCTGCCGTTCACCGGCCTCTGGGCGGAGCTGGCCGAGCGACTGCCCGAGTGGCAGGAGAAGGGGCGGCCGGTGCTGGCCGCCGGTTTCGACCGCAGGCTGGGCGTGCTGAGCACCCTGACCCTTCGGGCCGGCCCGTGACGGCGGGTCCGGCCACCGACACCGCCTCCACGTCCACCTCAACCTCCGATGTCGCCTCCACGTCCGACACCGCCTCCACACCGGCCGCCGTCGACCGGGTCGACCTCTGGACCATCCCCACCGACCAGCCGGACGAGGTCGTCCGGAGCCTGCGAAGCCTGCTGGACCGTGACGAACTCGCCCGCGCCACCGGCCGGGGCCCCGCCCGCGACCCCGTGGCCGGCCGGCGGTTCACCGTGGTGCACGGCGTCGTCCGGCTGCTGGTGGCCGAACGCCTCGGCCTGCACCCCGCCGAACTCGCCTGGCGGTACGGCCCGCACGGCAAACCCGAACCGGCGGTGGGGCACGAGCGGGTCGGCGTCAGCTACTCCGGCTCCGGCGCCCTGGCCGTGCTGGCCCTGACCGCGGGGCGGCCGGTCGGTGTCGACGTCGAGGAGGTCCACGACGCCCGGGTGGCCACCCGGGTGGCCGAGCGCTACTTCCCGGGCGCCGAGGTGCAGTTCCTCGCCCGGTCGGCCTCGCCCGCCGTGCTGGCCGAGCGCTTCACCACCCTCTGGTGCCGCCGGGAGGCCTGCGTCAAAGCCTACGGCGGCCGACTGGTGCAGGGCTTCGGGCTGCCGCTGGCCGGCCCGGCCCCGCTGCGTCTGGCCCACCCGGGCACGCTCGGCGAGGGCCCCTGCCTGCTCGACGACGTCCCGGTGCCCGGGCCGTTCCGCGCCGCCGTGGCGGTGCTCGGGGAGCAGCCGTTCCGGCTGCGACGGCACCGCTGGAAAGCCTTGTCAGAGGCCTGTCAGCCTCGCCAGTAACGGAACTGACGGCACGTCGGCGATCCCAGAAATCTGGTCTGTACCACTTCGCCGGGCCGCTGATAGCGTCCCGACCCGCACTCCGCTCAAACCCCAGGCCGGCCGAAGGGCGCGTACGACGTGAGAGAGACCAGCCGGCGGATCACCGTCCGGTACAGCGGCTCGAGCAGCGGCTTCGGGCCGCTGACCCTCGGCCAGGACAACATGATCCGCTGCATCCGGCGGGACCGACCCGAGCAGATCAACAAGGAATCCGTCTGGCCGGTCCCCGACGGGACGACCCTGACGGCCGCGCTCGACGCCATACGCCGGCTCGTCGAACGGCACGACTCGCTGCGGACGGTGTTCCCGCCCGGCCCGGGGCCGGACGCCTTCCCCGAGCGCCAGCTGGTCTGCGGCGAGGGCGAGTTCGGCGTCACCGTGGTGGACAGCCGGTCGACCGGCGGGGCGGCGGGGATCGACGCGCTCGCCGAGGAGCTGGGCCGGGCCGACGTCGCCGTCCCGTTCGACCTGGCGGCTGGGCCCCGGCTCCGCTTCACCCTGCTGACCGAGGACGACCACCCGCTCCGGCTGGTGGTGGTCGTCTGCCACGCGGGTGCGGACGGCGCCGCGACGACGCTGCTCATCGAGGACTGGTTCGCCCTCGCGGCCGGCAAGGAGCTCCCGCCCGTCACCGCCCGGACGCCGCTGGAGGTGGCCGCGGTGGAGCAGAGCGACCAGGGCCGGCGCAAGGCCGCCGCCGCGCTGCGGCACTGGCAGAAGGTCCTGTCCACCGCGCCGCAGGCCGCCTTCGCGGACTCCCGGATCACCGGCCCGCCGGACGGCGTCGCCGCCGTCGTCCTGCGCTCGCGGCAGGCCGCCGCCGACCTGCTCGCCACCGCGCGGCGCACCGGCGCGAGCCCCTCCGTCGTCCTGCTGGCGGCCTTCGCGGCCCTGGTGGCCCGCCGGGCCGGCCGCGGCGACCTGGTGATGTCGGCGCTCTCCGCCAACCGCCAGCGCGCCGCGATGGCCGACCACATCGGCACCCTCGCCCAGGACGCCCTGATCGCCCTGGACACCGACGCGGCCGACCTCGACGAGGTGATCGGCCGGGCCAAGGCGGCGTCACTCGCCGGCTACTGGCACAGCACCCTCCCGGCGGGCGCCGTCTGGCAGCTGATCGAGGACGTCGCCCATCTTCGCGGCTCCCGCTTCGCCCGCCAGGTCGTGGTCAACGACCTGAGCATGACCATCCCCGAGGCGATGTCCGACGCCCGCCCGTCCCCGACGAGTGACCCCGAACTGACCTGGCTGCCGGACCAGCCGGTCGCCGTCCGGCTGATGTTGAACATCCTGCGGACCTCGAACAGCCTGGAGTTCGCACTGGTCGCCTGCCCGCAGGTGCTCGACCGCGAGGAGACCGGCCGTTTCGCGCTGGCCCTGCCCGCGCTGCTCGAAGCCGCCGCCCGGGGGCCGGTCCCGCTCGCCGGTCTGCCCGCGCTGACCGGTCTCGGCGGCGCCGTCCGGACCGGTGCGTGGCAGCGGATCGAGAACTCCTGGGTGGACCTGGACGCCGTCCGGGCCCTGGTCGTCGACGCGCTCGGCACCGCCACCCGGGTCGACTTCGTCGACGGCCGTCTGATCGCCCGGATCGCCACCGACGACCCGGGTTTCACCCCGCTGGTCGCCCACCGCACGGTGATCGAGGCGCTGCCCGGCCGGGACACCGCGATGGCCCCGCAGCACTACGTGGTCCATGCCGCCGCCCACCCGGCCGGCCCGCCGTGCTGGGACGACGCGACGGTGGTGGCCGAGGGCTCCGGCCGGTGCCCGGAGATCGCCGGCCGCCTCGCCCCGCGCTGAGCGCCCGGGGCGGGCGCCGCCCTGCGCCCGCCCCGGGGACTCACCCGAACGGGGCCGGGCCGTCCCACCGCCCGGTTCACCCCTGCGCGCCGTCCCAGGAACAGGCCGAGGTCGTACCCGAGGTCAGCCCCCACGGGCTGGGTACGTCACCGCTCCGGTCCGGGTCGCCGTGGTCGGTGTCGCCGTGGCCCGGGTCGCCCTGGCGCGGCAGGCGGTCGATCACCTCGACCAGCGCCGGGGGCAGTTGCGGCACCAGGCCCCGGTGGCAGCGCGAGAGGACGTCCCGCCGGACGTCCTCCGGCAGCAGTGGCCGGTCCACCCGCGGCGGGGTCGGTCCGCGCGGGCGCGCTCCCGGCGGGCCCAGGGCGGCGGCGAGCTGGTCGGACCAGGCCCGCCAGTAGTCGGCGTCGTCGGTCTCGCCGTACCGCAGGTGGTACAGGTGCAGGCAGTACGCCGCCGTGCCGCTGCCCGATCCGGCGGCGAACCGCCACCAGAACTCGGCGCCCTCCTCGCGGCCGGTGGCGTAGAGCAGCGCGGCGAACACCTCCGCTCCCTCCGGCTGGATCCGCCGCGCGTTGACCAGCAGGTCCAGCCCCCGGGCCGCGTCCGGGGTGCCCAGCACCAGGGCGACCACCAGGCCCAGCTCGAAGGCGGCCTGTTCGTGTTCGGTGGGCAGGTGGGTGGGCGCGGCCGTGAGCCTGGCCAGGCGCAGTGCGGCGATCCGCTCGGCGTGCGCCCGTTCGGGCCGGGGGATGCGCGGCGGCGCCGTCCCGCCCTCGGCCGGTGGCACGGCGCCCGGGGCCGTGGCCGGTGCGGCGGGCGCCTCGGCCGGGGGTCGGGGGATCACTGTTCGCCTCCCCGGTCCGGCAGTTCGCGCACACCGAGCCGTCTCGCCAGCCGCTCGCGGGCGTGCCGGAGGTTGGAGTGGACGGTGGCGACGGGCCGGCCCAGATAGGCGCCGATCACCTTGACGTGCAGCCCGAGCAGGTACCGCAGGACGACCACGTCCCGCTGCCGGTCGGGGAGTTCGAGGATCGCCGCATAGAGCCGGACCTCGTCCGCCTCGCTGTGCAGCAGGCCGTTGGCGACGTCCTTGAACGCTCCGATGACGGCCTCGAAGGTGACCGCCTCCACTTCGACCCGCTCCTCGCCGGACACCCAGTCGGCGACATGACGGTTCGCCAGCCGCCAGGCGTACGCGGCCGGTTCCTCGAACCGCAGGACGTGGGCCCAGTGCCGGGCGAGGTCCTCCTTGACCGCCTCGACGATCAGCGTCGCGTCCGCGCGGTTGCCTATCCGGGTCAGGGCGAGGGCCCGCCAGGCCGGCTCATGGGTCTCGCAGAACGCCGAATAGGCGAGCTCCAGGCGGATGTTGGCGTACTCCGGGCCGCTGTACCCGTGCTCGTCGGCGTCCCCGTGACCGTCCCCCCGGCGGCCGCCCCCGCCCGGGCCCGCCACTGTCGGCCCTCCCCGGTGCCCGAGTACCCGGACACCCCTGTCGATCGTCATCGAACCTGCCTTCCACCGCCGCCGACCGTCCGCCGGCCGCCCGAGGGTGCGGGCCCTGTGCCCGCGGATCCCATTCCACCAGGTTTCGTCACCGCAGGCGTTTGTGCGAATACCGACAGTCATTGCGTCCGATCTACGGATCATCGGCTGGCGGAACTCCACGGACCGGAACGGTGGTTGACGGGCCGGTAGCGTGGGCAACGACGGGTGAGTCCTGCGGCGGGGGAGAGCGATGAGCCTTTACGACGGTGTCGACCTACGACTGAACGTGCCGCACTCGGCCCGGATGTACGACTACTTCCTGGGCGGCATCACCAACTTCGCCGCCGACCGCGAGGCGGCTGGCCAGGCGCTCGCCGCGCTCCCCTGGGTGCGCGCGACCGCGCGCGCCAACCGTGCCTTCATGCACCGCTCGACGCGCGCCCTCGCCGAGGCCGGCCTGGACCAGTTCCTCGACATCGGCACCGGCATCCCCACCTCGCCCAACCTGCACGAGATCGCCCAACGGGTGAACCCGCGGGCCCGGGTGGTCTACGTCGACAACGACCCGATCGTGCTCTCGCACGCCCAGGCCCTGCTCACCGGGGCCCGTGAGGGCCGCACCGCGTACGTCGAGGCCGAGCTGACCGAACCGGCGGCGCTGCTCGCCGCGCCCGGCCTGCGGGACACCATCGACCTCGCCCGCCCGGTCGCCCTCTCCCTGAACGCCGTCCTGCACTTCGTCCCCGACGGCCCCGACGGCCCCGACGCGCCCGACGGCCCCGAGGCGCAGGCCGACCCCGACGGCGCTGCGGGGCAGCGCGCCCACGCGATCGTCGAACACCTGAAGGCCGCCCTCGCGCCCGGCAGTGCCCTGGTGCTTTCCCACGTCACCGCCGACTTCGCGCCCGAGGAGATCGCCCGGCTGGCCGGCATCTACCGCGCCGCGGGCGCCCCCGGCCAGGCCCGCGCGCACCATGAGATCGCCCGGTTCTTCGACGGCTGGACGCTCCTCGCCCCCGGGCTCGTCCCCACCCCGCGCTGGCGCCCGGCCGGCCCCGAGGACACCGCCGTGTCCGACACCGAGGCCTCCCTCTACGCGGCCGTGGCCATCAAGCCGTGACACCGGCGCGCCGGCCCGCGCCGGTGCGGCGCCCGCCGTGCCCGCACCCCGTGCGGGTGCGCCCGCACGGGACCAGACTGGTCGTGGAGCCCGCCCCGAGGAGCGAGGAGAGTCATGCTGCTCGGACTCACCACTGCCCTGGTCGCGACCGTCTGCTTCGGCTTCGGCTCGGTCTTCCAGGCGCGCGGCGCGCGGTCGGCGCCGCGGTCGGACCGGGTGCGGGTCGGGCTGCTCGCCGCCCTGGCGCGCTCCTGGCAGTTCCTGCTCGGGACGGCGCTGGACATCGGCGGCTTCGTGCTGAGCGTCGTCGCGCTGCGCAGCCTGCCGCTCTTCCTGGTCCAGGCGGTCACCAACGCGGGTCTGGCGGTGACGGCGCTCGCCGCGGTCTGGCTGCTCGGCGCCCGGCTGCGGCGCGGCGACGTGGCCGCGATCGTGGCCGTGGTCGCCGGGCTCACCCTGCTGGCCCTCGGCTCCGGGCGGGAGGGCCGTGAGTACGCCGAGCCGGCGTTCCACTGGGCGCTGCTCGGGACCACCGTCCTGATGCTGCTGCTCACCCTGGTGCTGGCCCGCCGGGGCGGCGGCGCCGCGGCGGCCGGTCTCGGCCTGCTCGCCGGGGTCGGCTTCGGCGTGACCAGCCTGGCCGTCCGGGTGCTGGACGTCGGCGGGGTGGCCGACGTGCTGACCGACCCGGCGGCGTACGGGCTCGCCCTGGGCGGCCTCGGCGGCTACCTGGCGTACGCGCTCGCGCTGCAGCGGGGCACCGTGACGGCGGCGACGGCGGCCGGGACGGTGACCGAGACCTTCGGTCCGGCCCTGGTCGGCGTGGTCGCGCTGGGCGACGCGGCGCGGCCGGGCTACGCCTGGTGCGCGCTGGTCGGCTTCGCGGTGGCGGTCGGCGGCACCTTCGTGCTCTCCCGCTTCGGCGAGGTGGAGGCCGAGGTGCGGCCGGTCGCGGCGGCGGCCGACGGCCGGAGCGAGGCGGCCGCGATCCCACCCCGGTAGCCCGGACGGCGCCCCCGTGCGAAGGTGACTTGCCGGACAAAACGGACGGCCAGGTGTGGGAAGGACGGGAGCAGCCATGGTGGACGAAGGCCGTCACCGGCCCCGGCGGCCGGACCGGCCCGGGGCCCCTGCCGCCGGGCCGCCGGTGGCGCTGGTCACCGGAGCCTCCTCCGGCATCGGCGCGGCGACCGCCGTCCGACTCGCGCCGTCCGGCTGGCAGCTGCTGCTCGCCGGCACCGACCGCACCCGGCTGGACGCGGTCGCCGCCCGCACCGGCGGCCGGGCCCTGCCCCAGGACCTCTCCAAGCCGGACGGCCCGCAGCGCCTCGCCGAGGCGGCCCTGGCCGCCGCCGGGCAGGTCGACGTCCTGATCGCCAGTGCCGGCCTCGGCTGGCGCGGCCCCTTCGCGCAGACCCCCACCGACACCCTGGACCGGATGATCGAGGTCAATCTGGCCGCCCCGCTGCGGCTGGTCCGCCTGCTGCTCCCCGGCATGCTGGAGCGCCGGCGCGGGCGGATCGTGCTCCTCGGCTCGATGGCCGGGCAGGTCGGCGTCCGCGACGAGGCCGCCTACTCGGCCACCAAGGCCGGGCTGGCGATGTTCGCCGAGAGCCTCTGGTACGAGCTGCGCGGTACCGGCGTCGGCGTCCGGATCGTCCTGCCGGGCGCGGTGGACACCCCCTTCTTCGCCCAGCGCGGCACCCCCTACCAGCGTGAACGACCTCGGCCGGTGACCGCCGAGCGGGTCGCCGAAGCCGTCGTCGGGGCGATCAGCACGTCCTGCGACCGGCCCTTTGTCCCGCGCTGGCTCGGCCTCGCCGCACGCGTCCACGGCGTCGCACCGGGGGTGTTCCGGCGCATGGCGTCCCGGTTCGGCTGACCCGGGGCGGGCACCGATGGACCGGACGCGCACCGCCCGCCGGGCGGCCCTCACCGCGGCGGGCGCCGAGCTGCTCCACCTCGCCCCGGCCGCCGTCCGCCTGCCGCCCGTGCGCCGCACCCTCGCCCGGCGTACGGCCGGGTACGGCGACGCGCCCCGGCACGTCGCGCTGACCTTCGACGACGGCCCGGACCGGCGCAGCACCCCGTACGTCCTGGACGCGCTGGACGGCCTCGGTGTCCGGGCCACCTTCTTCCTGCTCGGCACGATGCTGGAGCGGGCCCCGGAGCTCGGCCGCGAGCTGGTGGCCCGTGGTCACGAGGTGGCCGTGCACGGCTGGTACCACCGCCCGCAGTGGTACCCGGCCCCCGCCCGCGACCTGCGCGAACTGCGCCGCGCCACGGCGGCGGTCACCGAACTCTGCGCGGTCCCCCCGTCCTGGTACCGCCCGCCGTACGGCGTCCTGGCGGCCGGCCCGGCGCTGGCCGCCCGCCGCCTCGGCCTGCGCACCGTGCTCTGGACGGCCTGGGGCCGGGACTGGACCGACGACGCCACCGGCGCCTCCGTGTACGCCACCGCCCGCCCCGGCCTGTCCGGCGGCGCCACCCTCCTGCTGCACGACTCGGACTGCACCTCCGCCCCCGACTCGTGGCGCGCCACCCTCGCCGCCCTCCCCCTGATCGCCGCCCACTGCCGCACCCACGGCCTCACCCTCGGCCCACTCCGCGACCACGCCGTCCCGCCCCGCACGGGTCGGACCGGCTAGGGAGTGTTGGCAGAGTCCCGCGCCGGATCAGCGGGACTCTGTAAACCCCCCTAGGCCAGCCCGACCTGGGCCAGGGCGGCCGCGAAGCCGGTCCGCCAGCCCTCCGGGGAGGCCCCGGCCGAGGGGGGTGGGGCCGGGCGGTCCAGGGCGGCGAGGGCGGTGCGGACCACGTCGGCCGGCCGGGCGGAGGTGACGTCGGCGTGGCCCAGCTCCAGCTCGTGCTGGAGATTGTCCCGGCCGTGGCCCTGGACGACGTCCAGCAGGAGCAGGCGGCGGCCGAGTGCCCGGGCCTCGCTGCAGGTGTCCCCGGAGCTGGTCACCACCAGGTCGGCGGCGGTCATCAGGGCGGGGATCCGCTCGGTGTAGCCGAACGGGTGCAGGCGCGGACGGTGGCCGGCGGCGTGGCGCAGCCGGCGCTCCAGCTCGCGGTTGCGCCCGGCCACGGCGAGCACGTGCGGTCCGGCGTCCGCCAGGTCGGTGGCGGTGCGGGCGAGCGGCCCGAGCCCCCAGGAGCCGGACATCAGCAGCACGCACCTGGCGTCGGGCGGCACCCCGAACTCGGCCCTGGCCGCCGCGCGGGTGGGCGGGTGGTAGAACGGCGCCCGCAGCGGCGCCGGCAGCACGGCGATCGCGGCCTCCGGCCGGTAGCGCCGCACCGCGCAGGCCGCGACCTCGGAGGTGACCAGGAAGAGGTCGGTGCCCTCCTGCACCCAGAGCCGGTGGGGTGTCACGTCGGTGCAGAGCACCAGGTGCCGGAAGGCCGGCCCGCCGGCCCGCCGGGGCAGCCGGTTCACCGCCGCGGTGGCGGTGGCGAACACCGACACCACCAGCTCCGGCCGCTGCCGCGCGACCAGCTCCCGCAGGGCCGGGACGAGCCTGGTCCGCGCGGCGGCGTCGGCGAGCAGGGCCGGCCGGGCGCCGGGGCGCAGCGCGGCGAAGTGGAAGGCGTCGTAGACGCCGGGCAGGTCGAGCAGCCGGCGGAAGACCGCCTCGCCGACCGCGCCCGCGCGCTGTCCGAGCAGCGCCATGGCGTCCACCGTGGCGGTGGTCCAGCCGCGCGCCCGCAGCGAGTCGGCGCAGGCCTGGGCCATCACGTCGTGGCCCTGCCCGAGCGAGCCGGAGACCAGCAGGGCGTGCGGCACCGGGGGCGCCGCCTCAGGAGCCGCCGGCCGCGCGGCCGGCGCCCGGGCCGCCCTCGTCGCGGTACCAGTCCGCGTAGCGCCGCACGCCGTCCGTGAAGGTGGTCTTCGGCGACCAGCCGAGCAGCCGCTTCGCCTGGGCGGCCGAGATGCGGCGGCCGTCGTAGTCGGCGGCCCGGGCCTCGATGTGCGAGATGGAGACCGGGCCGAGCAGCCGGTCGACGGTGTCGGCGATGTCCCGGACGGAGACGGCGGTGGAGCCCTCCAGGGCGAAGGTCTGGTCCTCGGCGGCGGGGGACAGGGCGCGCACGTGGGCGTCCGCGAGGTCCTCGACGTAGACGAAGTTGCGGCTCTGCCGGCCGTCGCCCGCGATGGTGATCGGCCGGCCGGCCAGCGCGGCCTGCACGAACCGGGCGACCACCAGCTCGTCCCGCATCCGCGGTCCGTACGGGATGCCGTAGCGCAGGATCGTGAAGTGCTGCCCGTACAGCTCCCGGTGGCTGTGCACCAGCATCTCGGCGGCCAGCTTGGTGGCGACGTACAGGTGTCCGCTGCGCTCCAGCTCGATGGGCACGTGCTCGTCCAGCTCCTGCGCACCGCCGTCCAGTTGGTCGTCGGTGAGGGCGGCGCCGTAGACCCAGACGGTGCTCGCCAGCACGGTGCGGCTGAGGCCGCTGCGGCGGGATGCCTCCAGGACGGCCTCGGTGCCGTCGATGTTCATCCGCACGGCCCGGACGGGGTCGGCGGCGACCTGCTCGACGTCGGCCATGGCGGCGAGGTGGAAGACCACCTCGCAGCCGTCCAGGGCGCTGGTGAGGGCGGTCAGGTCGAGGATGTCGATGCGGGCGTGCTCGGCGTCGGCGTTGAGGTACTTGTCGGTGGTGTCCACCGCGAGCACCTCGTGGCCGGCTGTGATCAGCCGGTCCACGACGTGTGAGCCGATGAATCCGCATCCCCCGGTGACGGCTACGCGCACGGTCTCTCTCCTTGTCCGGCCTTCGCCCGGACCGTCCGGTCCGGGGGCGTCCCGGTGGTTCCGGTCGTTCGGGGCTTCCTGGTGGTTCCGGTCATCGGGACCGGCCGACCCGTCCGGCGGCCCCGGCGGTCTGTGGTTCCGCCGGCCCCGGCGGCCCCGGTGCTCCCGGCCGCCCCGGTCATCCGGCGAGCCGCCGGTGGACGGCGGTGACCGCCTCGATCACCTGGTCGGTCTCGTCCTCGGTCATGTCGGAGTGCACCGGCAGGCAGATCTGCCGGGCGCAGAGGTCCTCGGCGACCGGCAGCGGCCCGCGCCGGTAGGGGGCCAGCACCGGCTGGAGGTGCAGCGGCAGGTCGTACACCTCGCCGGAGAGCCGCACCCCGTGCTCCTCGGCCACCGCCCGCTTGAACGCGGCGCGGTCGACGCCGGCCGGCAGCAGGGCGACGTACTTGTAGTAGTTGCTGCGGCAGCCGACCGGCTCGACCGTCGGCCGCAGTCCATCGAGCCCGGCGAGCGCCGCGTCGTACCGCTGGGCCACCCGGCGCCGGGTCTCCACGAACTCCTTGAGCCGGCGCAGGTGCACCGCGCCGACGACGGCGTTGAGCTCGCTCAGCCGCCAGGAGGCGCCGAACCGGACGTGGTGGTTGGTGGTGAACGAGCCCTTGCCCTGGTCCCGGTGGATCCGTGCCTCGTCGCGCAGGTCGGACGACTCGGTGAGGATCATGCCGCCCTCGCCGCTGGTGGTGACCTTGGTCGGGTAGAACGAGAAGGCGCCGGCCAGGCCGAACGACCCGGCCGCGCGCCCGGCGTAGCTGCTGCCGTGCGCGTGGGCGGCGTCCTCGACCAGCGGGATGCCCCGGCGGTCGCAGATCGCGCGCAGCTCGTCGACCTCGGGGGTGATCAGGCCGCCGATGTGCACCAGCACCACGGCGGCGGTGTCCGGGGTGAGGGCCGCCTCCAGCGTCTCGGGGGAGAGCGCGAAGGTCGCCGGGTCGACGTCGGCGAGGACGGGGCGTCCGCCGGCGTGGACGACGGCGGCGGCGGTCGCGTAGAAGGTGACCGCCGGGACGACCACGTCGCGGTCACGGACGTCGACGGTGCGCAGGACGATCTCCAGCGCGGCCGTCCCGCTGGCGACGGCCACGGCGTGCGAGGCGCCGTGCTCGGCCGCGAAGGCCTGCTCGAAGCGCTCCGTCCAGGGGCCGAGGGTCAGCGCACCGGTGGCGAGGATCTCCGCCACCGCGTCCGCGACGGCCGCGCGGTCGCTCTCGTCGAACACGATGCGAGCGGCTGGAACGCCCATGAGGCCACCTCCGGCAGCAGGATGATCAGATCATCGAGCGGGTTCGTTTCCGGCCGGACCGGACAAATCGGTCGGGCCAGGCACATCACGCTACTTCGCCTGCCCGTTCCCGGCCCGTCGTCACCGACCGCCCGGGTGACTGCCCCGGTGACCGGGCGGTCACCGGACCGCCGGGGCCCGCCGGACGCCGCCGTCCGCCCCGGACCACCCCGGTGGAGGCCGGGCCGGGGAGCCGGAAGGCCCGGCGGCTGCTCCCCGCGGTGCAGCTGACGTACTCCGTCCGGGTGCCGCGCTACTGCGCAGGGACTACGTGAACGGCCTGCGCAGCGATGACGACGCGGCGGCCCCCCGCGATCGAGGATGGCCATGCTCCGGGCGCCCCGGGCCGTGCCGCGGCCCCGGGCCCGCCGCCGCACCCCGTGAACGTCATCCGAAGGAGTCTGCTCTCCCGTGGCCACATTCCTGTACCGCCTGGGCCGATGGGCCTTCCTCAGGCGCCGCCTGACGACCCTGCTCTGGGTCGCCCTGCTGGCGACCGCCGGAGTCCTGGCCGCCAAGGCACCGGCGGCACCCGACGACGGCTTCGCGATGCCGGGCACGGAAGCACAGCAGGCCTTCGACCTGATGGACGCGCGCTTCCCCGGCAGCACCGCCGAGGGCGCGTCGGCCCGCCTGGTCTTCGTCGCCCCGTCCGGGCAGAAGATCACCGCGGCCACCCACCAGCAGGCCGTGGAGCGGACGGTCGCCGAGCTCGCCCACGGCGAGCAGGTCACCGGCGCCGTCAGTCCGTTCCAGGCGGGCACCGTCTCCAAGGACGGCTCGACCGCCTACGCGACGATCGGCTACGACGCCAAGCCCGGCTCCCTGAGCACGGCCGCCACGGACGCCCTCCAACAGGCGGCGCAGCACGGGCGGGACGCCGGCCTCACGGTCGAGATCGGCGGCTCCGCGCTCATGGGCGGCGGGGAGGCGGGCGGCACGTCGGAGGCCATCGGCATGGCGATCTCCGCCGTCGTGCTGGTGATCACCTTCGGATCGCTGGCCGCCGCCGGGCTGCCGCTGCTGACCGCCCTGGTCGGCGTCGGCCTCGGCATCGCGGCGATCACCGCCCTCGGCAGTACCCTCGGCCTCTCCACCACGACCAGCACGCTCGCGATGATGCTCGGCCTCGCCGTCGGGATCGACTACGCCGTCTTCATCGTCTCCCGCTACCGCGCCGAACTCCTGGAGGGGTACGAGCCGAAGGAGGCCGCCGGCCGGGCGGTCGGCACGGCCGGCTCCGCCGTGGTCTTCGCCGGGCTGACGGTCGTCATCGCGCTGGCCGGGCTCTCCGTGGTGGGCATCCCGATCCTCGCCAAGATGGGCATGGCGGCCGCCGGTACGGTCGTGATCGCGGTCGTGATCGCCCTGACACTGGTCCCGGCCCTGCTCGGCTTCCTCGGCGACCGGGTGCTCCCGCGCCGGGCCCGGCGCGCCGCCCGCCGGGGCCGTGTCGGCCGGCTGCGTGCCGTCGCCGACGGCACGACCGCCGGGAGCCCGGCGGCCCCGGCGGCCGCCGAGGCGGAGCGGCAGCCGGCCAACGGCGGCACCCGCTGGGCCCGCCTGGTGCTGCGCCGCCCGGTGGCGGTGCTGCTGACCGGTGTCGTGGGCCTCGGCGTCCTCGCCCTGCCCGCCCTCGATCTGCGGCTCGGGCTGCCGGGCGCGGAGTCCCAGCCGACCTCCAGCACCCAGCGACGCGCCTACGACCACCTCTCCGAGGGCTTCGGGCCGGGGTTCAACGGCCCGCTGACCCTCCTGGTGGACGCCAAGGGCGCGGCTGACCCGAAGGCCGCCGCCGACCGCGTCGGCAAGGAGGTGGCGGGCCTGCCGGGCGTGGTGTCGGTGTCGCCGCCGGTGTTCAACGCGGCGGGTGACACGGCGCTGATCAACGCGGTGCCGTCCACCGGGCCGAGCGCCGCCGAGACGCAGCAGCTCGTCCACGACATCCGGGCCGGCGCCGCCGGCCTGAAGTCCGCCACCGGCGCCACCGTCCTGGTGAGCGGTGCCACCGCGATGAACATCGACGTCTCGCAGAAGCTCAGCGACGCGCTGGTGCCCTACCTCGCCGTGGTGGTCGGGCTCGCGGTCCTCCTGCTCCTGGTGGTCTTCCGCTCCGTCCTCGTCCCGCTCAAGGCGGCGCTCGGCTTCCTGCTCTCGGTGGCCGCCGCCCTCGGAGCCGTGGTCGCGGTCTTCCAGTGGGGCTGGCTCGCCGAGCTGATCGGCGTGGAGCAGACCGGCCCGGTGATGAGCGTCATGCCGATCTTCATGATCGGGGTCGTCTTCGGCCTGGCCATGGACTACGAGGTCTTCCTGGTCACCCGGATACGCGAGGCCTACGTCCACGGGGAGGAGCCGGGCCAGGCCGTCGTCACCGGCTTCCGGCACAACGCCCGGGTGGTCACGGCCGCCGCGTTCATCATGATCAGCGTCTTCGCGGGCTTCATCGGCATGGCCGAGCCGATGGTCAAGATGATGGGGCTCGGTCTCGCCGCAGCCGTCGCCTTCGACGCCTTCGTGGTCCGGATGGCCATCATCCCGGCCGCCCTGGCCCTGCTCGGCCGCCGGGCGTGGTGGCTGCCCCGCCGGCTGGACCGGATCCTGCCCGACATCGACGTCGAGGGGGCCCGGCTGCAGACCCGGGAGCCGGAGCCGGAGCCGGCCAGGCACTTCGTGGGCGTCTGATTCGTTCCTCCCGGTCGGGGCCGCCGCCGTCCGCGCCGGCGGCCCCGACCCCGCCCGCCCCGCCACCCGGCGGAGGCGGGCGACCGCAGTCGGCAGGAGCCCGCCCGGGGGCACCGCCACCGCCTCCCGGACCCCAGAGAGCACGAGATGACCGACACCTGGCTGCGGCGCCACGCCCGCCATCACCCCCGACTGCTGGACACGGTGGCCGCGCTCACCCTGTTCCTGCTCACCGTCGCCGGCACCATGATCGACAGGACGGGCCACTACGGCCGCCCCGCCCCCGTGCCGCTGGCCCTGGCAGCCGTCTCCAGCGCCGTACTCCTCCTCCACCGCCGCTACCCGCGCACGGTGGTGGCGGCGACCCTCGGCCTCGGGGTCGTGATCGAGCTGATCGCGGCCAAACCGACACCCACCCTGATCCTGCCGCTGATCGTCGCGCTCTACTTCCTGGCCGTGCGCACCGACCGGCTCACCGCCCGGGTCGCCACCGCCGTCTCGGCGGTCGCGCTCACCGTCACCGCCCTGGTCGTCGACTCCGAGGCGCCGCTGGCCGAGAAGATCGGCGTCGCTACCTGGGTCGTCCTGCCCGGCGCCGTCGGCGACTCGATCCGCAACCGGCGGGCCCACCTGGCCGCGATCGAGGAGCGCGCCGAACGCGCCGAGCGCACCCGCGAGGAGGAGGCCCGCCGCCGGGTCGCGGACGAGCGGATCCGGATCGCCCGCGACCTGCACGACGTCGTCGCGCACCACATCGCCCTGGCCAACGCCCAGGCCGGCATCGCCGTGCACCTGATGGACACCCACCCCGCCGAGGCCCGCGAGATGCTCAGCCACCTCACCGACGCCACCGGCTCCGCACTGCAGGAGCTCAGGGCCACGGTCGGGCTGCTGCGCCGCGCCGACGACCCCGAGGCCCCGCTGGAGCCGGCGCCCGGGCTCGGGCAGCTGCCCGACCTGATCAACTCCTTCGAACGCGCCGGACTGCCCGTCCGGCTGGCCGTCGAGGGCGAGCCGCGCCCGCTCTCCCCGGGGGTGGACCTGACCGCCTACCGGATCGTCCAGGAATCCCTGACCAACGTGGCCAAGCACGCCCGGGGAGCCGGCGCCGACATCACGCTCGCCTACTCCGGCAGCCGGGTCGCGCTCACCGTCGCGAACGCCACGCCGACCGGGAACGGGCCCGCGCCGGGCCGGCCCCGCCTCGCCCCGGCGGCGCCCGGCGCCGCCGGCTACGGGCTCATCGGCATGCGCGAGCGCGCCGGCGCCGTCGGCGGCCGGCTCCGGGCCGACCGCCGCCCGGACGGCGGCTTCCTGGTCTCCGCCGAACTCCCCCTGCGCACCGCCGCCCGAGACGACAAGGACCACGCATGACCATTCGCGTACTGCTCGCCGACGACCAGGCGCTGCTGCGCGGCGCCTTCCGGGTGCTCATCGACGCGGCCGAGGACATGGAGGTGGTGGGGGAGGCCGCCGACGGCCGCGAGGCCGTGGCGCTCGCCCGGGCCACCCGGCCCGACGTCGTCCTGATGGACATCCGGATGCCCGGCGTCGACGGCCTCTCCGCGACGGCCGCGATCTGCGCCGACGAGGAGCTCACCGGCACCCGGGTGCTCATCCTCACCACCTTCGAGATCGACGAGTACGTGGCCCAGGCGCTGCGGGCGGGCGCCGGCGGCTTCCTGGGCAAGGGCGCCGACCCGAAGGAACTGCTCGCCGCGCTGCGCACGGTGGCCGCCGGGGAGGCCCTGCTCTCGCCCGCGGCCACCCGCGCGGTGATCGACCAGTTCCTGGCCCAGCCCGATCCCGGCGGGGCCGGCGAGGGGGCGTCGGAGCGGCTGGCGGTGCTCACCGCTCGCGAGCGCGAGGTGATGTCGATGGCCGCCACCGGTCTGACCAACGAGGAGATCGCCGAGCGGATGTACGTCAGCCCGTTCACCGTCCGGACGCATGTGCACCGCGCGATGTCCAAGCTCGACGCCCGCGACCGGGCCCAACTGGTCGCCATCGCCTACCAGTCCGGCCTGGTCCCGGCCGCCCGCGCGGCACGCCCGCCGCGCTGAGCCCGGTCGCCCCGCGGTACCGGCTCCGTGGAGCCCGTCGCGCCCGCCAGCCCGGGCGCGACGGGCCCGGGCCGTGCTGCCCGGCCGCCGGGCTGACGGGGCACCACGGCGGCTGCGGCCGCCGGGCGTTGGTCCCGCGACCGGCCCCGCGCTGTCCGGACCCCGGCAGCCGCGCTGTTCGGGCGGCACCGTTACCATGCGCACGATGGCCCGCCAGTGGGGCGGCCGGAGCTGCTTCCCCGGGTGAGCGGGGAGCGGGAGGGGCGAGGATGTCAGGCATGGGGTGGATGTCAGGGAACCGGCAGGAGCGGCGCTGGCCGGGGGTGGACCTGCGGATGGACGTCCCGCACTCGGCCCGGGTGTACGACTACCTCATCGGCGGCAAGACCAACTTCGAGGCGGACCGGACCGCCGCCCACGCCTCGGTCAAGGCCTGGCCGGCCCTGCCGACCTCGATGCGCACCACCCGCACCTTCATGCAGCGGGTGGTCCGCCACCTCGCCGAGGAGCACAAGGTCCGCCAGTTCCTGGACATCGGCACCGGGATCCCGACCTCGCCCAACGTGCACGAGATCGCCCAGGGCATCGCCCCCGAGGCCCGCGTCGCCTACGTCGACAACGACCCGATCGTGCTGACCCACGCCCGCGCGCTGATGTCGAGCACCGAGGAGGGCCGGACCTCCTACATCGACGCCGACTTCCGCGACGTCGACTCGATCATCGGGGCCCCGCAGCTGCGCGAGGTCCTGGACCTGACGCAGCCGGTGGCGCTCTCGCTGATCGCGATCGTGCACTTCGTCCTCGACCAGGACGACCCGCAGGGCATCGTGCGGCGGTTCATGGACGAGCTGGCCCCGGGGAGCTTCCTGGCGCTGACCGTCTTCACCGGGGACACCGACCCGGTGGGTGTGGGCGGTGTCGGCCGCGAGTACAACGCGCGTGGGATTCCCCTGCAGATCCGCGACAAGGACGAGACGCTCGCCTTCTTCGACGGCTACGACCTGCTCGACCCGGGCGTGACCCTGGTCCACCAGTGGCGGCCGGACGCGGACGCGGCGCCGGTGCGCGACCAGGACATCGCGATGTACGGCGGCGTGGCCGTCAAGCGCGGCTGAACCGCCCGCCGCCACCGGGGCGGCCCCGCCGGTGCCCGCCGCACCCGTGCCCGCCGTTCCCGTGCCCGCGGCGCGGGCGGGCGCGGGAACCGTCAGCCGCCCCCTGCGGTCCGGTGCCGGGAGGTGCCGGACCGGGCGGCCGGGCCCGGGGGAGCCCGGACGCCGACATCTGCTTCTCCTCGTAGGAGAGGAATCCCGGCGAGCGGTAGGAGGCGTGGTTGCGCTGTCGTTCCAGCGTCGACGCCTGGCCGGTGGAGAACCGGGCGAGCTCCACGCCCCGGCGGTGGTGCGTCGTGTGGACGAGCCCGTCCTGGACCTAGCGGACGCGTTCGCCGTCGAAGACGGTCCCGGCCGGCCCGAGCACCGCGACCGGAGCGTCGCGCGCGGTGATGACCAGGTGAGAGTGGGTCGGACCGCGTCGTAGGGCTCGAACAGCTCCTCGCAGTCGAACTCGACCTCGCGCGCGACGATCGCACGTCCCCCGATCCGTGAAGCGGGGCCCTCCCGCCGTCCCGGGCGCATCTTTCGATGATCTTGTCCGCAGTGCAAGGCGCCCGATACGTCCCCGAGGGGGCAGGGCGGACGACGGTGCCCGGGACTCCGGCGCGACGGCTGCCCGGCGGGGCGCGGTGGCACACTTCGGACAGGCCCCGGGGGTGACACCCCACGGGGATGCCGAGCCGGCTCGTACGGACGTCCCGTGGCGGGCACGAACAGCACCGAGCGGAGGGCCGCTGTGGACCGGATCCATCCCGCCGGACCGCACCCCGCCGGCTCCACCACGCCCCATCCCGGCCATCCCGGCCATCCCGGCCAGGTCTGTCGGGACGGCAGCTGGGTGGTCGGGATCGATGTCGGCGGCACCGGAGTCCGGCTCGCCCTGGCTCCCGGCGGGTGGCCCGCCGACCTCTCCGGCGCCCGGACCGACCGGATCGCGGCCCCGGCCCGGATCACCGCAGGAGGGCACGACGCGCGGGCGTTGCTGAGCCATGTACTCCCCGCCCTGGGCACGCTGATCGCCGGCCTGCCGCCCGGCGCGCGGATCGGGGCGGTGGCCGTCGGGGCCACGGGCATGGCCCTGCTCGGCCGGGACCTCGCCCGCGAACTCCCCGCCCCGCTCGCCCGCGCGACGGGTGCGGACCGGTTGGTGCTGGCCGGCGACGCCGTCACCGCCCACGTGGGCGCCCTCGGACGTCGACCGGGTGTGGCCGTGGCCGCCGGGACCGGTCTGGTCGCGATCGGCGTCCACTCGGACACGGGCTGGCACCGGGCCGACGGCTGGGGCCAACTGCTCGGCGACTGCGGCAGCGGCGGCTGGATCGGCCGGGCCGGCCTGGAGTCGGCGCTGCGCGCCCACGACGGCCGGACGGGCGGCTCGGCCGTACTGCTGGCGTCGGCCGAGCGCCGCTACGGCCCGGTGGCCGGCCTGCCCGCCGCCCTGCAGCCGCGCCCCGACCGGGCCGCCCTGCTGGCCGCCTTCGCCCCCGACGTGGTCGACGCGGCCGACGGCGGCTGCCCGGTCGCGGGCGCGATCGTGCGGCGGGCGGGGGAGGAGATCGCGGACGCGGCCGCCGCAGCCGTCCGGGCCGTCGGGCTGCCGGACCCGCGGGTCGCCCTGACCGGGGGCCTGTTCGCCCTGGACCGCCTGCGTGGGGCGGCGCTGGCGGCGCTGACCGACCGGCTCCCGACGGCGCGCCCGCACCGCCCCGACGGCCCGCCACTGCTCGGTGCGCTGCGCCTGGCGGCGAGCGCCTCCGGCACCGCGCTGCCCTGGCCGGTCGATCCACCGCTGCTCGACGTCCGCACCCTGACGGACGGCCGGGGAGGACTCTGAGGCCCGGACCGGTCGGACGGACCGCGCCGACCGAACGCCCGGGCCTGGCAACCGGGAGATCAACGGTGTACGGCCCACCTGCCGAGGGCCGTCGCACGGCTCCGTGCCGCGGGCAGCGGCGGCTGCCCGATCGGGCAGCGTGCCCCCGTGCCCCGGAGCCGATCCAAGGAGGCGGTTGACACCGGAAGTTGGTCTAGTCCACCGTAGGGGAATGCCAGTCGGCGGCGCGGGGGCGCCTTGGCAGGAGTCCCCGTCGTGGGCATCAACTACCCAGCTGAAACGGTGAGTTGTGGCGGTGCCGGTGTGTGGTCCACCGGTGGCCGGTCACGCCTTCGCCGTGCCCCGGCCCGTTCGGTCCTTCGGGCCCGTTCAGCCTGTCCGGCCGGTTCGCGTGGTCTCGGTGGTGGCGCCGGTGGTGGTGCCGGAGCCGCGCCCGCTGCCGACGCTGGTGGGCGCCGGTCCGGCTGCCGCAAGGAGTACCTGATCGGCGTGGTGGCAAACGGACTCGACCTCTGGAGTGACCGGAACGGATGCCGGACGGCGCTGCGCCGGTCCACGGCGCACCCAGCGCTTCGCCACACGCTCGGCCTCGCCCAAATCGCGGTAACAGCACGACACCTGATGACCGAACGGAGAACTGGCATGCGCAGAATCTGTCTGGCCCTGCCCACCAACCGGGCCTGTGCCGAGACGATTTCGGCGATCGGCAAGGAGGCGGCGTACGCCGCCGAGCACTTCGAGGTCGAGGTGCACCTGGTCGTCCTGGACTCCTCGGACGCGTCGACCTTCGCGGCGCACGCGCGCGCCGTGGCCGAACTGCCCGGGGCGGCGGGCGTGGTCGTGCACCACCTCGACGAGGCCCGGCAGCGGGAGTTCCTGGGGCGGGTGGTCGACGCCGCCGGCGTGGCCGAACCGGCCCGGCTGCTCGATCTGATGCTGCCCGACGCCGTCTCCTACGGTGCCTGCACCAACCGGGCGTTCCTGATCGCCGCCGCCCTCGGCTGCGACTCCGTCCACCGCCGGGACTCGGACAGCGACTACCAGGTCCTGGACGGGAAGCCGGTCTTCCCGATCCACCAGGAGCTGCTGTCGCTCGGGAAGCGGGCGGCCGACGCGGAGGCGGCCGTCACCAAGAGCGAGCTGGAGCCGGCGGACGCCGAGAAGCCGGTGTCACTGGTCGGCAGCTCCTTCATCGGTGAACTCTCCGTCGACGTCAGCGAGATCCGCGAGCTGGACCCGGCCCTCTACTACGACGTGGTCAGCCTCTGGGCGCCGCCCGTCTGGTCCGAGGAGGAGAAGCGGCAGCTGGTCGAGGCGTCGTTCACCGGGGGCGGGACGGACCCGTTCACCGCCGACGAGTCGGTGCTCGGCGCTCCCGACATCTGGCAGGTGGACATGTGCAACATCGGCTTCGATCACGAGGTCTACGAGCGCGTCCCGCTGCCGCCCGCGACCGAGACCATCGGCAGTGACTACTTCCTGCTGCACGTGGTCCTGGACGCCACCCTGCCCGGCGTGGTGCACAACCGGCACATCGTGAACTACTACACCCCGGGGCGCCGGAGCGGCGCCGGATTCACCGCCTACCAGCTGCGGTTCACCAAGTTCCTGCTGTCGATGCTCTACCTCTACCCCGTCTACGGCCGGATGATGGCGGCCGGCGGCGAGCTGCTCGACGAGCAGCACCACGTACGGGTCGACACGATCCTGGAGCTGGTCAGGGACAGCGCCGGGACGGACCGGGCGGAGAACGTCCACCGGCTGGACGTCCTCGACCGCTCGTACCGGCAACTGGGCGGGAAGTACGCGGAGTTCGCCGAGCACCTGACCCCGCTGCGGGAGCGCCTGCTCGACGAGGCCAAGGCGGACGTCGAGGACTTCGCGCGACTGATCGCCGCCTGGGGCCCGATGGTGGCGGCCGCCCGCACCGACGGCCTGACCGGCCCGGGCGGCAGCCCCGCCGGCGGAGCCGCTGCCACCGTCGGAGGGGCCGAGTAGATGACGGACGACATCAGCTTCCGCCTGCTGGCCGACGAGGACTGGGACGCCGTCGTGGCGCTGGAGTCCGACGCCTACGCGGCGGACGACCTCTCCGAGGGCCGGGAGGCGCTGCAGTCCAGGGCGCGTTCCTCACCCGACACCTGCTTCGTGCTGGAGCACGGGGGCAAGGTCGGCGGCTACCTGTTGAGCCTGCCCTACCCGCTCTACCAGTGCCCGGACCTGGGGCAGGTGGAGGAGGCCGACTTCCAGTCGCGCAACCTGCACGTGCACGACTTCGTCATCGCGGAGCCGCTGCGCGGCAAGGACGTGGCGCTCCGGTTCATCCGCCACATCCGCGAGGAGGCGCAGGAGCAGGGCTTCGAGCGGATCTCCATGGTGGCGGTCCGGCGCAGCGACATCCTGCTCGCCCTGCTGGGCTACCGCACCCACCGCGAGGTCGCCGTTCCGGCCTGCTACGGCAAGCGCGCGGTGTACATGTCCATGGAGATCTAGCCGCACCCGCCGACCGGCGGTACGGCGCGGGAGCCAGGAGGCAGGACGCAGGGCACAGGAGGCAACGGACACCGGGCTCGCTCCAGTGGGCGGGCCGCCCGGCTGATGTTCTCCCCATGAGCACAGGTCAGCCGCCCGTTGAGCGGCATGCCTCCTGGACCGAGCTCTTCTTCGACCTGGTGGTCGTCACCTCCGGCAGCCGGGTGCTGCGACTGGCGCAGGAGCGGATGGACCGCCTGATCAGGAGGCGGGGGGGCCGCGGAGCGCGTGCCGGTGGTCGAGGCGGCCTACGCCGACGTCCCGCACCTGGTGGAGCGGCTGGGCCTGTTCGTCATCATCGTGCTGGGCGAGGGGGTCATCCAGATCACCTCGGTGGCGGGGGAGGCCGTCTGGCACACTGCCCTGGTCCGCGCCGCGGCGGGCGGCTTCGCGCTGCTCATCGGCTTGTGGAGCATGTCGCTGCTGCACGGGTACGGCGGTGTGCCGAAGGACGGCCCGGGCGTCCTCCCGGTGCGCGTCATGATGGCGCTGCACGCCGCCACGACGTGCGCGCTCGCCGTCCTGGCGGCCGGGCTGGGCCTGGGGCCTCGCGCACCCGTACGGCCACACCCCGGAGGGTGCGCGCCGGCTGCTGTGCGGGAGCCTCGTCGGGTACTTCGGGGTCGGCGTGCCGGCGGCCGCGGTGGCCGGGGCGTCCTGGCGGCGGACCCTGCGCTGGGCCCTGCCCTGCCTCGGGCTGACGCTGCTGCTGGCCGGGTGGTCCGGCCACTTCGGCGTGGGGTGGCTGATCTGGGGGCTGACCGCGGCGGTGGCCTGGCAACTCCTGTGCGCGTCGGGCGTACCGGCCCGCCCGGCCCGGCGCCGTGGCGCGTGAAGGACGCCCGGGCCGCCGCCGTCCGCCCGGGCCGTACTCGCCGTCCCCCCGGACCCCGTTCGCCGTTCGGCCGGAGTGATCGCGACGCGGCCTATACTCGGTCTGCTTGACCGGCGAACGGCACAACGGGGGGCGTTCATGGAGAGCTACACGGAGACTCCGCTGGGCCTGATCATCCTGGTCCTGGGCGGCGTCGCACTGGTCGTGCGGATGGTGTCCTTGCCGCTTCTGATGCGGGCTCAGCAGGCCACCCGCCATCGCGCGATCGGTCGCCTCGCGGGCCCGGGCGGGAGGGTGGCGGTGCCGTCGGGGCTGACGGCGGCGGCGGTCGGTGAACAGGTGCTCGTGCTGCTGAGCGCGGCCGGCCTGCTGGCCCTGCTGAACTCGACGATCGCCGACACCGACTTCGTCTACATGATGCCGTCGATCGTCTCGGAGAGCCCCTTGGCCATCGCCCCGGCCCTGGACGTCCACTTCTCCATCACGCAGCCGATCTACCTCATCCCGGCGGTGGTCGCCCTGCTCGGCTGGGTGTTCCTCTGGCTCCTGACGCAGCGCAACCTTCTGGTCGTCGGCATGCCCCCGGGGGCCGGGACGACCACCGGCAGTATCGTCCGGCTGATCGGCGGCTTCGTCCTCCGCGCGGTGGTCGGTGCACTGGTGCTGCCGATCGGGGTGGTCGAGGGTGCGCTGATGTTCCAGATCATCGCGCTCGTGACCAGCCGGCGACCGCTGGCCGGCGGTGCCGGCCGCACGGCCCACGTCCCGCCGGATGCTCCGCCCGTCGCCCGGCCCGCGTCCTACCTGCCGATGCCCGCCGCCCCGGTCGACGCGCCGTGGTCCGTCCCCGCCCCACCGGCGCCCCAGGTCGCGCCGGCTCCGCTGCACCTGGGGCGCGTCGAACCCGCGGGGCAGGCCGGGCAGGCCGGACCCGCCTCACCCGTCGGGCACGTCCCGCACCAGGCGCTGTACCCGCACGAGCCGCGGACGATCGGCGGGTACCAACTGCTCGGCCGGATCGGGGCCGGCGGCATGGGGACGGTCTACCTGGCCCGTCGGGAGGGCTCGGCCACCCAGGTCGCGTTGAAGACGATCAACCCCGAACTCCTCGGGGAAGCAGACCTGTTGCGTCGCTTCGAGCGCGAGGCGGAGGTGCTGGCGATGGTCTCCGGCGCCTACACCGCCCGGGTGCTGGACGCCGGTGTGGACTCCGGGCGCCCCTACCTGGCCATGGAGCTGCTGGACGGCCGCCCGCTCGACGTCCATCTGCGCGAGCAGGGGCCGATCCGCTCCCCGGAGGCGCTGCGGGCCCTCGCGCTCGCGCTGGCCGTCGCGCTGCGCGGGGTGCACCGGCTGGGGTTGGTGCACCGGGACCTCAAGCCCGCCAACATCATGCTGACGACGGCGGGGCCGCGGCTGCTCGACTTCGGCATCGCGGCGATCGTCGACGGCACCCGGCTGACCCGCACCGGCGGCGGCCCGGGGACGCTGACCTACATGGCGCCCGAACAGTTCGGCGACGGGCCGGTCGGCCCGGCGGCGGACGTCTGGGCCTGGGCCTGCTGTGTGGTGTGCGCGGCCCACGGGGGGAGTCCGTTCGCGGCCGCCAGCACGGGGGCGGTGATCCGCCGGATCGTCGACACCGGCCCGGAGCCGACGGCTCTGGCAGCTCTCGCCGCGCTCGACCCGGCGCTCGCGGCGGTGGTCGGCCGGGCGCTGACCGCGGACCCGCAGACCCGCCCCGGCGACGGTGGCGCACTGCTGGACCTGCTGACGACGCGCCACGGCCCGGGCAGCACGGAGCCCGACGCGGGCGCGCTGCGCGAGGAGATCACCCACGGGTGGCGCACCCTCGCCCTCCGGGTGGACCAGGACTTCCCCCGACAGTGACCGCCTCCCTGGTGCCGGAGCGGTAGCCGGAGTCCGCTCCGGCACCGGAGAAGACCCGGGCCCCGGCTCGGGCCGCCGAAAGGCGACGGTCCTTGCCGTCGTACCCACGGCGGCGCGCCGGCCGGCACACGGTGCCCGGCCGTCCGGCCGCGGGCTCGGGGCCCTCTCACAGGGCGAAGGGCCGGTACCCCAACGCCTGATCGACGACCTCGGGAGCCGTCGGCTGCCTTCCCTCGGGCCAGAAGATCAGGTCGCTGACGTAGCCGCTCGGACAGCCGAGGGCCTTGCCCAACGCCTCCATGACCCCGCACAGCTCGGCATCGTCGGCACAGTCCGCGTCCATGATCTTCTGCACCCACGCAACGGCCGCTTCACGAGCCGTCTCCGTCACAGCCACCCCTTCCAATGTGGGGGCCGCTCCCACGGCCTCGCCGGTCCCCGCCACCGAAGTGTGCCGCAGCGAGTGCAGGACGGCGCCGGGCAGGCTCACCTGGTGGGCGGCGTCTTCGGCGTGCACCTGCTCGGCCCGGCCTCCCCGGAGCGCCGGCTGCGCGGGCCCGTCGACGAGTGCCGGGGACCGCCGGCCCGCGTACCCCTTCTCCGGCCGGTCGGGTGCCGCGGTGCTCGCCGGGCGCCCCGGCTCGTCGCGGCGCAGGATGGAGATCCCGGGTGTCCGAAGACGGCACCGGCGACACGGGAGGCTGCGGTGAACGGGAGGCTGCGGTGATCGGAATGGCTGACATCAGGGAGTGGCGCGGCCACGCCGTGGTCGACGAGAAGGACCACCGGATCGGCACGCTGGAGTCGGTGTACGTGGAGACGGCCAGTGACCAGCCGTTCTTCGTGACCGTCACGGTCGGCCTGCCGTCCCGGCGGCGGCTGGTGTTCGTCCCGCTCGACGGCGCCGTGGTCGGGCCCGGCTACGTCCGGGTCGCGTTCGCCAAGGGCGTGGTCAAGCAGGCGCCCTCGATCGGCACCGACGACGTGCTGCCCGCCGAGGACGAACCGGCGGTCTTCGCGCACTACGAACTCGCCTACACCCCCGGCGCCGGCGGCGAGCGGCGGCTGGCCAGGCGCTGAGCTGCCCGGGGGAGGGGTGCGTACGGGTCGACCCCGGCGGCCGCGATACCCCGCGGGGTACGCTGGAGGCTCGGTCACGACGGCGGAAGGCGGCTCCCGGGATGCAGGTGGACGAGGAAGCGGTGGGCGCCGTCCTGAACCGGCTCCGCCGGGCCCAGGGGCAGCTGGCCGGTGTGATCGCGATGATCGAGGCAGGCCGGGACTGCAAGGACGTCGTCACCCAGTTGGCGGCGGTCTCCCGCGCCCTGGACCGTGCCGGATTCAAGATCGTGGCCAGCGGGATGCGCCAGTGCATGGCCGCCGCCGACGGGGATGCCCCGCCGATGAGCGAGGCGGAGCTGGAGAAGCTCTTCCTGACCCTCGCCTGAGGCCCGACGGCCTGAGGCCCGACGGCCCGGGCCCCGTCGCACGCCGTGACCGGCCGCGCCGATCGGCGGAGAATGGTCCCGGCGGAAGGTGGAGGCCATGGACGACATCGGCTTCGGCCGGGCGATGGAGGGCCTGCTGGCAGCCTCCCAGCGGATCGGCCCCGGTGAGCTCGCGACGGCCGTCCGGGACGCGGCCCGGGCGATGGGGCTCACCGACGCGCTGGTCCTGCTCGCCGACGTGCGACAGGTGCAGCTCGCACCGCTGCTGCCACCGGCGGCGGAGGGTACCGACGCTCCCACCGGGCCGGTCGTCGTGTCCGAGGTGCCCGATCTCCCCGGCTCGCCCCCGCGCGCCGGCGCTCCGGCCCCTGAACGGTCGCCGAGCTGGGTGCTCCCGCTGGAGGGGAGCCCGGCGAGCCGGGCCTACTGCACGGGGGTGCCCCAGTCCGTGCCGGCCGAGGACGGGACCGGCCGGGTGCTGTGGTTGCCGATCGTCGACGGTGTCGAGCGGATCGGGGTGCTCCGCGTCGACGCGCCCCCGGACGCGGCCGTCGACATCGACCGCTGCCTGGCCCTCGCCTCGCTGGTGGGCCTGATCGTGGTGGCGAAACTGTCCTTCGTGGATGATCTGATCGACACCACCAGGGTCGTTCCGATGACCCTCCAGGCCGAACTAGCCTGGGCCTTCATGCCACCGCGCACGGTCGGCACCAGGCACGTGACGTCGACCGCGGTGCTGGAGCCCGCCTACGAGATCGGCGGCGACGCGTTCGACCACAGCTTCAGCGGAAGCCGGCTGCGGCTCACCGTCGTCGACGCGATGGGGCACGACCTCGCCTCGGGCGGGTCGTCGGCACTGGCGATCGCGGCCTGCCGGGCCGTCCGCCGGGCCGGGGGCGGGCTCGCGGACATCGCCGCCGTGATCGACCGGGAGCTGGACCGGTGGTTCCCGGAGCGGCTGCTCACCGGGGTCTTCGCCGAGCTGGACACCTCGGACGGCCGGCTGAGCTGGGTGAACCGCGGGCACCCCGCGCCACTGCTGATCCGCCGCCAGCGGGTGGTACCGGCCGCGCTCGAACGGGCCGCCGAACTCCCCCTCGGGCTCGCCGGATACGAGCGGATGCCCGGAACCGTCCACGAGGTCCTGCTGGAGCCGGGCGACCGCGTGCTCATCCACACCGACGGCGTCACCGAAGCACGCTCCGCCGCCGGCGAGCTGTTCGGCGAGGAACGGCTGACGGACATGATCGTCCGGGCCGCGGAGGCCGGTGAGGCCGCTCCGGAGGCACTGCGGCGGCTGATCCACGCGCTGCTGGAGCGCCAGGACCACCGGCTCACCGACGACGCCACGATCGTCCTGGTGGAATGGCACCCCGCCCACTGACGCAGGCACCCCGCCCTCTGGCGCAGGCACCCCGCCCTCTGGCGCAGGCCCCCCGCCCTCTGGCGCAGGGACCCCGCCCCGGCCGGCGACGCGGTGAGCTGCCCGCGGTTCCGTCCCGGATCCGGACCGGCCGTGAATTCCCGGCGCGCCGTGCCCCGTTCGGCGCACCGGGGTGGGAGGCTCGTCTGTCCCCGCAGGGCAGCCGCCGACCGGCAACCGCCCCGCGCACCGAGCGCCGCACCGCCGCACCGCCGCACCGCCGCACCGCCGCACCGCCGAACACCGCACCGCCGAACGCTGAACACCGCCTCCGCCTGACCGGCCGGACCTGCCCCACATCCACCCCACCACGACCCCCGGGCCACCACTGATGACCGTCTCCATCGCCCTGCTCACCCAGGATCTGCGCCTGCACGACAACCCCGTGCTCCGGGCCGCCGCCGAGGCCGCCGACGAGGTCGTGCCGCTGTTCGTCCTCGACCCCGAGGTCGACGCCGCCGGCTTCGCCCCGCCCAACCGGATGGCCTTCCTCGCCGACTGCCTCACCGACCTCGACGCCGCGCTGCGCCCGCTCGGCGGCAGGCTGGTGCTGCGCCGGGGCACGGCCGCCACCGAGACCGCCCGGCTGGCCACCGAGGTGGCCGCCGTCTCGGTCCACGTCGCCGCCGGCGTGAGCGCCTTCGCCCACCGCCGCGAGCAGGCCCTGCGCGACGCCCTCGGCTCCCGTCTGCACGTCCACGACGGTGTGCTGACCGTGGCCGTACCGGGCGCGGTCAGCCCCGCCGGCAAGGACCACTACGCCGTGTTCACCCCGTACTTCCGCACCTGGCAGCAGGCCCCGCGCCGGGCGGTGCACCGCGCGCCCCGGGCGCTGCGCACGCCCGAGGGCCTCGCGAGCGAGCCCGTCCCGGCCGTCACGCCGGATTCGCCGGGGCTGCCGCAGGGCGGTGAGCGTCCAGGCCGCAAGCTCTGGCAGGGCTACGCCCTGGAGCGGTACGAGGAACTGCACGACGACCTCGCCGCCGACGGCACCTCGCGCCTCTCGCCCTACCTGCACTTCGGCTGCGTCTCCGCGGCCGAGCTGGTGGCGTCCGCCGAACGACGCGGCGGCAGCGGTGCGGAGGCGTTCGTCCGGCAGCTGGCCTGGCGGGACTTCCACCACCAGGTGCTCGCCGCCCGCCCGGAGGCGGCGCACGCCGACTACCGGTCCAAGGGGGACCAGTGGCTGCCCGACGACGCGGAGTCCGAGGCCTGGCGCCGGGGCCGCACCGGCTTCCCCCTGGTGGACGCGGGCATGCGTCAACTCGCCCAGGAGGGCTGGATGCACAACCGGGCCCGGCTGGTGACGGCCTCGTTCCTGACGAAGACGCTCTACAAGGACTGGCGGACGGGCGCCGCCCACTTCCTGCGGCTGCTGGTGGACGGTGACTTGGCCAACAACCAGCTCAACTGGCAGTGGGTGGCCGGGACCGGTACGGACACCCGGCCGAACCGGGTGCTCAACCCGCTCGCCCAGGCGGACCGGCTCGACCCGGACGGGGCCTACGTCCGGCGCTGGGTCCCTGAGTTGGCCGACCTGCCCGGTCGCTCCGTGCACCGCCCGTGGCGGCTGGACCACCCACCGGCCGACTACCCGGCACCGATCGTCGAGCCCGAGACGATCTCCGCCCGGCTCCGCCACGCCCGCGGCCTCGACTGAGGCCCCGACCGAACCGTCGGTTCGGCGCCCCTCGCGGGCCCGTAGGGCGACATGACGAGCGGTCAAGTGTACCGGCCGGAGGTGTCCGAGCGGTTCTGACACGCATGGTCCCCGCCGACGGGGGTAGCCGGGCGTGCACCACTGCCGCAACAGAAGGGGGGCGCACGGTGCCCGAGATCGTCGAGGACGTCATCGAGGCCTGTCTCGTCGGCCCGGAGCCCCGGCCGGTGCTCATGGGGCTGCGCTACGACCCGGCCGACCCGTTCGCGCTGTCGCTCGGTTTCGGGGCCGGTGCCTCGCTCGGACTGGAGGGTGCCCTGTCCTGGACGGCGGCCCGCGAGCTGTTCGGGGAGGGGTTGCGCAAGCCGTCCGGTCTGGGGGACCTAAGGGTCCGGCCGTGGGCTCCCGGCGTGATCGCCGTCGAGTTCCACGGCGACGAGGGCTGTGCCGTCCTGGTGTTGTCCTCCCGCGACATGGTGCACTTCCTCCGCCGGACGTACGAGGTGGTCGCCCCGGGTACGGAGCACCGGCTGCTCGACTGGCCGGACACGGTGGCGGGCCTGGTGGGGGAGACCGGCTGAGCGGAGCGCGACGACCGGGGGCGGTGACGACCTCAGCACGAGGCTGCGTCGCCGCCCCCGGCCATGGGCGGGGTTCCGCCCGGAGCGGGCTTCGGGCGCAACCACCCGCGTCGGCCGGCGAGCCGCGGAGAGCCCGGTACGACGAACAGCCGACGCACGAGGATCGACCGGAGCACGACGAACACCACGGCCCGGGCGGGGAAACCGCCCGGGCCGTGGCCTGTGTCCTGCTGGCCCCTGTGTCCTGCTGAACCCCGAGTGCCCTGGCCCTGAGTGCCCTGACCCCTGAGACCCCTGAACCCCGAGCCGCTCAGCGCCCGGGAGCGAGCCGGGCGGCGTCGATCTCGACCCAGACCGCCTTGCCCTGCTCGTGGCGCTCGGCGCCCCAGCGGTCGGCGGCCCGCTGGATGATGAACAGGCCGTGGCCGCCGGGCAGCCCCGGCCGGTGCGGCAGACGGGGCTCGGGGAGCGCGGACTCGCCGTCGCTCACCTCCACCCGGAGCCGGGCCGCGGACGCGTCCAGTACGAGTTCGAGCGGCCCGCCGCCGTGCATCATCGCGTTGGCCACCAGCTCGGCCACCAGCAGCACGACATCGTCCGCCACGTCCGGGTCCGCGCCGCTCTCCGGAGCCAGCCACGCCCAGTCGGCGAGCGCCTGCTGGGTGAAGGCACGCGAACGGGCCACCGGCTTGGGCAGGCCGGCCAGCCGCAGCCGCCGGCGTTGGCCGGCCTCCGGTAGCGTGGCTCCGGACCGGTTGTCGTCCAGGGTGCCCCGGCCCCTCGTCATATGCGGTTCACCCCTTCGTGCGGTTGCTGTGGCTCGTCGTCCGATCGGATTCCCGGGCAGCGCCAGGATATTCCTGTGACGGCCGTTCGACTGGTCGCCCGTGGTCATGGGCGGGCGGAGCGGGCCGGATCGCACGGTCGTGTTCAACGGACGAGCGCCGCGCCGACCGAGTCATGGATGGAGAACACGGCGCCGGCGCCGGTCAGTTCCAGGACGCGGGCGACCGGCGTGGCCACGGCTGCGAGGCGGAGCTCCACCCCGGCGGCGGAGGCGGCCAGGCGGGTCTTCAACAACAGGTTCAGGCCGGAGGAGTCGCAGAAGCCGACGCCCTCCAGATCGACCACGACCAGGGGGGTGCCCTCGTCGACCAGGGAGGTCAGCGCCCGCTCGGCGGGCAGGAGGCTGTCGATGTCGAGATCACCCGCCACCGCGCAGACCGCCGCCTCGGCGTCGGTCCGCCTTATGTCCACGGTCAGCGCGGGCGGCAGAGTGCTCGCCGCCGCCGTGATCCGGTACTGCTCGTCCTCGACTGGCATCGTGGTTGTCTTTCCCCTCCAGAGAGTTCCCTTCGACCATACGCGGGGGAAAGCCCGCGGCCAAGGCGCACGCCTCACAGGAGGAGTGACGCCCCGGCCGCCGGGGTCGCTCGGTCAGTCCTGGTCCAGACCGGCGCGGAGCCGGCCGAGGATCCGGCTGAGCAGCCGGGAGACGTGCATCTGGGAGACGCCCAGCCGGGCGCCGATCTCGGACTGCGTGAGCTCCTCGGTGAAGCGCATCGAGAGGATCTGCCGGTCACGCTCGGGCAGCGCGGCGATCAGGGGCTTCAGGGCGACCAGGCTCTCGATCTTCTCCAGCCGGCCGTCCTCCATGCCGAGCCGGTCGGCCAGGGAGCCCCGGGAGTCGTCGTCGGTGGACTCGGAGCCCAGGTCGAGCGACCCCACGGTGTGGCCGTTGGCGGCGGTCAGCCCCTCGGTCACCTCCTCCGGGGTGAGCGACAGGTGCTCGGCCAGCTCGGCGACGGTCGGGGCGCGGTCGAGCCGCTGGGTGAGCTGCTCCTGGGCCCTGGCCAGGGTCAGCCGCAGCTCCTGGAGGCGGCGCGGCACGTGGACGGCCCAGGTGGTGTCACGGAAGTGGCGGCGGATCTCCCCGAGCACCGTCGGCACCGCGAACGTGGTGAACTCCACACCGTGCCGGGAGTCGAAGCGGTCGATCGCCTTGATCAGGCCGACGATGCCCGCCTGGACGAGGTCCTCCTGCGGCTCGCGGCTGGAATTGAAGCGCCGGGCGGCGTAGCGGACCAGGGAGATGTTCAGCTCGATCAGCGTGGCCCGGACATAGGAGTACTCCCGGGTGCCCTCCTCCAGTGCGTCGAGCCGGGCCAGCAGGGTCCGGGTCAGTTCACGCGCGTCGGCGGGGGAGACCTCGCTCGGTTCGGCGATCTCGGGGAGCTCGGGAAGCTCGGTGATCTCCGTGGTTGTCGAGAGGCCGGAGAGACCGGGCGTTCCGGAGGTGGCTCCCAAAGGCCCGGCGCTCGGCCGGGCCTGGCCCTGAACGGGGAACACGGGGGCGAGGAGAGCATCACTGGACGGAGCCATGTCGGTCCTTTCATCGGTTCCGCGACGGTCTGTCCCTGTGTACCCGGGATCTTCGGACCGATTCCCCTTTGATGTGTGATGATTCTGCAAAGAGGGTGTGATTACCCCGACATGTGAGCCTCGTCTCGTCCTGCGGCGCGGGCGACCGGCACCCGGGGCAGGGCGTGCGGATGGGTCTCGCACAGGTAGCCGACGAGGTGTTCGCGGACCTGGCAGCGCAGCTCGAACGCGGCGTCGGCGTCGGGCGCGGTCATCAGGGCCCGCACCACGATGGTGGTCGGTGTGGTGTCGACCACCTGGAGGGCGCTGCCCTCGCCGTCCCAGAGCGAGCTCTTGGCGAGGAACGCCTCGAACTCCGCCCGCAGCTCGGGCACCGGGGTGCGGTGGTCCAGGTGGAACAGCGCGGTGCCGGTGATCTTGCTGGTGCGCCGCGACCAGTTCTCGAAGGGGCGGCCGGCGAAGTACGACATCGGCATCACCAGTCGCCGCTGGTCCCAGGTGGCGATCACCACCGAGGTGAGCGTGATCTCCTCCACCGTCCCCCACTCGCCGGCGACCACGACGACGTCGCCGATCCGGATCAGGTCGCCGAAGGCCATCTGGATGCCCGCGAACAGGTTGGCGAGGGTGCTCTGGGCCGCGATCCCGGCCACCACGCCGACCAGCCCGGCGGAGGCGAGGAGGCTGGTCCCGAGCCCCCGGACGGCGGGGAAGGTCATCAGCATCGCCCCGAGGGCGACCACGGCGACGGTGGCCTGGAAGATCCGGCCGAGCAGACCTGCCTGGGTCCGGGCCCGGCCCGCCCAGGCGGGGTTGCGCCGCCGCCCGGCGAGTTGCATCGCGCCGCTCGTCGCCAGGGCGATCAGCCGCGCGGCCAGCCAGGCGCAGGCGGCGATGGTCGCGAGCACCAGCAGATGCCGGACGGCGGCGTGCACGACCGGGGCGGTACGGGCCCACGGCTCCCCGGCGAGCATCAGTCCGCAGGCGGTTGCCGCCAGCAGGGGTGGCCGACAGGCGCGGAGCAGGGTCGGTGTGGGACCGGTGTGCCCGCGTGCGGCGACCAGTCGTGCCACGGCCTCCGTGAGCAGGTTGAGGCCGTAGGCGGCGACGGCGGCCGAAGCGGCGACGACGATCAGGCGGACGAGGCTCCACCCCATGGTGTGCGGTTCCCTTCCTCGGGTCGGTCCCGCGGGGGCGGTCCGCGGGAATGGGTCCCGCCTGCCCCCGGCTCCGCCGCCCACACCCGCCCCGGCCCCGCCGCCCGCCCCCGGCCTGCCCGGCGGCCGATCGTCCCCCCGCCGCCGCCGGATCCGCGCTGGGCCGGCCGGGTGACGTCTGACGGATCGTCGGCCCGGGTGCATACCGGGGCGGGGCCGGGGCAGGCGCCCCTACGACCGACCGCCGGCCCGGCGGTCGGACCTCGGCGGAGAAGGGAAACGTGATGACACAGATCGAGGAGTCGGTCCTGGTCGACGTGCCGCTCGCGGTGGCGTACGAACAGTGGCGGAAGGTCGAGGACTTCCCGCGCTTCATGCGCGGCGTGGTCAGCATCGAGCGGCGTGGCGGGGAGCTCACCCACTGGGTGGTCGGCGTGGCCGGCGCGCACCGCGAGTTCGACGCCGCGACGACCGAGGTGGTGCCGGACGAGCGGGTGGCCTGGGCCGCGGTGGCGGGGGAGGTCCGGCAGTCGGGCGTGGTGACGTTCCACCGTCTCGGGGAGGACTGCACGCGGATCATGCTCCAGCTGGAGGTCGAACCGCAGGGTCTGCTGGAGCGGATCGGGGAGGCGCTCGGTTTCGTCGACCGTCAGGTCATCGACGACCTGCACGACTTCAAGGAGTTCGTCGAAGCCGCCCACGGCGGCCCGCCGAGCGCACCCCCGGGCGCCGACCCCGGCACGCCCCGGGCGGCCTGACCGCCCACCGGTCGGCACCGCCCGTCCACCCGCCCGCCAGCGCGCCCGATCGACGCCCGCCGCGCCGGCGGCCTGGTCAGGGCCGGAGTTCCCGCAGCGCCCGACACCGCGTCATGCGTCGTTCATGTGACCGTCGCCGACCTTGGGATGAATGGGGTCGCCCGCAGTTGTACAGCCAACTGCCGGCAACCCTCATCCCGATCTCCGTGACCAGCCGCGGACGGGCCCGGCCGTGCCCTCCCGCGGACCGGTCGCCCGGGCGCGGCGGACAGGACCACCGTGGCCGCAGGCAGCGCCCTGACGCTCAGCTCATCCGCCAACCCGGTCGAAGGCGACAGGCTCACCTTCCACTGGAGCACCGACGCCCCGGACGGCAAGAACTGGGTCGGCATCTACGACGGCAGCAGGAAGCCCGGCACCGGCAGCTCGCTGCTCTGGAAGTACACCCCGGGCACGTCCGGCGACGTCCAGCTCGACACCTCGGCGCTGACCGGCGGCCCCTACACCGCGTACCTGCTGGCCAAGGACGGCTACGGCGTCCTGGCGCAGACCGCGCCCTTCACCTTCCGGCCCAAGCCCGCCGTGGTCCGCCCGCACAGCGCGGTCGACGCGCTGACCACCGCGGCCGTGGCGCCCGGGGGCGCCGTCTCGGTCGAGCTCGGCGGTCTCTGGTCCCGGCCGGCCGGCAACCCGGCGGGCACCGCGGCGTTCCGCAAGATCAGCGGCCCGGCCTGGGCCTCCGTCGGCTCCGACGGCACGCTCACCGGGACCGCGCCCGCCACCGCGCCGAAGAACCCGGAGGTGGTGGTCGTCGGCGTGAAGGACAGCGCGGGCGCCACCGACACCGTCACCGTGCAGATCCCGGTGGCGGACCCGGTAGGGCCGCTGCGGCTGAAGGTGGCGAGCTGGAACCTCGCCGAGGCCGGCGCGGCCTTCACCGACGCGGTGGAGAAGCAGCTGCGGGTGGTGCTCGCCCAGGGCCTGGACGTGCTCGCCCTCCAGGAGACGGCCGGCAGCGCCGCCCGGAGCCTGGCCACCGCGCTCGGCTGGTACGCCTACCAGAGCGCGGGCAGCGTCGGCGTCCTCAGCCGCTACCCGCTGTCCGCCGTCACCCCGGTCACCGCCGGGCTGCCCGCGGCCGGTGTGACGGTGCAGCTGCCCGGCGGCCGGGGCGTCCGCTTCTGGGCCGCCCACCTGGACGAGGCGAACTACGGCCCCTACGCGGTGCAGGACGGCCAGAGCGCCGCCCAGGTGACCGCCGGGGAGAGCGCCTCCGTCCGCCTCCAGCAGGCCAGGGCGCTCGCCGCCGCCGTCCGCGCCGAGGCCGCCGCGCACACCCCGGTGGTCCTCGCCGGCGCGCTCTCCTCGCCCTCGCACCTGGACTGGACGGCGGCCGCCGCGGCGAGCCACGGCGGGGTCGGCCCGCTGAACTGGCCGGTCACGGTGGCCCTCCAGGAGGCCGGACTGACCGACAGCTTCCGGGAGGAGAACCGGAACCCGGCCAAGGCGCCCGGGGCCACCTGGTCGCCGGTCCGCAAGCAGCGGGGCAGCAAGCCGGAGCCGCAGGACCGGATCGACTACGTGCTGTACGCCGGCCCGCTGAAGCTGGTCGAGGCGCACACCCTGGTGGCCGACTGGCCCGCCACCGGGACCGACCCGGCCGCGATCGCCGCCAACCAGTGGCCCTCCGACAGCGCCGCCGCGGTCGCCACCTTCCAGCTCTGACGGCCTCCCGCCCCGTCCTGCTCCCTCCCCCGCCCCGAGAGGCCAGTTCGCCATGTCCGATCTCTCCCGTCGTTCCTTCGTCGGCGCCACCGCGGCCGCCGGCGCCGCCGCACTGACCGGCCTGCCCGCCGCGTCCGCGAGCGCCGCTCCCGCCGCCGACCGGCCCACCGGCAGCATCGCCGACGTCAGGCACGTCGTGGTGCTGATGCAGGAGAACCGCAGCTTCGACCACTACTTCGGCACCCTGAACGGCGTCCGCGGCTTCGGTGACAAGCAGGCCCTCCGGTTCCCGGACGGCACGGACGTGTTCCGCCAGCCCGACGCCGGGCGCGCCGACGGCGGCGCGATGCTGCCGTACCGGATGGACACGGCCAAGTACAACGCGCAGAACGCCGGCGGCCTCGCCCACGACTGGGCGACCGGTCACCAGGCGATCAACAACGGCGCGATGAACAAGTGGATCGCCGCCAAGGGTGAGCGCACCATGGGGTACTTCACCCGCGCCGACATCCCCTACCAGTACGCGTTGGCCGACGCGTTCACCCTCTGCGACGCCTACTTCACCTCGCTGGCCGGGCCGACCGACCCCAACCGGCTCTACCTCTGGACGGGCACCTCCGGCCCCGGCCGCGACGGCACCACCGGCCCCTGGATCGACAACACCCCGGTGACCGACAACCCCGTCGCCGACTGGACGACCTACGCCGAGCGGCTGCAGGCGGCCGGCGTCTCCTGGCGGGTCTACCACAACCCCAGCAAGGACGACCGCACCGGCGACTACGACGACAACGCCCTGTCCTACTTCAAGCAGTTCCACAACTTCCCGAAGGACGACCCGCGTTACGTCAACGCGATGACCAGGTTCGACCCGGCGGCCTTCGACGCCCACTGCAAGGACGCCACCCTGCCGACCGTCTCCTGGCTGGTCGCGCCCTACCTGTTCAGCGAACACCCCAACGCCGGCCCGGCGTACGGCGCGCACTGGGTCAACCAGGCCCTCCAGTCGCTGATGTCCAACCCCGCCGTCTGGCAGCACACCGTCTTCCTCGTCATGTACGACGAGAACGACGGCTACTTCGACCACATGGTGCCGCCCACCCCCGAGGCCGGCACACCCGAGGAGTTCACCCAGGGCCGCGCGATCGGCCTCGGCAACCGGGTACCGCTCTGGGTCGCCTCCCCCTGGTCACGCGGCGGCTACGTCAACTCCCAGGTCTTCGACCACACCTCGGTCCTGCGCTTCATGGAACAGGTCACCGGGGTCGCCGAACCCAACATCTCCGCCTGGCGCCGGGCCGTCTGCGGCGACCTCACCAGCTGCTTCGACTTCGCGGCCCCGGACTTCTCGATACCGCAACTCCCTGACACCGTGGCCCTGATGGCCAAGGCCGACGCGGGGGCGGCGCTCCCCGGCGTCGCGCTGCCCGCCACCGGCACCCAGTCGATGCCCGTCCAGGAGCCCGGCGAGCGCCCGCACCGCCACCTGCCCTATCAGCCCTGGGCGGACGTCGAGGTGGACCGGAAGACCGGCAAGGTCACCTGCACGATGAGCAACGACGGCACGGTCGCCTTCCCCTACACCGTCTACCCCAACATCGTCCTCCCGTTCGCCGGGACGCCGTACACGGTGGCGCCCGCTGCCACCGCCACCTACGTCTGGGACGCCGCCGCCACGCACGGCCGGTACGACTTCACCGTCCACGGCCCCGACGGCTTCGTCCGCCGCTTCGCCGGCACCGTCGTCCGGGACGGTGAGGACGGCCAGAACGACATCGGCGTGCCGATCGTGACCGCCGATCTGCGCAACTCCTCCCGGCTCACCCTCCAACTGGTCAACGACGGCCTGACCGACGTCGGCTTCACCGCGGTGCCCAACGACTTCGCGGGCACCGCGCAGACGGTTTGGGTCAAGCCCGGCAAGCAGGCCAACCTGGCCTGGCCGCTGGACAAGCAGGGCCGCTACGACGTCGTCGTGACGGCGGGCACCGGTCTGCGCTTCACCCAGCGGTACGCGGGCTGGGTGCACTGACCCCGGCGCCGCCGCCCGGGCCCGGGCGGGAACGGCCGGAGGCGCCGAACCGGTGACCTCCGGCCGTGGCTCGGCCGCCCGCCGAGGCCCGGCGGCTAGCGTCGGGCCATGCAGAAGATCACCACCTTCCTCTGGTTCGACGACCAGGCCGAAGAGGCCGCCCGCTTCTACACTTCGGTCTTCGCCAACTCCCGGATCACCGGCGTGACCCACTACGGCGAGACCGGCCCCGGCGAGCCGGGCCGGGTCATGACCGTCACCTTCGAACTCGACGGTCAGCAGTTCGTCGCCCTCAACGGCGGTCCGGTGTTCCACTTCACCGAGGCCATCTCGCTCCAGGTCGACTGCGCCGACCAGCAGGAGGTCGACGACCTCTGGGCCAAGCTCACCGCCGACGGCGGCGCGGCCAGCGAGTGCGGCTGGCTCAAGGACCGCTACGGGCTCTCCTGGCAGATCGTCCCGCGCGTGCTGACCGAACTGATCGCGGACCCGGACCCGGCCAAGGCCGCCCGGGTGGTGGCGGCGATGCTGCGGATGCAGAAGATCGAGATCCAGCCGCTCCTCGACGCCGCCCGGGGCTGAGACCGCCTCCGCCGCGTCGGTCGGGGCCCCGGCCGTCGCCGGGGCCCTCAGGCCCGCTGCGCTCAGGCCCGACGCTCTCAGGCCCGACGCTCTCAGGCCCGCTGTTTGACCGTCCGCCGCCTCCGCAGCCGGCCCGGGTTCAGCCGCTCGCCCCGGGCCAGCCTCCGCAGCCGGGCGAACCGGGAGAACCGCTCCCGGTTCGCCACCGAGGCCCGGTCCAGTTCCTCCATCAGTCGCCGGCTGCGGTGCTCCAGATCGAGCTCGTCGAGGATCCGGTCCACCTCGGCCAGCAGCGAACCGTGCAGCTGCCAGGCCTCCGGGTGCTCCTGCACCCGGAGCAGCAGCAGATGGGCGACGTTCTCCCGGCTGGCCCAGGCGGCGGCCAGCTCGGAGGTCAGCCGCCGCTCGGCCTCCTCGGCGTTGCGGCTCACCTGGGTGGTGACCAGTACCGCGAAGCTCACCAGCGCCCCGCCGAGGTGGCTCAGCAGCTCCTCCAGCGCGACCGCGACGTCGGCCGGGAACAGCCGCTCGCCCGGGGCCCGCCGCTTGGCGAGGTCGGTGAGCGACCGGGCCAGCACCCGGATCACCACCACACAGATCTCCAGCGTGTCCAGACCGGTCCGCAGCACCAGCCGGGAGAGCAGCCCCTCGCTGATCCGGGGGTTGAGCCGCAGGCTGTCCTCGGCCTGTCGCAGGGCGCCGTCGACGTCCGCGATGGCCTGGTCGAGCCGGCGGGCCTCGTACAGCCGTTCGGCCGCGCGCTCCACGGGGGTGGGCTCGCCGAGCTCCTCGGCGATGCCGAGCAGCAGGTGCCGGGCCCGCCGGGCGAGGTCCTCGATCGACTCGCCCGCCGTGTCGATCCAGACCGGCGGGGCGAACAGCAGATTGAACAGCAGTCCGACGGTGGCGCCGATCAGCGTCTCCAGCACCCGGTCCCAGGCCTGTGAGGTCACCTGGCTCACGCCCAGGATGAGCATCGCGCTGATCGCCACCTCCTGGACGAACTCGTCCACCCGGACGAACCGCCCGATGATCAGCGAGGCCAGGATGATCATGCCCAGGCTCCACCAGGAGAGCCCGACCACCGAGCTGAAACCGATCGCGATCAGCACCCCGACGACCACCGAGTTGACCCGGCGGATGCTGGTGGTCAGCGTCGAGTAGACGGTGACCTGGACGACCAGCAGCGCCGTCAGGGGGGCGGTCAGCGGCGCCGGCTCGCTGCTCAGCCGAGTGGCCACCACGTACGAGAGCGTGGCGGCCACCGTGGCCCGGACCGTCTGGACGACGAAGGGTTGTCGGGCACTGCGGCGCAGCGTGGTGGCGAAGGTCTCCGGGAGTAGGGCCATGCCGCCCTTCTTTCCCCGTCCTGGCAGCTCACACTGCTGATCCACCGCACCGGCACTCGAAAGAGCCGCTCGTCCGGCCGACGGCGCCGGCCCGGGTACTAGGGCCGGCGGCGCTGTTCGCGCAGCAGCTTCCAGGGTGCGAGCGCCGATTCGACCTGTACGCCGAGGCTCATCTTGGAGGTGCCCTGAACGCGTTCCTCGAACCGGATCGGCACCTCGCGGATCCGCATACCCCGCTGGACGGCGCGGTAGTTCAGCTCCACCTGGAACGAGTACCCGTTGCTGTGCACCGACGGCAGGTCGATCGCCCGCAGGGCCTGCGCGCGCCAGGCCTTGAACCCGGCGGTGGCGTCCTTGACGCCGAGGCCGAGGATGGTGTTGACGTAGAGGTTCGCCCAGGCCGACAGCGCCTTGCGGTGCCACGGCCACTCCTCGGCGGTCGAGCCGCCGGGCACGTAGCGCGAGCCGAGCACCACGGCGGTGCTCTCGTCGGCCAGCAGTGTCTCCACCATGACCGGGAGGACCGAGGCGGGGTGCGACAGGTCGGCGTCCATCTGCACCACCACGTCGGCGCCCTCCTCCAGGGCCCGGGCCATACCCGCGACGTAGGCCCGGCCGAGGCCGTCCTTCTCGGTGCGGTGCAGTACGGAGACCGTGCCGGGCGCCCGGGCCGCGAGCCCGTCCGCGACCCCGCCGGTGCCGTCCGGGGAGTTGTCGTCGACCACCAGCAGGTGCAGACCGGGCAGCTTCAGGTCAGCGAGCAGACCCGCGAGGACCGGCAGGTTCTCCCGCTCGTTGTACGTGGGTACGACGACAACGACCTTGGGGGAGGCCTCGACCATGTTCTGTCCCTCGCGCGATCCCCGGCCGGTGCCGCGCCGCCGGCGCCCGCAGCCGACCGGACAGGTGTCCACTTCGGTCGGGCGAGTCTAGCCGCGGTCGTACGTGCCCGGTCGCACCGCCCACTGGTGCTCCGGGCCGCGGCCGTCCGGCCGTCGGCCGGCACCCCGGTCCGGGACCTGTCGTCCTCGGCCGGGGCGCCGGGTGTGCCGTCCGGGCGCGGTGCCGGGTGCCTGCCGGCTTGCTGGGACGCCTACCGGCTGGGGTGCGATCTGCTCCAGGCGGGGGCGACCAGGGCGATCAGGCCGACGGCGAAGGCGAGCTGGAGGATGTGGCGGATCCAGTCGATGCCCGAGGTGTGCCGCACGCCGACCCAGCCGGCCACCGCGTTGCCCAGCCAGGCGCCCGCGGCGCCGAGCAGCATCGTCAGCCACCAGGGGATCGCCTGCGGGCCACGCAGGATCAGCTTGGCCAGAACACCCAGCACGAAACCGATGAGCAGAATCCACAGGAGCTGGAACATCGCATTCCACCTTTCGATGCGCGTTTCCCCATGATCGCCCGGATCACCCGCTTCGGCACGTCGGCGCGGGCCGCCCGGTGGCGGGCCCGGCCGGGCGCTCAGCGGTCGGCGTGGCTGAGGGCGGCCCCGGAGACCGGGTCGAAGACGTGCAGCCGGTCGGTGTCGATCCACAGCTCCAGCGGGCTGCCCTCGGCGGCCCGGGTGTCGGTGCCGATCCGGGCCACCACCTCGCGCCCGCGCGCGGTGGCGCCGGTGTCCCGCCGTTGCGCGGCCAGCTCCTCCAGCGCACCCGGGACGGCCGCCTCGCCCTCGACCGTGAAGTGCGCGAAGACGTCGGAGCCGACCGACTCCAGCACCTCGACGGCGACGGTGGCCGTCCGACCGCCGTGCGGGTGCTCCAGGAGGGCCGCGTCCTCGAAGTGCTCGGGCCGCAGCCCGACGACCACCTCGCGCGGCGCGTCCGCCGCGGTCAGCCGCTGCCGGAGCCGGTCGCTCACCGGCAGGTCGGCCAGCGCGGTGCGCAGCACGCCCTGCTCCAGGGTGGCGTCCAGGAAGTTCATCCCCGGTGAGCCGATGAACCCGGCGACGAACAGGTTGACCGGCTCGTCGTAGAGCTGCTGCGGCGCGCCGACCTGCTGGACGACGCCGCCGCGCAGCACCACCACGCGGTCGCCGAGCGTCATCGCCTCGACCTGGTCGTGCGTCACGTAGACGGTGGTGGTGCCCAGCCGGCGCTGGAGGCGGGAGATCTGGGTGCGCATCTGCACCCGGAGCTTGGCGTCCAGGTTGGAGAGCGGCTCGTCCATCAGGAAGGCCTTGGGGTCGCGGACGATCGCCCGGCCCATCGCGACCCGCTGGCGCTGGCCGCCGGAGAGGTTGGCGGGCCGGCGGTCCAGGTGCTCGGTCAGGTCGAGGATCCGGGCGGCCTCCTCGACCTTGGCGGCGATCACCGCCTTGTCGGTCTTCGCCAGCCGCAGGGCGAAGCCCATGTTCTCGCGGACGCTCATGTGCGGGTAGAGCGCGTAGCTCTGGAACACCATGGCGATGTCCCGGTCCTTGGGTGCGCGGTCGTTGACCACCTGGCCGTCGATCCGCAGGGTGCCCTCGGTGATGTCCTCCAGGCCCGCGATCATGTTGAGGGTGGTGGACTTCCCGCAGCCCGAGGGGCCGACCAGGATCACGAACTCGCCGTCCGCGACGGTCAGGTCGATGCCGTGGACGGCGACCGCGCCGTCCGGGTAGCGCTTGGTGATGCCGTCGAGGACGATCTCGGCCATGCCCTGCCTGCCTTCCTGGGACGTCTTCCTGCGGGGTGCTTTTTCGGGGGTCAGCCCTTGACGGCGCCGGCGGTGAGGCCGGCCACGATGCGGCGCTGGAACAGCAGCACGAAGACCACGATCGGGATCGTGATCACCACGGCCGCCGCGGCGATCGAGCCGGTCGGCTGCTGGAACTGCGAGCTGCCGGTGAAGAACGCGATCGCCGCCGGGACGGTCCGCGCGGCGTTGGTGGAGGTCAGCGAGATGGCGAAGAGGAAGTCGTTCCAGCAGAAGATGAAGACCAGGATCCCGGTGGTGAACACGCCCGGCGCCGCCAGCGGCGCGATCACCAGCCGGAACGCCTGCGCGGGCGTCGCGCCGTCCACCTTCGCCGCCTTCTCCAGGTCCCACGGGATCTCCCGGAAGAACGCCGACAGGGTGTAGATCGCCAGCGGCAGCGAGAACGTCATGTACGGGATGATCAGGCCCGGCCAGGTGTCGAAGAGGCCCAGGACCCGCTCGATGTTGAACAGCGGCGAGACCAGCGAGATCGGCGGGAACATCGCGATCAGCAGCGACATCCCGATCAGCAGCCGCTTGCCCGGGAAGCGCAGGCGGGCCACCGCGTAGGCGGCCATGGTGCCGAGGACGACCGCGATGGTGGTGGCGATGACGGCGATGCCGATCGAGTTGACCAGCGCGCGGGTGAAGTCCGAGGTCTGGAAGATGCCCCGGTAGTTCTCCAGCGTCCACTTGCGCGGGACGAAGTCGCCGTCGTTCAGCGTGCTCGGGTCCTTGAAGGAGAGCGCGGCGATCCACCAGACGGGGAACAGTGCGTAGAGCACCACCAGCAGGTTGACGACGCCCCAGCCGGCCGCCGCGCGCGTGCGTCGGGAGGTCATCGGCCCTCCGTCCCGCCACCGGGCGCCGAGGCGCCGAACACCTTGATGAAGACCAGCGCGATCGCCGCCACGCAGAGGAAGATCAGCACCGAGATCGCCGAGCCGATGCCCAGGTTGAGCGCGGTGAAGAGGTTGTCGTAGCCGAGGATCGACACCGAGCCGGTGTCGTTGGAGCCGCCGGTCAGGACGTAGATGTTGTCGAAGACCCGGAACGCGTCGAGGGTGCGGAAGAGCAGGGCGACCAGGATGGCCGGCTTCATCAGCGGCAGGATCACCAGCCGCAGCCGCTGGCCGAAGGTCGCGCCGTCCACCATCGCGGCCCGGACGGTCTCCCCGGGGACGAGGGCCAGACCGGCCAGCAGCAGGAGCGCCATGAAGGGCGTGGTCTTCCACACCTCGGCCAGGATGATCAGCCCGATCGCCTGCCAGTGGTCGGTGAGCGGGGCGCTGCCCTCGGGCAGCAGCGCGGCCAGGTAGCCGGTGTCCGGCGTCCAGGCGTACTGCCAGGAGTAGGCGGCGACCACGGTGACGATCCCGTACGGCACGAGGACGGCGGTGCGCACCGTGCCCCGGCCGAACACCGCCCGGTGCATCACCAGCGCCAGCGCGAGCCCCAGCACCAGCTCGATGGCCACCGAGACGGCGGTGATCAGCACCGTCACCCAGAGCGCCTGCCACCAGAACGGGGAGGAGAGCACGGCGGCGTAGTTGCCGAACCAGACGAACTCCGCCTGCTGGGGGAAGCGCAGGTCGTAGCGCTGGAGGGAGAGGTAGACAGCGTAGCCGACCGGGTAGGCCGTCACGGCGGTCATCACCAGCACGGCCGGGGCGCAGAGCAGCCAGCCGAGCCGGCGCTCCTGGCGCGAGCCCTCGGACAGGCCCTTCGGGGCTGTCGCGGGGAGGGTGGGCGGCCTGGTCACGGGATCAGCCCCTTCGAGCCGAGCGCGTCCCTGAGCTGGCCGTTCAGCGCGGAGACGGTGCTCTCCGGCTGTACGGCGGACGGTGGGGAGAGCGCGTGCGAGATCGCGATCGAGACGTTCTGGTAGGCGGGCGTCTGCGGCCGGACGGAGGCGGAGTCCAGCGCCGCCAGCACGTCGGCGGCGAACGGGTAGCTGTCGGTCAGCTCGGCGGCGGTGTAGAGGCTGCGCAGCGACGGCGGCAGGCCGCCCTTGAGCGCGTTGGTCAACTGGTTGTCGCGGTTGCGCAGGCAGAGGGTGGCCTCCTGGGCCAGCTCGGGGTGCCGGCTGTAGGCACCGACCGCGAGGTCGATCCCGCCGATGGTCACGCTCGCCGGGCGGTCCGGGAGGACGGCCGGGTAGGGCGCCCAGCGGAAGTGCGGGAACAGCTCGGGCTGGTCGGCCTTCATCGCCGGGTAGACGAACGGGTAGTTGAGCTCGAAGGCGGCGGAACCGGACTCCATCGCCAGCCGGTTCTGGTCCTCCATCTGGTTGGAGAGCGAGGGGTCGGCGGCGGGGGAGTGGGCGAGGTCCCGGATGACGCCGGCGGCGGTGACGGCCGGCGGCCCGAGCGAGGGGGCGGTCGCGTCGGGGGTGAGCACCGAACCGCCGGCGCTGGTCACCAGGGTGTTGAACCAGACCGTCAGGCCCTCGTACTGGGCGCCCTGGACCTCGACGAAGTGCGGTTTGCCGGCCTTGGCCAGCGCGTCGGCCATGCCGAGCATCTCGGCCCAGGTGCGCGGCGGGGTGGGGACCAGGTCGTCGCGGTACCAGAGCAGTTGGGTGTTGGAGTTGTACGGGACGGCGTACAGCCGGTCCTTCCAGGTCGCGGTCTTCAGCGCGGCGGCCAGGGTGTCCGCGCCGGCCTGCTCCTTGAGCGCGCCGGTCCACTCGCGGATCCAGCCAGCCTCGGCGAACTCGGGCGCCCAGGTGACGTCGAGGCCCATGATGTCCACCCCGGCGTCGTGCGCGGCGAGCCGGCGCACCAGCTGCTGGCGCTGGCCGTCGGCGGTGCGCGGCAGCTTGTTGTAGCGGATCGAGTAGCGCCCGCCGGAGTTGCGGCCGCAGGAGTCGGCGGCCTGCTGGAGGGCGCCGGAGTCGTCGGGGAAGTTGTACCAGTCGAGGGTGACCGGTCCGCCGCCCCCGTCGGCGCCGCTGCCGCAGGCGGCGAGGGCCAGGGTCAGCAAGTGGACCAGGACGAGTGCGGCCCGGTGACGTGGTCTCGGCACGGCTCTCCCTCCGGTGGCGGCCTGCGGGTGGCCACGCTAGGGCGTGCGGCGGGGGTCGGGCCGGGAGCTGACGGCGCGACACACCCGATACCCGCCGGGTGGGCTAGAGCTGGTCCGACCGCCGCCGCAGCGTGCGGCGGGAACGGTCGGACCGGGCAGGCGCCGTTCCGCTTCGATCGGTGCCGGGTGGCCGGTGGCTCTGGCGGGCCGGCCCGCACAGCCGCTACGGTCTGGACCATTCACCCGTTCGGCCGATCGGCCGCAGTCCCCGTCCAGGCCCTTCCGGGAGTCGTCATCAACACCCGATCCGCCGTCAGCACCCCGCTCACCCTGCCCGATCTGCTGGACGACCGGGCGGCCCGGCACCCCGGACGGACCGCCCTGCTCGTCCCCGGAGGCGCGCCGCTGGACTACCGGCGGTGGCGCGAGCGCGCCGTCCGCGCCGCCCACGGACTCGCCCGCGCCGGGGTCCGGCCCGGGGACCGGGTGCTGCTGCTGTTCCCCAACCACGGTTGGGACGCGTACGCGGTGGCCTTCCTCGCCGTCCACTACGCGGGCGCGGCCGGGGTGGTGGTCCGCGAGGACCTCGGCCCGGAGGACACCGCGCGGCTCGCGACGGCGAGCGCGGTGCGCCTGGCGGTGGCCGGCCCGGCGGAGGACCCCCGGGCGGCCGCGGCCGGCGTGCCCTGCCTGCCGCTCGCCGCGCTGGAGGCGGTGACCGGCGCCCCCGAGGAACCGCCGCACCGGGCCCGCCCCGAGGACCTGGCCCAGGTGATCGGCACCTCCGGCACCACCGGGGCGCCCAAGGGCGTGCACGCCGCGCACGCCAGCCTCACCGCGGGGCAGCGGCTGGATCCCAGACCCCGGCCGTACGCCCACTCGGCGCACGCCGTGCACGCCTTCCCGATCGGCACCAACGCGGCCCAGGTCGTCCTGGTCAACGCCCTGGTCGCGGCGCCCGCGACGATCTGCCTGCCGCGCTTCGACGCCGAGGAGTTCGGCCGGACCGTCGAGGAACACCGGGTCGGCACCGTCTTCCTGGTGCCCTCGATGGCCGTGGAACTGCTGAACTCCGGCGTGGCCCACCGCCGGGACCTCGGCAGCGTGCTGCTGGTCAGCTCCTCGGCGGCCGCGCTGCCCGCGCCGGTCGCGACGGCGCTCACCGCCGCGCTCCCCACCGCCACCGTCGTCAACACCTACACCTCCGCCGAGTCCTCGCCGGCCCAGATATCGGCCGTCGTGGACGCCCGCCGGCCGGGCTCGGTCGGCCGCCCGGCCAACCCGGCCGACCTGCGGCTGCTCGGCGCGGACGGGCACCCGGTGGCGCCCGGCGCCGTCGGCGAGGTCTGGCTGCGCCAGCCCGGCCCGCCGCGCGGCTACGTGGCCGGACCGGGCGAGTCGGCCGCCGTCTTCCGGGACGGCTGGGTGCGGATGGGCGACCTCGGCCGGCTCGACGCGGACGGCTACCTCTACCTGGTGGACCGGGAGAGCGACCTCATCAAGTCCGGTGCGCTGAAGGTCTCCACGCTGCGCATCGAGGACGTGCTGCACGCCCACCCGGGGGTCGCGGACGCGGCCGCCCTGGGCGTCCCGCACCCTGTGATGGGCGCCGTACCGGTCGCCGCCGTGGTGCCCGCCGCGGACGGCCTCGACCTCGACGAGCTGCGGCTGTTCCTGAGCGCCCGGCTCGGTCGCGCCGAACTGCCCGTCCGGATCCTGGTCACCGACCGCCTGCCGCGCAACCCCAGCGGCAAGGTGGTGAAGCACGAACTGCGGGCCCGGTTCACCGAATCGGCCGACCCCGCCCCCGGTACCCCGCCCGCCACCGACCGCGAGGTCGCCCTGGCCGGGCTCTGGCGGCGGGTGCTGGGCCGCCCGGTGCGGGCCGTCGAGGACGAGTTCTTCGCCCTCGGCGGGGACTCCTTCCGGGCCGTCCAGCTGGCCGCCGCGATCTCCGCCGAGTTCGGCGTCACGGCGAGCACCGCCCTGGTCTTCGAACGGCCCTCGCTGCGCGCCCAGGCGGCCTGGCTCAAGGAGGCGCCGACGACGGTCCGGGAGCCGGGCCCACCGGCCGAGGAGGAGGTCTCGGACTTCCTCCGGGAGCTGCGCGCCCAGCCGCACGACGTCCCGCTCACCTCCCAGCAGGAGAACTTCCTGCGCTGGACGGCCGAGGCCGAGGGCCGCAACGTCGGATCGGTGGCCGTGATGTTCCGGGTCACCGAGCCGCTGCGCACCGACCTGCTGGCCGAGGCGCTGCACGAGGTGGCGCGCCGTCACCCGGCGCTGCGGACCCGGTTCGTCCCGGTACCGGGCGCCGGGCAGCCGGGGATCCGGCGCGCGGTGGTCGACGCGGACCCGGGCGTGGAGGTCGTCCCGGTCGAGGCCCCGGGCGAGAGCGACGACGCGGTCTCCGCCCGGCTGGTCGCCGTCCGGGACCGGCTGACCGACATCGCCGAGGGGCCGATGACCCGCCTCGCGGTGGTCACCCGGGGCCCGGACGACCACGCCGTGCTGCTCGCGGTGCACCACATGGTCGCCGACGGCTGGTCGATCGGGGTGCTGCTGCGCGAGCTGGGCGTGCTCTACTCGGCGCTGCGGCGCGGCCGGTCGGCGCCAGCCCCCCGGCCGGGACCCGAGTACCGGGAGCTCGTCGCCCGGTCCAACGCCCACTGGCCGGCCTCCCGCGCCCACTTCGCCCGCACCCTGGCGGGCGCGCCGCCGGCGGTGGAGCCGTTCCCGGGGCGGCGGTCCACCGAGGTCGTGCTGAGCGCGGCCCACCGGCTGGCCGTCGCGCCGGAGCGGGCCGCGGCCCTGCGGGCCCGCGCGGCCGAGGCGGGCGCGACGCCCTTCCAGGCGCTCGCGGCGGTCTGGCTGGGCCTGCTGGCGGAGCGCAGCGGCCAGGGCGACCTGGTGCTGATGACCCCGGTGCCGGGCCGGACCGAACCGGCGGCCGAGCGGGCCGTCGGCTGCTTCGTCCAGTCGCTGCTGCTGCGGATCGACGCGACGGGCGCACCCGGGTTCGCCGAACTGCTGGCCCGGGTCCGGACCGCCTCGACGGCCGCCCTGGACCACCAGCTCTACCCGTTCGCGGAGTTCAGCCCCCGGGTGCCGTTCGCCGCCTGGCTCCGCTACGAGAGCTGGAGCGCGCCGGCCCAGCTGCCCGGGCTGGCCTGCACCGCCTGGGAGGTGCCGCGCAGCGCGACCGTGCCGTACCCGATGCCGGGCGGGGACCGGCACGTGCCGGAGCTGGCGGCGGTCGAGCAGCCGGACGGCGGGCTGGTCTGCTGGCTGCGCTACAACGAGCACGCCTTCGCTCCGGAGACCGTCGCGGAGCTGGCGCAGGCCCTGGAGGCCCGCTTGCCGGAGGCCGCGTGAGAAGGAGGTGGAAGGGGTGCGTGCGCGGGGTCGGGAGCGGTCGGAAGCGGCCGTTTTGAACCGGTCGTCCGTCGGCGTCCGTTCTTTCCTGCACAATCGTGCATACGTTCGCCCCTTCGTACAGGAGTCTCGCCCCACCATGTCGCCGCAGACCTCGGACCGCCTCCGACCCGTCGCCACCGTCCTTCCGACGCCCCGGGTGCCACGGCCAGCGCTCCGGTGCGGCCGCCCCGCGGCGGGGAGCGGCCGATGAGGGGCCTCGGGGGGCTCCGGCGCGTGTCCGCCGGAGCGAAGCTCTGGGCGGCCGGGCTCGCCGTGGTGCTGATCGGCGCCCTGACCGCCGGCCTGCTGTGGTGGAAGCCCTGGGCCCCGCCCGCCGCCAAGGCGCTGGACCCGATGGCGTTCACCACGGCCGCCGGGGGCTCCCCGCTCTTCGGCAGCGGCGAGCACGTCTACCGCTACAAGGTCCGGGCCGAGAAGGGGCTCAAGGAGAGCCCCGAGCAGTTCGCCGCCGCGGTCGACGCCGTCCTCGGTGACGTCCGGCGCGGCTGGGCCGCCGACGGCACGCGCTCCTTCCAGCGGATGCCCGCCGACCCGGTGGACTTCACCGTCTACCTGGCGAGCCCGAAGACCACCGACCGGATATGCGGCCAGTACGGGCTGGACACCGGCGGGTCGGTGAACTGCGGGGTGGGCCACCAGGTGGTCATCAACGCCAAGCGCTGGAACGAGCTGACCGAGTTCTACACCGGCCAGCCGGAGCAGTACCACGCGCTCGCGGTCAACCACGAGGTCGGCCACATCCTCGGCCTCGGCCACGTCGACTGCCCCGGCCCCGGTCAGCCGGCGCCGGTGATGATGCAGCAGATCAAGGGCCTGCACGGGTGCGTCCCGAACGGCTGGCCCTACTCCGAGACCGGCACCCTGCTCACCGGTCCCCTCCTCCCGCCCGCCACCCCGGCCCCGTAGCCACCCGTGACGCCGTTCGCCCCGCCGAACCTCCGGCGGGGCGAACGGCGTCACGCGTTCCGGGCGTTCAGTCGGTGAGCCGGGCGGCGGCCTCCTCCTCGCTGAGGGCCTCGATCTCGGCGATCAGCAGGTCCTCGATCCGGGCGGCGAGGGCGGCGGCGGTGGAGAGTTCGAAGGCGTCGCGGATCGGGACGTCCAGGCCGACGGCGGCGCGGATCCGGGCGACCACGCGGGTGACCAGGAGGGAGTCGCCGCCGAGGGCGAAGAAGTCGTCGAGGACGCCGACCCGGGGGAGGCCCAGGACCTCCCCCCAGAGGTCGGTGACGAGTTGTTCGGCGTCGGTGCGCGGGGCCAGGTACTCGGCGGTGGCGGTCGGGTCGGGGGCGGGCAGGGCAGCGGTGTCGAGCTTGCCGTTGAGGGTCAGCGGCAGCCGGTCGAGGAGGACGACGGTGTCCGGGACGAGGTAGGCGGGCAGCGACCGGGCCAGGTGCTCGCGCAGGGCGGCCGGTGCGGGTTCGGCGCCGGGGGCCGGGACGGCGTAGCCGACCAGGCGGCGGCCGGCGAGGACGACGGCGGCCGCTCCGGCCACCTCCGGGTGGCCGGTGAGGGCGGCCTCGATCTCGGCCGGTTCGATCCGGTACCCGCGCAGCTTGATCTGCTCGTCGGTGCGGCCCAGGTACTCCAGCTGCCCGTCGGCGCGCCAGCGGGCCCGGTCACCGGTGCGGTACATCCGCGCACCGGGGCTCGTGCCGGTGAAGGGGTCGGGGCGGAAGGCGGCGTCGGTGAGGTCGGGGCGGCCCAGGTAGCCGCAGGCCAGGCCGGCGCCGCCGATGTGCAGCTCGCCCGCGGCGCCGCGCGGGAGCAGGGCGCCGTTCTCGTCGAGGACGTAGAGCCGGACGCCGGGGAGCGGGCGGCCGAGGGGCGGGCGCCGGGTGGTGTCCGGGGCGGTGAGGTCGGCGGCGGTGACGATCACGGTGGCCTCGGTCGGGCCGTAGGTGTTGACCAGCCGGACGGCGTCGCCGTGCCGCTCCCGCCAGCGGGCGACGGAGTCCCCGCGGGCCTCGGAGCCGCCGAGCACCACCAGCCGCAGGGCGGCCGGCCAGGGCGTCCGCCCGTCGAGGGAGACCAGTTCCTCCCAGTACGCCGTGGGCAGGTCGAGCACTGTGACGGACCGGCCGTGCGGGCCGCTCAGCAGCTCGGGCAGGGTGCGCCCGCCGCCCGGGAGCAGGACCACGCAGGCGCCGGCGGCGAGGGCGGGCCAGAGCTCCTCGGCGTGGGTGTCGAAGCCGATCGAGGCGAACTGGACGATCCGGTCACCGGGCGCCAGCCGGTAGCCGTCCGGTCCGGCCATCCAGTCGACCCGGGCGGCGAGGGCCGGGTGGTCGACGGCCACCGCCTTGGGGGTACCGGTGGAGCCGGAGGTGTAGAGGACGTACGCCAGCCCGGCCCGGTCCGCACCCGGGGAGGGCGCGGCGGCCGGGAGGATCCGCGGGCCCGCGCCGCTCTCGGCGCCCTCGCTGTCCTCGTCGGTGAGCAGCAGGACGGCGCCCGACTCGCGGAGCATCAGCCGCCGCCGCTCCTCGGGGTGCGCCGGGTCGATCGGCAGGTAGCCGGCCCCGGCCTTCCAGACCGCGAGCAGCGCGACCACCAGGTCGAAGGAGGGCGCCAGCCGGACCGCCACCAGCTGACCGGCGACGGGTCCGAGCCGGGCGGCCAGGTCGTCGGCCCGCCGGTCGAGTTCGGCGTAGGAGAGGGTGCGGCCGTCGCACTCCAGGGCCGGGGCGTCCGGCGCGGCGGCGACGCGTTCCGCGAAGCGGGGGAGCCACGGGCGCACCGGCCCGGCGTGGCCGGGCGCCGGTCCGGTGCCGAGCGCGAGGAGTTCGGCCTCCTCCTCCGGCCCGATCAGCCAGTCGCCGTGCAGCGGCAGCGCCGCGTCCTCGACGACGGCGGCGAGCAGGGCCCGGCAGCGGGCGCCGAGCGCGGCGACCGTCGTGTCGTCGAGGACCTCCCGGTCGAAGGCGAAGGAGAGCGTCAGACCGCCGTCCGGCGTCCGCCAGCTGTCGAGCAGCAGATCGGTCTTGGCGCGTTCGAAGCCGGAGTCCATCGAGGCGGTGCGCACCCCGGTCGGCAGGTCGGCGCCGCCGTCGCCGCCGGCCAGGTCGTACTGACTCTGGTGGACGAACACCGCCTGGTAGAGCGGCGCGGCGCCGGCCTCGGCGGGCAGGCCCAGGTGGGTGGCGAGCCGCTCCACCGGTACCTCCTGGTGGCTCAGCGCGCCCAGGGTGGCCGTCCGCACCCGGTGCAGCACCGTCCGGAAGTCCGGCTCGCCGGTGAGGTCGGCGCGGATGATCCCGGTCCGGGCGAAGTAGCCGACCAGTGCCTCCTGGGCGGCTTCGGTCCGACCTGCCAGGGGGGTGCCCACCAGGAAGTCCCGGGTGCCGGTCCAGCGGGCCAGCACGCACTGGTAGGCGGCCAGCAGCACCATGAACGGGGTGCAGCGCTCGCGCCGGGCCAGTGCGTCCAGGGCCGCGGTGAGTCCGGGGCCGAGTTCGACCGGGGCGAAGCCGGCCGGATGGCGCGGGTGGTCCGGCCGCGGGTGGTCCAGCGGCAGCCGCAGCCGGCCGGTGCCGGCCAGCTTCTCGGCCCAGTAGCGGAACGCGGTCTCGGCGCCGCCGGCCGCCGCGCGCTCCCGCTCGGCGCGGGCGACGTCGCCGTACCGGAGGGCGAGCGGTGCCAGGCCGGCCGGCGCCTCGCCGGTCTCCTCCCGGTAGAGGGCGAGCAGTTCGCGCCAGAGGATCCGGAACGACCAGCCGTCCGAGACGATGTGGTGCACCACCACGGCCAGCGCGTGCTCGGCCGGCCCGGCGGAGACCAGGACGGCGCGCAGCGGCGGCCGCTCGGCCAGGTCGAAGGGCGCGTTGACGGCCGGCCGGCAGGCCTCGGTGAAGTCGCGCTCGCTCGCGCCGGGGGCCAGCTCGACCAGGGCGAGCGGGACCGGCGCGGGCGGCTCGACCAGCTGGACGGGCGCCTCGCCGTCCAGGGCGAACCGGGTGCGCAGGGTCTCGTGGCGGGCCGTCAGGCGGTCCAGCGCGGCGCGCAGCGCGCCCTGGTCGAGCGGACCGCTCCAGCGTCGGCAGAGGTACATGGTGAAGCCCGTGTCGGCGGGGTTCAGTTGCTGGAGGAACCAGAGGCGCCGCTGCTCCTCGGTGAGCGGGTGGGCGGCCTCGGTCGGGCGGGCGGCGCCGGTCGTCTGGTCGGTGCTGGTCATCGGACGGCGGCCTCGGTTCCGGTACGGCGCGCGGGCGGGGTGTCGGCGGGCGCGGTGGTGAGGATGGCGGTGGGGGTGGGGGTGGGCTGGGCGGTCGTGGTGGCGCGGCCCGTCAGGGCGGCGAGGCCCACCAGGTCGTCGGGCTCGGCGTCCGGGACGTCGCGGTCGAAGTGGCGCAGCGCGGGAACGGCCAGGCAGGCCAGCACCAGCAGCACCATGGCCAGGCCGAACAGCAGGTAGAGCAGGCCGATGCCGCGCCCCTCGCCGGTGCCGATCAGCCGTCCGACGGTGCCGGCGAGCGCGCCGTCCTGGTCGACCCACGGCTGGACCAGGCGCGGCCCGAGCGGCGCCACCACGGCGAAGCCGACCGGCAGGGTGGACCAGGCGACCATGGTGTTCACCGCGATCACCCGGCCGTGGAACCGCAGCGGGACCTTGGTCTGCACGATCGTCGCGTAGACGCCGTTGACCAGGGCCAGCGCGTAGGCCATGCCGAAGGCGCCGAGCGCCACCGGCAGCACCGAGGGCCGCAGACCGGTCACCAGGCAGGCGCCGGCCAGCCCGAGGGTGGCGAACAGGACGCCGCGCAGCCGCAACCGCCGGGGCCCGCCCCAGACCAGCAGGGTCAGACCGCCCAGCACGGCGCCCAGGCCGGCGGCGACGGCGACCCACCCGGCCGCCGCGAGCGGGGCGAAGGAGAGCACCAGCGGGGTGGTGAGCAGGAACAGCGGGGAGAGGAAGATGTTGAGGACGGCGAAGAACAGCAGCATCGCGCGGAAGTGCCGGCTGCCCAGCGCGCGCCGGAACCCGGCCCGGATCTCGGCGGCGACGCTCTCCCGCCGCCGGGCCGCCATCACGTCCGGGAAGCGCACGGCCAGCGTGACGGCGGTGGCCACCACGTAACTCGCCACGTCGAGGGCGAGGATGCCGCCGAGGCCGAGCGCGGCGAGCAGTCCGACGGCGAACAGCGGCACCAGGAACTGGGCCAGCCCGAAGGCCATCTGGACGATGCCGTTGGCCCGGCCGAGGAACCGCTTCGGCACGAGCTGCGGGACGGCCGAGTTCCAGGCCAGCCGCTGGAAGGTGAGCGCCGTCGAGAGTACCGCGATCAGGACGTACGCGTGCCAGACCCGCAGGCCGTCGGCGAGGAACAGCAGCAGCATCACCGCCTGGGTCAGGCCGGCCGCGACGTCGCCGTACAGCATGATCCGGCGCCGGTCGCCGCGGTCCACGACGGCGCCGGCGATCGGCGCCGCCAGGATGCCGGGCACCAGCCCGCAGGCCGCCAGCAGGCCGAACTGGGCGAGGGAACCGGTGGTCAGGTAGATCCAGACCGGCAGGGCGAACTCGGTGAGCGCCGAGCCGATCATGGAGATCTGCTGCCCGGCGGCGACGCCGAGGAACCGCCGCATGGTCGGCCGTGCCGCCGCCGGGCTCTTCGCGCCGGCCGGGGTGCGCGGGCCGGGCGCGGCGGGGCGGGCGTCGGCGCTCTGCCCGGCGCCGTCCCGGGAGAGGCCGGCCAGCCACCAGGTGGCGCCGTCGGCCCGTTCGTGGCGCCGCTCCCGCCCCGCCGCGACCGAGCGGTGCACGGTGGTCAGGATCTCGGCGAGTTCGGCGGCCCGGTACTTGAGGTAGAAGTGGCCGGCCTCGTCGAGCACCACCACACCGGTGGTGTCGCTGAGCCGGTGCCACTCCCGGTACCGCTCCTCGTAGAACTCGGTGGCCGGGTCCCGGTCGCCGCAGACCGCGATCACCGGTGCGGAGATCCGGCCGTCCTCGCTCTCGAAGAGCCGGGTGAAGTACTGCTCGGCCTCCTTCGTACCGGTCCGGCGGTTGCGCACCATCAGGCGCAGCTGCTCGGCGCCGACCTCGTCGGTGTCCAGACCGGCCGCCGCCAGGGCGTTGACCATGCCCTGGTCGCTGCGGAGCCGGTCGGCGATCCGCGCCCACCGCTCGCCGACGGCGGCGCCGCGCCCGCGCGGCCGGGCGAACGGGAAGATCCCGCCGAGGTGCACGGCCTCGATCTCCCGCCCGGCCGCCTCGACCAGGCGGGCGACCTCCACGGCGAGCCGGACCCCGACCCCGCAGTGGCCGTAGAGGACGATCCGCCCCTCGACGGTGTCGACGATCTCCTGGGCGCAGCGGGCGGCCACCTCGTCGATGTCCATCGCCTCCTCGCCCAGCTCGTGGCCGGGGACGGCCAGCGAGTGCAGCGCCCAGTCGGCGGGCAGCGCGTCGGCGAGCGGCTTGTAGATGAGCGCGCTGCCGCCGCCGTACGGGGTGCAGACGATGCTGGCGGTGGTCCGGCGGCCGGCCGGGGTGAGCCGGTGCAGCAGGCGGCGGGGGCCGCGGTCGGCGTCCGGGTCGCTGAGCAGGGCGGCGAGGCGCCGGACGGTGGGGTACTTGAAGAGGTCCATCACCCCGACCGGGCTGGGGAGTTCGGGGTAGGCCCGGCGCAGCCGGGCGACCACCTGGGTGGCGAGCAGCGAGTGCCCGCCGAGTTCGAAGAAGTCGTCCAGGGCGCCGACCCGGGGCGCCCCGAGCAGTTCGGCCCAGAGCCCGGCGAGGAACCGCTCGGCCTCGTCCTGCGGTTCGACGAACTCGCCGGTGGCGGCGGGCTCCTCGGGCTCGGGCAGCGAGCGGCGGTCGACCTTGCCGTGGGCCAGCAGGGGGAGCCGGTCGAGGACGACGAAGCGGGCCGGCACCATGTAGTCGGGCAGCACCTCGGCGAGGGCCTCGCGCAGCTCGGCGGGCGCCGGGGCCGGGCCGCCGCCCGGGTGTTCGAGGTAGCCGACCAGCGCCTGCCGCAGTCCCTCGCCGCGCGCCAGCACCACGGCCTGGGTGATGCCGGGCAGGGCGGTGAGGGCGGCCTCGATCTCGCCCGGCTCCACGCGGTAGCCGCGCACCTTGATCTGGTCGTCGCCGCGTCCCAGGTAGTCGAGGGTGCCGTCGGGCCGCCAGCGCGCGAGGTCGCCGGTGCGGTAGAGCCGGTCACCGGGCGCGCCGAACGGGTCCTCGACGAAGCGCTCGGCGGTCAGGTCGGGGCGGCCCAGGTAGCCGCGGGCGAGCCGGTCGCCGCCCAGGTACAGCTCGCCGGTGACGCCCGGCGGCACGGGCTGCAGCAGCTCGTCGAGCACGTGGCAGCGGGCCCCGGCGAGCGGGGTGCCGATGGGGGTGCTCCCCGGACCGGCCGCGTCGGCGGTGACCTCGTGGACGGTGACGCCCACGGTCGCCTCGGTGGGGCCGTAGTGGTTGAACACCGCGCAGCGGTCCAGGGCGGCCAGTTCGGCGGCCCACGGCCAGGCCGAGGCCTCGCCGCCGAGCACCAGCGCCCGGCGCGGCAGCAGCCGCTCCAGCGGGGCGTCGGAGCCGAGCGCGGCCAGGTGCGAGGGGGTCATCTTGAGGTAGTCGAGCTCCAGGGCCTCGATCTGCTCGGCGAGTTCGGCGCCGGCGATCCGGCGGGGGAGCAGGTGTACCCGGCCGCCGCTGCTCAGCGCCAGGTAGAGCATCGTGATGCTGAAGTCGAAGGACAGCGACTGCAGCAGTCCGTAGCTCGCGCCGGGCTCGATCCGCAGCCGCTCGCGCACCCCGGCCAGGTAGTTGAGGATCTGCCGGTGCTGGACGGCGACGCCCTTGGGGGCGCCGGTCGAGCCCGAGGTGTAGATCACGTAGGCCAGGTGGTCCGGGCCGGCGGCCTCGTCCAGCGGTTCCGGATCGGGCGTGAGGGGCTCCGGGCCGGGCGGGTCCGCGTCGAGCAGCAGCTCGGCGCCGGTGTAGCCGGGGAAGCGCCCCCGCAGCGCGGTGTCGGTGACCAGCACCCGGACCTCGGCGTCGGCCACCAGGTGGGCGAGCCGGGCGGGCGGCTGCTCCGGGTCCAGCGGCAGGTAGGCACCGCCGGACTTGAGCACGCCGACCAGGGCCGCCGCCAGTTCGGGGGACTGCTCCAGGCAGACCGCGACCCGGTCGTCGGGCCGCACACCGAGCGCCCGCAGCCGCCGGGCGAGGCCGGTGGCCCGCTGCTCCAGCTCGCGGTAGTCGAGCGTGCGGTCCCCGAGGACCACGGCCGGGCGCTCCGGGTGCTCCCGGGCGGTGGCGGCGAGCAGCGCCGTCAGGGTGTCCGGCGCACCGGCGGAGGCGGGCAGCGGCGGGCCGGCGGCCCAGGTCTCCAGGACGTCCCGCCGTTCGCCGGGGGTGAGCAGCGGCAGCCGGGAGACCGGGCGGGCCGGGTCGGCCACCGCGGCGGCGAGGAGCAGTTCGAACCGTTCGACCAGGCGCCGGACGGTCGCGGCGTCGAAGAGGTCGGTGCGGTAGGTGAGCAGCCCGTACAGGCCGCCGTCGGACTTCTCCCGCAGGTAGAGCGCCAGGTCGGTGCGGGTGGTGGTGGCCTCGTGGCCGAAGCCCTCCCGGGCCGGTGCGCCACCGGGGCGGGTGTTGGTGCCGGTGCCCGTGTGGGTGCTGCTCGCGGTGCGGTCGCCGTAGTTCTGGAAGGCGAAGCTCACCTGGAAGACGGCCGACCGGCTGACGTCGCGCTCGATCTCCAGGTCGGCCACCATCTGCTCGAAGGGCACCTCCTGGTGGGTGTACGCGTCGAGGGTGGTCTCGCGGACCCGGCCGAGCAGCTCGGTGAAGGTCGGGTCGCCCTCCAGCCGGGCCCGGATCGGCAGGATGTTGACGAACAGCCCGACGACGTCCTCCAGTTCGCGGTGGAGGCGGCCCGCGACGGCCGAGCCGACGGCGAAGTCCCGCACGCCGGTGTGCCGGCCCAGCAGGGTCTGCAGCGCGGCCATCAGCACCATGTACGCGGACGCGTTGGCGGAGCGGGCCAGGGCGTTGACGCCGCTGCCGAGTTCCGCACCCCAGTGGAACTCCAGGGCGGCGCCGTCGAAGGTCAGCACCGGGGGCCGCGGTCGGTCCGTGGGCAGGTCGAGGACGGGGACGTCGCGCAGCTCGGTCCGCCAGTAGGCGCGGGAGGCGGCCAGCGCGCCGCCGGTCAGCCGCTCGCGCTGCCAGTGCGCGTAGTCGCCGAACCGGATGGCGGGGGCCGCCAGGCCGTCCGGGGTGCCGTCGGCGTGCCGGGCGTAGAGCGCGTCCAGCTCGCGGTGGAGGATGTCCAGCGACCAGCCGTCGCTGACGATGTGGTGCATCACCAGCGCGAGCACGTGCTCGTCGGGTGCGATGCGGACCAGCAGGGCGCGCAGCAGCGGTCCGGCGGCCAGGTCGAAGGGCTCGGCCACCAGGGCGCCGAGTTCGGCGGTGGCACGCCCGGCCGGGTCTGGGTCGGCGGTGGCGTCGACGAACCGGGCCGCGCACGGGGCGGGTTCGGCGACGCGGACCTCGGCGGTGCCCTCGGGGGTACCGGGGAAGGTCATCCGCAGCGCCTCGTGCCGCGCGACCAGGTCGGTCAGGGCGGCGTCCAGCGCGTGGCGGTCGAGCGGCCCGCGCAGCCGGCGGGCCGGGGCCAGCGTGTAGGCCGTGGAGCCGGGGGCGAACTGGTCCATGAACCAGAGCCGTTCCTGGCCGCTGGAGAGCGGCGGGGCGGTGCCGGGCGGTCTGGCCGGCACGGTTCTGGCGGGGGCCGAGGCGGTCCGCAGCCGCTGGGCGAGCAGGGCGCGCTTGGTCGCGGACAGCCCGGCCGTGGGGTCCTGGATGTCGGTCATCGGTGATCCATTTCGGCGCACGTCGGAGGTGGCGGTGCCCTCGGGGCGGGAGCGGCCGCGGGGTGAGCGGGCGGCGCGGTGCAGCGCGCCGCCCGGGAGGTCAGCGCAGGTCGCGGACGGCCGCGGCGATGCCGAGCGGCGTCGGGGTGGCGAAGAAGACGTCGAAGTCGAGCTCGACGCCGAGCAGGTCGCGGATCCGGGCGGTGATCTGGATGATCGTCAGGGAGTGCCCGCCGAGCTCGAACAGGTCGTCCTCGGGGCCCAGGTCGGGCAGTCCCAGCACCTCGGCCCAGATCCCGAGCACGGCGTCGAGCACCTCGTCGTGCTCCTGCTGCCCGGCTGCTCCGGTCGCCCCGGTCGAGCCCTGGCTCGCGGCGTCGGTCGGGCGTGGGGGGAGGGGCAGCGCACGGCGGTCCAGTTTGCCGTTCGGCGTCAGGGGCAGCCGGTCGAGCACCGCGAAGCGCTGCGGTACGGCGGCGGCCGGCAGCGTCCGCTGGAGGAGGGCCCGCAGCTCGGCGGCGTCCGGCACGGCTGCCCCGGGCGCCGGGACGAGGTAACCGGCGACGAACGGCTCCGCGTCGCCGGCCGCCTCGTCCCGCCGGACGGCGGCGGCCGCCTCGGCGACCGCGGGGTGGGCCAGCAGCGCCGACTCGATCTCGCCGAGCTCGATCCGGTGGCCGCGGATCTTGACCTGGTCGTCGAGCCTGCCGAGGAACTCCAGTTCGCCGTCGGCGGTCCAGGCCACGAGGTCGCCGGTGCGGTAGAGCCGCTCGCCGGGCGCGCCGAACGGGTCCTCGACGAAGCGTTCGGCGGTCAGCCCGGGCCGGTCCAGGTAGCCCTCGGCGACCCCGTCACCGCCGAGGTACAGCTCGCCCGGCACACCGATCGGGAGCGGCCGGCGCCGTCCGTCCAGCACGTACGCGCGGGTGTTGGCGATCGGTCGGCCGATCCGGACGGCCTCCGGTGCGGCCGGGACCTCGGCGCAGGTGGACCAGACGGTGGTCTCGGTCGGCCCGTAGACGTTGAGGAGCCGGTCGGTGCCCGCCCGTAGCTCGCGGGCCAGTGGCAGCGGCAGGGCCTCCCCGCCGACCAGGGCGGTCAGGCCGGGCGGCAGCGGTCCGGCGCCCAGCAGGACCCGCCAGCCCGAGGGGGTGGCCTGGGCGTGGGTGACGCCCTCGCGCTCCACCAGCGACCGCAGGCCCGGGCCGTCCACGGCGAGGCCGTCCGGCGCGAGCACCAGCCGCCCGCCGGTGACCAGCGGCAGCAGCAGTTCGAGCGCGGAGATGTCGAAGGAGAGCGAGGTGAGGCCGAGCCAGACGTCCCGGGGGCCCGAGCCGAGCCGGTCGGCGAAGGCGGAGAGCAGGTTGACCAGCGCGCGGTGGCCGATCTCGACGCCCTTGGGGCGGCCGGTCGAGCCGGAGGTGTAGAGCACGTAGGCGAGCCGGCCGGGCGCGGTCCGGGCGGCGGCCGGGTCGTCCGCCGGCGCGTCGTCCGCCGTGTCGCCCGCCGTGTGGGTGAGCCGTAGCAGCGTCGGGGCCGCGGCGGCCACCTCGGGGGCCGGCTCGCGGTCGGCCAGCAGCAGCGTGGCGCCGGAGTCCGCCAGGACGAGGGCGAGCCGTTCGGCCGGGTAGCCGGGGTCGAGCGGCAGGTAGGCGGCGCCGACGGTGTGCACGGCCAGCAGCGCGGCCGGCAGGTCGGCGGTGCGGCCGAGGTGCAGAGCGACCAGGTCGTCCCGGCCGACGCCCGCCGTGGTCAGCGCGTTGGCCAGCCGGTCGGTGCGCCGCAGCAGCTCCCGGTACGTCAGGCGCTCGGCGCCGGCCACCACCGCGAGGGCCTCGGGCGTGGCGCCGGCGCGCTCGCGGACCAGGTCGAGCACCGTCCGGTCGGCGGGGTAGGCGCGCTCGGTGGCGTTCCAGGTGCTCGTGACGAGCCGCTGCTCGGTCCCGTCGAGCAGCGGCAGGTCGGCCAGGGCCGCTCCCGGGTCGGCCGTGGCGGCGGCGAGCAGGGCGGCGAGGTGTCCGGCGATGCGCCGGGCGGCGGCGGGGGAGAGGACGGCCGGGTCGTACTGGAGGGAGAAGCCGACGGCCCCGGCGTCCTCGACCGCCTGGAGGTGCAGCGTGTTGCGGGAGGCGTGCGGGAACACCGTCCAGTCGACCCGGGTGGTGCTGCCCGGGAACACCGGGTCGGCGGTGGTGCGGCGGCGGTAGCCGAACGAGACGGGTGCCAGACCGGTCCGCGGCGTGAGCCCGGGCACGGCGGCGCCGAACGGGACGGCGCGGTGGGCCGAGACCAGGCGGACCTCGGCCCGGACGGCCCGGGCGTACTCCGCGAACGTCACCTCCTCCCCGGCGCCGGCCGGGGCGTGCACCGGCAGCTCGTTGACGAAGAGGCCGATGTCGTCGCGCCGTTCCGGGCGGCGGGTGGCGAAGGGGACCGCGACCGGGACGGCCTCGCCGCCGTAGCGCCGCAGCAGGCCGTGCAGGCCGGCGAGCAGGAACTCGAAGACGGTGACCCCGCAGTCGCGCGCGGCGTCGACCAGGGCGGTCCGGCCGGCGCCGTCGAGCCGCCAGGTGACGGCCTCGCCCCGGCCGGCGTCGGTGGTGGCCCGGGGGCCGTGGGGCAGCACCGGGTCGGTGGCCGCGGCCCACCGGGGGCCGTGGAAGGCGGCCGCCCGGCGGACGGCCTCGGGCTCGGGTTCGATCCCGAGGGCGTCGCGCCGGTCGTCGGGGGCGGCGGGGTCGAGGGACGCGGGGTCGGAGGTCGCGGGGTCGACGGCGGGGGAGGCGGTGGCGGGGGAGTCGGTGGCGGCCGGTCCGCCGGCTCGCGCGGCGGCGTAGGCGGTGGCGAGGTCGGCGGCCAGGACGTCCTTGGAGTGCCCGTCGAACACCGCGTGGTGGGCCACCACCAGCAGGTCGGCCGCCCCACCGGCCCGCCGGAGCAGGGTGAACCGGGCGAGCGGTCCGGCGGCGAGGTCGAACGGGAGGGCCAGTTCCTCGGCCAGTCGCTTGGCCAGGCCGTCGCCGCTGTCGGCCGTCGCGTCGACGACGGTGAGCGCGGGCGGCCGCCCCGCGGGGACCTCGCGGACCAGGCCGTCCTCCTCGACCAGCGCCGCCGCGAGCGCGGGGTGGCGGGTGACGGTGGCGGCGACGGCTCGTGCCAGGGCGTCGGCGTCGATCCGGTCGAAACGGAACCGCAGGGCGAGGTGGAAGGCCTCGGGGACGGCGGTCCGCCTGGTCGTCAGCCAGATCCCGTGCTGGGCGGGGGAGGCGGGGCGCCCGGCCCGGGCCGGAGCGTTCGCCGCTCTCGCGGGCTCCTCCTCCGGTGCGGCGGACGGGCCCGGTGCGACGGGGGAGGCTGGTGCGGCGGGCGAGCCTGGAGTGGTGGCGGAGCCGACGGGGGAGACGGACATGGCGGGCTCGATTCGGGAGTCGGAGGCGGGGCTGCGGTGACCCGTCCGACCGGGTTCCGCCGCGACGGTGCGGCCCGGTGGAGGGCGCGGCCGTCGGATGCGGTCCGGGCCGCCCCGCGGACCGGTCGACAGGCCGCTGGAGCAAGGCCGACCCGACTCCCAGGTTCCCCCCTGATGCGTCAAGCGGTCCGATCTTCTCCCCCGTGGAAAGATCATTGGCCTGGACCTGTCGTGAGATTTCCACAGACCACATGCCTCGTCAAGGGTTGTTCACGACCCGGGCGGGGCAGTCCGACGGTTCGTCAACTACCTTCCACCACAAGCCGTCACGGTGGCGGTCTCGAGGGCCGTCCCGACGGCGGGTTCGGACCGGGGCCGGGCCGGGGGCGACGGCGGCCCGGGGCGGCTGCGCGGGTGGCGGCGGGAGGGATGGCAGGTGCAGTCAAGTTGTCTGTACAGCTCGGGGTTCTCTGCCCGTCATCGAAACGCCATCGAACCGGTCCACTTCCGTTGATCTCGGACGCCTATACATAACGGGTCTGGGCCGAAACGGAGGCCCAGCATCCGTGACCAAGGAGCCGTCCCCCGATGATTCCGATGCCCGAACTGTCGCGCCGCACCCTGCTCGGCGGCGCGGCGGCGGCCGCCGTGCTGTCCGCCCTCCCGCTCAGCGTGCGTGAGGCGCTCGCCGCGCCGGCCCGCCCCGGCAAGCTGGCGGACATCCAGCACGTCGTGGTGTTCATGCAGGAGAACCGCGCGTTCGACCACTACTTCGGTACGCTCCCCGGCGTGCGCGGCTTCGGCGACCGGACGGCGGTGCGCGGGGTCAACGGGCGCTCGGTGTTCCACCAGCCCGACCCGGGGCGCAAGGAGGGCCACCTGCTGCCGTTCCCGATGAACGCGGCCCACACCAACGCCTACCAGCAGGGCGCCCCGGCGTTCGGCTTCGTCGACTCGATGAACGCCTGGAACGACGGCCGCGCCGACGGTTCGGTCACCCGCCGCTCCGGCGGCTGGCTCGGCCAGGGCTACTACGAGCCCGCCGACATGCCCTTCTACAACGCGCTCGCCTCGGTCTTCACGACCTGTGACGCCTACTACGCGTCGGTGCAGTGCAACACCAACACCAACCGCGAGCACCTGATGACCGGGACCAGCGGCGGCACCGTGCGGGACACCCCGGTGACCGACAACACCGAGATCCCCGGCGGCTACGAGTGGACCACCTACGCCGAGCGGCTGCAGAAGGCCGGGATCAGCTGGAAGACCTACCAGGCGCTGGACAACTTCGACGACAACGCGCTCGCCTGGTTCACCCCCTTCGTCAAGGCCAAGCCGGGCGAGCCGCTCTACGAGCGCGGCCTGCGCGCGGTCGGTGACCCGGCGAAGAAGGACGACCCCTTCGCGATGGGCGACGCCCTCGTCGAGGCGTTCACCGCCGACGTCCAGGCCGACCGGCTGCCGCAGGTCTCCTGGCTGGTCGCGCCCGCCGCGCTCTCCGAGCACGCCAACTACGCCCCGCCGAACGGCGAGCACCTGACGGCCCGGCTGCTCGCCGCGCTCGCCGCGAAGCCGGAGGTGTGGGAGAAGACCGTCTTCATCCTCAACTACGACGAGCACGGCGGCTTCTTCGACCACCAGCTGCCGCCCGTCCCGCCGCTGGCCGCCGGGCGCGGCAAGTCGACCGTCCCCGTCGACGGCGAGGTCGTGGTCCGGGTCTCCAAGGGCGGCTCGACCTACCACCGGGTGGTCGGCCAGGACGGCAAGTACCGGGTGAAGGCCGCCGACGGCTCGCTCACCTGGTCCGACACCCTGCCCGCGGGCGAGACCCTGGTCTCCGGCCCGTACCCGATGGGCCTGGGCGTGCGCGTCCCGATGATCGTCGTCTCGCCGTGGACGCGCGGCGGCGTGGTCGACTCCACGGTCTACGACCACACCTCGGTGCTGCGCCTGCTGGAGCAGCGCTTCGGCATCGAGGAGCCCAACATCAGCCCGTGGCGCAGAGCCGTGACCGGCGACCTCACCAACGTCTTCGACTTCTCCGGGCGCAACCCGGTCTGGCCGCAGCTGCCCGACACCAGCGGCAACCGGCAGAAGGTCGTCGACACCGGCAAGCTGCCCGCGCCCACGGTGCCCGATCCGCAGACCTTCCCGCAGCAGCAGCGCGGCACCCGCACCGCTCGGATCAGCCCCTACGACCTGCTGGTCAAGCCGAAGCTCAAGGGCGACGAGCTGACCGTCGACTTCATCAACCAGGGCCGCCAGGCCGCCGTCTTCGCCGTCTACCCGGCGCCCGGCGCCGCGCCGCGCCACTACACCGTGGGCGCCAAGAGCCGCCTCTCCGACGTCTGGACGGTCGGCCCCGAGGGCTACGACCTGCGGGTGCACGGCCCGAACGGCGCGCTCTGGCACCTGCGCGGGGACGCCGCCTCGGCGTACGAGATCTCGCTCTCCGAAGAGCAGAACGGCAAGGTGCTGGAGGTCGACGTGATCAACCGCACCCGCACCGCCCAGACCTTCCTGGTCGGCGACCTCGCCTACGGCGACGGGCTGCGCGAGGTGCGGGTCGCGGCGGGCGACGACCGGACCGTCAACGTCAAGGTCGGCCCGGAGGGCTGGTACGACGTCGCGGTGGGCGTCCGCGGCGAGCTCGGCTTCCGCCGCCGGATCGCCGGGCGCTTCCCGTGGGACGGCGACCACCTGGTGACCGACCCGGCGATGGGCCTCGCCGACCCGCTGGCCCTGGACGTCACGCTCAAGGCCGCGTCCACCACGATCGACGAGGCGATCCTGCTGCCCGGCCGTCCGGCCCGGGTCGCCGCCCGGTTCACCGCGACCGCCGCGCTGACCGCGATCGAGGTCCAGCCGGTCGTGCCGGCCGGCTGGGCGGTCACCGCCGTCACCCCGCCGCCCGCCTCGCTCGCCGCCGGTGCCACCGCGACCGCCGAGTGGGACGTCACCCCGCCCGCCGTGCTGCCTGACGGCGCCACCCACCGGATCCTGGTCACCGCCCGCGCGGCGGCCGGCAGCCGCTTCGCGATCGCCGACGGCGAGATCGCGGCGCGCACCGCCCCCGTGATGGCCGGTCACCTGCTCGGCGAGGACTTCGAGTCGCTGGCCGGCTCCCTCCAGCCGCTGGCCGGCGTGCTCGGCTGGACGCCGCAGGCGCCGCAGGGCTGGTCGGTGGTGAACGCTCCGGCCATGCCGCAGGGCACCACCCGCCTCCAGGGCTGGACGTTCCACACCAAGCGCGCCTGGTCCACCCCGGCCGGGCAGGACCGCGGCAACTTCAGCCGCGGCCTGGGCATCCTCGCGGTCGCCGACCCGGACGACTGGGACGACACCGGTTCGCCGTCCCGCAAGGGGGTCTTCGACTCCACCCTGGTCTCGCCCGCCGTCCAGCTGCCGGCCGGCGCGAGCACCCTCCACCTCGCCTTCGACTCGCACTACCGGCAGGAGGCCCCGCAGAAGGCGGCCGTCACCGCCGTCTTCGACAACGGCTCCGAGACCCGGCTGGTCTACTACAGCATCGACCCGACCGGTAACGACAACGCCGGCAAGGACGTCCAGAACACCTTCGTCACCAAGCAGTTCGCCGTTCCGGCGGGTGCCCGCTCGGTGACCCTGAAGTTCCGGATGTACGACGCCGGCAACAACTGGTTCTGGGCCGTCGACCACGTCCGCCTCGACACCAAGCCGATCACGGGCTGACCCGGTAGATCCAGCTCGCGGCCCGCGTACCCCGAGGGGGTGCGCGGGCCGTTCGGTCGGGCCGGGGGCTTGTCGTCGGGCATGGGGTCGGGTCGCCGATTCGGTGCGGCGGGGTCGGTGCGGCGGGTCTGCTCGCCGGGTCGGGGCGGCGGATTTCGGCCGGGCGCGCGCGTCCGGCCGGGTGTTGTCGGACCTCTCTGGTGTCGTAGGAGGGCGAACGCCGCCGCCCGGTCACCACGACACCACGGAGGACACCATGACGACCACGTCGGCCCTCGGCCGGCACGGCCACCACTGAGGGCGGTGGGACTTCCGGCCCGGAGGCGCCGCGAACCGCCCAGCCTTCCTCCTGGACCCACGGGCCGTCCACGAACCTCGCTCACCGACCTCGCCCACCGACTCAGGGAGATCCGCGCCATGAACTCTCGTCTGCTCCGGCTGACCGGCGCCGCCACCGCCGTCTACGGCCTCGCCGTGACCCGCCGGCCCGCCCTGCTGGCCGTCCCCTCCGGACTGACCGCCGCCGACGGCTCGCTGCCGCGCTCCACCGCGGTCTGTCTGCGCCCGCTCGCCTTCCGGGACGCCGCCTGCGGCCTGGCGATGGCCTTCGCACCCGACGACTCCGCGCTGCGCGCGGCCACCCTGGTGCGCATCGCCTCCGACCTGGGCGATGCCGTCCTGCTGGCCACCGCGCTGCCGGAGCGCCGGCACCGGGTGATGGCGGTGGCCGTCTCCGTCGGCTGGGGTGCGCTCTCGGTGGCCGGGCTGCTCGGGGGGAGTCGGAAACACCCGTCGGGCCGCCATACCTCTTGATGGCCAAGTCTCTCAATCATCGAGAGATATGATGCGGAGGTCCGTCACCTGCCCCCGCCCGAAGGGCGCTCCGCGATGCGCACCGGTCCAGCCGCTCCCCGCCCCGCCTCCCGGCGTCGAACCAGACTGCTGGTTCCGCTCGTCCTGCTGGCCGTCTGGCTCGGCCTGGGCGGCGCCTTCGGTTCCTACGCCGGGAAGCTCTCCGAGGTGGCCACCAACGACCGGGCCGCCTTCCTGCCCCGCAGCGCCGAGTCCACCGAGGTGGCCCGGCTCGGGGAGGACTTCCGGGCGGCGGCCACGCTCCCGGTGATCGTGGTCTGGGAGAGTCGCACCGGAGCGGTCGGCGAGGCCCAGCGCGCCGCCGCCGGCCGGGCGCTGCAGGAGGCCTCGGCCGTCCCCGGTGCCACCGGCCGGGTGTCGCCCGCCGTGCCGTCCGAGGACGGCCGGGCGCTCCAGGGCGTCGTCCAGCTCCGCTCCGACCTCGGCCGGCAGACCGGGGACAGCGTCCGCGCCGTCCGCGAACTCGCCGACCAGGTCCCGGACACCACCGTCGGTCTGGCCGGCCCGGCAGCCGTCGCGGCCGACCTCGGCGGTGCCTTCGCCGGCATCGACGGCCTGCTGCTCGGCGTGGCCCTCGGCGTGGTGCTCCTGATCCTGCTCGCCGTCTACCGCAGCCTGCTGCTGCCGCTGCTGGTGATCCTCGGCGCGGTGTTCGCCCTCGGGGTCTCCTGCGCGCTGGTCTACCTGCTCGCCGACCACGGCCTGGTCCGGGTGGACGGTCAGGTGCAGGGTCTGCTGTCGATCCTGGTGATCGGCGCGGCCACCGACTACGGACTGCTGCTCTCCGCCCGCTTCCGCGAGGAACTGCACCTCCACGGTGACCGGTTCGCGGCGATGCGCACCGCTTGGCGGCAGTCCGTCGAGCCGATCGCGGCCTCCGGGACGACGGTCGCCCTCGGCCTGCTCGTCCTGCTGCTCTCCGACCTCACCAACAACCGGGCGCTCGGCCCGGTCGGCGCGATCGGCATCGGCTGCGCGGTGCTCTCCGCGCTGACCTTCCTGCCGGCCGCGCTCGTCCTGCTCGGCCGTGCCGCCTACTGGCCGGCCCGGCCGGCCGCCGACGGGCGCGCCCCGGTGAACGCCGTCTGGCAGCGGGTGGCCGCCCTGGTCGGGAGCCGGCCGCGGGTCACCTGGGCCGCCGGCCTGGCCGTGCTCGCCGCGCTGGCCGCCTTCGCGCCGACCCTGGACTCGGGCGGCGTCCCGCAGAGCGAACTCTTCATCAAGGCCCAGCCCTCGGCGGCCGGGCAGGCGCTGCTCTCGAAGCACTTCCCCGGCGGCGCCGGAAATCCGGCCGTGGTGATCGCCGCCGCCGGGCGGGCCGAGGCGGTCGCCGCCGCGGCAGCCGTCCCCGGGGTGGCCGGCGTCCGTCCGTACACCGGCGGTGCGCCCGGCGGTGCCCCGGCGGAGGTGGACGGGCGGGTCCGGCTGGACGTCACGCTCGCCGACCCGGCCGACAGCGACGCGGCCATCGCCACCGTCCGGAGCCTGCGGCAGGCCGTGCACGCGGTGCCGGGCGGGGACGCGCTGGTCGGCGGCTACACCGCGCAGCAGTACGACACCCGGATCACGGCGGAGCGCGACCGGGCGCTGATCATGCCGGTCGTGCTGCTCTGCATCCTCGCCGTGCTCGTGGTCCTGCTGCGCTCGCTGCTCGCTCCGCTGCTGCTCGCCGGTACCGTCGCGCTCTCCTACCTGGCCACGCTCGGCGTCAGCGCGGTGGTCTTCGACCACGTCTTCGGCTTCTCCGCCATCGACCCCTCCGTGCCGCTGTACGGGTACGTGTTCCTGGTCGCGCTGGGGGTGGACTACAACATCTTCCTGATGACCAGGGTCCGTGAGGAGACGATGCGGGTCGGGACCCGGGAGGGGGTGCTGCGCGGGCTGACGGCCACCGGCGGAGTGATCACCTCGGCCGGGGTGGTGCTGGCCGCGACCTTCGCCGCGCTCGGTGTGATCCCGCTGGCCTTCATGGCCCAGATCGCGTTCATCGTCGCCTTCGGCGTGCTGCTGGACACCCTGCTGGTGCGCTCGCTGCTGGTGCCCGCACTGGTCCGGGACCTGGGCGAGCGGGTCTGGTGGCCGGCCCGGCCGGGTCGCACGGCGGTCGGTACGGCGGCTCCCGAGCCGGTCGGCGAGCCCGTGTGAGGGTGGCCGGCCGGTTAGGCTGAACGGGTAACAGCGGGTGGAACACCGTAGGCGACCGGAGCGGATGACCTTGTCGGAGCAGGACCCGAGCACGCCCCCGCCCGCCCCGGCACCGTCCGACAGCCCGGCGCCTGCGGACCCGTCCGCGACTGTACCCTCCGACACCCCGGCTCTCGGGCGGCTCCTCCAGGCACTCGCCTCCGAGATGAACCTGCTCGGGCACGGCTTCGCCGCCGCCAGCGGTCTGCACGCCACCGACGTCCAGGCGCTGCTCGCCGTGATGCGGGCCGAGCCCGGCCGGGGCGGGATCACCCCCGGCCGGCTCGGCGAGGAGCTGGCCCTCACCTCGGGGGCGGTCACCGCCGTACTGGACCGGCTGGAGCGGGCCGGACACATCCGCCGGACCAGGGACGCCGCCGACCGCCGGCAGGTCCTGGTGCACTACCTGCCCGGTGCCGGGCGGATGGCCGCCGAGTGGTTCGCGCCGGTGGCCCGGCGCACCGAGGCGGTGCGCGGCGAGTTCACCCCGGCGGAGCTGGCGGCGGTGGCCCGTTTCCTCGGCCGGATGACCACCGAGCTGGAGGACCTGCGCCACTCGCGCCGACCCGCGTAACCGCGCTGACCCGCGCCACCGCTGACGTGGGCCGACGGCCGGACGCCCGTCAGCCCGTCAGCCCGTTCCGCCGGGCGATCAGGGCCGCCAGGCCGTCCAGGATGCGCTCCAGGCCGAACTCCAGCGCCCGGTCACGCCCGTCCCGCACGGCCATCGCCGCCGCGAGCGCCGGGAAGCGGTCGGCGTGCTCCTGGACCAGCCCGCCGACGACGGCCAGCAGCCGGGCCTCCGGCTCCCCGCCCGGTCCGGCCGCACGCGCCTGTGCGGTGATGCTGCGGACGTGGCCGGCCAGCAGGACGGCGGTGTCCATCCGCTCCGGCCCGGTCAGTCCGGTGCCGTCGAGAGCGGCCACCACCCGCTCCAGCCAGCCGAGTTCCTTCGGGCCGAGCAGCCGGGGGCCGACGGTCGCGTCGATCAGCCAGGGGTGCGCGCCGAAGGTGGTGGCCAACTGGCCCGCCCAGGAGTGGAGTTCGGCGCGCCAGGCGGGCGAGGCGCCCATCGGGTCCCGGTTCGCCGCCGGGGCCCCCGGTACGGCCCCGGCCGGTTCGTCGATCGCCGTCTCGACCATCAGGGCCACCAGTTCGGCCTTGCCCGGCACATAGCGGTAGAGCGCCATCTTGGTGTAGTCGAGCAGGCCGGCCACCCGCTGCATGGAGACGGCGCCCAGTCCCTCCGCGTCCGCGACCCCGATCCCGGCCCGGGCGATCCGGTCCAGGCTGAGCGCCGGTTTGGGCCCGCGGGTCGGCTTCGGGGGCGGCCCCCAGAGCAGCCGTGCCGTCGCCTCGGCCCCGTCGCCGGATGTGCTGCTCAAGCTCCCGCTCCCGTCCCGTTCCGGGTCGGCCCTTGCCGAACCGACCTAACTGTGTCTACCGTACACAGCAGCAATCAGTGTCCAGTGGACACAGTTTCTCGGTTCTCCCGGACGGAGTGGTTCACATGGGTACCGAAGTCCTCATTTCGGGTGCGAGCATCGCCGGCCCGGCACTGGCGTACTGGCTCGGGCAGTACGGCTTCGAGCCCACCGTCGTCGAGCTGGCTCCCGCCCTGCGTGGCGGCGGCCAGGCCGTCGACTTCCGCGGCGACGCGCACCTGACGGTGCTGCAACGGATGGGCCTGCTCGACGAGTTGCGCCGGATCGACACCGGTGGCAGCCCGATGGACTTCGTCGACCGGCACGGTCGGCGCCGGCTCCACCTGCCGGCGGACTTCGCCGGCGGCGAGGTCGAGGTGCCGCGCGGCGAACTGGCCCGGCTGCTCCACCGGCACAGCCTGCCGTCCACCGAGTACGTCTTCGGCGACACGGTGACCGCGCTGGAGGAGACGCCCGACGGCGTCCGGGTGGAGTTCCGCCACGGGTCGCCGCGCGAGTTCGGCCTGGTGGTCGGCGCGGACGGTCTGCACTCCACCGTCCGCCGGCTGGCCTTCGGCCCCGAGCAGCTCTTCGTCCGCCACCTCGGCTACTACGCCGCCACCTGGCAACTGCCCAACTACCTCGGTCTGCCGCCCGGTTCGGTCGGCCTCAACGTGCCCGGGCGGCTCGCCGCGGTCGGCGCGGACCACCGGGACCGGACCCGGGCCGGCGCCTTCTTCCTGTTCGCCTCACCCGAGCTGCCCTACGACCGGCACGACCAGGAGCAGCAGAAGGCGCTGCTCGCGGACGCCTTCGCGGGTCTCGGCTGGGAGGTGCCACGACTGCTGGAGAGTCTGCGCGAGGCCCCGGAGCTGTACTTCGACTCGATCAGCCGGGCGGACGTCCCCGCCTGGTCCGCCGGCCGGATCGCCCTGGTCGGGGACGCCGCCTGCGGCGCGACCATCGGCGGCATGGGCACCGGTACCGCGATGGTCGCCGCGTACGTCCTGGCCGGCGAACTCGCCCGCGCCCGGGGCGACCACCGCACCGCCTTCACCCGGTACGAGGACGCCGTGCGCGGCTACGCCGAGGGCTGCCAGCGGGGCGGCGACCGGACCGGGCCCTTCCTGGCGCCGGGCACGGCGGCCGGACTCCGGCTGCGCGACGGACTGTTGGGCCGGCGCTGGGTCCTGAACCGGATGCTGGAGCTGGGCCGGAAGGTCAGCAGCACGATCGCCCTGCCCGACTACCAGGCCGAGTTCGCCACCCGCTGATCCTCGGCGGCCCCCTCGTGCGGGGCGGCCGGGGCGCCGGACGGGTCGCCGGGCACCGGTCCCTTCGACCGTGCGGCGTGTCCCATCCGGTAGCCGATCCCGCGGACGGTGATGATCCACCGGCTGGAGCCGAGCTTCGCGCGCAGGGTGCTCACATGGGTGTCGATGGTGCGGCTGGCCTGCCCCCAGTCACTGCCCCACACCTTCGCCATCAACTCCTTGCGCGACACCACGGTCTCGGAGTTGGCGGCGAGGATGTAGAGCAGCTCGAACTCCTTGGACGTCACCTCGATCAGCCGGTCGCGCAGGCGCACTTCGCGGGTCCGCGGATCGATGTGCAGCGGGAGCAGCGAGATGGCCTCGGGCGCCGCCGGCCCGGAGCGGCGGGAGGACCGGCGGAGCACCGCGTCGATGCGGGCCCCCATCTCCCGGAAGCCCCAGGTCTGGGCGACGCAGTCGTCGGCTCCCGCCTTCAGGGCGAGCACCCGCTCCAACTCGTCGTCGCGACGGGTGAAGGCGATCAGTGGGACGTCGCTCTCGGTCCGCAGGCTCCGGCACACCTCGATGCCGTCGACGTCCGGCAGTTCCAGCGAGAGCAGCACCAGATCGGCCTCGCGGTACGTGCGGAGGGCCTGTGCGCCGGTGCCCACGCTGCGGGCGACGAAGCCCTGCCGGCGCAGGTCGCGCACCATCGATTCGGCGGAGCTGATCTCCCGTTCCACCACGAGTACGGTCCTCATCTTCCCTGCTCCTCCTCCGGACGCCACGCCCCTCCGTGCCCACCCTCGTCCGCTCCCCGGGTCGCGGCCCGGGGCGTCGTTCGCACAACAAAAGTACCGCTTGGCACGACAACCAGGCGGAACCCGGCCGACCGGCCGGATATCCGCTCCGACCTGCGGAGACACGCTGTGGAAATGCTCCCGGCACAGATCCGGCGGGGCTGCCCGCCCGGCCGGCGGCCGGCGGCCGCAGGCGTACCCGAAGCCGTTCGGCCGCTGGTCAGCGGGCTGTGGACGGGCGGGCGGCGGCTCCGGCCCGGGCGGGCACGGACGGCAGCCCCGGCGCTCGTGTCAACAGCTCATGAAATCTGCCGCGACACCCGGAACTTGGGCCGCGCGGCGCGGCACGGCGGGGGAGCGGGAGGCAGGCGGGTACGGCGGGTGCGCGGAGAGGCGAGCGAAGAGGCCGGGGGAACGCCGGAAGCCACCGAAGGCCCGGGGGTCAGGTTGCCTTCGGTGGCCGTTCCGGGGAGGGCGGGATCACTGGACCCCGCCCGGTCGCGCTCCAGGAGCTCCAGGAGGCCTGCGAGCCTGGGAGCCTAGGAGCCCTGGGGCGTGGGCCGCTTGGCGGGGAAGCCGTGGCTGCGGGCCACCAGGACCACCACGAGCACCGGCAGCAGGAGCAGCAGCACCGTCCAGGGGAAGGAGTCACTGCCGCTCACGTCGAGCAGGACACCGCCGATGATGCCGCCGGCGGCCATCGCGACGTTCCACAGCGTTACGAGCATGGTCTGGGCCGCGTCGGCCTGGTCACCGCCCGCGTCGGCCACCGCCGTCTGCAGCAGGGTCGGAATGCCGCCCCAGCCCAGACCCCACAGGGCGGCCGCGATGTACACCAGGGCCGTGGTGTCGGCGAGCACCGCGAGCAGCAGCGCGGCCACCGCGACGAGCAGGGTGCTGGCGACGGTGAGCGCGCGCAGCTTGGCGTGGATCTGCGAGCCGACGATCCAGATGCTCGCGAGCGAGGCGCCGCCGAAGACCAGCAGCACCAGGTCGGTGCTGTCGCCCAGGCCGTGGTCGTCGAGGAAGGTGGCGATGTAGGCGTACAGCACGGTGTGCGCCAGGACGAAGACCAGCGTCACGAAGAGCACGGGGGTCACCCCTGGCACCTTCAGTGCGCGCAGCATCTTCGGCCGCTCGCCGGCCTGCTGGCCGGGGTAGTCGGGCACGGTGGCGGAGATCCACACCAGCAGCAGGACGGTGAGACCGGTCATCACGAAGAACGGCACGCGCCAGTCGGTCTGGGTGCCGAGGAAGGTGCCGGCCGGGACGCCGAGCGAGAGCGCGACCGGGATGCCGGCCATCGCGATGGCGATCGCCTTGCCCTGGAGTGCCACGGGGGCCATCCGCCGTGCGTAGCCGGCGAGCAGCGCCCAGGCCAGACCGGCGGCGACACCCGCGACGAACCGCGCGACCATCGTCAGCCCGTAGACCGACGACACCGCCGTGACGGTGTTGGCCACGGCGAAGCCCGCCATGGCCGTCAGGAGCAGCCGCTTGCGCCGCCAGCCGGCGGTGGCCGAGGCGAGCGGGATCGCGGTCAGGGCGGTGCCGATCGCGTAGATCGTGACGGTCTGGCCGGTCGCGGACTCGCTCACCGCGAGGTCCGAGCTCATCGAGGGGAGCAGGCCGGCGGGGAGGGTCTCGGTGAGGCTGGTGATGAAGACGGCGGTGGCGAGGGCGATCAGGGCGAGCAGCGGAAGCTTCTGTGGTTCCTCGCCCCCCGCCGCCGCGGGGGGCGAGGAGCGGGTCTCCGCGCCGGGAGCGTCGGTGATGTCGGGTGAGGTGCTCATGGGGCGTGCTCCGGATGTTCCAGGGGACGGGGCGGACGGGTGGTGCGAAGAGGAGGTCGCGGGGCGGGCCAGGCGTGGCCCAGCCCGCCGTCGACGGGGAGCCGGGCGCCGGTGGTGAAGGTCGCGTCGGTGGCCAGGAAGAGCGCGGCGCGGGCGACCTCCTCGGCGGAGCCGAGCCGGCCGAGCGGTGGCAGCGCCGGGCCGCCCGCGGGCGCCGCCTCGATGCAGCCCGGGGCCACCGCGTTGACCCGGATGCCGCGCGACACCAGTTCGGCGGCGAGCGCCCGCACGGCGTCGGAGGGCGGCGCCGGGGCGGTGAGCACCACCGCGCCGCCGTCCCGGAGGTACGGCAGCAGGGGGCGGACCCCCGCCACGGCATCGGCGAACAGGAGGTCGGTGTCGTCGAGGCCGGTACCGCCGTCCTCGACGCGCTCGACGACGGTGGCGGTGGAGCCCAGCTCGGCCCTGGCCCGGGCGCGTTCCGCGGCGGTGCGGGCGGCCAGCAGGACCAGCGCCCCGCCCTCCACCAGGCGTTTGGCGATGGCCAGGCCGATGTCGGTGTCCTGGCCGAGGACGACGGCCCGGCGGCCCGCGTACCTGGTCATGTCGGTCACTCCTTCCCGCCGCTCGGCGACTCGGTGGTTCCGACCCTGCCCGAGGGCCCTTCCGGGCCGCTGTGGATCCGCTGAGGGTGCGCTGACGGTTGGCTGACGGCCCGTCGAAGATCCCCCCGGGCCGGTCCGGCGCCACCGGGGCGCGGTACGGTGACCGACATGCGGTTTGGGGTACTGGGACCACTCGTGGTGTGGGGCGACGACGGCGAGGAGATCACCGTCCCCGAGGTCAAGGTCCGGGGGCTCCTCGCCGACCTGCTGGCGCACGGCGGCGGTCCGGTCTCCGCCGACCGCCTCATCCAGGACCTGTGGGGCGACGAACCGCCCGGGAAACCCGAGGGCGCGCTCCAGGGCAAGGTCTCCCAGCTGCGCCGGGTGCTCGGCCGGGAGCGGGTGCTGCGCCAGGGCGCGGGCTACCGCCTCCGGCTGGACCGTGGCGCCGGCGAGCTGGACGCCGACCGCTTCGGCGCCCTGGTGGCCGACGCAGGCGGCGTCCGCGACCCGCGCGCCCGGGCGGAGCTCCTGACCGAGGCCCTCGACCTGTGGCGGGGGCCGGCGTACGCGGACTTCGCCGACGAGGAGTTCGTCCGGTCGGCGGCGTGCCGCCTCGCCGAGCAGCGGCTCGCCGTCCTGGAGGACCAGGCGGAGGCGCGGCTCCTCGCCGGTGACCACGCGCTGCTCGCCGGCGAGCTCGCCGCCCTCGTCGCCGGGCACCCGCTGCGCGAGCGGCTGCGCGCCGTCCAGATGCGCGCCCTGTACCTCGCGGGCCGTCAGAGCGAGGCGCTCGCGAGCTACGAGGACCTCCGCACCCGACTCACCGAGGAGCTGGGCGTCGACCCGGCCCCCGCGCTGACCAGCCTCCACCGGGCCGTCCTGCGCCAGGACCCCGGCCTGGACCCCGGCCCGGGCACCGCGCGGGCCGGTTCGGCGCCGGCCGCCGCCTCGCTCGCCGCGCCCGTAGCCCCCGCCATCCCGACGCCCGCCCCGCCCGTGGCCCCCGCCCCCGCCCCGCCCGCCGGCGAACACGCCAACCTGCCGGTCCCGCTGACCCGCCTGATCGGACGGGACGCGGCCGTCGCCCAGGTGTCCCGGCTCCTGGACGACACCCGCCTGGTGACCCTGGCCGGCGCCGGCGGCGTCGGCAAGACCCGGCTGGCCGTCGCGGCCGCCGCCGCCGTGGCCGCGCGGGAGCCGGCCGGGAACCGCCCCGACGGGATCTGGCTGGTGGAGTTCGCGGGGGTCCGCGGCGGCACCGCCGCCGACCTGGCCCAGGTCGTCGCCACCACGCTCGGCGTCCGGGACGACGCCCCCGCGCCGCCGGGCACGGGCGGCGGGGCGGGGCCCGCCTCGCCCGTCCACCGGCTCGCCACGGCGCTGCGGGACCGCCGCACCCTGCTGGTCCTGGACAACTGCGAGCACGTCGTCGACGCGGCGGCGGAACTCGCCGAGCTGCTCCTGCGCACCGCACCGGACCTGCGGGTGCTGGCCACCAGCCAGGAGCCGCTGGGCCTGACGGGCGAGGCGGTGTTCCTGGTCGAGCCGCTGCCGACCGACGACGCCGTGCGGCTGTTCAGCGAGCGCGCCGCCGCCCACGACCCCGGCTTCCCCCGCGACCCGGACGGCGGCGACCTCGCCGACCGCGAGGCCGTCGCCGAGATCTGCCGCCGACTGGACGGCATCCCGCTCGCCCTGGAACTCGCTGCCACCCGCGTGCGCACCCTGGGGGTCCGGGAGCTGGCGACCCGGCTGGGCGACCGGTTCCGGCTCCTGAGCTCCCGCCGCCGCGGCGCCCCCGCCCGCCAGCAGACCCTGCGCGCGGTGATCGACTGGAGCTGGGAGCTGCTCAGCGCACCCGAACGGATCGTGCTGCGCCGCCTGGCGGTGCACAGCGACGGCTGCGACCTGGACGCCGCGGAGGCCACCTGCGCGGGCGACGGCGTGACCCGCTACGAGGTCCTCGACCTGGTGACACGGCTCGTCGACCGCTCCCTGGTGGTTGTCGTCGACCAGCCCACCGGGCGGCGCTACCGCCTCCTGGAGTCCGTCGCCGCGTACGCCACCGAACGCCTGCACGAGATGGCGGACCTCGCCGCCGTGCGCGGCCGCCACCTGCGCCACTACCTCGCGCTCGCCGAGCGCGCCGAGCCCCGGCTGCGCGGCGCGGACCAGCGGCCCTGGCTCGCCCGGCTGGACGCCGAGGCGGGCAATCTGCGCGCGGCCCTCGACGAGGCGCTGCGCCGGACCGCGGAAGGGGACGGCGACGAGGCGGTCCGGCTGGCCACCGCCCTGGCCTGGTGGTGGCTGCTGCGCGGCCGGCTCACCGAGGGCCGCCGCAGCCTGGCCGCCGCGCTCGCCGCCGCTCCCCGGCCCAGCTCCGAACTCGCGCTCCTGCACGGCGCGTTCGCACTCCTCACCGGCGACCGCGCGGAGGCGCACGCGCTCGCCTGCACGGTCGCGTCGGCCGGTGCGGTGCCCGACCCGGTGCGCCGCGCCCGGGCCCTGTGGCTCTGCGCGTACGGCCTGTTCAGCGCGGGCGAGGCCGCCGAGGGCGAGGAGCTGAACGCGCGCGCCCTCGCGGTCTTCGCCGAGGAGGGCGATCAGTGGGGCACGGCCGCCGCACTCGGTCTGCGGGCCACCCTCGCCCTGGTCCGCGGCGACCTCGCCGGTCTCGGCCGCGACGGTCTGCGCAGTGCCGCGCTCTTCCGCGAACTGGGCGACGGCTGGGGCGAGTTGCAGACGGTCTCACCACTCGCCGCGCTCGCCGAGATCAAGGGGGAGTACCCGGAGGCGGCCCGCCGCCAGCGTGAAGGCCTGCACATCGCGCGGGAGTTGGGGCTGGAGGCCGAGGTGTCGGCCCGGCTGTCCGGGCTGGGCCGGCTCGCCCTGCTGGCCCACGACTGGGAACGGGGCCGGGAGCTGCACGAACAGGCCCGCCGGATCGCCGCCGAACAGGGCTACAAGTACGGGGAGATCCACTCCGAGATGGGCCTGGCGCTCGGCGCCCGCCGTTCGGGGAACCTGGCCGCCGCCGAGGCCCATCTGGTGCACATCCGCGACGGCTACGCGGAGGTGTCCTCGGAGGCGGGCGACCACCTGCTCCTCGCGGAGCTCGGCTTCGTCGCCGAACTCCGGGGCGACGCCGACCTGGCGGCCGACCGGCACCTGAGCGGTTGGGCGGTCGCCCGCTCCCTCGACGAGCCGCGCGCGCTGGCCCTCTCCCTGGAGGGCCTGGCCGGCGCGGCCGCGGTCGCCGGCCGGGGAGCGGCCGGGCGGCGCGGCGCCGAGTGCGCGGCCCTGCTGCTCGGCGCCGCGGACGCGGCACGCCGGGGTGTGGGGGCCCCGTTGCCGCCCGCCGAGCGCGGCGACACGGACCGGATCGCGGCGGCCGCCGAGGAGGTCCTGGGGGCGGCCGCCTTCGCGGCGGCGTTCGCCCAGGGCGGCCGGCTCACCGCGGTGGAGGCGGTGCGCCGCGGCTGCGAGGCCCTCGGCCGACAGCCGGCGGGCGACCCCGCCGCGGCGCGCCCCTGAGCAGGCCCGCCGCGGCGCACCCCTGAGCGCTCCGGGCCGAGGTCAGACCCGCGCGTACCGGTTGGCCGGCCGCTCCAACCCCAGGTGACCGCGCAGCGTCGTCGCCGTGTAGGCCGTGCGGAAGGCACCCCGGCGCTGCAACTCCGGTACCAGGGCCCGGGTGATCGCCTCGAGGTCGTGCGGCAACGCCGCCGGGCGGAGCCGGAACCCGTCCAGCCCGGCCGAGCGCCAGTCGAGCAGCAGAGCGGCCAGAGCAGCCGCGGTGCCGGTGAACACCACGGCGTCCGAGGCGAGTTCGGCGCCTGCCAGCTCGTCCAGCCGGGCCTTGCGGTCGGCGGCGGCCGCCGGACTGTCGTCCAGCAGCACGATCAGGTCCGCGAACCGCCGCAGCGGCCTGGCCCGCAGGTCACGGCCGGTGGCGGCGACGGCCTCGTCGACCTGCGCGAGGATCCGTTCGACGCCGGGGCGGTCGTGCGGGGTGACGAAGACGACGTCCGAGGCGCGGGCCGCGAACTCGTACGGCGTCGAGGCGTGGGCCAGGCTCGCGACCAGCGGCTGGCCCTGCGGCGGGCGCGGGGTGATCGCCGGCCCCCGGACGCTGAAGTGCTCGCCCTCGAAGTCGATGTGGTGCAGCTTGTCACGGTCGATGAAGCGGCCGGTCGGCACGGACCGGATCTCCGCGTCGTCCTCCCAGCTGTCCCACAGCCGTCGTGCCACCTCGACCACGTCGGCGGCCTCCGCGAAGAGCGGGCGGAGCCGCTTGGCGATCAGCTCGGGGTCGCGGATGTCGTCGTCGGTGAGCTGCGGGGTGGTGCGGCGGCCGAAGTGGGCGGCGTCCGAGGCGCGGGAGGCGATCTGCGGCCGCCAGCCCGCCCGGCCGCGGGCGGCGTAGTCCAGGGTCGCGATGGCGGTCGCCAGGTGGAACGGTTCGGTGTGGGTGACGTTCGTGGTCGGTACCAGGCCGATGCGGTCGGTCAGCGGCGCGAGCAGGGCGGCCAGCAGAACGGCGTCGACGCTGCCCCGGACCCGGTCGGTGCGGTCGTCGGGGCGGTGGAAGGGCTCGGACTGCAGACCGAGGCCGTCCTCCAGGGTGACGAAGTCGAGCAGCCCCCGCTCGGCCTCGGCCACGAGGCCCGCCCAGTAGCCGGGGGTGAACAGCTCCGACGGCCGGGCGTCCGGGGCCCGCCAGGCGGCCGGGTGCCAGCCCGCGCCGTCGAGCGCGACGGCCAGGTGCAGCGGGGAGTCGGACGGGGTGGCGGTCACGAGGTCTCCTTCGGGGAGCCGAGGCCGAGATGGTCGCGGAGCGTCGTTCCGGTGTACTCCTCGCGGAACACGCCCTTCTCCTGGAGGAGCGGAACCACCCGGTCCACGAAGTCGCCCAGGCCGTCGGGCGTCAGGTGCGGTACGAGGACGAATCCGTCGGCCGCCTCGCTCTGCACGAAGCGGTCGATCGTGTCGGCGACGGTCTGCGGGCTGCCGACGAAGTTCTGGCCGCCGTGGACCTCGATCATCAGTTGACGGATGCTCAGCCCGCGCTCCTCGGCGATCCTGCGCCACCGCCGCGCCGTCTCCTCACGGCCCTTGCGGAACACCGAGTGCCCCTTCAGCAGGAGGGCGTCCGGCTCCGGCTCGATGTCGGGCAGCGGTCCGTCCGGGTCGTACGCCGAGAGGTCGCGGCCCCAGACGCCCTCCAGGTGGGCGATCGCGGTCTGCGGGCTCACCTGCGCGCGGGTGATCTCGTCCGCGTACGCGGTGGCCTCCTCGTCGGTGTCGGCCACCACGGCGGTCGCGGTGGGGAGGATCTTCAGGTCGTCCGGGCGCCGGCCGTACGCGGCGAGCCGGGACTTCACGTCCCGGTAGAACGCCCGGGCCTCGTCGGGCCGGTTGTACTTGCTGAAGATGACTTCGGCGTCGGAGGCGGCGAACTCCCGGCCGACGTCCGACTCCCCGGCCTGGATGATCACCGGATGGCCCTGCGGGCCGCGCGGGGTGGTGAACCGGCCCGCGATGTCGAAGTGCGTGCCGCGGTGGGCGAAGGTGCCGGCGCCGGGGCGCACGAACCGGCCGTCCGCCGCGTCGGCGGGTACGTCGCCGTCCGCCCAGCTGTCCCACAACTCGCGGGTGGTCTGCAGGAATTCGGCCGCCCTGGTGTAGCGGTCGGCCTCGGCGAGGAAGCCGCCGCGGCGGAAGTTCTCGCCGGTGAAGGCGTCGTAGCTGGTGACCACGTTCCAGGCCGCCCGGCCGCCGCTGAGCAGGTCCAGGCTCGCCAGCTTGCGGGCCACCTCGTAGGGCTCGTTGAAGGTGGTGTTGACGGTCGCGGCGAGCCCGAGCCGGTCGGTGACGGCGGCGAGCGCGGCCAGCACCGTCAGGTTGTCCGGGCGGCCCACCACGTCCAAGTCGTAGACCTGGCCCTTGTGTTCGCGCAGTCGCAGCCCTTCGGCCAGGAAGAAGAAGTCGAACTTGCCGCGTTCCGCGGTCCGTGCGAGCCGGATGAAGGAGTCGATCGCGATCTGGCTCTCGGAACGGGGGTCCGACCAGACGGTCACGTTGTGGATGGCCGGCAGTTGCACGGCGAGGTGCACCTGCTTCCTTCCGGCGTGTTCTGCGGCGGCAGGCACGGGGCTTGCTCCTTCGGGGAAGGGCCGGCCCCAGGGAGGCCGGCCGCGTGGCCACGCGTGTGCGGTCCGGTCCACGGGGCGGCTGTGATCACCAGGGTTCACCGAACGGATGTGGCGGACAAGGGGATTCGGGTCAGGGATGTGTGGGGGAGTGTCAAGGAATGTCAACAACGGGAACGGCGTGCAAAGCGCTTGTGAGTGGTCTGTCGCTTAACGTCGGCGGATCTGTCCCCTGTCTCGGCGTTCGGCCTACTGTGCGGCCATGGATCTCTTCTCGCTGCCCAGACTCGGAGTCGTCGTCCCCCCGGAGAACCCCACGGCGGAGCCGGAGTTCAACCGCTTGATCGGTGCCGCCGTGCACGTGTACACCTCCCGCTTCCCCACCACGCCGGGGGTGGAGCTCCGGGAGATGCTGGAGACCTACAACCGGGTCCTTCCCGACACCCTCGACGGTTTCGGCGGCATGCGGCTGGACGCGGCCGTGGTCGCCTGCAGTGCCTCGCACTACCTGCTGGACCCGGCGGGCGACCGCGCCCTGTGCGAGGAGATGTCGAACCGCTCAGGGTTCCCGGTCAGTTCCTCGACGCAGGCGATCCTGGCCGCCTGCGAGGCGCTCGGGGTGAACCGGCTGACCCTGGTCTCGCCCTACCAGCCGTGGCTCACCGCGACCTCCCGCGCCTTCTGGGAGCGGGCCGGGCTCACGGTGGACGGCGTCGTCCTCGTGCCCGCCGGGACGGCCCCGGACGGGTCCGACCACTTCGACCCCTACGAGGTGACCACGGGCCGGATCCGCGAGCGAATACGGGCCCACCAGCAGGAGAACGGGATCCCCGACGATTCCGCGCTGCTGTTCACCGGGACCGGGATGGGGACGCTCGGCGCGCTCGCCGAGCTCGCGCGGGAGGACACCAGCGGGCGCCCGCTGCTCTCCTCGAACCTGGCGTCCGCCTGGTGGGCGCGCCGCGTGACGGGACGGCGGACCGGGTCCGGGACCGCCGGGGACGCGCATCCGCTGCTGCGACGCCTGGACGTCCGGGCCCGCTGGGCGGCCTGAGGCACCGTCGGGCGTCGGTGCGCCCGTGGCCGGCGGGCGCACCGGGGGCGGCTGCCGAGGGGGAGGCTCCCGCGGTCGCCCTCACCGCAGCGGAGCGATCCGGGTGCCGCCGTCCAGCACCGCCTCCAGCGTGACGGCGGCCCGGCCGGGCCGCTCGACCGCCAGGGTGTGGTCCGGCGTGGCCCGGTCGGCCGACCAGTCCGGTCCCTTGGCCGTGATCCGGCCGACCCGCCGGCTGCCCGCGGCCAGCAGGAACTCGGTGCCCTGCGGCGAGCGCCACCACGTCCACCCCACCGTGTCCTGTTCGAACCGGCTGCACGCCCGGCCCGGCCCGCCGCCCGTGCGCTGCGGGCCCCGGGCGTTCGGCAGCAGCACGGCGGTCGCGGCGCTGCCCTCGCCGTTCCAGCGGTCGGCGCGCAGGCAGACCCAGGACGCCGCGCCCGCGTTCTGCGGCAGCTGCTGCACCGCGAAGGCCCAGAGGTTGAGCTGCTTGACCCCGGGGGTGCCGTCCGGAACGGCGCAGCCCGCGCGGGCCCAGGCCAGCAGCGCGTCCTGGCCGACCGCCTCGCGGGGCTGCCGGGCCGGCTGGGTGCGGTCCGGCGGCGGGGTGTAGCTGAGGTGGGCGGGCACCAGCCCGCCGAGGTCGGCCAGCAGGAAGGAGTGCTTCTCGGCGATCGTGGCGGAGGAGCGCAACTGGAGCACGGTGGCGCCCAGGCAGTCCGCGAGCGCCCCCGGGGAGCGCGAACCGGGGGTGTCCGCGCCGGGTGCCGCGGCGGTCACGCCGTCCACGCGGTCCAGTGCCCTGGCGGGTACGTCCGGCTGGTCGATCCGGCGGGTGTCGGCCGCGTCGATCCACGGGGCGAGCAGGTAGCGGGCGGTCGCCCCCTGACGGTGCAGCACCACCGCGCCGGCGGTGGTGACGGAGGAGTCGTCGGCACGGGCGAGGTCCAGCCCGCCGCCGGGTCCGTCGGTCCAGCGGGCGAGCCGCCCGCCGTCGTAGAGCACCACCACGGCCGCGCCGTCGACGGTGCCGGCGAACAGCAGCTGGGGCGGGCCCTGCGGCGGGGCGGCCGGGGTGCCCGGCTCGGGCCTGGTCCGCGGGCCGGGGCCCGACCAGGCGGCGAGCGCCCGGCCGAGCAGGGCGGTGTCGTCACGGCGGTCGCCGCGGGCGGGCCAGGCGGAGAAGTCGATCCGGGCGGTGTGCTGCCACTGGTCCGCTGCCACCCGGAGCAGCCGGGCCGGGTCGGGCGCCGTTCCGCCCGGCGGGACGGCGAGCGGACGGACGGGCGCGCCGGCCGGGGCCGGGGCACCGGGGCCGGCCAGCGCGGCGGCGGTACCGGTGAGCGCGAGCGCGGCCACCGCGAGCGAGGCACCGAAGGCCCGGCGGCGGCGCAGCAGGTCGGTCGGCTGGACGCGCACCGCGCAGGGGTCGAAGGCCGACAGGCCGTGATCCGGTCCGGCGCAGAGCCGTGCGGCCTCGTCGACGGCCTGCCCGGGGTCGGTCGCACCGGCCTGAAGCAGCACCTCCGCGGCCTGCTCGGGCGTCAGCTCCTCCACGGCGAGCAGCGCGAACGCGGACCGGGCGGGCGCCCCCAGGGCGGCCAGTTCGCGGTCCAGTGCCGCGTCCCGCTCACCGCCGCCGGGGGTGAACAGCCGCAGCCCCCAGACCCGGGGCGTCCGCAGCCGGTCGGCGGGCCGCGGGTGCAGCGCGCCGCGCAGCACCCGCAGGCGCAGGGCGGCGTACAGCGGGTCCTCGTCCGTGCCGGCCGGCTCCCGCAGCCTGCTCCAACGGGACGGCAGGGCCCGCTGGACCGCGGCGTGCGCGGCGAGCACCCGGCTGTGGCGGTCCCGGTCGGCCGGCAGGGCCAGGTACGCGAGCCGGACCAGCCGGCGGTAGTGGCGGACCAGGGTCGCCTCGGCCCGGGCCACCGGACGCGCGCCCGCGCCCCGGGGCGGTGCGCCGCCGTCTATCCGTCCTGCCAAGGCGTTCTCCCCGGAGCCGTCTGTCGTGTGGTGGCGGACGGTCCAACGAGTCGATCATGTGATGGTTGCGCCGTCCGGGGCGGTGTTCCGGGATCCGGCGGCGCGTTCGGTGATCCGGCGCGCCATCCCGCCGAAGACGATGGCGTGGAACGGTGCCACCGACCACCAGTACGCGTGCCCGGCCAGCCCGTGCGGGTGGAACAGTGCCCGCTGCCGGTAGCGGCTGCCACCGAGGCCGTCCGGGGTGACGGACAGCTCCAGCCAGGCCAGTCCGGGCAGCCGCATCTCGGCGCGCAGCCGCAGCAGCCGCCCGGCCTCGATCTCCTCCACCCGCCAGAAGTCCAGCGAGTCGCCGACCCGTAGCCGGGCCGGGTCGCGCCGGCCCCGGCGCAGGCCGACGCCGCCGGCCAGCCGGTCGAGCCGGCCGCGCAGTGCCCAGGCGAGCGGGAAGGAGTACCAGCCGTTCTCGCCGCCGATGCCCTCCACCACCCGCCAGAGCGCGTCCGGCGGGGCGCCCACGTCGCGCTCCCGGACGTCCTGGTAGAGGCTGCCGCCGGCCCAGTCCGGGTCGGTGGGCAGCGGGTCGCTCGGCGCGCCGGGCAGGGTGGCGGAGGACCACCGGGTTGCCACTTCGGCGTCCCTGATCCGCCGCAGTGCCAGCCGGACCGCCTCGTCGAAGCCGGTCGGGCCGCCGGGCGGGTCGGGCACGTACTCGACCAGGTCGTGCTCGCCGCGGACCACCTCGTGCCGCAGCGACTCCACCAGCGGGCGGGCGAGCGAGTTGGGGACGGGCGTCACCAGGCCGACCCAGTGGCTGGAGAGCCGGGGGGTGAGCACCGGCACCGGGACGATCAGCCGGCGCGGCAGCTCGGCGACGGCGGCGTAGCGCATCATCATCTCGCGGTAGGTGAGGACGTCCGGGCCGCCGATGTCGAAGGCCCGGTCCACCTCCGGCGGCAGCCGGGCCGCCGCGGTGAGGTAGTACAGGACGTCCCGGACGGCGATCGGCTGGATCCTGGTGTCGACCCAGTTCGGGGTCACCATCACGGGCAGCCGCTCGGTGAGGTAGCGCAGCATCTCGAACGAGGCCGAACCGGATCCGATGATCACCGCGGCCCGGAGTTCGGCGGTCGGCACCCCGCTCGCCCGCAGCCGGCGGCCGACCTCGGCGCGCGAGCGCAGGTGCGGGGACAGCTCGGCGGCCGGCACCCCGGCGGGGTTGATACCGCCGAGGTAGACGATCCGGCGGACCCCCTCCCGGGCCGCCGCCTCGCCGAAGGCCCGGGCGGCGGCCCGGTCGGTCGCCTCGAAGTCACGGCCGGTGCCCAGCGAGTGGACCAGGTAGTAGGCCACGTCGATGCCGGCGAAGGCCCCGGTCAGCGACTCCGGCCGGGTGACGTCCCCGGCGGTGGCCTCGACCGAGGCCCGCCAGGGGTGGTCGCGCAGCCGGCCCGGGTCGCGGACCAGGCAGCGGACGGAGTGCCCGGCGGCCAGCAGCTCGGGGACGAGCCGGCCGCCGATGTAGCCGGTGGCACCCGTGACCAGGCAGCGCAGCGGGGCGTCGGGGGTGCTCGGTCCGGCCATGGTGCCTCCCAGAAAGCCGCGTCAGGGGTGCGGGGTTCGGCGCGGCGGCGCCGGCGGGCGGGCCGCACGCGCCCTCCGCCAGCTTCGCCGCCCGCCGTCCGGGCCGCCACAGCACCGGCCCGGCACCCGCCCCCGCGGGCCGCCGTCCGGAGCGGGCCGGGCTCGACGGCCGGGCGAGCGGACCGCACCGCCGTACGCTGTGAGGGGAGCGTCGGACGGCAGTGCCGTTGGTCCCGGGATGTCAGCCCCTTCGGCCCCTGGCCGGGGGCGCGGCCGGGAGCGATGCTCCAGATATCCGGCCGGACGGCGGTCGTCCGGCCGACATCGCTCGTGGACGAGGTGACCGGCGTGCTGCATGCCACCGTCGAATCAGTGATGACCAGTCCCGTGGTGCGGGTCGCGCCCGAGACCGGGTTCCGGGAGATCGTCGCCGTGCTGACCGAGTACGACATCACGGGTGTCCCGGTGGTGGACCCCGACGGGCGGCCCCTCGGCATCGTCTCCGAGGCGGACCTGCTGCTCACCCTGGCCGCCCAGGAGGACCCGGGCAGCCTGGTGCCGCCGCCCGAGCTGACCCGGACGGGGCCGGGCGGGGCCGTCACCGCCGCGGACCTGATGACCGGCCCCGCCGTCTGCGTCACCCCCGGCACCAGTGTGGTGGCGGCCGCGCGCATGATGAGCCGGCACGGGGTGAAGCGACTGCCCGTGCTGGACGAGGACGGCCGGGTGTTCGGCATGGTGAGCCGGGGCGACCTGCTGCGCGTCTTCCTGCGCGAGGACCGGGTGATCCGCCGCGAGATCGTCGAGGAGGTGCTCGGCCGGATCGAGGGCGTGAGCCCGGCGGAGGTGGGCGTGGAGGTCGACCAGGGCCGGGTGGTGCTCAGCGGCAGCGTGCCGGCGCCGCACCTGGTGCCGATCGTGCTGAGCCTGTGCCGCTCGGTGGACGGCGTGGTGTCGGTGACGGACCGCCTCGGCAGCAGCGACGAGGCCGCCGTCGTCGGCTGACTCCGGCCCGGGCCGGCCGCTGTCCCGTGGCGTCCCGTCGCGTCCCGCTGTCCTGACCACGGACCCGGAGCGTCCGCTTCGCATACTGCGGAGAGTATCGGGTAAGTCACTCCTTGTGTGCGGCGGCAGCGGGCCGCCGAACGCGCCGGGTGACCCGGGAGGCGGCCGTGGCAGTCGTGTTCGACGCGGATTTCACTTCGACCAGGCAGTGGGTGGCGGGCCGCAGCAGCGCCTATCCCCGGATGGGGCCGACCAACCGGGGCGATCACAAGCTGGACTTCCTGAGCCGCTCCTACTGCCCCGGTGGCGTGTTCGCCGCCGTCCGGCGGCACGGCGGCGACCTGTGGACGTGCAGCCTGCTCACCACCGAGGGCAGCCCGGAGGCGTTCCAGGTCCGCACCGGCGACGTGCTCACGGCGCGGGTCACGCTCCCCGTCGAGACGGGCGCCTGGCCGGCCATCTGGACCTGGCGGGACGGCGGCAACGAGGTGGACGTCTTCGAGTACCACCCCGACCATCCGGACCTGCTGGAGGTCTCGAACCACGTTCGCGGCGGCTCCCGGTACTGGCACGGCGCCGACGCCGGGATAGCCCCCGGCGCCACCTTCGACCTGCGGGCGGTGCTGGGCGCGCGCTCGGTGGACTGGTTCGTCGGCGACACGCTCGTGCACGCGGACCGGCGCGGGGTCGGGCCGGACTTCCACGCCTACCTGATCGTCAACCTCTCGGTGGCGGACGGCACGTACCACGACCGGCCGTCGGCCACGGGTCCGGACCGGCTGAGCTGGACCTGCCACAGCCTGCGGATAGAGCGCTGACGAAGGCCGCGTGGCTGCCCCCGGGTCGGAGTCGTCGGCCCGGGGGCAGCGCGGTTCACCGGTCCGGCGGGAACGTCGCCGTGATCAGGCCGCGCGGGCCGGTGCGCTGGAACCAGACCACCCGGCGGTACGGGCCGATGTGGGCGGGGTGCGTGACGTACAGGTCGTCGCGCGGGGCGCCTTCGTTGCCGGGGGCGAGGGCGGCGTCGACGGCCTGTTCGGCGATGGTGGCCAGCAGCGCGTGCGCCGTGGCGGCGGCCGCTTCCGGGGCGATGGCCAGCGCGGTGAGCTCTGCCCAGAGCCGGCTGGAGACGTAGAAGATCGGCGAGTGGCGCAGGGCCGGATGCAGGCGTCGGTCCTCGTAGCGGCGGAGCACCCCGGCCGCGACGAGCCGCTCGCGGTCGTCGGCCGGCGGGTGGTGGTCCATGGGCCGCAACGCTACCCCGACGGGCACGATCGGCGCGTCGCGAGCGTTTCTCAGACAATCCTCAGGTCCGCCGGAGCACCTGCGGGCGCAGGATGGTGATGAGGCGCCGATCACCTCGATGGGCCCTGTAGGGCCGGAGGAGGAGGCCGTGATGGGGCACTGGAACGGTCCGCGCCACGGGCACGGCCACGGTCACGTCCTGGGCGGCTGGGGCTACGGCCTGCTGGCCCTCCTGCTGCTGCTGGTCCTGGCGGTCCTCGTCCTGGCGGCCGTCGCGCTGGTCCGCCACCTGTCGCGGACCTCGCGGGGAGCGCGGCCGGTGCCGCCCGGCCCGTGGGCCGCGGCCGGGCCTGCCGGGCCGCCGCGCCGGGCGGTCTCGCCGACGGCCGAGCAGCTGCTCGCCGAGCGGTTCGCGCGCGGCGAGATCGACACGGAGGAGTACCGGCACCGCCTGGACGTCCTGCGGGACGCCGGCGGACCGGGTGAGGCCGCCGCGGGGGAGCCGCCCGGCGGCGGATAGACGCCGCGGGCCCCGCCGACGGCGCGGCGGGGCCCTGACGTGCCGGGGGGCGGGTGCTGCTACTCGACGACGAGCTCCACCGGGATGTTGCCCCGGGTGGCGCGGGAGTAGGGGCAGACCTCGTGCGCCTGCTTGACCAGGAGCTCGCCGCCCTCGCCGGCCAGCGCGTCCGGCAGCTCGACCCGCAGGACGACCGCGAGGCCGAAGCCGGCGCCGTCCTTGCCGATCGAGACCTCGGCCGTGACCGAGACCTCGCTGGTGTCGACGCGGGCCTGCCGGCCGACCAGGCCCAGCGCGCTGGCGAAGCACGCCGCGTAGCCGGCCGCGAACAGCTGCTCGGGGTTGGTGCCCTGGCCGCTGCCGCCGAGGGCGGGCGGCATCGCCAGCGCGAGGTCCAGCTGTCCGTCGGAGCTGACGGCGCGGCCCTCTCGGCCGTTCGCGGTGGCCACAGCGGTGTAGATCGCGTCCATGGGTCTGGTCCCTTTCGTCCTGCGTCCGTACTGCTTCTGTCCCCGGCGGCCGGTGGGGCCGCCTTCCGGGTACAAGTAGAGCACGCAATTCAATTGCGCACAACTCAATGGTGCGCATGGCCGCTATCATGGAGTCATGGCAACACCCCCCGAGACCGCCGCCGCCGACGCGCCGTCCGTCGACGCCCTGCCCGTCCACGCGGCTTCCGTCGATGCCCCTTCCGTCGATGCCGCCCGCTCCGGAGCGCCCGGCGCGGACCTGCTCCACGGCGAGCAGCCGCTCCGCGACGAGGACCTGCTCCGGCTCGACCAGCAGATCTGCTTCTCGCTGAACGCCGCCTCGCGCGCGTTCGGCGGCGTCTACCGCGTGCTGCTCAAGGACCTGGGGCTCACCTACCCCCAGTACCTGGTCATGCTGGTGCTCTGGGAGCACGGCGAGTTGCCCGTGAAGCGGATCGGCGAGCACCTGCGCCTGGACTCCGGGACCCTCTCGCCGCTGCTCAAGCGGCTGGAGGCGGCCGGCCTGGTCCGCCGGGAGCGCAGCCCCGAGGACGAGCGCTCCGTCACCGTCAGCCTCACCGACGCCGGGCGCGAGCTGCGCGACCGCGCCGGGCAGGTGCCGCGCAGGCTGCTCGCCGCCACCGGCCTACCGGTCGAGGACCTCGCCGACCTGCGAGCCCTGCTCAACCGGGTGACCGGCGCGCTCGACTCCGCGCTCCTGGCCGACGGCGCCGAAGGCTGACCGGCCGGGCCCGCCGGTGCGGCGGCGTCCTGTCGGTGGCGGCGGGCATACTGGATCCCTCGTGAACGAACCCGGGGGGGAACGTGGAGGGTCCGCCACCCGCGTCGCGGCAGGGCCGCGCGTGGAGCGACGAGGAGACCGGGCGGCTTGTCGACGGTGTTCGGGAGGGTCTCGACCTGACCGAACTGGCCGGGCGGCACGGCCGGACGACCGGGGCCATCGGCGCCCGGCTGGCCCGCCTCGTGCCCGAGGCCGAGCTGCCCGAGGCCGCGCTGGTCGAGGACGGTCCGGCTTCCGGCGGCGGACCGGCCTCCGGTGCCGCGCTGGTCGGGAGCGCCGAGCTGGAGTGGCTCCGAGCGCGCCTGGCCGCCGACCCGGACTATCCGTGGCGGAGCGTGTTCGACGCGCGCCGCCGTCCCCCACGCGGGCTGCGCCGGCGACGGGCCGCCGGTGACGCTCCGGCGGCCACCCCCGGGGAGCCTGCCCCGGCCAGGCCCACGCGCGGCGAGCCCGCAGCCGGGCCGCAGTGGTCGGCCCGGCTCGATGACGTGCGGGTCGAGTGGGAGCGGACGACCGGGCACCAGCTGCGGGCCGAGCGCCGGGCGGAGTTCGTCGCGCGTCCGGTCGTCGCGGACCTGGCGGTCGTGGCCGCCCCGGTGCGGCAGGCGGCTGCCCGACGGCTGTGGGAGGGCGAGGCGCGTCTGCTGCTGGACGACTGGCTCCTGGAGTGCCTCTGCCCCGGGGCGTCGAGGCTGACGACCGACTGGGCGCCGATCGCCGAGCGCGACCCCGACACGGTGCTGCTGCTCCGCGAGCTGGCTGCCGCCGCGGCGGCGGAGATACCCGCTGGGCGGAGCCGCGAGATCGTCTGCCGCCGCCTCGGGCTGCACGACGGACCGGCCGAGTCGTTGGCGGCGGTGGGGGAGGCGTTCGGGATCTCGCGGGAGCGGGTCCGCCAGCTCCAGGTGAAGGCGGTGCGCGGCATGGCGAGCACCGCCGCGCCGGCGACCCGGAGCCTGCGGACCCTGCTCGCCGGGCTGAGCCGGGTCGATGATCCACCGTGCCCCGACGGTTCGCCCGACGGCTCGCCCGCCGGGGACGGCCCGGATCCGCTCGGCGGTTCGCCCGCCGGGGACGGCCCGGATCCGCTCGGCGGCTCCCGGACCGCCGGCGCAGCGGTGGCGGACCCCCCGGCGCCGGCCCGACTGCTCGACCTCGCGGAGGTGCTGCTGCCGTCGGTCCCGGTGCGGCAGGCCGCGCTGGTGATCGCCCAACTGGCCGGTGCCCGGAAGCTGCGCGCGGAGAACCTGGCGGCCGAGGCCATGACCGTGCGCGCCCTTCGCCACGACGCCGCGCGTCGCGAACTGTCACGGCAGGGGCGGATCGAACGCGCCGCCCGACGCTGGGCCGCACTGGAGGCCGAGGTCAGCTGGTTCGGAGCGCCCGAGCCCGCCCCGCCGCGCGGGGAGCTGGCGGCCCTGCGGGACACGGCCGGGGAGGACGGGCGCTCCGGGTCCTGGCACTGCCCCAAGCTGGACCGCGAGGTCGCCTACGAGTCGGAGACCGAGTGGCGCGTCGTCCAACTGCTCAGCTTCGCCCCGCAGATCGCGTACTACCAGGAGCAGCCCCTGGCCATCGGCTACGACTTCGACGGTCGCCGGCGCACCTACTACCCGGACCTCCTCGTGGCCACCACCGACGGGCGCTGCGTCCTGATCGAGGTCAAACCGGTCTACGAGATGGCGACCGCCGTCAACGTCGCCAAGTACCGTGCGGTGGAGGCACTCTGCCGGGCCCGCGGGTGGGGTCTGGTGGCCACCGACGGCTGGAGGACCCGCAGACTCCTGGAGGACCCGCAGACTCCTGGAGGACCGCCCGGTCGACGGCCGGTTGGAGGCCGCGCTGGACGAAGCGCTGGCGAGGGGCGGCGAACTGACCTGGCATCAGGTCAGGTCTGCCGCAGGGGCCCTGCCACTGAAGTCGATGGACCTCGCCGCGCTGGTGCTCCGGCGCGGCTGGGTCTGGCGCACCCACCCCTACCGGCTGCGGAGCGGCACGCCGGCGAGCGTTCCCGCCCCGCTGTCGGATCCGGCTCCGGCATCGGATCTCATTGCGGTGTCCGCCCCCGCCCCGGACGCCCCCGCCCCGGACGCCCCCGCGCCGGACGCCCCCGCGCCTCCGCCTCCGTCGCCATCGCCGGGGACGGAGCCGATCCCCCTCTTTCCGGAGGTGTCCCCACGGCCGAGGGTCGTGCCCTCCCCGGCGGAGGTCGAGGCGGCCCGAACGGCGGCAGGCGGGTGGACCCGGGCCCAGCTCGCCGCCTGGGGAGTGGCCTGGCCGGCCCCGAAGGGGTGGAAGCAGCGCCTGGCGCAGGAATGGGCGGCCGGTAGGTAGCACCGGTGCGGTCCCCCGTGCGCCCGGGGCGGCGCGCCGGGTCCGCTCGGGCGGGTACGCCAGATTCGCGACCCCGGCGCCGGCAGTCGGCGGTACCGGCGTCATGGCACGGGTCCGGCCGCCTCGCCGGAGCCGGTCCACCGGCGAGGCGGCTGTGGCACACCGAGACCCGCGCCGGCGTGGCGGTGGTGTCCGACACGGTGGTACGAGCCGTCGGTGCGGGCCGGGGGCGGGTGCTACCCGGCGGCCCGTGCGCTCACGCGGTCCGCTCGTTCAGGCAGATGATGTTCCCTTCGCTGTCCTTGAACCAGGCCGCGCGCATGCCCTCGGCCTCCACGACGCCGTCGACGGTCTTCAAACCCGGCATGTCGTATTCCTCGAAGGTGACCCCGCGGCCGCGCAGCGTCGCCATCTCGCCGTCGAGGTCGGGGACCTTGAAGCTGGCCAGCGTGTGCGCGGCCTGCCCGGCGCTCGGCGTCTCGTACATGCCGAACTCCGTGCCGCCGCACTCGAAGCTGACGTCCTGCTCGTTCTCATCGGTGAGCTTCAGGCCGAGGGTGTCGGTGTAGAAGCGCTTCGCCCGGGCGAGATCCGCCGCCGGGATGATGGCCACCATCGGTGCGTCTCCAAGCATTGCCATCGCCTCCTCCCTCCAGGCTAGATACGCCGGGGCCGATCTGCCCAGGGGCGGCGGCGCCGGAAGCCCGGTGTGCCCGGAGGGTGGCGGGCCGCTACCGCGCGGGCGGTGGGCGGCCGGGTACGCCGCGTCACCAGGCGTGCGGCACCCGTTCCAGGACGCCTCCGGCGAAGACGTCGTAGAGCGGCAGGGTCTCCAGGTGCACATAGCCGATGTGGCAGTCACAGACCGGCAACGGGCAGGGCCGGGAGCGCAGTTGGCGCCGGTACGAGCCGTCGTAGAGGTTGCCCAGAACGCCCCGGACGAAGTGGCAGCGGCGGACGGTGCCGTCGCCGTCCACCGAGAGCACGGACTCCCCGGTGCGGCAGGGGCGGCCGGCGCTGGGGTGAGGGTGCCGGCTGTAGCCGAAGTGCGGGTCGAGCGCCGTCCAGTCGGCGGCCTCGGCGTCGCTGTAGGTGAGCCCCTCGGCGGCGTTGATCCAGAGGTAGACCGCCGGGTCGAGCGCGGCGCGGAGCCGGCGGGCCTCCCCGAGGTGCCCGGGTTGGCCGACCACGCCGACGCTGTACCGCACACCGAGCGCGTCGAGCTCGCGGCACTTGGCGAGGAACCGCCGGTGATCGACCTGACCGGGGTGGTACGTCACCCAGAGGGCCAGCGTGTCGGGGTCGGCCTCGGCGAGCCAGCCGGTTCGGCAGCTGAGGTTGGTCTGGATCGCCACCCGGCGCACGTGCGGCAGCTGGCTCAGCTCGACCAGCGCCCGCCGGTACCAGGACCGCACCAGGCCCTCGCCCCAGGGCGTGAAGAGCACGGACAGCGTGTCGCCGGTACCGGCCCGTCCGGCGGCCCAGCCGGTGAACCGCTCCAGCGCCGCCCGGTCGGCCCGCAACTGCTCCGGCGTGTCACGCCGCTTGGCGAACGGGCAGTACGGGCAGTCGTAGTCGCAGGAGGACAGCGGGCCCCGGTAGAGCAGGGTCAGGTCGACCCCCCCGTCGTCCGGCGCGGGCCGGGAGGCCGCCGCGGGTACGGCGTCGGGGCCGGACCGGGCGTCGCCGGTGGCCGGCCGGGGCGCGGGCATGCCGAGGAAGGTCATTTCGCCTCGTACTCGGCCATCAGCCGGTGGACCTCGGGCGAGAACAGCATCGGACCGGCCGCGTCCGAGTGCGCCAGCCCCTCCGGCGAGAGCATCAGGCGCAGCTCGTCCTGTGCCAGCCAGCCCCGGGCCTCGAACGCGGCCAGCTCGGCCGGGAAGTCCTCGAGGGGCGTGCTGCCGAAGCGGGCGCGGTAGTCCGCCAGCGGCATGCCCTCGGCCTGGAGCAGCGACTGGACGAGGTGCCGCCGGCGGGCCTCCTCCGGCGTCATGTACCGACCGACCTCGGCGTGCCGGAAGTCGGTGGTGGCCACGTAGTCGTCGATGATGCCGCGCACCTCGGTGGCGTTCACCGCGTAGTCGAAGGAGTAGTGCAGCCGCGAGGTGTAGGAGCGGGCCCCGCAGCCGAGGCCGACCATGCCGTCGGTCTGGCAGGCGTACTCGCCGCTCCCGGCCTGCGGGGAGGCGGCGCGGCGGAACATCCGCATCGACACCTGCTGGTACCCCCGGGCGAGCAGGTGGTCGCGGCCGGCCCGGTAGAGCGCGAGCCGGCGGGCGTCCCAGGCGGCCGGGCTCTCCTGCTCGCCGCGCCGGGCCAGGCCGGTCAGCGGCCGGACGTACAGCGGGTAGAGGTACAGCTCCTCGGGCTCCCAGGCCAGCGCGGCGTCCAGCGAGCGCAGCCAGCCGGTCTCGGTCTGGCCGTCGATGCCGTAGATGAGGTCGATGTTGAGGACGGGGAACCCGGCGGCGCGGATCCGCCCCAGGGCGGCCTCGACCTCCGCGCGCTTCTGCGGGCGGACGGCGGAGCGGGCCTCCTCGTCGAGGAACGACTGCACGCCCAGGCTCAGCCGGGTGGCGCCGCGCGCGGCCAGCACCTCCAGGCGGTCGGCCGTGGCGGTGGCGGGGGAGGCCTCCACGGAGAGCGGCACCGCCCGCAGGTCGACGCCCGTCCGCCGCTCGGCGATGTCGCAGAGCCGCTCCAGCTCGCCGGCGGTGAGGTAGGTGGGCGTGCCGCCGCCGAACGCCGCCAGCGCGAACCGGGCGCCGTCGTCCAGGGCCTCGCGGACGGTGGCGGCCTGGCGGTCGAGCGCGTCCAGGTAGGCGGTGGTCAGCCCTTCGGGGCTGCCGATCCGGGTGAACAGGTTGCAGAAGCCGCAGCGGACCTCGCAGAACGGGATGTGCAGGTAGAGCGAGAGCGCGTGCTGCGGCTCGCCGGCCCACAGCTCGCGCAGTGCGGGACGCTCCGGCAGCCGCCGGTAGGCGGTCTTGTGCGGGTAGGCGTAGACGTACGACCGGTAGGGCGACTCGGTCGGCGGGGCCGCGGCCGTGGTCATGCGGTCTCCTCGGCGGTGGCGGTGGCGGTGGCGGTGGCGGTGGCGGTGGCGGTGGCGGTGGCTGTCGGGCGGGTGGCTGCGGTCGGGGCGGGTGCCGGGCCGGCCGGGCGGGCCGGGAGGGTGAAGTGCGCGTACGGCACCGTCCAGACCACCTCGTGGCCGATCCGGTGGCCGGTGTATCCGTCCTCGCCGTACGCCGTGCCGTGGTCGGAGCAGACGATCGCGAAGCACGGCCGGCGGGCGCTCATCGCCGCGAAGAGCCGGCCGATGTGGGCGTCCACGTACTCCAGGGCGGCGGCGTGGCTCTCCCGGGAGTCCCCGTCCTCGCGGGTGCCGCCCGGCAGGTGGAACCAGTTGGGCTGGTGCAGCGCCGAGACGTTGAGGAACAGGAACAGCGGCTGCCCGGCCGGCTGTTCGGCGGCGACCTGCTCGGCCGTGGCGACCTGCGCCTCGAAGGAGGTGGGGGAGGGGACGCCCATCTCCGGCGACCAGTGGCTCTCCTGGAACAGCCCGGGCAGCACCGAGCCGAGCGGGCCCTGCTTGTTGAAGAAGCCGACGCCGCCGATGCAGACCGTCCGGTACCCGTGCCCGGCGAGCGCGCCCGGCAGGTCGGGCGCGTCGAACACCCAGGTGCGCGGAGCGGTGCTCTCCGACCCGGCGAAGCGGGCGGCGAACAGCCGCGGGTGCGGACCGCCCGGAGCGGCGGGGGTGGGCAGGAAACCGGCCAGGATCGCCTGGTGCGCGGCGTAGGTGAAGCTGCCCGGGGAGTGTCGGCGCTCCCAGCGGCCACCGGGGAGGACGGCGGCGAGGTGCGGGATCCGCCCGGCCGCGGCCAGCTCCTCGGCGACGTCGAACCGCAGGGTGTCCAGGGTGACGAGGAGCAGGTCGTGGGTGCCCACGACGGCGTTCATGTCGGGCGCGGCGGCGGCCGCCGGCGGTGTCGGCGGCGCGGCCGGCGCGGGCGCCCGGTGGTCGTACTGGTGGTTCATCGCGTGGGTTCCATCGGTTCCGTCGTCGGTGCGTCGTTCGCGGGCCCGGGCCGGTGGCCCGGGTGTCGTAGCGCGGCGATCTGGGCGGCGTAGGTGTCCAGGCCCTCGGCCGGGCCGCCGGGCAGGCCGGTCAGGTTCGGCAGGAGGTCGCCGAAGGCGTTCACCTCGCCGACCACGGCCCGGCGCCACCCGGCGGTGGGCAGGACGTCGACGCCGACCATCGGTGAACCGGGGAAGCAGGCCGCCGCCCGCTCGGCCGTCTCCAGCAGGCCCGGCCAGGCGTGGCCGGCGGCCTGCTGCGCCACGGCGAGGCTGCCGCGGGCGCCGCCGAGGTGGAGGTTGGTCATCGGCTGTGCGCTGGTGCGCACCACCACGTGGGTGGCCCGCCCGGCGATCACCACCACCCTGAGGTCGGCCGAGCGGCCCGCCTGGGCGGCCTTCGGGATCCACTGCTCGACGTGCAGCCCGTCAGGTGCCAGGCGGTCGACCAGCTCGGCCGCCTCCCGCTCGTCCCGGTAGCGGCGGACCCGCAGCGAATTGTGCAGCTGCCCGCCGGCCAGCTCGACCGAGGTGGTGGCGAGCACCTGCCCGCGCGGGCCGAACTCCAGCGCCACCACGCCGGACGCGGAGGAGCCGTGCGCGGGTTTGACGAAGACCCGCCGCAGCCCGGCGGCCCGCAGCCGCTCCCGGAGGTCCGCCCAGCCGGTGATCCCGGCGCCATCGAGCGCGCGCGGCACCGGCACCCCGGCGCCCGCCAGCAGTGCGTGCGCCCGCCGCTTGTCGAACATCACGGCGATCTCCTCAGGATCGCCGAGCAGCCGCACCCCCGGCACCCGGGCCACCGCGCGCAGGGCGGCCACCACCCCCCTGTACCAGGCCGCGCCGCCCTCCACCCTGGTCGGCGCGTACGAGGGGCCGAGGGCCGGACCGCGCAGCAGCTCGTCCACGGCCGGGTCCTCGCCGGGCGACTCGATCCGCAGCAGGCTCCCCGCGGGCACGACGAACCGGCCGCGCAGGACGTCGATCCAGGGCAGCACGACCGGCTCGGGCACGCCGGCCGCGCGGGCGGCGGCGGCGAACAGCGCCACCCGCCGGTGCCCGGGATTGCCGAGGACGGCCAGCGGCGCGTCCTCCCCGGGACCGGCCGGGGGCGCGGCCGGTCGGAGCGCCTGAGGCCTGGGCGCCTGCGGGGTGGTCGCCTGAGGCCTGGGCGCTTGAGGTCCGGGCGCCTGCGGGGTGGCCGCCAAGCGGGAGGTCGGCTGCGGGGAGGCCGTCTGGGGGGTGCTCATCCGGACCGCGCCGGGCTACTCGGCGACCGCGACGTAGCGGTCCTCGGGGTCGTCCTCGTACTCCGCCTCGGCCTCGTCAAGGTCGAGCTCCACCCCCGGCAGGGCTTCGCGCAGCCGCTGCCGGAGCTCCTCGGAGAGGTAGTGGTGGTGCAGGTCGAGCAGCCGAAGATGGGTCAGCGGCTGGCCCTCCAGCAGGGCGGCGGCGCCCTCGTCGGACAGCACGCCCATCGAGAGGTCCAGCACCTCCAACTGCGCCACGACCGGCGCGTGCGCGACGGCGGCGGCGATCTCGTCCTGGTACTCGCTGTTGGCCAGGGCGAGATGGCGCAGGGCCGGGAGCCGGGCGCCGTCGAGGAGGGGCGCCAGGTCGTCGATGGTCGAGTCGCCGCCGTACTCGTCCACCCCGAGCCAGAGCTCCAGCCGCTCCAGGGCGGGCAGTTCGGAGCCGGCCACGGCCCGTACCACCGTGCCGGGCAGCCCGCCGGCCTCGAACCGCAGGGCCTTCAGCCGGTCGTGCCGGAACGGCGTGAGCGCCAGGCCGCCGCCACCGCGCACCACCAGCTCGGTGAGCCGGGGGAAGGCCGCCGCCACCACGGTGACGTCGGACATCTCCAGCCAGGAGATCTCGCACTCCTCGGACGTCACGTCGGCGACGAAGAGCGCTTCGAGGGCGGGGAGCCGCCCGGCGTCACCGACGACCCGGGCCAGGGCGTCGGTCACCGGCCCGTAGCCGTCCGTCCACCAGGGGCCGATCAGCAGCGCCCGGACCTCGTCCGGGTCCACCGTGTCGAGGAAGGTGTTCCAGAGCGCGTCGAAGCCGGTGCCCGCGCCGTAGGGCACGGCGAGCCGCCACGCGGCGGCGCCCGGCGCCGGCCGGTCGCCCGTGGCACCGGCCTCGCCGGAGAACTCCACCACGGGGAGCCCGTGGAACTCCCGCTGGTGCTGGTAGGCGTGCATACGGTCCCCTGTGCTGCGTGCGCTGCCGGTGAGCGGCAGGTGGTGAGTGGTGGGCGGCGAGCGGCGAGCGGCGAGCGGTGAGCGGTGAGCGGTGAGCGGTGAAAATGTGGGCGGGGCGGTGCCCGGCTATTCGGCGACCGCGACGTAGCGCCACCGGTCGTCCGGGCTCCCGGCCTCGGAGAGGTCGACGGCCACCCCGGGCAGGGCCTCCCGGAGCCGTTCCTGGAGCGCGTCGGTGAGGTAGTGGTGGTGCAGGTCGAGGGCCCGCAGATGGGTGAGCGGCTGGCCCTCCAGCAGGGCGGTGGCGCCCTGGTCGGTCAGGACGCCCATCGAGAGGTTGAGCGAGTCGAGCCGGGCGACGACCGGGGCGTGCGCGACGGCGGCGGCGATCTCGTCCTGGATCTCGCTGTTCTGCAGACCGAGGTGGCGCAGTGCCGGGAACCGGGCGCCGTCGAGGAAGGGTGCCAGGTCGTCGAGGGAGGAGTCGCCGCCGTAGTTCTCGACCCCGAGCCAGAACTCCAGCCGCTCCAGCGCGGGGAAGTCGCTGGACGCGACCGCCCGCAGCACCGCGGCGGGCAGACCGCCCGACTCGAACCGCAGGGCCTTCAGGTGCTCGTGACGCAGCGCCTGGAGGGCGATCCCGTCGTCCTCGACCATGGAGCCCGCGGCGCCGCGCACCACCAGCTCGTCGAGCAGCGGGTACGTCGTCAGCACCGGCGTCACGTCGACCATGTTGATCCAGGAGATCTCGTTCTCCTCGTACGTGATGTCGCCGATGAACAGGGCGCGCAGGGCCGGCAGCCGGTCGGCGGCGGCGAGGATCGCGGCCAGCGGCCCGGTGAAGCTCTCCGGCCCGTCGGAGGACCACTCGCCGACCACCACGGCGGTGACCCGCTCGGTGTCGACCGCGTCGAGGAACTGCTGCCAGCGCTCGACGAACGACGTCGGCGAGTCGAACTCGATGCCGACCTTCCAGGCGACCGCCGCCGCCTCGGGCAGGCCGGTGCCGTCCTCGACCGCCTGGACGAAGTCGAGGACCGGGAGGCCGTGGAACTCTTCGATGTGCTTGCCGACCGTCATGCGCTGCTCCTCCGGGATGCGGGCCGAACAACTGTCTACCAGCCGGGTCCGACAAACCGGTCGCCGGGGCGGACCCGGGCGCGTTTGTCGGACCCCTGTTCTACGTTTCGGACCGTGAGATTCCGACGCCCGTCGGGTCGGTCAGGGAGGACTGATGTATCGCCAGGGTGACGTGTTGATCGTGCCGACGGCGGAGGCCGCGGTGCCCCCGCGGGTGGCGGCGCTGGCCGCGCAGCCACGGGACGCGCGGGGCCGGCTGGTGCTGGCGCTCGGCGAGGTCACCGGCCACGCGCACGCCGTGGTCGGCCCGGGGGAGCTGCGCCGGGAGGCCGGGCCGTTCGGTGCCGCCTGGCTGCACCTGCCCGAGGGCGGTCGGGTGGTGCACGAGGAGCACGCCGCGATACCGCTGCCCAAGGGCTGGTACCGGGTGGTGCGCCAGCGCGAGTACGTGCCGGGCGCGGTGCGCGTCGTCGCGGACTGACGAGGTCCGGGCGGGCGGGGCCCGCGGGCGGCGGGGCGGGCCGGGGGCCGGCGGCTCCCGGGGTGGTGGCGGTGGACGGAACGAGTGGGTCGGCCGGGCACGGGCCCGGCCGGGACAGGAGCAGGTGATGGTGACGGAGCAGACGGTCGGGCCGGCCGAGGTGACGGCCCGCTGGCGGGCGCGCGCGGCGGCCACCGGGGCGGCCGACCGGGTCGCGGTCGAGCGCGCGGTGCGGGCCGCCTACCGGGCGGCCGGGCTGGCCGAGCCGGCCGAGGTCCGCTGGTTCGGCTCGCCGCCGGCGGCGGCGCAGGCGGCCCTGGAGCTGCGGGCCGCGGGTGCGGTGAGCGTCCGCGAGGCCGTGCGGACGCTGCCGTGGGAGGCGGCCAGGCGGCGGGCCGTGGAGCGGGTCGGGCCGGCCGGGTGGGCCCCGCTCTGGTCGCTGACCGGTGGTGAGATCGGCCCGGTGACCAACGCGCTGGCCGGGCGGATCCGCGACGCGGTGCTCGACCGGCTCGCCCCCGAGCCCGACCTCGACGAGGTCGACCAGCCCGAGGCCGACGCGGCCCGCGCCCGTCGCACCGCCGTCCGGCTGGCGCTGCTGGACGCCGTCCGGGGCCAGCACGACGCGCCGTGGTTCGCCGCCTTCGAGGCGGCCGGCGTGCTCGCCGGTGCACCGGCGGAGCGGGCCGGGATCGACGCGCCGGCCAGTATCGACGCGCCGGCCGGGATCGGCGCGCTGGCCGAGGTCGCGGGCGAGGCCGGCTGGTGGTGGCCGTACGAGGGCGTGGCCCTGGTCAGCGAGCGGCCGGTCGCGCTGCACCGCGACGAGGCGGGCCGGCTCGACCGGGCCGACGGCCCGGCCCTGGGCTTCGCCGACGGCTTCGCCCTGCACGCCTGGCGCGGCATGCCCGTCCCGGCCGACTTCCTGTCCGGCCTCGGCGGCGTCACGGTCGAGCGGATCCGGACGGAGGAGAACGCTGAGCTGCGCCGCGTCCTGCTGGAGCACTACGGCTACGAGCGGTACCTGGCGGACTCCGGCGCCGAGCCGCTGCACCGCGACGAGACCGGTGTGCTCTGGCGGATCCAACTCCCGGACGACGAGGCGGTGGTGATGGTCGAGGTGGTCAACTCCACCGCCGAGCCGGACGGCACCTTCCGCACCTACTGGCTGCGGGTCCCGCCGAGCACCCGCACGGCCCGTGCCGGGGTCGCCTGGACCTTCGGCATACCCGAGGCGGAGTACCACCCCCGGCGCGAGACCTGAGCGGTCGCCTGCCCGGCCCGGGCGGGCCGGGCGGCTGTGACAGGGTGAAGCCATGGCGACGAACGACGAGCACCCGGCCGGTCCCCGCGCGGGCCGCCTCGAACCGTGGTCGGACACCGACCGGGTCCACGGCGATCTCCGTGCGGCGAAGGCGCTCGTCTACGACCCCTGCGGGTTCACCTGCACCCGGCCGGTCCCCGAGGCCGAGAGCGCCGACTACGCCGCCCACGCCTTCACCCTGGACGGCCGCCCGGTCCGCTTCCGCGCGGCCAGGACGACCCCCACCAAGGCCGGCCAGTTCGTCACGGTCTGGAAGAGGTCCCCGGGCGGGCCCATCCAGCCCTTTGACGCCACCGACCCCGTCGACCTCTTCGTCATCGGCACCCGCGACGGTCGCCACGCCGGCCAGTTCGTCCTGCCCATGGACGCCCTCCGCCGACACGGTGTCGTCGCGGTGGGCGGCTCGGGCGGGAAGCGGGCCTTCCGCGTCTACCCGCCCTGGGTGACCACCAGCAACCGGCAGGCCGGCAGCGCGCAGGCGTGGCAGCTGGAGCACTTCCTGCACCTGCCCGAGGGCGGCCCCGTCGACCTCGCCCGGGCCCGGGAGCTCTACCGGCGGTAGCGGCGGCCGGGCGTTGACGGGGCCGCCCCGACCGCCGGCCGCCCCCGACCGCCGGTCACTCGGCGGGGCTCGTCCGGTGGAAGGCGGCGGCGTTGCGCCGGGCCCAGTCGGCGAAGGTGCCGGCGGGGCGGCCGAGCAGGCGCTCCACGTCCGGGCTGACCTGCCGTTCGGCGTCGGTCGGTGCGCCGAGGATGTCGAGCGTGCCGTCGGCCACCTGCTCCGGCATGAAGGCCAGGAGGTGCGCCCGGGCGGCCTCGCGGCTCAGCTCGACGAAGGCGAGCGGCACGCCGGTCGCCTCCCCGAGGGCGGCGGCCTGCTCGCGCGGGGAGACCGGCGCGGGCCCGGTCAGCACGTACGTCCGGCCGTGGTGCCCGTCGCCGCGCAGGACGACGGCCGCCACGGCGGCGAGGTCCGCCGGGTCCACGGTCGGCAGGGCCACATCGCCGAACGGTGCCGGCACCGTCCCGCCGGTGCGGACCGGCTCCGCCCAGGCGAAGGCGTTGGAGTGGAAGCCGCTCGGCCGCAGGATCGTCCAGTCGAGCCCGGACTCCCGGACGGCCTGCTCGAAGGCGCCCAGCCGGGCGTGCGAGAGCGGCACCGGCCGGGTGCCCAGGATCTGGGAGGAGAGCAGCACCACGTGCCGCACACCCGCGGACCTGGCCACGTCGACCAGCGCGGCCGGGCTCTCACCGCCGGTCAGCAGCTCGCCGGAGAGGAGGAGGAACAGCGCGTCGGCGCCGTCCAGGGCGGTCCGCAGGCTCTCCGCGTCCGCGAGGTCGGCGCGGTGGTGTCGCACGCCGTCCGGCAGGGTGGCGTCCGCCGGCCGCCGGGACACCGCCGTCACCTGCTCGCCCGCCGCCGCCAGCGCCTGCACCAGCGGTCGTCCGACATTGCCCGTCGCACCCGTCACCACGATCATGTCCGTCCCCGTCCTTCGCACTTCGTTGTCATCAATTCCCGCTGTTCTCAGGGGAGTTGCAGCCACCTGAGGGGATCCCTCGGTGGCGACAGGACGACGCTAACAGCCTGCGTACAGTAGGTACCTAGAGGAAAGTGACCCGGCTCGGAGGGGGCGGCATGAGCGAGATGGCCTGGGCGGCGGACGGAACGACCGATCCGGTGCGGGCGTGCCCGATCGGCCCGGTGGTCGATCTCGTGTTCAGCCGCTGGACCACCCCGGTCCTGTGGACGCTCCACGCGCACGGCCGCCAGCGCTACGTCGAACTGCAGCGGCGGGTGGCGGACATCAGCCCCAAGGTGCTCACCCAGCGGCTGCGCCAGCTGGAACGCGACGGGCTGGTCCGGCGGACGTACCACGCCGAAGTGCCGCCCCGCGTCGAGTACGAGATCACCGAACTCGGTGACAGTCTCGCCCCGCTCTTCGCCACCCTCGCCGACTGGTCCGCCGCCAATCTGGACCGCGTCGCGCAGGCCCGCGAGGAGTACGACAGCGCGCCGCCCCGCTGATCCTCGGTGGATCCGCCGGCGCCGCCGGGGTGACCGCGAAGCGGGCCGACAGCACACCACCGCCCGCGCCGGGGGGCGCGGGCGGTGGTGGCGGTCCGGGCAGTACCGGTACGGCCCGGTACCGGTCGGTTCTCGGAGGGTCAGGAGATCTCGTTGCCGTTGAACGAGCCGACCACGTTGTCGCCACCGGTGTTGAAGATGTCGGCCCCGGCGAGCTGGTTGCCGGTGCCGATGACCGTGATGGTCGTGGTGGTCACCTCGGGGCCGTCGGCGAACGCCTGGGTCGGGACGGCAGCGGCGGCGCCGATGGCGGCCAGGAGGACGGCGACGGTGCGGACGGTACGGTACATGGCGTAACCCCTTCGTAGGCTAACTTGCTCTGCACACTAGGGACTCGGGGCGGGCACCGCCGGGGAATGTCACCCGAATGGTGCGCCTTGCGTGTCGCCCCCCGACCGGGACCGCGACCGGACCGCGGCCCGGCCGACCCGGCCGGCCCGGCCCGGGGCTTTACCCAGAGTCCGGACCGCGGCCGCGGGCGGCGCCTACGGTGGGCTGCCTCCGGCAGGCCCCCACGGCCCCGCGCGCTACGAGGGCGCGGGGCGGTACACCGTCAGGGCGTTCGGCGCCTTGCCCAGCCGCAGGGCACCGGCCGCCGGCAGGCTCTCGCCGTCCACCGCGATCCGGTCGGCGTCGCCGAGCGAGTCGAGGCCCAGGCCGGTCAGCCGGGCCGAGTGGTAGACCCGCGAACGCGACAGCGTGCCGGAGAGGAAGGCCGCCGCCAGCCTGGTCCGGGCGAACGGGCTGCCGCCGTCCACCACGCGGATGTCCAGCAGGCCGTCGGCCAGGCCGGTCCGCCGGGTGGGGGCGAAGCCCGGCGGGTCGTAGGCTCCGTTGCCCGCGAACAGCAGCCAGAGCCGCCGGCTGCGTCCGCCGGCCTCGACGGTGACCGGTTCGGCGCTCCCCAGCGCCCGGGCGACGGCCACCGCCAGGGCCGGCCACTTGCCCAGCCGGCCCTCCAACGACTCGCGGAGCCGGACCAGTTCGGGATACACGCCGAGACTGAAGGTGTTCAGGAAGATCCGCCGCTCGGTGCCGTCGACGGCCAGGCCCAGGTCGACCCCGCAGGCGGAGCCGGCCTCCACGGCGCCCGCCGTCGCCTCCAGCGACTCGATCCCGAGGTCCAGCGCGAAGTGGTTGAGCGTGCCACCGGGGAAGACGGCCAGCGGCAGGTCGCGCTCGACCGCCAGGGAGGCGGCCAGGTTGACACTGCCGTCGCCGCCGCAGACCCCGAGCGCGCCGCCGTCCGCCGCCGCCCGGTCGGCCGCCTCGGCGAGCAGGGCGGGCAGGTCGTCGTCCGGTCCGCAGACCCGCACCTGCGCGCGCGGCAGCAGCGTGTGCAGGACGGCCGCGGTGTCCTCCGGGCCGTCGGCGAGCAACGCCCCGCTCCCAGAACCGCTGTTGACCACCACCGAGAGCCCGGCCCCCTCGGTCAGCGCCGGCGCCGGCCGGGGCGGCGGGCCGGCGAGCGGCGGCCGGTCGTTCGTCCGGGGCCACCAGCGAAGCGTCAGGGCCGCCAGCCCCGAACCCAGCGCGAACCCGGCCAGCACGTCACCGGGGTAGTGCGCGCCGGTGTAGATCCGGGACGCCCCGACGGCGGCCGCCACCGGCGCCACCACGACGCCCAGCAGCGGCGCCTCGATCGCCACGGCCGTCGCGAACGCGGCGGCCGAGGCGGAGTGGCCGGACGGGAACGAACTCGTCACCGGCTGCCGCAGCAACTGCCGCACCACCGGCACCTGGTCCAGCAACGGGCGCGGACGGCGGGTCAGCTGCTTCGCGGCGATGTTGGCCACGGCCGAGGCCATCGCCAGCGACCCGACCCCGCGCAGCGCCGCCCGCCGCCCGGCCCGGCCGCCGACCGCCCCCAGCACGGCGGCCGTGCCCATCCAGAGCACCCCGTGGTCCGCGGCCCGGCTCAAGCGCCGTAGCCACGGCTGGGCATGGCGCAGGCGCGCCAGCGCCACTCGGTCGAACAAAGCCCGGTCCACTGCGTCGAGTCGCCTCATCCGGCGAGCCTAGTCGGGCTCCCGCAGATCTGCGCGGCATTGAGTACGGGTACTCAGGCGTGCCGGGCCGGAACGGCGAACACTGGGGGCAGCTCACCCGCCCACCGGAGGACCCACCAGCCATGCTCAGCCGAACCGCCGCCCTCCTCGTCCCCGCCTTCGGCTCCCTGCGGGTGAGCGCCGACCCCGAGGCCGTGCTCGCACCCGGGAGCATCGTCGCCGCCAACCACACCTCGCTCGCCGACCCCGCGATCGTGTTCGCCGCCCTGCACCGCCTCGGCGCGCGACCGGTGGTGCTCGCGACGGCCGGCCTCTGGCGCGTCCCGCTGCTGGGGCGGCTGCTGCGCCACGAGGGGCACATCCCCGTCCACCGCGGCACCGAGCACGCCGCCGACGCCCTGGACCGGGCCGCCGACGCCCTCGCTGCCGGACACCTGGTCCTCATCTACGGCGAGGGCGGCCTGCCGCGCCGTTCCGACTCCGGCGAGCTGGCGCCCGGCCCGTTCCGCAGCGGCCTCGCCCGGCTGGCGGGGGCCACCGGCGCACCGGTGGTCCCGCTCGGCCAGGCGGGCGCCCGCCGCCTGAGCTCCGGCGGCACGGTCAAGCAGCTCGCCGGCCTCACCACCGCCCCGGCGCGCCGCCCGGCCCTGCACGTCCACCTCGGCGCCCCGCTGCACCTGGACGACGACCTCGCCACCGCGACCGCCACCGCCCACCGCGCCGTCACGGCCGCCTGGGCCACCGCCGCCCGCAACGCCGCCGCCTGACGGGGAGCCGCGGCGCACCACCGCGTCGGCCGGCTCTGCGTCAACCGGCCTCTTCGTCGACCGGGCGACCCGAGCGGGCCGGTCGGCCCCGGGACCGCAGCCGAGGAATCGGCCCGACGCCGGGCCGCAGCACCCGACCGCGCGGGCTTCCGCGGCACGGTGCCACGTTCGGCGGCGCCCCGCCCCCCGACCACCGGAGGGGCCTCCCGGGCGACCAGCAGCGGCGCACCCCCCCCCGGCGCCCCCACCCGCTGCCCCCCGCGACTGGGCCGAAGCCCCGCGGCACGGACCGCCCGGCGCAGGTGGATCACCGCCACGCACTCCGTCGGCCGCCGGGGACACCGGGTGACTTCCCGGGCCCGGCCCCGCGCGTCCGCCCCGGGAACCCTGCTGGGCCCGGGCGGCGATCCCGGCTCCGCGACCGCCGACGCTCTCGCGGCGGGGCGGCTCCTCTGTCGCCGATTCCTCCGCCGGCCCCTTCGACGAGGAGGCCGCCGGGCCGCGCCGGGACGGCCGGTGCTCCGCTCGGCGGCGGCCCCGCCTGCGGAAATCCGGTTGGCCGGGCCTGTCGGGGGCCGCGATGATGCGGTTATGTCGCGTACGTTCGAGGAGCTGATTGCCGAGGCCGAGGCCGTGTCCGTCGATGGCTGGGACTTCTCCTGGCTGGACGGGCGGGCCACCGAGCAGCGCCCCACCTGGGGCTACCAACGCCTGCTGGGGGAGCGGCTGGCGGCGGCCTCGGCGGCGCTGGACATCCAGACGGGCGGCGGCGAGGTGCTGGCCGGCGCCGGTCCCCTGCCGCCCGCGATGGTCGCCACCGAGTCGTGGCCGCCCAACGTGGCCCGGGCGACCGGGCTGCTGCACCCGCTGGGAGCGATCGTGGTCGCGGACCCGGACGAACCCCCGCTGCCCTTCGCCGACGGGGCGTTCGACCTGGTGACCAGCCGTCACCCGGCGACGGTCTGGTGGGCGGAGATCGCCCGCGTGCTGCGGCCCGGTGGTACGTACGTCGCGCAGCACGTCGGCCCGGCCTCGGTGTTCGAGCTGGTCGAGTACTTCCTCGGCCCGCAGCCGGAGGCCCGCCTGGCGCGGCACCCCGACACCGAGAGCGCCGACGCCCGGGCCGCCGGGCTGGAGGTGACGGACCTGCGGTCCGAGCGGCTGCGGATGGAGTTCTTCGACATCGGCGCGGTCGTGTACTTCCTCCGGAAGGTCATCTGGATGGTGCCCGGCTTCACGGTCGCCGCCCATCGCGACCGGCTCCACGACCTGGACCGGCAGATCCGCGCCGAGGGTTCGTTCGTCGCCTACTCCGCACGCTTCCTCATCGAGGCCCGCAAACCGCTGTGAACTCGCGGCCGGGGAGTCGACGGCCGAGCTGGTCGAGCGGCTCGGCCGGGACTCCGCCGAGGAGGTGCGGTGCCGGGTCGCGTCGGACTCGCGGCTCTCCGCGGCGTCGGCGGTCCGGCTGCTCGACGACCCGGGGGCGGGGGTCCGTCATGCCGCCGCCCGCAATCCCCGGCTGCCCGCCGCCGTCCTGGTCGCCCTGCTGTGCGAGCCCGACACGGCGGCGGTCGCGGCCGGGAACCCCGGCCTGCCGGTCCAGGTGCTGCGCGCACTGGGCCGGCGGGCCGGGACGCCGGTCCGGCCGGAGGGCTGAACGCGGCCCGCTACAGGGTGCCCGCCCAGGAGTTGGTGCCGAGCAGGGTCTTGATGTCCGAGGCGAGGCCGTTGTCGGGATTCACCAGGAAGCCGAGTTCGTAGAGGGTGTCCTTGTCCCAGTTGGTGGTCAGCAGCCGGACCGGGACGTCGCCGGGGTGGGCCTGGAGGGCGAGTTTCAGCTCGCCCACCACGGTCGGGGTGATCTTGCCGAGCGGCGCGGTGATCTGCACCGGCGGCTTGGTGCCGAGTTCGGCGGAGGAGACGTCGAGGGTGGTGATCTCCTGGCCGAAGATGCTCAGCGAGCCGTCGCGCTCATTGAGCCGGCCCCGGGCCGAGATGACGTTGTCCTCGACCATCTGATCGGCCATCAGGTTGTAGGTGGCGGGAAAGAAGAGCACCTCGACCGAGCCGTCGCGGTCGGCAAGGGTGATGATGGCCCAGGCGTTGCCCGCCTTGTTGATCCGCCGGTCGACGGCGGTGATCAGGCCGGCGAGGCGCACCTCGCCCTCGGTGCGGCCGGAGCCGAGGAGTTCGGCGATGGAGGTGTCGCGGTTGCGGGAGAGGATGTGCTCGGCGCCGTCCAGCGGGTGGCTGGAGACGTACAGGCCGAGCATCTCCCGCTCCAGGCTGAGCAGTTGCCGGCGCGGCCACTCCCGGTCGGTCAGTTCGAAGTCCAGCCCGATGGCCGGTGCGCCGCCGTCCCCGGTGTCCAGGGCGCCGAACAGGTCGTCCTGGCCGATCGCCTGCTGCTTCTTCAGGCCGGTGACGGCGTCGATCGCGCTCTCGTGGACGGTGCTGAGCGACAGGCGGGTGTGGCTGAGCGAGTCGAAGGCACCCGCCTTGATCAGGGAGTCGACGGTGCGCTTGTTGCAGACCACCAGCTCGACCTTGTCCAGGAAGTCCGCGAAGGAGGCGTACTTGCCCTTCTCCTTGCGGGTCTTGACCAGGGACTCGATGACCGGCACGCCGACGTTGCGGACGGCCTTCAGGCCGAACCGGACGTCGCTGCCGACGGCGGTGAAGTCGACCACGGACTCGTTGACGTCGGGGGACAGGATCTTGATGCCCATCTGGCGGCACTCGGCGAGGTAGACCGCCATCTTGTCCTTGTCGTCCGCCACCGAGGTGAGCAGCGCCGCCATGTACTCGGCGGGGTAGTTGGCCTTGAGGTAGGCCGTCTGGTACGAGACCAGGCCGTAGGCGGCGGAGTGCGATTTGTTGAAGGCGTAGCCGGCGAACGGGACCAGCACGTCCCAGACCGCCTGGATGGCCTCGTCGGAGTAGCCGCGCTCCTTGCAGCCCGCGTGGAAGGGGACGAACTCCTTCTCCAGCACCTCCTTCTTCTTCTTGCCCATCGCGCGGCGGAGCAGGTCGGCCTGGCCGAGGCTGTAGCCGGCCAGCACCTGCGCGGCTCGCTGCACCTGCTCCTGGTAGACGATCAGACCGTAGGTGGGGCCGAGGACCTCGCTGAGCGGGGCCTCCAGCTCGGGGTGGATCGGGATGATCTCCTGCTGGCCGTTCTTGCGCAGCGCGTAGTTGGTGTGCGAGTTCATGCCCATCGGGCCCGGCCGGTACAGCGCCGAGACGGCGGAGATGTCGGCGAACTCGGTGGGCTTCATCAGCTTGAGCAGGGCGCGCATGGGGCCGCCGTCGAGCTGGAACACGCCCAGGGTGTCGCCGCGGGCGAGCAGTTGGTAGGTGGTGGGGTCGTCGAGCGCGATCTTCTCGATGTCGACGTCGATGCCCCGGTTGGCCTTGACGATCTTGATGCAGTGATCGATGATGCCCAGGTTCCGCAGACCCAGGAAGTCCATCTTGATCAGGCCCATGGCTTCGCACGACGGGTAGTCGAAGCCGGTGATGATCACGCCGTCCTTGTCCCGCATGTGCAGCGGGATCAGGTCGAGCAGCGGGGTCGAGGAGAGGATGACGGCGGCGGCGTGCACACCGGTGCCGCGGATCAGGCCCTCGATGCCCAGGCCGGTGTCGATGATCTTCTTGACGTCGGGCTCGTTCGCGTACAGCGAGCGGATCTCGGTGCCCTCGTTGTACCGCGGGTGCTTCTCGTTGAAGAGGTCCGCGAGCGGGACGCCCTTGCCCATGACGTCCGGCGGCATCGCCTTGGTGATCCGGTCGCCCATCGCGAACGGGTAGCCGAGGATGCGGTTGGCGTCCTTGACGGCGGCCTTGGCCTTGATCGTGCCGAAGGTGTTGACCTGCGCGGTGTAGGCGGAGCCGTACTTCTCGGTGACGTAGCGCACCATCTGGTCGCGCTGGCGGTCGTCGAAGTCGATGTCGACGTCCGGGGGGTTGATGCGCTCGGGGTTCAGGAACCGCTCGAACAGCAGGTCGTGCTCCAGCGGGTCCAGCTCGGTGATCCGGGTGAGGTAGGAGACCATCGAGCCGGCCGCCGAGCCTCGGCCCGGGCCGACCGGGATGCCGTTGTCGCGGGCGTACTGGCAGATGTCGGCGACCACGAGGAAGTAGGCGTCGAACCCCATCGGGGAGATGACGCCCATCTCCAGCTCGATCCGGTCCAGGACCTCCTGGCTCGGGTTGTCGCCGTAGCGGACCTTCAGCCCGGCGTCGATCTTCTTGCGCAGGAACGACGCCTGGGTCTCGCCCTCGGGGACGTCGAACTGCGGCATCCGGTCGACGTAGGTGAAGACGTCCTCGTACGACTCGACCCGCTCGGCGATCGCCAGCGTGTTGTCGCAGGCCTCCGGGAGCTCGCGGAACAGCTCGCGCATCTCGTCGGCGGTCTTGATGTAGTAGCCGGTGCCCTGGAACTTGAACCGGTTCGGGTCGTCCTTGTTCTTGCCCACGCCGACGCAGAGCAGGCTGTCGTGCGCGTCCGCCTGGTCGGCGGTGACGTAGTGCGAGTCGTTGGTCGCCAGCAGCGGGATGTTCAGCTGCTTGGCCAGGCGCAGCAGGTCCTGGCGGACGTCCTGCTCGATGGACAGGCCGTGGTCCATCAGCTCCAGGAAGTAGTTCTCCTTGCCGAAGATGTCCTGGTAGGCGCCGGCCGCCTTGACCGCCTCGTCGTACTGCCCGAGCCGCAGCCGGGTCTGCACCTCGCCCGAGGGGCAGCCGGTGGTGGCGATGATGCCGGTCGCGTTGGCCGCGATCAGCTCGCGGTCCATGCGGGGCTTCATGTAGTAGCCCTCCATCGACGCGAGCGAGGAGAGCTTGAAGAGGTTCCGCAGACCGGTCGCGTTCTGCGCCCACATGGTCATGTGGGTGTAGCGGCCGCCGCCCGAGACGTCCTTGCCGCCCTCGCCGTCGGAGCTCGCCGGGCGCTGGCCGCCGGGGGACCAGAACACCTGCTTCTTCAGGAAGCGCGAGGCCGGGGCGACGTAGGCCTCGATGCCGATGATCGGCTTCACGCCGGTCTTGGCGGCGGCGTGGAAGAACTCGTACGCGCCGAACATGTTGCCGTGGTCGCTCATCGCGATGGCCGGCATGCCCTGCCGCTCGGCCTCCGCGAAGAGCTTCCCGTTCTTCGCCGCTCCGTCCAGCATCGAGTACTCGGTGTGGACGTGCAGGTGTGCGAACGTGTCGGACACGGCGGTGGGCTCCTTGTCGGTGCGGCGCGGTGCTGCGCGCTTCGGTGCGTGCGGTGCGCTTCGCTGCGGGGCGCGAGGCGGTACGGGTGGGGCTCCGGCGGGTGCGGGCGGGGCGCGGTGCACGGGGCCGGTGGGGCTGGCGGTCCGGGGGCGTAAGCCGTCCAGGCTAGCGGGTCCCGGGCCCGGACTCGCGATCGCGGCGGCCGGTCCCGCCCGGGCGGCGTGTCGCGGGCGCGGTGCTTGACAGCGCCCTCGGCGGCGCACTGCCGACGGGGGCGGTCGGGTTCGACCCGGCGACGGGAGTGGATCTTGGACGGCTAGGCTGCTGCCCCGTCACGTCCTCGTGGAGGGCGCTTGGGAACGAGGGCGGGAGCCAGCTCATGATGGGACCGGCGCATGCGCTGTCGGGTGCGGCAGCGTGGCTGGGGGCGGGGGCGATCGCCGCGGGGCTGGGCGAGCCGATGCCCTGGCCGGTGCTGCTGGCGGGAACGCTGATCTGTGCGGGGGCCGCGCTGGCGCCGGATCTGGACCACAAGGCGGCGACGATATCCCGGGCGTTCGGGCCGGTGTCCCGGACGCTCTGCGAGGTGATCGACAAGCTCTCGTACGCGGCCTACCGGTCGACCCGGAAGAAGGGCGACCCGCGCCGCTCGGGCGGGCACCGGACGCTGACCCACACCTGGCTGTGGGCGGTGCTGTGCGGCGCCGGCGCGGCCGCGGTGGCGGTCTACGGCGGCCGCTGGGGCGTGCTGGCGGTGCTCTTCGTGCACATGGTGCTGGCGATCGAGGGGCTGCTGTGGCGCCACGCCCGGGTCTCCAGTGACGTGCTGGTCTGGCTGCTCGGGGCGACCAGCGCCTGGGTCCTGGCGGACGTCCTGGACAAGCCGGGGAACGGCTCGCAGTGGCTGTTCGACCAGCCCGGGCAGCAGTACCTGTGGATCGGCCTGCCGATCGCGCTCGGCTCGCTGGTGCACTGCCTCGGGGACGCGCTGACGGTCTCGGGCTGCCCGGTGTTCTGGCCGATCCCGATCGGGCGCAAGCGCTGGTACCCGGTGGGGCCGCCGAAGGGCATGCGGTTCCGGGCGGGCAGCTGGGTCGAGCTCAAGGTGCTCACGCCGGTGTTCATGGGCCTCGGCGGGGTCTGCGCGCTGGGGGCGCTCGGCTTCTTCGGCTGAGCCGTGCGGCCAGGGGTGCCCCTGGCGTCCCGGGGTGCCCGGCCGTCAGCCGGGGCGGACGTCGCCGTGCGCCGGCCACCGGCGGTGGTACTGGTCGATGACGAAGCGGTGCCCGTGCCGCCAGCCGCCGGCGGCCGGGTGGGCGTCGCCGAGGTGGGGGTGGTCCGGCGGCAGGTCGGCGTGGACGTGGTCCAGCTCGGCGGCCTCCCGGGCGGGCCAGAGGGCGGTGGCGGCGGCCGCCGAGGCGAGCGCGACGGCGCCGAGGGCGGCGGCGGTGGCCGGGAGGCCCGATCCGGCGGCCAGCCAGCCGGCCAGCGGGTAGGTCAGCAGCCAGCAGGAGTGGGAGAGCGAGAACTGCGCGGCGAAGGCGGCCGGCAGGTCGGCGTCGGCCGCGGAGCGGCGCAGCACCCGGCCGCCGGGGGTGAGCACCGCCGAGCAGGCCGCGCCGATCGCCGCCCAGGCGGTCAGCACGGCGCCCCAGGACCACGCGCTCGGGGCGGTGGCGGTGACGGCGGCGACGCCCGCCAGGACCACCGGCAGGGCGAAGGCGGCCGGCAGCATCACCGCCCGGTCGCCGATCCGCCCGAGCACGCGCGGCAGCAGCAGCGCGGCCAGGATGGAGCCCGCGCCGTACGCGCCGAGCGCGAGCGAGAGGGCGCCGGCCGGCCGGTGGAAGTGCTCGCGGACCAGGACGACGGTGTTGACGAAGACGATCGCGCCCGCGGCGGCGACGCCGAGGTCCAGGGCGAGCAGGGCCCGCAGCCGGGGAGTGGCCCAGAACAGCCGGGTGCCGAAGGCGGCCTTGGCGTAGACGCCGCCGGCGCGCTCGACGGGCGCCGGTTTGGGCAGGACGGCGGAGACCACCAGGGCCGCCGAGGCGAGGAAGCCGGCGGCGGTGCCCGCGAACAGCCAGCCGCTGGAGAGCAGGGCCAGCAGCCCGGCGGCGAGGGCCGGGCTGAACAGGCTCTCCAGGTCGTAGGCCAGCCGGGACAGCGACAGGGCCCGGGTGTAGTCGCGCTCGGCGGGCAGCACCTCCGGCAGGGTGGCCTGGAAGGTCGGCGTGAACGCGGCGGAGGCGGCCTGGAGGAGGAAGATCAAGGCGTAGACCTGCCAGACCTGGGTGACGAACGGCAGGGTGAATGCGACGGCGGCCCGGGTGAGGTCCATGGCCACCATCAGCGCCCGGCGCGGGATCCGGTCGGCCAGTGCGCCGGCGAGCGGGGCGATGGTGACGTACGCCACCATCTTGATCGCCAGTGCGGTGCCGAGGACGGCCGAGGCGTGGTCGCCGGCGAGGTCGTAGGCCAGCAGGCTCAGCGCCACGGTGGCCAGACCGGTGCCGACCAGGGCGACGAGCTGGGCCGTGAACAGGTGGCGGTAGGTGCGGTTGCGCAGGATGGCCGGCATGCGGTGGTCCCGTCCCCGGTCGGCGTCGTGCGGGTACGCCCACCATCGTAGCCAATATGTGCGTACCTGTGCACATGTTTCCGGCGGCGCGGGCCGTGCCGGCGGCGGTGACGGTCGCGGCGACGGCAGGGGTGGCCCAAAGCGGCGGCGACCGCACAGGTGGCGGCCCTTACGGCACTCTGATTTGCCAACCCTTTACACTCCTGTAGAGCTGGTGACCCGTTCCCCCCGGACCGGGCCGCCCGCCGACCGGCCACCCTCGTCGCAGTGAAGGAGTCGCGGACCCCGCGATGGACGAACCTCCCAGTTCTCACCGTGCTGTTCCCGTCAAGACGTGTTCGACCAGCGGGGCGGGGGTGGCACGGTGACCGACGTCCTGCTGCTGCTCCTCGCCCTGGTGCTCACCGCCGCCTGCGCGGTCTTCGTCGCCGCGGAGTTCTCCCTGACCACCGTCGAGCGGGGCGCCCTCGAACGCGCCGCCGACGCCGGCGAGCGCGGCGCCCCCGTCGCGCTGAAGGCGGCCCGGCGCCTCACCTTCCAGCTCTCCGGCGCCCAGCTGGGCATCACCATCACCAGCCTGGTGATCGGCATGGTCGCCCAGCCGGCCGTGGCCGGGCTGCTGCGCGCACCGCTGGAGGCCCTGGGCCTGCCGAGCGGCGCGGTCAACACCGTCGGGATCCTGCTCGGGGTCCTGCTCTCCACCGTCGTGCTGATGGTCGCCGGCGAGCTCGTGCCCAAGAACTGGGCCATCTCGCGCCCGCTCGCCGTCGCGAAGGTGGTGGCCGGGCCGCAGTACTACTTCTCGGCCGCCTTCTCGCCGCTGATCGGGCACCTCAACAACACCGCGAACCGGGTGGTGCGGCGCCTGGGCCTGGAGCCCGCCGAGCACCTCGCCTCCGCCCGGACGCCGCAGGAGCTGGTCGCCCTCGCCCGGCACTCCGCCCGGGCCGGCGCGATAGAGCCCGACACCGCCGAACTCTTCGTCCGCTCGCTCAACCTGCGCGAGCTGACGGCGGAGAACGTGATGACCCCCCGGGTCGACGTCCGGGCTCTGGAGGAGCACGCCACGGCGGCCGACGTCGCCAACCTCACCCGGGCCACCGGGCTGTCCCGGTTCCCGGTCTACCGCGGCAACCTCGACCAGGTCGTCGGCGCCGTGCACATCAAGGACGCGCTCACCGTCCCCGCCGACCGGCGCCACCTGCACCCGGTGGCGAACCTGGTGACCGAGCCGCTGCTGGTGCCCGAGACGCTCACCGTCGACCGCCTGCTGGACCTGCTCCGCGGCGAGGAGACCATGGCGGTGGTGATCGACGAGTACGGCGGCACCGCCGGCATCGCCACCCTGGAGGACATCGTCGAGGAGGTCGTCGGCGAGGTCGTCGACGAGCACGACCCGGCCGAACTGCCCGACCTCATCGACCTCGGCGAGGGCCAGGACGGCCGCCACCGCTGGGACGCCGACGGCATCACCCGCACCGACCAGCTCGACACCGTCGGACTGCCCGACACCGAGGGGCCGTACGAGACGCTCGCCGGACTGATCGCCGACCACCTCGGCCGGATCCCCGTGCCCGGCGACGTCGTCGAGACCCACGGCTGGACCCTGCACGTCACGGCCGTCGCGCACCACGTCGCCGAACGCGTCCGGATCAGCGGCCCGGCCCCCGACGCCGACCCGGACACCGGTGCCGCCGACGGCACCGGACGCCGCCCGGAGGAGAACCGATGACCGCGATCCAGCTCGTCATCGGGCTGCTCACGCTGGTGACCAACGCCTTCTTCGTCGGCGGCGAGTTCGCCCTCATCTCGGTGCGGCGCAGCCAGATCGAACCGCGCGCGGAAGCCGGCGACCGGCGCGCCCGCACGGTGATCTGGGGTCTGGAGCACGTCTCCGCGATGCTGGCCACCGCCCAGCTCGGCATCACCGTCTCCTCGCTGGTGCTCGGCGCGGTCGCGGAACCCGCGATCGCCCACCTGCTGGAGCCCCCGCTGCACAGCGTCGGCGTGCCGGACGCCCTGATCCACTCGATCGCCTTCGTCGTCGCGCTGACCGTGGCGACCTACCTCCACATGCTGCTCGGCGAGATGATCCCCAAGAACATCGCCCTGGCCGCACCGGAGAAGGCCGCCTACCTGCTGGTGCCGCCGCTGGTCGCGGTGACCCGCGCGGTACGGCCGATCGCCTTCTCCATCAACGCCTTCGCCAACCGGATCCTGCGCCTGCTGAAGGTCGAGCCCAAGGACGAGGTCGCCTCGGTGTTCACCGAGGAGGAGCTGGCCCGCATGGTCAAGGACTCCTCCGACGCCGAGCTGCTCAGCGACCGCGACACCGAGCTGTTGCGGGACGCCCTGGAGCTGGGCTCGCGCCCGGTCTCCGAGGTGGTCACCCCGCGCGAGGAGATCGTCTTCGCCGGTCCCGGCACCACGCCGGTCGAGCTGGAGCAGCTCGCCGCCCGGACGGGGTTCTCCCGCTTCCCGGTGCTGGACGCGGACCGGACGGTGCTCGGCTACCTGCACATCAAGGACGCCCTGGAGCAGGACGGCGCCCGCGACCGGCCGTTCCCGGCCCGCGCGCTGCGCCCGATCGCGCGCGTCCCCGAGTCCACCCCGCTGGACGACGTGCTGACCGCCATGCGCCGCTCCGGCACCCACCTGGCCGCCGCGATCGCCGCCGACGGCACCGCCTCCGGCCTGGTCACCATGGAGGACGTCCTCAAGGAGCTGGTCCGCCCGGCCCCCGCGCGGCCTTAGCGGCGGGCGGGACGCGCGCCCGCCGCCCGCACCCGTACACAGCCCGCCCCGGACGCCACCGGGGCGGGCTGCGGGCTTTCCGGAGCCGCCGCCGAGCCGGCGCGACCGGCGACCGCCCCTGCCGGCCCGACGGCCCGACGGCCCGACGGCCCGGCAGGGGCGGTTTCGGCCATCCGGGGTCGGAGCGGCGCAAGAGGCACCCTTGTCGCCGCGGGCCGGGCGGCTGTTCCATGGCGGCATGGTCCGAAGCGAGCTCGTTCTGATGACCGATCACAGCTCGACCGAGGGCAGCCGGGAGATCCTGTCGACCGCCGTGCGGGAACTCACCGGCCGGGCACCCGTCCTCCTCGACGCCCGACACTTCATGACCGGCGGCACCGGCCGGATCTCCGGTTCCGGCTCCGGTTCCGGTGCTTCCGGCGCGGGCGGCGGCCTCCGGCTGGAGGTGCCCGGCGAGGGCGTCGCCGTGACGGCCGGGGCGGTGATCGTCTACGAGATCCCGCCGCACCGGCGCCGCGACTTCGAGCAGTGCCAGCGCCTGCTCGGCGCCCACGGCGCCCGCTCGCTCGGCACCGACGTCGACGCCTGGCGGGTGGCCACCGAGAAGGACCGCACCGTCGAACGGTTCACCCGGGACGGCATCGCGCACATGCCCACCATCGCGTTCTCCCGGCCCGCCCCGGGGGCCGTCGCCGAGGCCTTCGACCGGCTCGGCGGCGACGTCTGGGCCCGGCCGACCGTCGGGATGGGCGGCAACGACGTCTTCCACCTCACCACCGCTGCCCAACTCGCCGCCGCCGCCCGCTACTACGCCGAGGCGGGGGCCGACTGGCTGATCGCCCGCGACGCCCGGAACTTCACCGCGGACGGCCGGCGCCACCAGTACCGGGTGGTGGTCCTCGACGGACGCGTGGTGCGCGCTGTCGAGCACGTCCAGCCGGACCCGGACGCGCCCTGCAACGAGAGCCAGGGCGCTCTCTCGGCGGTCCTGCCGGAAAGTGAACTACCGGCCGGTCTGGCCGAGTTGGCGATCTCCGCGACCAAGTCGCTCGGCCTCCCGCTGGCCGGCGTCGACCTCGCGGCCGAGAGCGGCGGCGTGGTCTTCGAGGTGAACGTCCACCCGCAGTTCGGCACCGTCGGCGGCCTGGAGTCGACCGCCGTCCCGTACGTGGCCGCGCACCTGTAGCCGGGGCCGGGGCGCCACTCCGGCCGGGGCCCTGGTCGGAGGCACGGGCGCGCGGGTACTAGACTCGGGACAGTTGTGCAGGCACCTCGTTCGGTGAGGCGTCGCCACGGACACAGGCCACTGACCCCACGACGTCGAGAGACGCCCAGGTTCAGGACAGGTCTCCCCGGCCTAAGGGGTGACCCCAAGTGGCTGCACCCCCGGGTGCTACGCCGTGGCGTGCCAAAGCTCTGACGAGATCAGGGGTGCCCACCCGTTCCCGCAGGGCAGCCGTGCCCTCGGCCGTACGGCGTGGCTCGCTCCCTGATGGCCCGGTAACGGCGACCCGGGGTACGGGCGCCCCGACGGCGAGGAGGTGAGAGCTGTGGATTCCAGTAGTCCGGGCCGAAGTCGGCCCTGCCCCGGCACCGCCCCCTCTTCTCCTGGCCCCCGGCACCCCTCCTCCCGTACCGCTCCCGCTCCCCGCCGCCGCACCGCCCGTCGCTGACGACGGGCCACCGCGCGGCCGGGCGCCGTGCGCGGTGGAGGCCGGCCGGGCGCCTCCCCACCCGCCCCGGCTTCCCGCGACCGACGTCCAGGGAGCGCGGCGGACACCGAACCGTGGAGGTACCCCGCCATGTCCGACTGGCGTGTGCGCGCCGTGCGCGCGAGCAAGCGTCCGTTCTCCCGCTCCGACAACACCGCCCCCGGCGGCGAGGTCCAGCCGGCGCCCGAGCACTCGATGGACCCCCGGCCCGACCAGCCGGTCGAGCCCGTGGCGCTGGAGCGCTCCGTCGTGGAGGCCGCCGTCTACCGCGACGGCCGCCGGGTCGAGCCGCCCGCCAGCCTCGCCGACATCTACCGCCAACTGCCCGCCAAGCCCGGCACGATGGCCTGGATCGGGCTGTTCCGGCCCGCCGAGGCACAGCTGCTGGAGGCCGCCGAGCGGTTCAACCTGCACGAGCTCGCGGTCGAGGACGCCATCGTCGCCCACCAGCGGCCGAAGCTGGAGCGCTACGGCGACACGCTGTTCGTCGTGCTGCGCGCCGCCCGCTACCTGGACGACGTGGAGGAGGTCGACTTCGGCGAGGTCCACCTCTTCGTCGGCCCCGACTTCGTCCTCACCGTGCGCCACTCGCAGGCGCCCGACCTCTCCGCGGTGCGCCGCCGGTTGGAGGACGACCCGGAGCTGCTCGCCCTCGGCCCCGAGGCCGTGCTGTACGCGGTGCTGGACGCGGTGGTCGACGGCTACGCGCCGGTGATCGCCGGTCTCCAGCACGACATCGACGAGATCGAGACCGAGGTGTTCGGCGGCGACCCGCAGGTCTCCCGGCGCATCTACGAACTCTCCCGCGAGGTGATCGAGCTCCAGCGGGCCACCCGGCCGCTGCTGGAGATCATGAAGAGCCTGGAGGCGGGCTTCGGCAAGTACGGCACCGACGACGAGCTCCAGCGGTACCTGCGGGACGTCGCCGACCACGCCACCTACGCCGCCGAGCGGGTGGACGGCTTCCGGCAGATGCTGCAGAACATCCTCACCGTCAACGCGACCCTGGTGTCGCAGCGGCAGAACGAGGAGATGAAGCAGCTGGCCGAGGCCGGGCACATGCAGAACGACGAGATCAAGAAGATCTCCTCCTGGGCCGCCATCCTGTTCGCGCCGACCCTGATCGGGACCGTCTACGGCATGAACTTCGAGAAGATGCCCGAGCTCAAGTGGGCCTTCGGCTATCCGTTCGCGATCGGCCTGATGGCGCTGGTCTGCGTGAGCCTCTACTTCATCTTCAAGCGGCGCGACTGGCTGTAGCGGGGGAGCGGGGCGGGGATCCCCGTACGTACGGGGACCCGACCCCGGGCGTACGGGGACCGACCCCGGGCGTACGGGGACCCGACCCCGGGCGTACGGGTTCGGGACGCCGGGAGTACGGGGTCGGCCGTTCCGGCGTACGGGGCCGGCACTCCGGGAGTACGGGTCCGACACTCCGGGAGTACGGGTCCGGCACTTCCGGCGTACGGGCCGGGACCTCCGGTGTAGGGGACCGGGCCGGTGCCATCCCTGCGGGGGATCCGGCACCCCGCCGATCGGCGCGCGCCCGGTGCTTGGTGTGCGTGCTAGCTTCCGGGCCATGGGATCACGTGGGTCACGCGCGGCCGCGGCGCAGCAAGCGATCGAGGGCGTAAGGGAGTTGGCCGGTGCGGGGCTGACGGCCGAGCAGGTGTTCCGGCGGGCCGACGAACTGCTGCGCGACGTCCTGGAGTACGACGCCGTCTGCTGGCACACCGCCGACCCGGCGACCGGTCTGGTCAACTCCGTGCTGAGTGACGACCTCAGCCTGGACTCCTTCGAGAACGCCGTCCGGCTGGAGGTGTGGGCCGACGACCCGGCCACCTTCCCCAGGATCCGCCGCAGCGGCGTCCGGGCCGAGACGCTCAGCCGGGCGACCCAGGGCCGCCCCGAGCGGGCCGCCCGCTTCCGCGAGCAGATCGCCCCGGCCGGGTTCGGCGACGAGCTGCGCGCGACCTTCGACGCGCACGGCGGGATGTGGGGCTGCGCCGCGTTCATGCGGGCCGCCGACCGGGGGCACTTCCTCGGCCGCCACCGCGAGCTCGCCGACACCGCCGCCCGGCACCTGGGCCACGCGCTGCGGGCCTGCCACCTGCCGCCGGGCGGCAGGGCGGACGCCGACGCGGGACCGGCCGTCGTGGTGCTGGGCCCGTCGAACCGGCTGGTCGCCCTCTCCGGTCCGGCCGAGGAGCTGCTCGCCCGGCTGGCCGACCCGTCCCGCACCTCGCTGGGGCTGCCGACCGCCTTCGCGATGGCCGCCGAGCAGGCCCGCCGCACGGCGAGCGGGCTGCCGGTGCCCCAGGCGAAGATCCGCATCCAGTCCGGCGACGGCCGCTGGTACGTGCTGCACGGCTCCTCGCTGCAGGGCTCCGCGGCCGGCGAGGTGACGGTGGTGGCGACCGCGGCCACCCCGGCCGACGCGATGCCGCTCTACCTCTCCGCGTACGGGCTGACCGCGCGCGAGCAGGAGGTGGCCCTGCTGCTGGTGCGCGGCTGCGACACCCGGGACGTCTCACGGCTGTTGACGATGAAGCCCTACACCGTGCAGGACCACCTCAAGTCGGTGTTCGCCAAGGCGGGAGTGGCCAGCCGCCGCGAGCTGATAGCCCGGATCATGCTCGGCGGCGGGCACTGAGCGGGGCGGCGGGGCGGGCGACGGGACCCGGTCGGCCGATGCGCGTTTGACAAATCCCCTTGCCGGAGCGGCAGATAGGAGCCATGGCCGACCACCCCCACGACAGTGTCCACCCCACCGCAGACCCCGGCAGCGCCGCCGGTGACGACCTCGCCGCGGTCCTGACCACGGTGGGCCCCCGCCTGCGGGCCCTGCGGCGCGAGCGCGGCAGCACCCTGGCCGGGCTGAGCGCGGCGACCGGGATCTCCCTCAGCACGCTGTCCCGCCTGGAGTCCGGTCAGCGCAAGCCGACCCTGGAACTGCTGCTGCCGCTCGCCCGGGAGTACCGGGTGCCGCTGGACGAACTGGTCGGCGCCCCGGCCACCGGCGACCCGCGGATCCACGCCCGCCCGTTCAAGCGGTACGGCCAGACCTTCATCCCGCTCACCCGCCACCTCGGCGGCCTGCACGCCTACAAGCACATCATGCCGCCGGGCCACGGCGCCGGCCCCGAGCTCGAAACGCGGGTGCACGAGGGCCACGAGTGGGTCTACGTGCTCGCCGGGCGGCTGCGCCTGCTGCTCGGCTCGCAGGACCTCGTCCTCACCGCCGGGGAGGCCGCCGAGTTCGACACCAGGACCCCGCACGCGTTCGGCAACGCCGGGCCGAACGCGGTCGAGTTCCTCAGCCTGTTCGGCGCCCAGGGCGAACGCATCCACGTCCGGGCGAAGCCGGGAACCCCCGTTCGTTAGCTGTCCGCGGGGTTCCGATCGGGGCCCCGCGAGGCGGTGCGGAGGGGGCCGGGGATGAGTGTCGAGGAGACCGCGGGGAGCGGCACGAGCGGCCGTCCGGCCGCTCCGGACCGGGGCGCCGGACCGGGTACCGACCCGGGGCCGGAGCCGGAGCCGGTCGACGGGACCGGTACCGGCGGGGCCGAGGCCGGTGCGGGCTCCGGCTTCGTCGCCCGGGTCCGCCGGGCGGTGCGCAGGAAACGTCCGTTCTGGCAGGAGCTGCCGATCCTGCTGGTCCTGGCCCTGCTGCTCTCGCTGGGCATCAAGACCTTCTTCGTCCAGGCCTTCAAAATCCCCTCGGGGTCGATGCAGCACACCCTGGAGAAGGACGACCGGGTGCTGGTCGACAAGTTCACCCCGTGGTTCGGTGCCGGGCCGGAGCGCGGTGAGGTGGTGGTCTTCCGCGATCCGGGCGGCTGGCTGGACGGTCCGCCCGCGGCCACCGACAACTCCTTCCTGCACGGCATCAGGAAGGCGCTCAGCGTGGTCGGCCTGATGCCCTCGGAGGAGGAGAAGGACCTGATCAAGCGGGTGATCGCGGTCGGCGGCGACACCGTGGAGTGCGACACCGGCAGCCCGGTGAAGGTGAACGGCGTCGCGCTGGACGAGCCGTACCTCTACCCGGGGGCGACGCCCTGCGGCGACCGGCCGGCCGGGACGGTCGAGGTGCCCAAGGACCGGATCTGGGTGATGGGCGACCACCGGGACGACTCCCGTGACTCCCGCTACCACGTCGACGAGCCCGGGGGCGGCTTCGTTCCGGTGGAGAACGTGATCGGCCGGGCCTTCGTCGTGGCCTGGCCGCTCGGGCACTGGGCCACCCTCCCCGTCCCCGGGACCTTCGACCAGAAGGGCCTGGAGCGGCCGGGCGCGGCGGGCGGCGCCTGGTCGGTGGAGGACCAGCCGGCGCCGGAGGCCGCCGCACTCGCCGCGGCCGTCCCGTTCGCGCTCCGGCGCCGAGGCCGCAGTACCGAGGAGCGCACCGCCGAGCGGCGCGGGGCCGGTACCACGGAGTCCTGAGCCGGTACGCGCCGCGGCCGCCCCCGGGGTCCGGGGGGACGGCCGCGGCGCGGGGGCACTCAGGACTTGAGGAACTCCAGGAGGTCGGCCTCGAAGGCGGTCCGGTACGCCCCGTGCAGACCGTGCGAGCCGCCCGGGTAGACCTTGAGGACGTTGTTCGGGACGAGCTTCGCCGCCTTCAGCGCGGCGGCCGCGATCGGGACGATCTGGTCGTCGTCACCGTGCGCGATCAGCGTGGGGATGTCGATGCGCCGCAGGTCCTCGGTGAAGTCGGTCTCGGAGAACTGCCGGACGCACTCGTACGCGCCGCGCGCGCCGACCTGCATGCCCCAGAGCCAGAACGCCCGGCGGATGCCCGCGGCGCCGACGAGGTCCGCGTCGGGGCGGTCGAACCCGTAGAAGGACTCGCTGAGCTCCCAGTAGAACTGCGAGCGGTTGCCGTCGACCCCGGCCCGGATGTCGTCGAAGGCGGCGAGGGGCGTGCCCTCGGGATTGCCGGGGCCCTGCAGCATCAGCGGCGGGACGGCGCCGAGCAGGACGGCCTTGGCGGCCCGGGCCGACCCGTGCCGGCCGAGGTAGCGCGCCACCTCGCCGCCGCCGGTCGAATGGCCCACCAGGACGGCGTCACGCAGGTCCAACTGCTCGATCAGCTGGGCGAGGTCGTCGGCGTAGGTGTCCATGTCGTTGCCGTGCCAGGGCTGGTCGGACCGGCCGTGGCCGCGCCGGTCGTGGGCGATCGCACGGAAGCCGTTCCCGGCGACCAGCCGCAGCTGTTCGTCCCACACGTCGGCGTTCAGCGGCCAGCCGTGGCTGAAGACGACGGGGCGGCCGCTGCCCCAGTCCTTGTAGTGGATCCGGGTGCCGTCGCTGGTGGTGATGGTGGGCAAGGGGGCTCCTTCGCACGGGATGCGGGACGGGGAGGAGGTGGGGACAGGGCGGGGTCGGGGCGCGGTCGGGGCTTCGGCTGTCCCCGGGGCGGGTCGGTCGTGCGGGTCGGTCGTGCGGGTCGGTCGGTCGGGTCGGTCGGGCGGGTCGGGCGGGTCGGGCGGCCCGGTGAGGCATGACCGCGCACTCCGCCGACGCTAGGCCCGGAGCGGGCCCGCCGCCCCGCGAAGGTGACGCTCCGTCAGCGTGTCGGCCGGGAACGTCGGCCGAACGGGTGACCGAGGACGGGGCCGAGGCAACCCGGGCCCGCCCGGCCGACGGTTCGGCGACGGCCCCGTCCGGAGCCGGACAGCTGCCATCGCGCCTGGTGGGCAGCGGTCCGCCGGGCGTCCGGGCCGTCCTATGCTGGCGGGATGATCGAACTTCCCGGCTTCGCCGCGCTGCTGGCCCGACTGCTGGACCACCGGGGCCCGGAGCCCGCCGAGTCGGCCCGCCGGGCCGGCGTCACCGACGCCGAGCTGGCAGCGGTGCTGGACGGCGCCGCGCCGGATCCGGCGCTGCTGCGCCGACTCGCGCCCGCCCTCGGCCTGGACACCGCCGACCTGTTCGAGATCGCGGCGCTGCCGCTGCCGGCGGACCTCGCGCCGGCCGGCGGGATGGCCACCACCTCGATCGTCGGCGTGGTGCGGTTCGGCATGGCGCTGCCGGCCGACCGGCGGGCGGAACTGCGCTCCTTCGTCACCTCGCTGCCGCCGGCCGACCGGCCGGGGCGCATCGAGGGGCTGCCCGCCTCGGTGCCGGACCCGGCCTCCGCCGGGAACCTGCTGATGCGGATGGTCGCCACCCGGAACCTCGGGTGGACCGGAACCACGAAGATCTTCCACCTGCTCACCGGCCGGTACTGGATGTCCGACGCGTACGGGCGGATCTCCTCCGGGGCTGACGCGCCCACCCCGGACCTGGTCGCCGACTTCGCGCTCGTGCTGGGCATCCCGGCGGGCGACCTCGCGGCGCTCCTCGGGATGCCGCTGCCGCCGGAACTGCCCGGGCCGGACGCCGCCGTCGCGGACGCCGCCCTGCTGCTCCGGGGCCTGCGGCGGCTGGGCGTCGCGCAGCTGCGCGAGGCGGAGGACCTGGCGAGGGCCCTGCAGCCGTCCTGACCGGGGCGGCCCGCCGGTGGTGCGGACAGCCGGTGGTCCGGTCGGCGGACGGTGCGGCCCACCGATGATCCGGGCGGGCTCCGGTACGGATCCTCTACAGCGCTGTAGAGTCGTTCGGGTGGCGACTACGCCCGGTCGCGCGGCCGTCCCGTCGGGGAGCCGGCGACCGCACCGGAACGGGAGGGCGCAACCGTGGTGGAAGGTCGGGGCATGCCCGTACTCGAAGGCAGGCGCGAGGCACGGAACGGAACAGACCCGCGCGGAACAGGACCGGGCGGACCGGGGTGGGGTGAACCCGCGCCGGACGGACCGGAGCGGGACGGGCCGGAGCGGGGTGGACCGGAGCGGGGCGCGGGCCCGGTGGACACCGAGGTGGAGTGGGTCTACCAGCCGGTCGAGGTGCACTTCGACGACGACCGATGGGCCCTCGGGCGGATCAGCGGATGGTGGCAGGACGCGGGCGGACGGCGCTGGTGCCGGCTGAGGGTGGCCCGGAGCGGTCACCCGGCCCGCTGGGAGCCGTTCGACCCGGCGCGGGTGGTTCTGCTGCCCGTCGGCGGACTCTGAAGCCCCGTCGGGGCGGTGCCGCCCGGGCCCGGACCGGGCCGCGGCAGGCCACTTGCCCGGGATTGGCCCTGGCCCCGGCGGAGCGGACCGGCCGAGGATGAGCGGTATGAGCGATTTCGACAGCGCGCTGCGCCCCGAGAGCCGGATCGTCCACCCGCCCGTCCCGGAGGTGACCGGCAGTCGCCCGATGGGAGTGCCGCTGCACCAGAGCCACCTGTTCGCGTTCGAGGACAACGACGCCCTGACGCGCGCGTTCGCCGGACCGGACGAGGCCTTCCTCTACAACCGCTACGGCAACCCGACGGTCCGCTCGCTGGAGCAGGCGGTCGCCGGGCTGGAGGGCGGTGCGGGCGCGATCGCCACCGCCTCCGGCATGGGCGCGATCAACACCGTGCTGCTCGCACTGCTGAGCTCCGGCGACCACGTGATCGCCCAGCGGAGCCTGTACGGCGGCACCTTCGCGATGCTCGCCGACCTCGCCCGGCGCTGGGGCGTGGAGGTCACCCACGTCGGGGGCGACGACCCGGAGGAGGTGCGGGCCGCACTGCGCCCCCGCACCCGCCTGCTGCACCTGGAGACGATCTCCAACCCGACCACCCGCGTCACCGACCTGCCCGGGCTGATCGGGGTCGCCCGGGAGGCCGGGGTGCTCAGCGTGGTGGACAACACCTTCGCCACCCCGCTGCTCTGCCGGCCGATCGAGCACGGCGCCGACGTCGTGGTCCACTCGGCCACCAAGTATCTCGGCGGGCACTCCGACGTGCTGGCCGGGATCGCCGTCTTCGCCGACCCCGAACTCCACCGCACCGTCTGGCACTACGCGGTCGAACTGGGCGCCTCGGCCGACCCGCACAGCGCCTGGCTGACGCTGCGCGGCCTGCAGACCCTGGCCCTGCGGGTGCGCCGGCACTGCGAGAGCGCCCGGGAGCTGGCCGGCCGGCTGGCCGGTCACCCGGCCGTCACCGGCGTCCACTACCCGGGCCTGCCCGCCCACCCCGACCACGAACTCGCCCGCCGGCTGCTGCCGGAGGGCCACGGCGGGGTGCTCGCCTTCGACCTGGCGGGCGGCCGGGAGGCGGCCCGGGCCTTCACCGAGTCGGTCCGGCTGGCCTCGCTGGCCCCCTCGCTCGGGGGCGTGCACACCCTCGTCCTGCACCCGGCCAGCACCTCGCACCGCCAGCTCGACGACGCGGAACTGGCGGCGGCCGGCATCGGCCCGGGCACCGTCCGGGTCGCCGTGGGGATCGAGCATCCCGAGGACCTCTGGGCCGACCTGGACCAGGCGCTCGCCAAGCTCTGAGCCCGACGGCCGTGCGGCGGTGCGGCCGGGGCGGCCAGGACGGCGATGTCGTCCTGGCCGCCCCGGCGGCTGCCGGGCCGAGCGCGTGCGGCGCGGCTAAGAGCAGGTCGTCCGGCTCGCCGGCGGCGTGCGGTGCGGTCAGGCCCCGGGTGCGGGCGGCTGCTTGAGCTTGGCCCAGACGACCTCCAGGGCCGCGATGTCCGCGTCGTCGAGCCGGTCGTCGAAGGCCTCGGCCAGGACGGCGCGCCGGGTGGCGTCGGCGGCGGCGAAGAGCCGGCGGCCCTCGGGGGTCAGGGTGATCCGCACCGAGCGGGCGTCGACGGGGGAGGGGACGCGCTCGACCAGGCCGCGGGCCTGGAGCGAGTCGGCCACCCGGGAGACCTGGCTCCGGCTGAGCAGCGTCTTGGCGCCGAGGTCGGAGGCGGCCACCGGCTCCTCCTGCCCGTGCAGCCAGAGCATCACCTCGAACCAGGAGAGCGGCAGGTCGTGGGCCTTGCCGAGGGCCTGGTCGACCTTGGCACCGAGGGTGGTGCCGGCCCAGACGAGTCCGTAGAAGGCGTGGTCGCGGGCGGTGAGCTCGCCCAGGGTGAGTTCGGTACGCGCCATGCCGACACCCTACCTGTTTGCATGTGCGTACACACGGATCTATGGTGTGTGTGCACGCACACAAATCCGAGCCGTCGGGAGCACCCTCATGACCACCGCCCGCATCGCCCTGATCACCGGTACGTCCTCCGGCATCGGCCTGGCCGCCGCCGTGGCCGTCGCCCGCGCCGGGCACCACGTCGTCGCCACGATGCGTGACACCGGCCGCTCCGGCGCGCTGCTCGCCGCCGCCGAGGCGGCGGGCGTCGCCGACCGGATCGAGGTGGCCCGGCTGGACGTCACCGATCCGCGGTCGGTCGAGGCCTGCGTGGCCGGTGTGGTCGCCCGGCACGGGCGCCTCGACGCCGTCGTCAACAACGCCGGAGCCGGCTACGTCGGCACCGTCGAGCAGGACGGACTGAAGCCGGTCCGGGCCACGATGGAGGTCAACTTCTTCGGTGTCGTCGACGTCACCCGCGCCGCGCTGCCGCACCTGCGGGCCGTCGGCGGCCGGGTGGTCACCGTCACCAGCGTCGGCGGCGTGGTCGGGCAGCCCTTCAACGAGGCCTACTGCGCGGCCAAGTTCGCCGTCGAGGGCTTCATGGAGGCGCTGGCGCCGGTCGCCGCCACCGTCGGCGTCAAGGTCACCGTCGTCGAGCCGGGTGCGGTGGCCAGCGAGTTCGTCGCCAGCCAGGGCCTGGACATCCCCGCCCTGCTGGCCGCCGCCGGCCCCTACGCCCCCGCGCTGGACGCCTACGCCGCCCGCACCCGGGCGGCGTTCACCCGGGCGCAGACCCCGGAGCAGGCCGCCGAGTCGGTGGTGGAGGCGCTGACCGCCGAGCAGCCGCCGTTCCGGATGCAGACCTCCGAGACCGCCCGCGCCTTCGTCGGCGCCAAGCTCGCCGATCTGGACGGCTCCGCCGTGCAGGAGCTCACCGGTGGCTGGGTCGGCTGACCACCGCCGGGGCCGCCCCCGCACCTCCTCTGGTTGAGGACATGCCAGGTCAGCGGGGTGCGGAGCGGCACGTGCCCCCGAGAGGTTCCAGCCGATGGACGGATTGACGACCGGTCATACTGGGCGAGGCCTGAGCGCAGGCCACGGGCGCCGACGACGGCGCCGAGCACGCCCCAGACCGGAGGAACCGATGAGCCGCCACCTGCCGACCACCGTTCCGCCGGGCGGGACGCCGGCGCAGCCGTGGAACCGGCAGCGACTGCGGAGCAACAACGAATGGCTGCTGCTCGAACTGCTGCGCACCGGCGGTCCCTCCTCACGCGCCCAGCTCGCCCGGGACACCGGGCTGTCCAAGCCCACCGTCTCCGCCGCCCTGGCCGCGCTGGAGCAGGCCGGACTGGCCCGCGAGGCGGGCCGGTTCGTCCCCGAGCGCGGCCGGACGGCGGTGCTCTACGAGCCGGACCCGACGGCCGGCCACGTACTCGGCGTGGACATCGGCCGGGGCTGGCTCCGGGTCGCGGTGGCCGACCTCGCCGGGCGGATCGTCGCCCGCCGGGACGTGCCCAACAAGGGCCGCTCGGCCAACGCGGTGGCCGACGCCGTGGTCGCGGCCGCCCGGGAGACCGCCGCCGAGGCGGGGCTGGCGGCCGGCGACATCGTGCACGCGGTGATCGGCACCCCGGGTGTCTGGGACGAGCAGCGGCGCGGCGTGCGGTACGCGACCAGCCTGCCCGGCTGGGGCAGACGCGGTCTGTTCGACCGGATCGCGGCGGGGCTGGAGACCGCCGTCACCGTCGGCAACGACGCCAACCTCGCCGCCCTCGGCGAGTTCACCCTCGGCGCCGGGCGGGGCAGCCGGATGTTCGCCTACCTGCTGATCGGCACCGGCCTCGGCGTCGGCGTCCTCAAGGACGGCGAACTGCTCTCCGGCGCGCACGGCGCGGCCGGCGAGGTCGGTCTGGTGCCGCTGCCCCCCGGAGCCGACGGCGGGCCGGGCCGGACGATCGAGCAGGAGGCCGGGGCCGACGCGGTGGTCCGCACCGCACTGGGCCTCGGCATGCGCGGCCCGCTGACGGCCAAGCAGGTCTTCGACGCGGCCCGGGCCGGCGACCCGCTCGCCGCCCGCGCGGTCGAGCGCGAGGCCGAACAGCTCGCGTACGCGATCGCCGTGCTCGCGGCCGTGCTCGATCCGGACCTGGTGGTGCTCGGCGGCGGCGTCGGCGGCAGCGCCGACCTCCTGCTGGAACCGCTGGAGCGCGAGCTGCACCGCCTCACCCCGCTGCGCCCCAAGCTCGCCCCGAGCGGGCTGGGGGAGCAGGCCGTGCTGCTCGGCGCCGTCGCCACCGCCCTGGACACCGCGCGGCCCGAGGTCTTCGAGCGCCGCTCGGCCCTGGCGGACCACGGCGTGCCGCTCTGACGGACCGCGGCCCCGCCGTTCCGGCGGACCGGCGGACCGGCCGACCGGACCGCCGCGCCGTGGTCCCGGCCGGAGCGGCCCGGACCACGGCGGTGCCTCCCGATCAGCAGCTGATGCTGCCCCGGCGCAGCGCGTGGCCGCCGGTGTTGCTGTCGTCGGCCCAGTAGACGGGCTTGGCGCCGGCGGTGCACTCCCCGGCGCCGGCCAGGGCGAAGCCCTCGTTGTTCAGGTTGGCCAGGCCGCTCGGCCGGTTGAACACCGCGGTGGTGACGAAGGTGCCGCCCGCGCCGACCTGCATCGTCCGGTGCTGGCCGTCGCAGGTGTCGTCGCACACCACCCAGAGCCGGGAGGCCTGCGGCTCCCACTGCAGCTCCATGACCCCGGCCATGCCGCTGCCGAGGGTGGCCACCCGGGTGAACGCCCCGCTGTCCTGGAGGACGAAGCCGTAGATCTGGCCGCCCTCGACGCCGACCAGGAACACCCCGCCCCCGTGCGCGCCGTACCCGGCCGGGTCGTAGGCCGCGTGGGTCGACTCGTCGGTGAACCCGGCGCCGGTCAGATAGCCGTCGGGGATCCAGGTGATGCCCTCGAGCCCGAGGTTGGCGCCCACCGACGGCAGGGCGGAGGTCAGGTTCCACTCCTTCGCGGCGGTCAGCGTGGTGCCCGTGCCGCCCACGTCGTACCGCAGGACGGAGAGCCTGCTGGTGCCAGAGGCGTCACCGTTGCGCTCGCTCGCGACGAACACGCCCCCCGAGGCGCCGGCGCCGGTGAGGGTGACGCCCTCGCTGTCAGGGGTGCCGGAGCCGCCCGGGAAGCGCAGCTTCTTGCCGGCCGTCCAGCCGTTCGCGGTGTCCGGCTTCCACCCGCCGGACCCGTTCGGCACCAGCCGCCACAGCTTGCCGGAGTTCTGCGCCCCCCACAGCACGCCGCCCTCCTGGTAGAGACCGCTGAGGTCCGACCCGAAGACGTTGGAGGCGTCGGCGTTCGCCACCGTCCCGCTGCCCGGCCAGGCCACCGGCGAGGTGCCGCCGGTGCTGCCGCAGGCGTTCGCCGCGCCCAGGGTGAGCGCCGCCTTGCGGAAGGCGCCGGTGCCGTCGGGGCAGCGCGACCAGGACGGGGCGGAGTGCTCGCTCCAGCTGAAGCTGTCGACCAGGGTGCTGCCGTTCGGCAGGTACAGCCGCGCCTTGTCGGAGGAGCCCAGGCCGAACGCGCCGTGGACGTCGAAGGCGCGGAACCCGCCGGGGGCCAGCGTGGTACCGGCGGCGATCGCGTACTTCGAGCCGTTGTCGTCGTCCTTGAGGATCCAGCCGGAGACGTCCACCGCGGTGGTGCCCTTGTTGTAGAGCTCGACGGAGTCGTCGACGTCCCCGGTGGTCACCACCTCGTTGATCCGGATGTCGTCGGTCGAGGCCGCGCGGGCGGGCGAGGCGCTCAGCAGCCCCGCCGGCCCGGCGGCGGCGACGAGGAGGAAGGCGAGGCTTCGGCGCCAGCGCGGTGCGCGCGATTCGGTCACGATGTCCGTCCCGGGATCGTCCTGTCAGGGTGTCACCACCCTTCCGCCACCGACCCAACGGGCGCCCGCGGCCGGGCGAGCGCCGTATGAACAGCGGACGAACCGCCGGGCGTGGCCCGGGTGGCAGCAGACCGGGTAGGTCGTACCTCCCACTGTTCCCCTCGCGGCCCCCGTGAACCGCCCCTCCCGCGGGCGCGGGCTCCGGCGTGGGCGGGAGCACCCCCGGGGCGCCCGGGGCCGGTGGGGTCCGCCGTGGCGGGCAGCGGCTTCCGGGGGCATCCTCTCGATGACCAAAGCCCTTACACATCAAGGAATATGAGGTAGCGTCATGGGTTCGGCACGACCGATCCGGAGGTCCGGCCGGCCGGGGCAGGGGTGGGAGCGGCCGGGGGAGCGCATCGGGCGGGCCGTGGCCTTCGCGATCGGTTCGCCCCGTCGGCGGCACGGATTCTTCGAGGGGCTGGATGGACACGGTGGACTGGTCGTGGGTCGGCCGGGCACGCGACGGTGTGCTCTGCCACGGACGGACAGGTGACCGGCCGTACGCGGTTCGCCTCCCGGAGGTGCTCGCCCCGCCCGCCGGCCCCCCGCCCGCCGAACTGACCGGCCGCGACGCGGAGCTCGACGCGCTGCGCACCGCGCTCACCGCCGACGGGCACCCGTGCGTGGTCGTCACCGGACCGCCGGGCGTCGGCAAGAGCGCGCTGGCGCGTCGGACCGGGCACGCCCTCCGGTCCGACGGGCACTTCCCGGGCGGCCTGCTCACGATCGATCTCCATGGCTCCGACCACGTCCGCCGTCAACTCCCCGGACGCGCCCTCGGCCTGGCGCTGCGCGCCGCTGGGCTGCCGCCCGAGCACATCCCGCCCGGGCCGGCCGGCCGGGCCGCGCTGCTGCACCGCACCCTGGCGGCCTACGCCGACCAGGGGCGCCGCGTGCTGCTGCACCTGGACGACCCGGCCACCGACGACGACCTGGCCCCGCTGCTGCCCGCCCCCGGCACGGGCGCCGTGCTGGTGACGGCGCGACACACCCCGTGGGACGTTCCGGGCACCGTCCGCGGGCTGCCACCGCTCTCCGCGACGGACGCCACCGACCTGCTGCGGGCCGAGCTGGCCGCCCGCGGCGCCCGCGGGCCGGCCGACGCGGCGCACGGACTCGAACTGCGGCGCCTCGCCAAGGCCTGCGGCGGCCTGCCGCACGCGCTGCTGGTGGCGGCGGCCACCATGGTCCGGACCGGTACGACGGCGGCCGACACCTCCCGGGAGCTCGACCGGCTCCGGGCCGGTCTGGGACGGCTCGACGGGCCGGTGCAGACCCTCGCGGCCGTTCACCTGCTCGCGCTGGGCGCGCTGGGCACCGGGCCGGCCCGGCTGCTGCGGCTGACCCGGCTCCTCCCGGGGCCGGACTTCTCCACCGAGAACGCCCAGGACCTCGCCGGACCCTCCGCCGGGACGGTCGCCGCCGACCTCGCCGAGCTGCTGGCGGTCGGCCTGGTCGCGCCCGGCGGCGCTCCCGACCGGTGGCGGCCGACGCTGCCCGCCGACGACGACCTGCCGCCGGCCGTCCCGGGGACGCCCGCCGGCGCCGCCGACGAGGCCCGCGAGGCCCTGGAGCGCTTGGTCCGCGCCCACACCGAACGGGTCCGGGCCGCCTGCCTGCACCTGAGTCCCGGGCGGCCCGGCCACGGGGCCGACCCGCGCGCCTTCGCGGACCGCGCCGCCGCGCTCGCCCGGCTCGACGCCGAGCACCCGACCTCGGCGGGGCTGCTGCGCCGGGCGGCGACCACCGGCGGCCCCGAGGCGGCGGTGGGCCTCGCCCAGGCGCTCGACCCGTACCTGGAGCACGGCCTGCACCGCGACGAGCTCGCCGACGCCGCCGCCCTCCTCCGGGCCCTGGCCGGTGAGCGCGGCGACCCCGGCGCGGAGTTGGCGGCCCAGGTGAGGTTCGGCCGCCTGCACGGCCTGGACGGGAACCACGAGGAGGCCCTGGCGGTGCTGCGCGGGGCGGCGGAGGGAGCGCGGCGGATCCGACACTGGGAGGTCGCGGCGACGGCGCTGGCCGCCCTGGCCGAGGCCTGGCGGGCGGTCGGCCGGCCGGCGGAGGCGGCGCGGGAGGGCCGTCGCGCGGCCGCGATCGCCGCCCGGATGACCGGCGACGCGGAGGTCGACTACCGGGGGAGCCTGCACGCGGGGCTCGCGCTCGCGGAGCAGGGGCGGGCGAAGGCCGCCGGGAAGGACCTGAGCCGGGCCGTCCGGGTGGCCGAGGCGGCCGGCGACCAGCTCCGCACCGGCGTCGCCAACGTGCAGCTCGGCCTGGTCGGCCTCGACCTGATGGGCCGGGCGGTGCCCGCCGGAGCGCTGTTCGCGATCGCGGTGCACGCCTTCCGGGAGGCCGGCGACCGGCGCCGCGAGCTCGTCGCCCTCGGTCTGGTCGGGCGGGCCGGCGGTGACCTGGGACTGGGCTTCCTGGCCGAGGCGGGCGAGGGGCTGCTCGGTCTGGGCGACGAGCTCGCCGCCCACCTGGTGCTGGAGGAGGCCGGCGACGCGCTGGCGGAGGCCGGACAGCACGAGCAGGCGGCCGCGGTCCACCGTGCCGTCGCCGACTTCCGCGCCCGCGTCGGCGACCCGGCCGGCCGGGCCCGCGCCCTGACCGCGCTGGCTTCCTCCCTCGGACGGCTGGCACGCCACGACGAGGCCGTGTCCCGGGCCGCCGAGGCGGTCGCCGCGGCCCGGGAGGGTGCTTCCCCGGCCGTCCTGTCGGCGGCGTTGAGCGGCCTCGGCAGGTCCCTGCACGACGGCGGGCGACCGCTGGAGGCCGTCGACCCGCTGCACGAGGCGGTGGCGCTGGCCGCCGAGCAGGACGACGCGTCCGCCGAGGTGTGGGCGCTGGCCCTGCTCGGCTCCGCCCTCACGGTGGCGGGTCGGCGCACGGAGGCCGCCGCCGCCTTCCGCCGTTCCCGGGCGGCGGTGCGGCGCGTCCAGGAGCCGGTGCCCCGGGCCGCGGTCCACCCCGCCCGGCCGGATCGGCCGGCGGCGCCGACGGTCACGGTGGTGGAGGCGACGGTGCCCCCCGGAGCCGTCCCGCCGGGCGCCGCCGCCCGGGGTTCGCGGTCGGGCGGCGGTGCGGCGTCCGAGAAGGGTTCGCACTTCCGGCGCGCGTCCACCGCCTACGCCCAGGTGACGGTCCTGCTGGCCGTCGCGGCCTGGGCGGCCTTCGCGCCGGGCGGGCCCTGGGCCACCGCGGCCGCCGTCGTCACCGGAGTGAGTGCGGTGCTCGCCCTGGTGGCCGGGCTGGCCTTCCGGAACGCCGGCGGCGCGGACGTCGCGACGCCGGCCCAGGTGGCGCTGCAGGCCGTCTGGACGCTCCTGACGGTGCCGGTGCTGCTGCTGCACGCGCTCTCGCTGATGCGCGGTGAGCTGTTCCTCACCGGGCCCGTTCCGAGCCTGGCCGGCTTCGTGGCCTACCTCGTCCTGGCCGCCCTGGTCCGCCGGGCCGGACGGTTCGGCGCGGTGGCCCTCGGCGTGTAGCGGCGAGGGCCACCGCGCGCCGCCCGGGCCGCGGGCTCCGGTCCGCGCCTAGCCGACAGCCTGGTACCCACCGTCCTCGGCGCGGAAGATCTGCTTGGCCTTGGCGAGCAACTGGAGGTCACGGCGCACGGTGCGCGGGTCCGGGCGGGGCAGGTAGGTCTCGCGGGCCCGGTGCCAGTCCCAGGTGCCGCCGTCCTGCCGCATGATGTCCAGGAGCCGCTGCCGGCGCTCGATCGCCGAGGCGGGTGGGGTTTGGTCGTCGTTCATGGGTTCATTCTCTCGCATCGCGGCGCCGGGTCGGGACGGGGGCGCCCTGGGCGGCGGGGAACCGCGCGTAGTCGCCCGTGTTCCCGCCGTTCAGGGCCGGACCATGATCCTCCAGCCGGGACCGGCCCGGCGGCAGAGCCTAGGGCGCTCGGCCGATCGCGACCGGGACCAGCGGCGGAGGCCGGCCGGACCGCTCGCTCCGTACCGTGGTGGAATGACTGTCGATCTGGAGAAGTACTTCGCCCGCATCGGATGGGAGGGCGAGTCCGCGCCCACTGTCGCGACCCTTCGCTCCCTGCACCGCGCGCACATCCTCGGCATCCCGTTCGAGAACCTCGACGTGGTCACCGGCTCGGTGCCGTCGCTGGATGTCGGTGAGCTCCAGGCGAAGCTCGTCGACAGCTCCCGCGGCGGCTACTGCTTCGAACACAGCTCCCTGTTCGCCGCGGTGCTGGACGAGTTGGGCTTCGGGGTCACCCGGCTGACCGGCCGGGTGCGGGTCGGCGCGCGTGCCGGGGAGGTCCGACCGCGGACCCATATGGTGCTGGCCGTCCAGGTGCCCGGCGAATCCGGCCGCCACCTCGTCGACGTCGGATTCGGGTCCGTCGGCGGGCTGCTGGAGCCGCTCCCGATGATCCCCGGTGAAGCTCGCGAGGCTGCCGGGCGCACCCACCGGCTGGTCGTCGAGGAGGCGGACGGCCCCGCGCCCGTCTGGGTGCTGCAGGCGAGGACGGGCGAGGCCTGGGAGGACCAGCACGCCTTCACCCTGGACCCGGTCCCGGCGCCCGACCTCACGATGTCCAACTGGTTCGTGGCCACCTACCCGCGCTCGCCGTTCCGGCGGTTCTACCTCCAGCGCACCCGGACCGCCGACCACGTGCGGCTCGACGGGAAGACCTTCACCCACACCGACGCGGCGGGCACGACCACCGCCCGGGAGCTCGAAAGCCCTGAGGAACTGGTGGAGTTGCTGACGTCCGAGTTCGGCATCAACCCGCCCCCGGGCGTCGCCGCGGCCTTCTGACCCCGCACCTCGGAGCCCGGGACGCCGGGGTTGCGGCCCCGCGCCAATTCGGCGCGGGGCCGCCGGCTGCTCCGGAGGGTCAGCTCCCGGCGGGGAAGTCGCCGGAGCGGACTCCGGCGATGAAGGCCCGCCAGGCGTCGGCGGGGAAGTCGAGCGCGGGGCCGTGGGCGTCCTTGCTGTCCCGGACCACGATGGCGTCCTCAAGTTCCCCGCACTCGACGCAGTTGTCGTTCGGGTTGCTGGCCAGTGCCTTCTTCCATTTCACGGGAAGGGCTGAGGCGACGGGGAAGTGGGTCACTTGAGCTTGTCTCTCTTCTCTGCGATGAGGTTGAACGACTGGTCGAGATCCAGGGCGGTCGCCATGATCTCGTCGAATGCCGCTCGGTAGAGGTCGACGTGATCGGGGTCCTCCACCCAGTCGCTGCTCAGCATTCCGCTGAGCAGTACGAGATCGAGATCCCGTTGCCGGAATTCCAGGAGAGCGAAGGAGCCGGTCATTCCGGGGTGTGGCGGTGCCATGGCCGGCATGATCTGGATCTTGACGTTCGGGAGCTTGCTGAACTGCTGAAGTTTGTCCAGCTGGTCGACCATCACGCCAGGGGCCGCGGTCATGGTCAGGGCTGATTCGTGGATGACGGCCCACAGCTTGAGGGGGTTCTCGGCTCTGGTCAGGACGAACTGACGGTTGATCCGGACCTCGACGCGCTCTTCGACACTGGTCTTCGTCAGGACGCCGCTGGCGATGATGGCGTGGGCGTACTGCCGAGTCTGGAGCAATCCTGGGATATAGGCCGACTCGTATGACCTATTGCCGATCGCTGTCTCTTCGAGACGGATCAGGTCGGTGTAGAGCGGGTTCAGCTGCTCGTATCCGGCCATCCAGCCCGGTCGGCGCTTGTCCCGGAGGATCTCGACCAGGACTTCCTTCAGCTCCTCGTCGCACTCGTAGAAGTCGAGGAGTGCGCGGACCACTTCGGGCTTCAGTTGGACCCGGGCGTTCTCGTATCTGCTGAGCTTCACGAGGTTGACGCCGTCGACCTGGGCGACGACTTCCTCGGCCGAGAGGTTCTTGAGCTCCCGAAGCCTCCTGAGCTCCGCCGCGATGCGCCGGTAGCGCACAGCCGGCACTGCAACCGCCATCTGTGTAACCCCTCCAGAGCTGTCCGTGCACCAGTGTGCACGTCCCGGGTGATGGTTCGCCACTGCCAACCCGAGCTTATGGGCGCCACCTTGGCGTCAGAACTGAAAGTTTTCATATTTGCTCGACATGGCTTCCGGGGGCGTTGAGCCATGCTCCATGCTGATGGTGATGGAGCGATGACGCACGGTGACATGTGTCGCCGTCTGCCTTGTCTGCCGATGCCTCCTGATCCCCCCGCATGCGGAAGGTGGTTCCCCCATGTCCGGAACGCCCGAAAGCCCGGTCGCCGTCATCCATGAGCGCAGCTACTGGCTGCTGCGCAGCGACAGATCGCCGGGTGATGCCCGGCGGCTGCTCGAAGAACTGCTCATGGAGGTCCCGGATGGTCAATGCTTCGCGGAGGCCGCGCTGTTGATCGTCTCGGAGCTGGTGACCAATGCCGTGCTCCACGGGACGCCCGGCGGCAACCGGGTCCGGCTGGTGATGTCCGTCTGCGCCTCGTGGCTGCGGATCGAGGTGCACGATGCTCGGGCGGACAGGGAGCCTGTGCTCCGGGCCGGTGGCTCCGACGACGAGTCAGGGCGGGGGCTCTTCCTCGTCAAGTCCCTCTCGCGCCGTTGGGGTTGTTGTCCTCGCCCGGGGGTCGGGAAGATCGTGTGGGCGGAGGTCGGGCCCGAGGGGTGGGGCGCCGCGTGAGGTGGGCCCGAGGGGACCGCTGACGCGACGGCGGCCCCGGAGCCGAAGCTCCGGGGCCGCCGGGCCGTCGTCGGACAGGTCAGACCGTGGCGTCCGCCGTGGTGGTCGGCGTGAGGTACTCCTCCCGGATCTCGCGGGGGCCGAAGGGCCAGGTGCGTTCGGTGCGGGCCCAGAGGAGGAAGGCGCCGCAGCCCGCGACGACCCAGGCCAGCGACCACTCGATGGGGTGGAAGCCGGGCGCGTTGCGGTCCGCGTAGCCGTAGATGACCAGCCAGCCGACGGCCGCGACGATGCCGGGTGCCGGGTAGAGCCACATCCTGTACGGCCGGACGAGGCCGGGCTGGCGGCGGCGCAGGACGGTGACCGCGACGATCTGGGCGAGGGCCTGGACGATCACCATCACGGTGGTGAGCAGGTTGATCAGCAGGGTCAGCGGGGGGTGGTCGGTGCTGGCGCCGAGGTGGCGGCCGAGCAGGAAGCCGGCCGCGGTGAGTACGCCCATGGCGGCCAGGCCGAGGACGGGGAAGCCGTGCCTGGGGTGGAGCCGGCCGAAGGCCCGGAAGAAGACGCCGTCGCGTGCCGCGTCGTAGGGCACCCGGGAGCCGCCGAACAGGCCGGCGAGGACGGAGGCGAAGGCGGTGACCAGGATCAGTACGGTGACCACCTGGGCGGCGCCCTTGCCCCAGGTGCTCTCCAGGACCGCCGAGGCGACCGACCTGGAGGCCACCGACTCCGGGTCGAGCATCGCGTGCCAGTCCATCGCGCCCAGGACGCCGATCTGCAGCAGCAGGTAGATGGTCATGATGCCGACGATGGACAGCACGATGGCGCGCGGCAGGACCCGGCCCGGGGCGCGGACCTCGGCGCCGACGTAGGCGGCGGTGTTGTACCCGAGGTAGTCGTAGATGCCGATGGTGAGGCCGGCCGCGAAGCCGATCCAGAACTGGCCGTGGGTGAGTTCGACGGCGTGCGAGGGCCAGTCGAAGGCGCGGCTCGGGCTGAAGTGGGTGTAGCAGGCCACGATCACGGCGAGCACCGAGAGGATCATCACCCCCCACATCACGGTGGTGAGCCGGGCGATGTTCTCGACCCGCCGCCAGAGCAGGAGCACCACCAGCGCGCAGAACGCGATCCCGACCAGGTCGCCCTGGCCGCTCGTCATGCCGGGCCAGAGGTAGCCGAGGTACTGGACGAAGCCGACCACGCCGGTGGACATGATCAGCGGGATGAAGAGCATGGCCGTCCAGACGAAGAGGAACGGCATCAGTCGCCCGGTCCGGTACTGGAAGGCCTCGCGCAGGTAGACGTACGTCCCGCCGGCGCCCGGCAGGGAGGCGCCGAGTTCGGCCCAGACCAGGCCGTCGGCGAGGGCCAGGACGGCGCCGGCCATCCAGCCGATGACGGCCTGCGGGCCGCCGAAGGCCGCGACCATCAGCGGGATCGTGACGAAGGGGCCGATGCCGCACATCTGGCTCATGTTGAGCGCGGTGGCCTGGAAGAGGCCGATTCTTCGGGTAAGGCCGGGGGACACCGGGGCCTCCGAACGTGGGGGAGTGGGGCGCCGGGCGGGTTGCCGGGGGGTTCAAGTTAGGGAGCATTACTTATTTCGTCAAGCCGCTCGGGTGGCAAGGGGGTTACTCCGGTGACGGTTGGGAAACTTTCCTAACGAAAGCCATTGACCGCGCGCCGCGCCGCCCCGATTCTGTAGGCGCCCGCTGTGGTCGTCGCCGCCCGCCCCGAGTGCTCCGCCTCCCTCCGCCTCGCTCCCATCCGCTTCGCTCTCCCCTCCGCCTCGCCCGTCTCCCCCTCGATCCGCCGTCGCAGGCGGTGGATCGGCGAAAGTGAGTTGGCATGCCCATATCTACCGGAGTCCGTCCGACCGCCCCGTCGGTGGTCGCCGTCCTCGGCTCGGCCGCCCTGCTGCTGGCCCCGGCGACCACCGCGACAGCCGCCCCGGCCGCGTCAGCCGCCCAAGCCGCCCCGGCCGCTCCCGCCGCGGCGGCGGCCGTGCCCGCGATGGCCGCCGCGCCGTACGAGTACCTGGGCTGGGGCAGCCCGCAGAAGCCCACCGACGTGATGAAGGCGACCGGGGTGAAGTGGTTCACCCTCGCGTTCGTCCTCTCCGACGGCGGCTGCAACCCCAAGTGGGACGGCAGCCGGGCGCTGACCGGTGGGTCCGACGAAGCGGCGATCAAGTCCATCCGGGCGGCCGGCGGCGACGTGGTGATCTCGGTCGGCGGCTGGAGCGGCAACAAGCTGGGCGAGAAGTGCTCCAGTGCGAGCGCGCTCGCCGGCGCGTACCAGAAGGTGATCGACGCCTACAAGCTCAAGGCGCTGGACATCGACATCGAGGACACCGAGTTCTCCAACGCGACGGTCCGTCAGCGCGTCGTCGACGCCCTGAAGATCGTCAAGTCCAAGAACCCGGGCATCGTCACCTACGTGACCATGGGCACCACCCCGAGCGGCCCGGACGCCACCGGGAAGGACCTGATCAAGCGCGGCGCGCAGGCCGGCCTCGCCAACGACGGCTGGGTGATCATGCCGTTCGACTTCGGCGGCCACAGCGGCACGATGGGCCAGGCCTCGGTCAGCGCGCTGGAGGGCCTGAAGGCGGCGGTCAAGAGCGCCTACGGCTACGGCGACGACGCCGCGTACCGGCACATCGGCGTCTCCTCGATGAACGGGAAGACCGACGAGGCGGGCGAGACGGTCACCACCGCCGACTTCCGGACCATCCTCGGCTACGCGCAGCAGCACCACCTGGCCCGGTACGCCTTCTGGTCGGTCAACCGCGACCGCGCCTGCGGCTCCGGCACGGACGCCGACGCCTGCAGCGGCGTCGCGCAGTCCCCGTACGAGTTCACCAAGATCGTCGTCCAGTACCAGGGCTGAGGAGCATTCCGATGACACGACCGAGCACCAGACACCGCGGCCGCGCCGCGGCCCTGATCGTGGGGGCCGGCCTGGCGGCCGGGCTGCTCGCGGCCCCGCCGGCCTCGGCCGCGCCGGTCCGCTACGAGGCGGAGGGCGCGGGCCTGTCGCAGGGCGTGGTGGAGTCCAACCACAGCGGCTACTCCGGCACCGGATTCGTCAACACCGACAACGCCACCGGCAGTTGGGTCGAGTTCACGGTCGACGCGGCGAGCGCGGGCAACGCCGTGCTCGGCATCCGCTACTCCAACGGGACCACCGCGAACCGCCCGGCGGCCGTGGCCGTCAACGGTGCCACGGTCGAGCCGGCCCGGGCCTTCCCGTCCACCGGGAGCTGGGACACCTGGGCGACCTCGACGCTCACCGTCCGGCTCACCGCCGGGGCCAACCGGATCCGCCTCACCTCCACCACCACCGGCGGCACGGCCAACCTGGACTACCTGGACGCCGACCTCGGCAGCGGCCCGGCCCCGGGCGGCCCCGCGGTGCCGTTCGGCAGCCACCGCTACCCGTACGCGGCCGGCACCCTCAAGCCCTCCGGCGCGCAGTCCGTGACCGACCAGCAGGTGATCGACAAGTACAACGCCTGGAAGGCCGCCTTCGTCCGGCAGAACTGCGGCAACGGCTGGTACGAGACCATCTCGCCGGACGCCGACCACCCGTACGTCGCCGAGGGCCAGGGCTACGGCATGGTGGTCACCGCCCTAATGGCCGGTGCCGACGCCAACGCGCGGACGGTCTTCGACGGCATGGTGAAGTTCGTGCTCGCCCACCCGTCGGTGAACAACGCCAACCTCCTCGCCGCCGAGCAGGACTCCTCCTGCCGCAGCGTCAACGGCTCCGACTCGGCGACCGACGGGGACCTGGACGTCGCGTACGGGCTGCTGCTCGCCGACCGGCAGTGGGGCAGCGGCGGGACGTACGACTACAAGGGCCTGGCCGTCAAGCACATCAACGCGATCAAGGCCAGTGAGGTCAACCCCACGACCCACCTGATGCGGCTCGGCGACTGGTCCACCTCGGGCGACTCCACCTACTACATCACCCGCTCCTCGGACTGGATGATCGACCACTTCCGCGCCTTCCGGGCCGCGACCGGCGACACCACCTGGGACACCGTCCGCACCGCCCACCAGAACCTGATCACCAAGCAGCAGAGCGGCTACGCCCCGAACACCGGGCTGCTCGCCGACTTCGTGGTCAACACCAACGGCACCGCCAAGCCCGCCGCCGGCGAGGTGCTGGAGAGCCCCAACGACGGGGACTACAGCTGGAACGCCTGCCGCGACCCGTGGCGGATCGGCGCGGACGCCGTCACCAGCGGGGACGCCGCCTCGCTCGCCTCGGCCCGAAAGATCAACACCTGGATCAAGGGCAAGACGGGCGGCGACCCGGCGAACATCGCCACCGGCTACAAGCTGAACGGCACGGTCTTCGAGAACGGCCGTGACATGGCCTTCACCGCGCCGTTCGTGGTCACCGCGATGACCGACCCGGGCTCGCAGGCCTGGCTGGACGCGCTCTGGGCCAAGCTGGCCGGCACCGCGATTGACCCGGCCCTCTACTACGGCGGCAGCGTGCAGCTGCAGTCGATGATCGTCGCCTCCGGAAACTACTGGGTGCCGTGATGACCGACACCGGACACCCGCGCACGACAGCCGCGGCGCACCGGCGGACGGCGCTCGCCCGGGCCGGCGGAGCGGCGCTCGCCGCGGCCGCCCTGGTCCTGGGGGCCGTGGCGGCGCCCCCCGCGGCGACCGCCGCCACGGCGGCGAGCACCGACTACCAGGCCGAGGACGCCGTGCTCGCGCAGGCGAAGACGGCCACCAACCACACCGGGTACACCGGGACCGGCTTCGTCGACTACACCAACACCACCGGCTCCGCCGTCGAGTTCACGGTGAGCGCCACCGCGGCCGGGACCGCCTCGCTGGCCTTCCGGTACGCCAACGCCGGTACGGCGAACCGCCCGATGGACATCGCGGTCAACGGGAAGGTCGTCGCCGCCGGTGTCGCCTTCCCGCCCACCGCCGACTGGGACACCTGGGCGGAGAAGACCGTCGGCGTCGCCCTCGCCGCCGGCGCCAACCGGATCCGGGCCACCGCGACCACCGCCGACGGCGGCCCCAACCTCGACCGCCTCCGGGTGGGCGCGGCGGCCGACACCACCCCGCCGAGCCGTCCCGGTGCGCCGAGCTGCTCCGCCGTCGGGCCGAACGCTCTGACGCTGGGCTGGGGAGCCTCCGGCGACGATGTCGGCGTCACCGCCTACGACATCTACGAGCACGGCAACAAACTCGCCGAGGCGCCGGGCACCGCGACGTCCCGGCAGCTCACCGGGCTGGCCCCGGCCACCACCTACAACCTCACCGTGATCGCCCGGGACGCCTCCGGCAACGCCTCGCCGGCCAGCGTCGCGGTCGACTGCACCACCACGGCGGGCACCGACCCGGCGCCCGGCCGGCCGGGCACCCCGACCGTCTCGGCCGTCACCGCCACCGGCGCCACCCTGACCTGGGGCGCCGCGACGGACGACAAGGGCGTGGTCGGGTACGAGATCCGCAGCGGCTCCGCCGTCGTGAAGACCGTCACCGGCACCCCGCCGGCCACCTCGGCGGCGGTCACCGGGCTCGCCTGCGACGCGCCGTTCACGCTCTCGGTGGTCGCCCGGGACGCCGCGGGCAACTACTCGGCGCCGTCCGACCCCGTCTCCTTCACCACCGGCGCCTGCCCGGCCGACGGCGGCGTCCCGGGCTCCCCGAGCGCCCTCTCCACGGGGTGGACGATTCCCTGGGGCATCGCCTGGCTGCCGGACGGCACCACCTCGCTGGTCACCGAGCGGGACAGCTTCAAGGTCTTCCGGCTCACCACGGGCGGCGCCAAGACGGCGGTCGGCACCGTGCCCAACGCCGTCACCACCGACGGGGAGGGCGGCCTGCTCGGCATCGCCGTCGACCCCGACTGGGCGGGCAACCACTACGTGTACCTCATGCACACCGCCGCCGAGGGCAACCGGATCGTGCGGATGACGTACAACGGCTCCACGCTGAGCGGCTACAAGGTGCTGCTCCAGGGCATCAAGAAGAACCGCTACCACAACGGCGGCCGGCTGGCCTTCGGCCCCGACGGGTACCTGTACGCGTCGACCGGTGACGCCCAGACGTCCGCGCTGGCGCAGGACAAGAACTCGCTCAACGGGAAGATCCTGCGGCTGACCACCGACGGCAAGCCGGCCCCCGGCAACCCGTTCGGCAACTACGTCTACAGCTACGGCCACCGCAACCCGCAGGGCCTGGCGTTCGACCGCAACGGACGGCTCTGGGAGGCGGAGTTCGGCGACTCGAAGCGGGACGAGCTCAACCTGGTCAAGCCCGGGGCCAACTACGGCTGGCCCACCTGCGAGGGCACCTGCGGCGTGGCCGGGATGACCGACCCCAAGGCGAGCTGGCCGGTCAACGAGGCCTCGCCGAGCGGGATCGCGATCGTGCGCAACGTGGTCTACATGGCGGCGCTGCGCGGTGAGCGGATGTGGCGCATCCCGATCGACGGGAACACCGAGAACGCCGGGACGCCGACCGCGTACTACGTCGGCGCCTACGGCCGCCTGCGGACGGTGTCCAAGGTGCCCGGCGCCGACCGGCTCTGGCTCACCACCACCAACGCCGACAACAACGGCGGGGCGGCCGACGGCGCCGACAAGGTCTTCACGATCTCGATCGGCTAGCGGCGCGGGGCGTCCGCAACGTGACGGCCTGGGCTCGGAGACTCCTCCGGGTCCAAGCCGTCACGGCCTACGCGGGCGGGGCCGCCACGGCCTCCGCGCGCCGCCGACCAGCGGGCCGACCGCGACCGCCACCCCGATGGTCGCCCCGTGCGCGCCCATCGCGGTGCCCCGCTCGCGGCCGGGCGGGAACTCCTGGGCGACCAGGGCCGGCGACACCGCGAACATCACCGCGCCGCCGACGCCCTGGATCGCGCGGGACACGTTGAGGAAGGCCGGGTTCGGCGCCAGGGCGCAGAGCAGCGAGGCGGCGGAGAAGATCACCAGGCCGGCGGCGAAGGCCCGGCGCCGCCCGAGGCGGTCGGCGAGCGAGCCGGCCGTCAGCACCAGCGCGGCCAGCGAGAGCGCGTAGGCGTCGAACACCCACCGGAGGTCGGCGAAGTCGGCGCCGAGGTCCTTGCGGATCGACGGCAGGGCGACGTTCACCATCGTGATGTCGAGCAGCAGCATGAACGTCGCCACGGAGACGGCGAGGAGGGGCCACCACTTGCGTCGCACGGCTGCCGGTCTCCTTCGCCCTGTCCTCGTACTCCCACCCGTGGGAGAGACGACGACCCCGCCCTTCGCCCGCCGACCGGGTTCGGTCGGGACGACACCGACCGTACGCACCGCAGGGGTTCGAAGCCGGGCAAGCGCGGCCGGGCGGGCGGATACAGGACCTGTCCGGCGGAGACGGTGGCGCGCGGGCCGGACGGGCGTGGGGGCCGGTCGACCGTGGGTGATCGGCGCTGGGTGATCGGCGCCGGGCGGCCCGGTCGCGCTCCGTGGTCGCAAGGTCTCGATCTGCCAACGAAGTGTGCGGGATGTGCTTGTGGCGTGTGGTCACCCTGATTGAATCCCGAACATCTTTTCATCGGATCGGAGCGTCCCCCTCATGTCTCCCCTCATGCCCTCACGCACGTCCGCACGAATGTCGTCACGCACGGCTGCACGCACGCGCGGCGGCCGTCGCGGTCTGGCCGCCGTCGCCGGACTCGTCCTCACCGTCGGTCTCGCGCTGACCGGGTGCGACCCGACGCCGGCCGACGGCGCCACGACCGCCGCCTCCCCGCCCGCCGTCACGGCCCCGGCCGCACCCGTCGCCACCGTCCCGCCGGCCACCCCCGCACCGGTGGCCACCGCGCCCGAGCCCGCGCCGGTGGCGACCCCGTCGGCGGTGACCACGCCGGTGCCGCCCGCGGAGCCGGCACCCGCGCCGACCACGGCCAAGCCCCAGTCGGCCGCGCCCAAGACGCAGCCGCCCGTCACCAAGGCCGCGCCGGAGCCCAAGGCGACCACCGCGCAGCCGCCGACGGACCCGGAGCCGACCGCGCAGCCCAAGGCGGCCGCCGGCGACTGCGAGATCCGCTCCAACGCCGGCAACTGCTACAAGGCGGGCCAGTTCTGCCGCGACGCCGACCTGGGCAAGAGCACCCACGAGGCCGGCGGCCGGGTGATCTACTGCCGCATGGTCAGCGGCAAGCCGCACTGGCAGGCCTGATCCGCCGGCCCGCACCGATGAGGCCCCCGCCCCGACGGCTCCCTCATCGGTGCGGCGGGCCGCCTCAGCCGGCGACAGGGGCGGCGAGCGTCTCCCAGAAGAGGTGCTCGTAGGCCTGGAGCAGCCGTCCGTACTCGCGAGCGGCCTCCAGGGTCGCGGCCTCGAGGGTGGGGGAGTCGGAGCCCGGGCGCGCGAGTGCGGTCGCGGCCTCCTCCTCCAGGGCGGTCGCCGGCTGGGCGAAGAAGTCGAAGAAGGCGCAGGCCTCGTCGTCGAAGCCGTGCCGGCGGCGGAGCGACTCGGCGAGGGAGGCGCAGTAGCCGCCCCAGGCGGCGAAGTTGGCGACGAGTGCGGCCGCGACGGCGTCCGGTTGCCCGTTGAGCGCCAGCCAGGCCAGGTAGGCGGGGTAGGCCTGACACCCCGGTAGCGGTGGCCGGGCGGCCGTTCGGCCCGGCTCGGTCCCGCAGGCGGTGGCCAGCGCGGGCAGGGTGCGCAGCGCCGCGCTCTCGCCCTCGGCGAGGCCGGCGAACCATGCGCCGAGCGGCCGGTCGGCGCACCGGGTGGCGAGCAGCAGCAGGCTGCGGCGGTCGGAGGTGATGATCCGCTGCTGCTGCGCGGCCAGTTCGGCGAGTGCGCCCAGTGGTGCGGCGGCGCCCGCGGCGACGGCCGCGACCAGCGCGGGAGTTCCGTCGCTCGGCGCCAACTCGACTCGAAGGTCGCGCAGTTGTGACGTGATTCGCTGGTTCACCGGCGCTCGTTCCTTCGCCTCGGGTCGCTCCGGATGCCATTCCTATCCTGCCGGGGCGCGCCGGGGCGCGGCGACACGACCGGTGCGGGGCGGCGGCGGTGCGGGGCGTGCGGGCGAGGGCCTGCCACCGGGCGCCGGGCGTGGCTCGTTCCGAGGCCCGGGCACTGCGCCGACAGGGCACCGGGCCCCCGGGCCGGCACCGCCCCGGCCGACGCAAGGCCGCGGGCCGCCTGGGGCCGTGCGGTCCGGCTGTCCACCTCGCGTGGCCGTCCGGCACGGCGGCCGTCCTGTCGGTGGTGGGTGCGAGGCCGCGGGATGAACGGGAACGATGTGCGGGAGGCGGCCACCGGGGGCGATCAGGTGGTAATGGGCCGGGTGCGCTTCCGGCAGGTGGTGGAGCTCCTGGGAGGCCCGGCGGGCACCGCGACGTGCCGGGGTCTGGCGGAGGGCTGCGCACGGCTGGGGGAGGCCCTCGCCGGCGAGCCGGTGGGGCAGGTGATCGGCTTGCTGGTGGCCTGCGGCCAGGCGGGGGTGCGACTGCTCGGGCCCGACGGCCGGTTGAAGGCCCGCTGGGACGTCCCGGCGGACGAACTCGTCCTGGCCGACCACGGCGCCGCCGCCCTGCTGGTGGCCCGTTACGGGCAGGTCCGCGAGATCTCCCGGCTGGACCTCGGCACCCGCGCCGTCCGGTACTGGGGCACGCCGCGGGTGCGCGGGCTCGTGCCGTCCTTCGACGGCCGACAGCTTCTGACCCGGGACGAGGAGGGCATCGCCGTCCTCGACACCCTGGCCGCACGCCCGACCGTGGTGTGGCGGGAGCTCGGTGGCGAGCAGCGGCCCGTCGGCCCGCTGGTGCGCACCCCCACGTCCTGCGCGTCCGTCGTCGCCTCCCGGCTGCCCGGGGGCGGCGTGCTGACGGAGCTGTGGCGCTGGGACCAGCCCGGCTGGGAGCTGCGCTCGCGCACCGCGCCGGACGCCGACCTCCTCGGCGAGGGCACGGGTGGCGGTGCGGGGCCTCGGCGGGCGGTCAGTCCACCTTGGCCAGGGCCCGGGAGAGGCGTTCGCCCGCCGCGCGGTCGAAGCCGTCGGGGCAGTCGATGCCCTGGGACTGTGCCAGTTCGCGGACGTGCAGGTCGGCGAGTGCCTCGGTGAGGTCGGCGAACGCCACCGCGGCGTCCCGCCCCCGGCGCAGGCCGAGGCCGACGGCGGCCGCGCCCGCCGGTGCGGCCGGCCACCACCAGAGGCCCAGCAGCAGGTACCCGATGCCCCAGGCGCAGAGCCGGGCGGCGGCGCCCAGCTGGAGGCGGGCGGTGTGCAGCTCCGCGCGGGTGCCGTCGGCGGCGAGCAGCCACAGGTGGGGCCAGGCGGCCGCGAGGTCCAGGCGGTAGGCGCGCCAGAGGCGTTGGCCGGGGGCGGCCAGCCGGTCCCCGGTGCGGAACGGATGGCGCGGGCGGGCCGCCGCGACGCGGTTGCGTTCGGCGTAGCGGAGCTCCGCGGTGTCGGCCAGGTCGTCGGCGTCGGCCGCGCCGGCGATCCGGGCGCGGCCCGCCGCCAGTAGGGCCGACCGGTAGGCCTCGTCCGCCGTGCGCCAGCGGCGCAGCCGCCGGTCGGCGAGGCAGCGCAGCAGCGGGCCGCGCGCCTCGGCGCACCAGAGCAGTTCCACCCCGGTGCCCAGCGCCTGGGCGGCCGCCCCGATCGCGGCCGCGCCGACCAGGACGGCCAGGGCGACGACGGCGATCACGGCGGCGCTGTGCGAGCCGGGCGCGGCGGCCAGGTCGTCGAGTCGTGAGCGGAGCCGGCCGAGGTCGCCCCAGTGGCGCTGGCCGAGGACGCCGGCGGTGGTCAGGGCGGCGAGGTAGAGCAGGCCGGGGAGGGCGAGCAGCGCGACCCAGCGCTCGGCGATCCGGCCGCCCAGCGCGCCGAGGAAGGCGCTGGTCACCGGAGTCCGACCGCCCGCAGCGGCTGTCCGAACACCCGGCACTGCGAGGCCTGCGCGGCGTCCGGCACCTCCACCCGGCCGCAGTGGCCGTGCGGGCAGGCCAGGACGTGCAGCGGCGGGTGGCCCGGGCCGGAGACCGGCAGGGCGCGGTAGGCGGGGCCGGGGACGGGGGTCGTGCGGAAGGAGCCGAGCCCGGCGCTGTGCCCGGCCATCAGCAGCAGCTCCTCCAACTCGTCGAACACGTCGTCGAGTTCCGCCGCCGGCCGGCCGGCCCGCAGCTCGGCGGTGAGGTGTTCCACCAGGCGGTGCCCCGCCGGGCCGAGGTCGAGCGAGTCGGGTGCGGAGGTCAGCCGCCGGCAGAACTCCCCCAACCGCGCGTGCCCGGCCGTCGGGCCGTCCGGCTCGCGGCTCGCCGTCTCGACCACCCGGCCCCCTTCATGGCGTCGTCCGCGGATCGTGGATCGTCGTCGCGGATCGTGGATCAGTATAACGACGGCCTTCTGACGGTACGTTCGCTAGGATACGGAGCGATTCCACCCGCCGAGGCGGGGAGTTGGAGCAGACCGGCCGATCGGCGCGACGGCGCCCGGGGGTGATCGTCTCGCAGGCGCGGCTTTCGGTGACGGGAGGCGGGGCGGATCCGGCCGCCGAACTCCTGCTGCACCACCTCAGAACGGGCGACCGGGCGGCGCTGGACCGGGCGGTCCGGACGACCCGGAAGTACCTGCGCACGGCGCCGCCGGGCGACCCGGGCCGGCCCGTCCGGGCGGGCAACCTCCTGGTGGCGCTCCTGGTGCGCTGGCAACTGCTCGGTGACCGGCGGGACCTGGACGCCCTGATCGAGCTCGGCGTCGAACGCGCGGCGGCCGAGCCGCCCGCGGCCCAGGACGTCCGACTGCTCGCCCTCGGGTACCGGACCAGGTTCGACCTCGACCACCGGCCGGCGGATCTGGACGGCGCGGTGGCGATGTTCGCCCGCGCGGCCGGCCTGCCGCAGCAGCCGCCCACCGTGGGGGAGGCGCTGGCCGGCCTCGGCGCGGCACTGTCCGAGCGCTACCGGGCCGCCGGCCGCGAGCAGGACCTGACCCGGGCCGAGAGTGCCTACCGGCGGGCGCTGGACGGCCTGCCGTCCGACCCCGACGACCTCGTCGCCCTGCTGCTCGGTCTCGCCGAGGTGCTGCACTCCGGCTACGAACTCACCGGCGACACCGAGGCGCTGGAGGAGGCGCTGGGGCTGTGGCGCGAGGTGCCCGCCGTGGTCCCGGCGGGCCACGGAGCCCGGCTGCCGGCGCTGCACAACCTGGCCCAGGGCCTGCGGACCTGGTACGCCCTCACCGGCGACCCGGGTGACCGCGAGGAGATGCTCCGGGTGAACCGGGCCTCGCTGGCCGCGACGCCGGCCGGGCAGCCGGGCCACGGCGGCTGCCTGGCCGGGCTCGGGGTGGCCCTGCGGCTGGCCGCCGAGGCCGCCGGCGACCTGGCGGTGCTGCGGGAGTCCGTCGACCTGCTGCGCCGCGCCGCGGCCGTGCCGGAGCGCGACACAAGCCGGCGCCCGCACCGGCTGAACAGCCTCGGCAACGCGCTGCACCGGCTGGCGCAGTGGACCGGTGACGTGGAACTCCTCGACGAGGCCGTCGAGGTGCTGCGCGAGGCGCTCGCCGGGGAGCGGCCCGGCACGAAGACCTTCGGCGAGATCCTCGCCAACCTCGCCGTCACCCTGCGGGAGCGCGGGTTCCAGACCGACGACCCGCAGGCCTTCCGGGAGGCGGCCGAGCTGGCCCGCCGGGCCGTCGACGAGGGACCGGTCCGGCCCGCCGACCGGGTCGACCGGCTGGCCAACCTCGGTGTGGCGCTGCAGAGCCGGCACGGTGCGACCGGCGAGCCGGCGGTGGCCGACGAGGCGATCGCGACGGCCCGCGAGGCCCTCGCGCTGACCCGGTCCGGCAGCCCGGCCCTGGGCGACCGGCTGAACCACCTCGCCAACGCGCTGCGGGCCCGGTTCGACGCGACCGGCGACCGGGCGGACCTGGACGAGGCCGTCGCCCTGCTGGAACGCGCCGTCGAGGAGAGCCCGTACGGCGACCCCCGGCTCGCCCTGGTGCTCTCCAACCTCGGCAACGCCCGGCTCGCCCAGTACCGCACGACCGGGGACGGGGCGGCGCTGGAAGCCGCGGTGAGCGACCTCGGCCGGGCCGTCTGGGCCGACGCCGAGGGCACCGCGGCGCACGGCGGCTACCTGCGGCACTACGCCGACACCCTGCTGATCCTCCACCACCGGGACGGCGACCCGGGCGTGCTGCGGGCCGCCGAGGACGCCTACCGGCGGGCCGCGCGGACCGAGGCGATGCCGGCCCACGGCCGGCTCCTGGCCGCCTGGGAGTGGGGCGCCGCGGCGGCGACCGGCGAACGGTGGGAGGAGGCCCTGCGCGGCTACGAACTGGCCGTGCGGCTGTTGCCGTTCGCCGCCTCGGGCCGACTGGGCCGCGGCGACCAGGAGCGCAGCCTCTCCCGGGTGCACGGGCTGGCCGCCGAGGCCGCCGCCTGTGCCGTTCAGGCCGGGGACCTCGTCCTCGCCGTCCAGCTGCTGGAACAGGGCCGGGGCGTCCTGTTGGGCCGCACCATCGCCACCCGCGACGGCCTGGGCCGGCTGCGCCGCGCCCATCCGGCGGCCGCCGAGCGGTTCCGCGAGCTGATCGAGCGGATCGACGCCGACGCCCCCGACGCCCCCGACGCCCTCGACGCCCCCGACGCACGGGATGCACGGGACGCCGCCGACCCGGCCGACGGGGCGCCGGGGCTGCCCGGCACCACCGGCAGCCACCTGCGGCACACCCTGGCGGCGCGGTTCGAGCAGCTGGTGACGGAGATCCGCGCCCTGCCGGGCTTCGCGGACTTCTTCTCCCCGCCCTCCCCGGACCTCCTGGCGGCGGTCTCCCGGCGCGGGCCGGTGGTGCTCGCCTACTGCAGCGGGTACCGCAGCGACGCACTGGTCCTGTGGTCGGGTCAGGTCCTGCTGGTCCCGCTGCCCGGGGCCACTCCGGAGGCGGTGGACGAGCAGGTCCGCCGGCTGGAGGCGGCGCTGGCGGCGGCGGCGGACCCGGCGACCGACCGGGCGGCCCAGGCGGCGATCGGCGAGGTGCTCCGCTGGACCTGGGACCACGTCACCGGACCGGTGCTCGACCGGCTCGGCCTGCCCGGGGCGGCGGCGGACGGCCGGTGGCCCCGGGTCTGGTGGTCGCCGGGCGGCGCGCTCTCTGCCCTGCCGCTGCACGCGGCGGGCCACCACGGGGACGCGACGGGCCACGATGCTCCGGGCGCCCACGACGCGGTGTCCGGCGGGAGGCCCCGCACCGTGCTCGACCGGGTGGTCTCCTCCTACACCCCGACCGTCCGCGCGCTCGCGTACGCCCGCACCCGGGAGACCGGACCGGAACCGACCGGACCGTCGGTGGGCGAGGCGGCGATGGGCGGACCGTCGGCGGGCGGGTCCGCGCCCGGCGGCCCCCCGGCCGCCGACGGCCTGCTCGCGGTGGCGCTGCCCGAGACCCCGGGTGCCCGCCCGCTCACCGGCGCCCGGCGCGAGGTCGAGCTGCTCCGCGGGCTGCTGCCCACCGAGCTGCTGATCGGCGAGGAGGCCACCCTGGCACGCGTCCTCGAAGCGCTGCCCCGCCACTCCCACGTGCACTTCGCCTGCCACGGTGTCAGCGAGCCGCGGGACCCGTCCAACGCCCGGCTCCTCGTCCACGACCACCGGACGGCGGCGCTGACGGTCCGCCGGATCGCCCGGCTGGACCTGCCCGCGGCCCGGCTCGCCGTCCTCTCGGCCTGCGAGACGGCCCGGGGCGCCGCGGACCTGGCCGACGAGGCGATCCACATCACCTCCGCCTTCCAGCTCGCCGGGTACGCCCATGCCGTCGGCACCCTCTGGCCGGTGCACGACCTGCTGGCGCTGCGGATGACCAGGCTGCTCTACCAGGGCCTGCGGGACGGCCGGCCCGCCGGGGCGCCTGGGCTGGACACCGACCGGACGGCCGAGGCGCTCCACCACGCCGTCCGGCAGTGCCGGACGGCGTTCGCCACCAGTCCCGGCCTCTGGGCCGCCCATGTGCACGCCGGCGCCTGAACGGCCGGACCGCGACGACGAGACGACGAAGGAGGACCACCGATGAGCGGATGGCGGCGCAGGCGGGCCGAGCGTGCCGCGCGGGCCGACGGCACGGGCGGCCCCGCGCCGTCGGGACCGCCCGGCGAGGGCGCCGAGGACGGGCCGGCCGCCGTCGACGGGCTCCGGGAGCCGCGGTGGCAGCCGCCCGGGGCCATCATCACCGTCACCGAGGTGACGGAGGGCCGGCCGGAGCAGGAGATCGCCCGGGTCCGCGTCCAGCCGGTGGAGGTGGCCGAGTGGCGGGCGAACGCGGCCATCGAGAAGCTGGGCTCCGACCACCCCGAGACCCTGATCCTCCTGCGGGAGTACGCCCGGGTCCTGGCGCACACCCCGGGCGGCGACGGCCGCGCGGTCGAGCTCTACGAGTACGTCGCGGGTACCCAGCGCGCGGTGCTCGGCGCCCGCCACGAGGAGACCCTGCGGACCGACGCCGAGCTGGCGGACCTGCTGCACCACCTCGGCCGGGTCCAGCAGGCCGAGTCGCTCTGGCAGGCGAACTTCCGCGCCAGGGCGCAGACCCTCGGCCGGGACCACCCGGACACCCTGCACAGCGCCGACGGGCTGGCCGCCGCCCTGGAGTCCCTGCGCCGCTCCGCGGAGGCCGAACCGCTGCTGCGCGACACGCTGGACCGCCGGACCAGGCTGCTGGGCGCGGACCACCCCGAGGTGCTGTCCGCCGTCAACCGGCACGCGGCCGCCCTGATCAACAGCGGCCGCCACCGGGCGGCCGAGCGGTCCCTGCGGGCCCTGGTACCCCGGCTCGAACAGCGCTACGGGCGAGACCACGAGCGCACCGTGGCGGCCCGCAGCAACCTCGCCGCCGCCCTGGTGCGGCTGGGCCGGCACGCCGAGGCGGAGCCGCAGCTGCGGGCGGTGGCGGCCTCCTGGGAGTCGCTCGCCGGGCCGAACGCCGACGACACCCTCTCCGCCCGCAACAACCTGGCCGCCGTTCTGCACGGCATGGTGCGCTACCAGGAGGCCGTCCCCCTCCTGCGGGACATCCTGGCCCGGCGGATCGCCCTGCACGGGGACGGCCACCCCGTCACGGTGAGCTCCCGGGAGAACCTGGCCAACGTCCTGATCGACGCCGGCCTCCTCGCCGAGGCGGCCGGCCTGCTGACGCGCTGCGCCGCCGACTACAGCCGGATCCACGGCCCGGGCCACCCCCGGGTGCAGGTCGTCCGGGAGCAGCTGGACTGGTTGCGCGAGAACCTGCGCTGACCGCTGACCGCTGACCGCTGACCGCTGACCGCTGACCGCTGACCGCTGACCGCTGACCGCCGGTCACCGGTCACCGGTCACCGGTCACCGGTCACCGTCGGCGGCGCCGCAGGATCGTCCCGCCCCCGTCATGGTGTTGTTGTGTCCCCTTCACATGAGGGATGCTCAGCCGCGGCATCCTTCCGAACGGCGGAAGCGACCGCCGACCGCGTTCTGACAAGGGGACAAGTCATCGTGACCGCACGCCGCGCCCTCGCCGGCACCATCGCCACCGGTCTGCTCGCCGCGGCCGCCGCCCTCCTCCCGGTGCAGCCGGCCGCCGCGAGCGGCCCCGGTGAGCTCCCGTTCGGCTCGGCCACCACCGTCGGGCTGCACAACACCTACGACCCGGCCGCGTTCGGCTACCTCGCCCAGGGCCTGGACACCGGCACCGGCATGATCGAGCTGGACGCCTGGACGGACACCGTGACCAAGGAGTGGAAGGTCAGCCACTCCAACCCGCTCGGCAACGCCAACAACTGCGTCAGCGCGAGCACGCCCGCCCAGCTCTACACCGGCGGTGCCAACAAGAACCTGGAGACCTGCCTGGACGACGTCCGGGTCTGGCTCGGCGCCCACCCCGGCGCCGGCCCGCTGGTGGTCAAGCTGGAGCTCAAGGCCGGGTTCGCCGCCAACCGCGGCATGGGCCCCGCCCAGCTCGACTCCCTGATCGCCGGCCACCTGGGCTCCGCCGTGCTGCGCCCGGCCGACCTGCTCGCCAGGCCGGGCGGCAGCTCGTACGCCACGGCGGACGACGCGGTCCGGGCCGGCAACTGGCCGACCAGGGCCTCGCTCGCCGGGCGGGTGCTGGTGTACGTGATCCCCGGATCGCTGGAGGAGGGCAACCCCTTCGACACCCTGCACACCGACGTCGAGTACGGGCGTCACCTGCGCGACCTGGCCGCGGCCGGGCGGATCGGCGACGCCCAGGTGTTCCCGGCCGTGCACGGCGCCGCGGCCGGCGATCCCCGCGCCAAGTACCCGGAGACGGCGATCCGCCCCTGGTTCGTGGTCTTCGACGGTGACGCCGCCGCCTACCTGGGCGGCATCGACACCGCCTGGTACGACAGCCGGCACTACCTGCTGACGATGACCGACGCGCAGAACGTCGCACCCGCGATCAGCGCCACCGACCCCACCGCCGACCAGGCCCGCGGCCGTACCGAGCAGCTCGCCCGGGCGCACGCGAGCATCGTCTCCAGCGACTGGCGCAAGCTCCCCGCCGTGCAGTCGCTCGCCCTGACGCGGGGCTGACGGCCCGTCCCGCCACCGCCGTCCCGCCCCGCCGTCCCGACCCGCGCGTTCCGCCGGGAGGGGCGGCGGTGGCTTATCCTGTAATGCATGACTAGCGCAAGTGACCATTACGAGCTGCGGGCCGGTGTGCCGGACGTGGACACCTTCCGACGGCTGCGGACCGGCGCGGGGATGAGCGACCGGCCCGCCGCGGCGGTGGCGGCCGGGCTCCCCCACACCTGGCACGGGGTGACGGTGCACCTGGACGGCCGGGTGGTCGGGATGGGCCGGATCGTGGGCGACGGCGGGTCGGTCTTCCAGATCGCCGACGTCTGCGTCCTGCCCGAGCACCAGGGCCGCGGCCTCGGCGGGCGGATCATGGCCCTGCTGACCGCCGAACTGGAGAGCCGGGCCCCGGCGGGCGCCTACGTCTCGCTGATCGCCGACGGTGACGCCCACCGGCTCTACGCCCGGTACGGCTTCCGGGAGACCGCCCCGCACTCGGTGGGCATGCACCGCCTGGTCTGAGCCCGTTCCCGGGGTCGGCGGCCGCCCGGGTGCGGAGGCCTCGGTGGCCCGCGACGCGGGGTGACAATACGACAGTTGGTGTGCGACGCTGCATCCTCGCGCGGAGCCGACCGCGCTGCGGGGGAACCGGGGGACGGCCGCGTGGACGACGAACTGCAGTCGAGCGGGCCCCGCCACGACGGGCGAAGCGGCCCGGACGACCGCGCGGACGACACCGAGCGCGCCGGCGGGTCGGCCGGCCGGACCGTGGGCGTCCTGGTCGCCCTCGTGGGCCTGCTGCTCGCGGCCTCGGCCCTGCGGCCGGACGGCGGTCTGCTCGGTGCGCCCGCCGCCACGGTGCCGGTGGAGGCCGTCGGACTCGTCCTGCTGCTCGCGCTCGGCTGGCTGTTCGTCATCGGCCGCTTCGCGCTGCGCTTCCGCGCGGAGGTCCGCCACCTCGACGGGCCGACGCCGTGGGCGGAGCGCCTGCGGGAGGCCACCGCGGTCCTGCTGCCCGGGGCCGCCGCCGCGGTGCCGGTGCTGCTGTTCGTCTTCCACGGGCGGGCGGTCAAGGACGCGGTCGATCCGCCGTCGCTGCCGCCGGTGCCGGACTTCACCCCGCCCCCGGCGTCGCCGCCGCCGGTCTGGCCCGACCCGGTGTCCGGCAAGAGCTGGCTCTCGACGGTGATCCCCGTGGTGTTCGGCGCGCTCGCCGTCGCCCTGGTGGTCGTCGTGGTGGTGGTCGCCGTCCTGCTGCTGCGGCGGCTGCGGATCGCCCGGCGGCGGCCGCCGGCGCGACTGCCCGCCGCGCCGGCCCGAGGTGAGGACGCCCTGACCGCTGCGGTCGACACCGCCCGGCGCGCCCTCACCGGCGCCGACGCGCGGGCGGCGGTGATCGCCTGCTACGCCGCGATGGAGGCCTCGCTGGCGGCCTCCGGACTGTCCCGTCGGGCTCCCGAGAGCCCGACCGAACTGCTGGAGCGTGCGGTCACCGACGACCGCGTCGACCCCGTCCACGCGCGGGCGCTCACCGCGCTGTTCCGGGAGGCCCGGTACTCCACCCACCCGATGGACGAGACCCATGTGCGCCGGGCGCGGTCGGCCCTCGACGCGCTCGCCGAGCGACTGGCGGACCGGGCCGGGCCACCGCCGGAGCCCGCGACGGCGGGGGCAGCCGGGGCAGCCGGGTCGGCCGGTACCGGAGGCCACCGATGAGCGCCCGCCGGAACGGGCGGCAGGCCGCCCCCGCGGCCGCCGCCGACCGCGCCCCCGCCGCCGTGGACCCGAAGGGCCGGGCCGATGGCGAGCTCGCCGCACCCGGCTCGGTCCGGCACAGCCTGATCGAGCTGACAGTGGCCGCCGTACTGGCCGAGGTCCTGTTCGCGCTGGTCGGCGGCGCGCCCGCGGCCGCCGCCGGAGCCGTCCTGCTGACCGCCACCGGACTGGTCGCCGGCCGGTACGTGGCCGGTGCGGGCTTCCTCGACATCGGCCTGCGCGACCGGCAGCGCGTGATGGACTCCCGGGAGCCGGGCCTCGGCGACTGGCGCTGGACCGTCCGTCAGGGCCTCGACCCGAACGGCGACGCCCGGCCTTTGCGCGGCCGGCTCCGGCGGCTCTTCGCCGCGCGCCTGTCCGAGACCCACGGCGTCTCGCTCGACACCGACCGCGCCCGGGCCGCCGAACTGATCGGCCCCCGGCTGTGGCCGTGGATCGACCCGGACGCCGCAGAGCCGGACGCGGCCCTCCCGGGCCCCGTCCTGCTCGCCCTCGTCGACCGGCTCGAATCCCTCCAGCCGCCCGGCCCCAGGCCGTCGAAGTCCGGGTAGCCGGCGCCGTCCCCGAGGGACGCCCAGCACCCGCCGTTTCCCCGCACCCCGCCGGTCCCGGTAGTTGGCCGGCCGACGTCGCCCTTCAGGAGAACCATGACCGCCGTTCCCCAGGCCCCCGTCCCGGACACCGAGCACGCCCCGGTGGCCGAGCAGTCCCCGGGGCGTCCGGCCGAGGCCCAGGTGCTGACGCCGCAGGAGGCCGGCCGCCGCGCCCGCGCGGTGGTCGAGGAGATCGAACGCGCCGTGGTCGGCAAGCCCGAGGCCCTCCGGCTGGTGATGCTGGGGGTGCTGGCCGGCGGCCACGTGCTGATCGAGGACCTGCCCGGGCTCGGCAAGACCCTGCTGGCCCGCTCCTTCGCCACCACCCTCGGCCTGGACTTCCGCCGGATCCAGTTCACCCCCGACCTGCTGCCCTCGGACGTCACCGGCGCGCCGTTCTACGACCGGCGCAGCGGCGAGATGGTCTTCCGCCCCGGGCCGCTCTTCACCCAGCTCCTGCTGGCCGACGAGATCAACCGCACCCCGCCGAAGACCCAGGCCGCGCTGCTGGAGGCGATGGCCGAGGGCCAGGTCTCCGTCGACGGCGCCACCCGCCGGCTGCCGCAGCCGTTCGTGGTGATCGCCACCGCCAACCCGATCGAGTACGAGGGCACCTACTCGCTGCCGGAGGCGCAGCTCGACCGCTTCCTGCTCCGGGTGCGGATGGGCTACCTCACCACCGGTCTGGAGGCCTCGATGCTCCGGGCCCGGCTGGACCGGGCGGTGCCCGAGCCGGTCCTGGAGACCGTCAGCAGTCCGGCCGAACTCCTCGCCATGCGGGCGGCGTTGGAGCGGGTCGAGGTCGACGACGACCTGGTCGACTATGTGATCGCGCTGGTCCACGCCACCCGCAACGACCCGCAGATCCAGGTCGGCGCCTCGCCCCGGGGCGGTCTCGCGCTGGTCCAACTGGCCCGGGCGCGCGCGATGCTGGAGGGCCGCGACTACCTGACCCCGGAGGACGTCAAGGCGCTCGCCGTTCCGGCCCTGGCCCACCGCATCACCCTGACGCCGGAGTTGTGGGTGCGCCAGGTCGAGGCGGACGACGTGCTGGCGCGCCTGGTCGCCGCAGTCCCGGCGCCGCAGACCCTGCCGCGCGCGGCCGGCGGGCCGGGGAGCGGCCCGGTGGACGCCCCGGACGCCGCCCGGTGAACCCCGAGCCCTCCGCCGCCGACCGGCCCGGGCAGCAGGCCCGCCGGCTCGCCGCCCAGAGCGCGGGACCCGGCGGGCGCCCGGTACGGCGGCTCGCCGGCCCGGCCGCCGGCCCCGGTGCGCGCCCCGCCCGCGGCCGCCCGGCCCGGACCGCCCGGACCGGAGGGCCGACCGGTACGCGGTCCGGCCTGAGCGCCGGCCCGCGCACCGGCCCGGGCACCGCCCGGCGGACGGCCACCCGGGGCCCGGAGCAGGCCGCCGCGCGCCTGGTCGCCCGCAGTGCCCGGGCCACCGCGGCCGGCCTGCCGAGCACCCCGCCCTCCCCCCACTGGCGCCCCGGCGAGCGGACCCTGCGCCTGCTCACCGTGGCCACCGTCGCGGCCGTCGCCGCGCTGGCCACCGGCCACGCCTGGCTGCTCGCGCTGGCCGCCGGCCCGGCCGTCCTGCTCGCCCTGGCGGCCCCGGGCACCGGTCGGCCGTCCCGGCTGGCCGCCGAGAACAGCGTCGAGCCGAGCCGCTGCCTGGAGGGCGAGCCGATCACCGTACGGATCACCGTCCGCCACGACGGACGGATCGGCCGGCTCGACCCGGCCGTCGCCCTCGGCCCCGGCGTCGCCCTGACGGCGGTGACCGTCGGCGCCACCGAGGTCGACCTGGTGCTCCGGGCCGAACGCTGGGGCCGCTGGACCCTGGGCAGCGTCGACATCGACGTCTACGACGCCGGCGGTCTGGCCCGCCGGACGGTGCGCACCGACCTCGGCACGGTGGACGTCTTCCCGGTGCCGAGCGCGGCCCGCCTCACCCCGATCCCGGTACGGCTGCCCGAACGCCTCGGCGAGCACACCACCGCGCACGAGGGCACCGGCGTCGAGGTCGTCGGCGTGCGCCCGCACGTGCCCGGTGAGCGCCAGCGGCGCATCCACTGGCCGTCGACCACCCGCCGCGACGCCGTCCAGATCAACCAGTTCGCGGCGGAGCGGGCCGCCGACGCGGTCGTCCTGCTGGACACGCTGGCCGACTTCCTGGACGCGGCCACCGGCCGGTCCAGCCTCGACGAGACGCTGCGCGCGGCCGGCGGCCTGACCCGCGCCTACCTGCGCCGGCACGACCGGGTCGGCCTGATCGCGGTCGGCGGGAAGCTGCGCTGGCTCGCCGCGGGCAGCGGGGAGCGGCACTTCTACCGGATGGTGGAGAGCGTGCTGGAGGTCCGCCAGGACCGGGGCCACCGCGGGCCGCTGGTGCCCCGGCTCCCGGCGGCGGCGCTGCCCGGCCACGCGCTGGTGTACGCCTTCACCTCGCTCGCCGACCAGCGCATCCTGGACGTGCTCGGCCAGGTCCGCGACCGCGGCAACCCGCTGGTCGTGGTGGAGGTCCCGGCCGGCGAACCGGCGGTGGAGCCCGGTGACGAGATCGGCGCGGTGGCCCTGCGGCTCTGGCACGCCGAACGCGAGGCGATGCGCTCGGCGCTGCGCGCCCGCGGCATCCCGGTGGCCCGCTACACCCCGGGCGAGGCGCTCGACCTGGCCCTCGCGCCACTGCTGCGCCGCCGGATCGGGGGAGGAGCCCGATGACCACCGTCGACGACACCCCGACCGCCGCCCCGACCGCCGCCCCGACCGCCGCCCCGACAACTGCCCCGACCGCCGCCTCGGTCGCTGATTCGGTCGCTGCCGAGCCTGGGATCGCGCCCGCTGCCCGGTGGGTCGGGTGGGCCGAGCGGGCCGCGCTGCGCTGCACCGGCGTCGCGCTGGCGCTCACCGCCGCCGGGGTCGGCGGCACCGTCGACGGCGCGGTGGACCGGTTCGGCCCGGTCGCCGCGGTAGCCGCCGCGGTCTTCGCCCTCTGGGCCGCCCCGCCGCTGGACGAGCCGCCGCGCCGCCCGCACGGCTGGCCCGGTCGGCTCGCCGCGTCGCGCAGCACCGTGCTGGCGGCCGGGAGCGTGCTGCTGGCCGCGCTGGGCGAGCCCCCGTTCGGCGGGATCGCGGCGGTGGCCGCGCTCCTGATCGGCTACCTGCTGCTGGTCGACGTCCTCGGCCCGCAGCGCGACCGCGTCCGGCCCATGCACGCACTGGCCGCTCTCGCCGCGTCCGGCCTGGTCCTGTCCGTCGCCCTCGCGTCGACCGGCGCGGGGGAGTGGTCACGCCCGATCGCCCTGGCCGGCCTGGCGGCCGCGGCCTGGGGCGTCACCCAGGCGCTCCGACCCCGGCCCGGCCCCCGGGCACGGCCGGCGGAGCCGCCCCCCGGCGACTGAGCGCCCGCGGGCCCGCGCCGGGTCGCCGGTCGCCCGGTGCCGGGGTGGTCCGCCGTCGCCGTGCGCGCCCCGGGGCTGGCCGGGTGGCCGTGTGCGGCGCTCCGGGCACCGGCCCGGGCCGGGCTGCGCCGCCCCCGCCTCGCCCCGCCGGGCGCCGCCGGCGCCGGGCGGGGTGCTCCGATGCCCGGGGTCGCCGGTCGCCCGTGCGCGCCCCGTTCGTGCGCCCCCCGGCTCGCCCCGCCGGGCGCCGCCGGTGCCGGATGCTCCGGTGTCCGGGGGTCGCCCCGTGTGGGCCGAAGGTCGCGCGCTGGCTACGATCGGTGAGCACGGGGCAGAAGGATGCGCCGGGCCGCGCGGCCGGCGCACGGCGAGGAACACTGTGGGAGAGACGATGGCACACGCACGGGCCGGGCAGCAGGCGCAGCCGGACGACCTGGTGGACGTGGCACGGTTGGTGACGGCGTACTACACGCTGCACCCGGACCCGGAGGAGCCGGGCCAGCGGGTGGCGTTCGGCACCTCGGGGCACCGCGGCTCCTCGCTGGACGCCGCGTTCAACGAGGACCACATCGCCGCCACCACGCAGGCGATCTGCGAGTACCGGGTGGCCCAGGGGACCACCGGCCCGCTGTTCCTCGGCGCGGACACCCACGCCCTGTCCGAGCCGGCCCGGGCGACCGCCGTCGAGGTGCTGGCGGCCAACGGCGTCACCGTCCTGCTGGACAGCGCCGACGGCTACACCCCCACCCCGGCCGTCTCGCACGCGATCCTGGCCCACAACCGGCGCCACCCGCAGGCGCTGGCCGACGGCATCGTGGTGACGCCCTCCCACAACCCGCCGCGCGACGGCGGGTTCAAGTACAACCCGCCGAGCGGCGGTCCGGCCGGTTCGGAGGCCACCGGCTGGATCCAGGACCGCGCCAACGCCCTGATCCGGGACGGCCTGCGGGGCGTCAAGCGGGTGCCCTACGCCCGTGCCCTGGCCGCCGCGACCACCGGCCGCCACGACTACCTCACCGCCTACACCGAGGACCTGGTCTCGGTGCTGGACCTCGACGCGGTGCGGGCGGCGGGCCTGCGGATCGGCGCCGACCCGCTGGGCGGGGCGTCGGTCGCCTACTGGGGCCGGATCGCCGAGACGCACCGGCTGGACCTGACCGTCGTCAACCCGGTCACCGACCCGACCTGGCGGTTCATGACGCTGGACTGGGACGGCAAGATCCGGATGGACTGCTCCTCGCCGGCCGCGATGGCCTCGCTGATCGAGCGCCGGGACCGGTTCGCGATCGCCACCGGCAACGACGCGGACGCCGACCGCCACGGCATCGTGACGCCGGACGGCGGTCTGATGAACCCGAACCACTACCTGGCCGTCGCCGTCGACTACCTGTACCGCCACCGCGCCGACTGGCCGGTGGACGCGGCGGTGGGCAAGACGCTGGTGTCCTCCTCGATGCTGGACCGGGTCGCCGCCGACCTCAAGCGGGACCTCGTCGAGGTGCCGGTCGGCTTCAAGTGGTTCGTCGACGGGCTGCTGGAGGGCTCGATCGCGTTCGGCGGCGAGGAGTCGGCCGGGGCGTCGTTCCTGCGCCGCGACGGCGGGGTGTGGACCACCGACAAGGACGGCATCCTGCTGGCGCTGCTGGCCTCGGAGATCACGGCGGTGACCGGCCGCACGCCCAGCGAGTACTACGGCGACCTCACCGACCGTTTCGGCGCCCCCGCCTACGCCCGGGTGGACGCCCCGGCCGACCGCGAGCAGAAGGCGCTGCTGGCCCGGCTGTCGCCGGAGCAGGTCCGCGCCGGCGACCTGGCGGGCGAGGCGGTCACCGCCGTCCTCACCGAGGCGCCCGGCAACGGCGCCGCGATCGGCGGGATCAAGGTCTGCACCGAGAACGCCTGGTTCGCGGCCCGCCCCTCGGGCACCGAGGACGTCTACAAGATCTACGCCGAGTCCTTCCACGGCGCCGACCACCTCGCCCGGGTCCAGGCCGAGGCGCGGGAACTGGTCAACGAGGTCCTCGCGGGCCCGGCGGCCTGACCTCCCGCTCCGCACCTCCCGCTCCGCGGCGCCGGGCCCCGGCCCGGCGCCGCGGAGCGGGAGGCGGCCGTCCGGGGCTCAGGTCCCGGCGGTGGCGGGTTGCTCGGCGTCGCCGAAGCGCGCCAGGGTCAGCGCGCCCAGGACCGCGGCGGCGAACCCGGCGACGGCGAGCGGCGTGGCGTCGTGACGGGTGTGGTCGCCGAGCAGCAGCACCCCGACGATCGCGGGGCCCAGGGTCTCGCCGAGCACCATCGCCGCCGTCGCGGCGGTGACCGACCCGCTCTGCATGGCCCAGGTGAGCGCGGTGAAGCCGCCCAGCCCGGCGACGGCGATCGCGTACGCCGAGGGTTCGCCGAACAGCTCCGGCAGCCGTGCCCCCGGCAGGACCCGGACCGCGACGCCCACCACCCCGAACTGCAGGCCGGCCACCAGGCCGAGCAGGGGGGCGCGCCGCGCCCCGGCCAGGTGGACCACCGCCCACCCCACGGCCGTCAGGGCGACCGAGACGAACAGCACGCCCAGGCGCAGCGGCTGGTCGCCGGACCCGCGGCCGTCGTGTCCGGCGGTGAGCGCGAGGACGCAGAGCCCGGCGCAGACCGAGGCCACCCCGATCCACTCGCTGCGCCGCAGCCGGATCCGCAGCACCCGGGACGCCCCCACGGCGGTGACGGCGAGGGCGGAGGCCAGGGCGGCCTCGACCTCGTAGAGCGGCAGCCGCTCCAGCGCGACCAGCTCGGCGGCGAACCCGAGCATGTCCATTCCGACACCCACCAGGAACGGCCACTGGCGGAACGCCCCGGCGAGCGCGGCGGCCTCGCCCGCTTGGTGGCCCACCGCGGCGCGGCGCGCGCCCACCGCCTGGAGGACGGTGGCCGAGCCGGTGAGGAGGGCGGCCAGGAGCGCCGCCAGCAGGCCGAGGAGCATGGGCCGACGCTACGGATCCGGGGCCGGGCGGGCGCCCGGCTCGCCGGTCGCGGGGTCCGGATCGCCGCCGCCGTCACCCGCCCGGACGCGCCCCGGTGTGACCGGGACGGACGGTCGGCCCGCCGCGCCCCGCGAGCGCGGCTGGCGGGGTGGCACCGCTGATTGACGCACCGTCACACATGCGCCTGACGATGTGTCGCCGATCGGCGGGGGTCGACCGGCGGGTCTGTTTCCGGCCGGGTGACTGGTTGTCATGCGCAGATTCGACAGCAAGTTACTTTTCGGTAATCTCAGGGTGTCCCACGGGTGAACCACCCGCCGCTTCCTGAAGGAACCTCACGTGCGCCTCCCCTGGTCCCGCCGGTCCGGCCGGCTCGTCCGCTCGGCCCTGGCCGTCGCCGCAGCCACCACCCTGTTCGCCGCCGTCCCGCCCCCGTCGGCCCTCGCGGCCCCCGCCGAGGGTGCCACCGCCGACGCCGGGACGGCCCACCTCGACGCCGTCGAGCGTGCGCTGCGCGAGGTGTCGCCCGGTCTGGAGGGCTCGGTCTGGGAGCGCACCGAGGGCAACGCGCTGGCCGGCACCGCCGACGATCCGGCCGGCTGGCTGCTCCAGACGCCCGGCTGCTGGGGTGACGCCGGCTGCGCCGACCGCCGGGGCACCCGTGCGCTGCTGGCCAGGATGCAGGCGGACGTCGCCTCGGCCACCCGGACGGTCGACGTCTCCACCCTCGCGCCGTTCCCCAACGGCGGCTTCCAGGACGCGCTGGTGGCGGGGCTCAAGGCCTCGGTCGCGGCCGGCCACCGCCCCCAGGTGCGGATCCTGGTGGGCGCGGCGCCGCTCTACAACGCCAACGTCCTCCCCTCCCGCTACCGCGACGAGCTGCTGGCCAGGCTCGGCCCCGCGGCCGGCTCGGTGACGCTGAACGTCGCCTCGATGACCACCTCCCGCACGGCGTTCTCCTGGAACCACTCCAAGCTGCTGGTGGTCGACGGCCGGAGCGTGATCGCCGGTGGCATCAACGGGTGGAAGGACGACTACCTGGACACCGCGCACCCCGTCTCGGACGTCGACCTCGCCCTGACCGGCCCGGCCGCCACCTCGGCCGCGCGCTACCTGGACACCCTCTGGGCGTGGACCTGCGGCCGCACCGGCCTGTTCGACAACGCGTGGTTCGCCTCCTCCGACGGCGGTGCCTGCCGGCCCTCGATGGAGCGGGACAACAACCCCGCCGCGCCCGCCACCGGCAGCGTCCCGGTGATCGCCGTCGGCGGCCTGGGTGTCGGCGTCAAGGCCGCGGACCCCGCCTCGGCCTACCGGCCCGCACCGGTCGCCGGGGTCTCCGAGACCCAGTGCGGTCCGCTGGCCCTGCACGACAACACCAACGCCGACCGCGACTACGAGACGGTCAATCCCGAGGAGAACGCCCTGCGCGCGCTCGTCGGCAGTGCGAGCAGCCACATCGAGATCTCCCAGCAGGACATGAACGGCACCTGCCCGCCGCTGCCGCGCTACGACGCCCGGCTCTACGACCTGCTGGCCGCCAAGCTGGTGGCCGGGGTCAAGGTGCGGATCGTGGTCAGCGACCCGGCCAACCGGGGCACGGTCGGCAGCGGGGGCTACTCGCAGATCAAGTCGCTCGCCGAGGTCTCCGACGCGCTGCGGGCCCGGCTGACCGGCGACCCGGCGAAGGCGGGCGCCGCGCTCTGCGGCAACCTCCAGCTCGCGTCCTTCCGCGCGGCGCCGACCGCCACCTGGGCGGACGGGCACCCGTACGCGCTGCACCACAAGCTGGTCGCGGTCGACGGCTCAGCCTTCTACATCGGGTCGAAGAACCTCTACCCGGCCTGGCTGCAGGACTTCGGCTACATGGTCGAGGACAAGGGCGCGGCGGCCCAGCTGGACCGCGACCTGCTGGCGCCGGAGTGGACGTACTCGCAGGCCGCCGCGACCGTCGACTGGACGACCGGGCTCTGCCGGGCTTGATCCTCGGCCCCGAGGGCCACATCCGATCGTCGGTTCGCGCCCGTCCGCCCCGGCCCCGGGCGGTCAGCCGGCGTCCCGGCGCCCGGGCGCGCCGTCGGTCCACCGGTCCTGGACGGGCTCCCGGCCGCGGCAGGGGAGGTGCCGGTTCAGCGCGTCGCCGCAGTTGGCGGCCACCACGCGGCGCAGCCGGGCGGCCAGCCGGGCGGTGAACGGGCGGACCAGCCCGAGCAGCAGGGCGATGGCCCGGCGGTCGAGGCGTTCGACGGCCGCGGCCAGGGCTCGGCTGCCGTGCACCAGGGCGGTACAGGTCAGGGCGGTGCGGTGGGCGGCGTGGTGCGAGAGTCTGCGGAACCGGTTCACATGGATGCAACATTCCGGCCACCCGGCCGGTTCTGGCCAGTTTCCCCTCCCTGGTGGCGAACGATTCGGCACGCGCCTCCCCCGTACCCGGCCCGCCGTGGCGCACGCGGTGGCGCGTGGGCTGGCGCGACGGTGGCGCGAGCGGCGGTCGGCGGCTCGCATCCGCCGCCCTGGAGCTCAGTCGCCCTGGAGCTAAGCAGCCATGGAGGTCAGTCGCCCTGGAGCGTGCCCGCCTCCTGGCGGATCAGCTCGCGCAGCGCCGCCAGCCGGGGCCGGCCGTCGTCGAGCCGCCACTGCATCTCCAGCGGCAGGGTGGCTCGGCCGGCGAGCGGGACGGTGACCACCTCCTCGGTGAGGTGACCGGTCATCGAGCGGGGGACGAGCGAGAACGCCCGGTTCTGGGAGAGCAGGTAGAGCCGTGAGCCGACGATGCGCGGCGGGCTCACCAGGACCGGCGGCTCCACGCCGTGCTCGGAGCAGAGTCCGAGGACGTGGTCGTAGTAGCGCGGGTGCTGCTCGCGGGGCCAGAGCAGCAGTGGGAGGTCCCGCAGCTCGGACAGCCGGACGGCGTCGCGCCCGGCCAGCGGGTGGTCGCGGCCCAGCGCGACCCGGACGGGCTCGTCGGCGAGGGTCTCCCGCCGGTAGCCGGGCACCTCGTCCAGGAAGCGGCCCAGGCCGATGTCGGCCAGCTCGGCGGCCAGCGTCGAGGAGACGCGGCCGGTGTCGACGGCGAGCTCCGCGGTGTCCAGCGCGGGCAGTTCGCGCTCGGCCCGGCTGACCACGGCGGGCAGCAGCCGGTTCATCACGCTGGGGGAGGCGACGATCCGGGCGGTGCCCGTCCGCGCCTCCTCGTGCAGCCGGACCCGGGCGAGCAGGGCGGCGGCCTGGCCGAGGAGCCGGGCGCTCTCCTCGGCCATCACCTCGCCCGCCGGGGTGAGGACGACGGCCCGGCGGCTGCGGTCGAAGAGCTCGACGCCGACCGCCCGCTCCAGCCGGGCGACCTCCTGACTGACCGTCGGCTGCGAGATGTGCAGGCGCTCGGCGGCGCGGCCGAAGTGCAGACCGTCGGCGACCGCGAGGAAGACTTCGAGCTGACGCAAGGTGAATCCCATAGTCGAAACCCTATGGGAAGGCCCGGTACTCCTTCTGGATCCCGATGCGAACCGTCCCTAGGCTGACCGGAACTGCCACAGCGTGGTGGCACCCCAGAGAGAGTTCGTGCCTCCCATGAGCGGACTGCCCATCCGGATCTCCGACGACGTCGCCCGGGCCGTCGCCGACGGCGCGCCCGTCGTCGCCCTGGAGTCGACCATCTTCACGCACGGCCTTCCGCGGCCCCGCAACCTGGAGGTCGCGCTGGAGGCGGAGGAGCGGTTGCGAGCCGCCGGGGTCGTCCCGGCGACGATCGGCGTCTTCGCCGGGGTGCCCACCGTGGGACTCGGCCCGGACCAGATCAAGGAACTGTCCGAGTCGGACGACCTGGACAAGGCGAGCCTGCGCGACCTGCCGGTGGTCGCCGCGCTGGGCCGGCACGGCGGGACGACCGTCGCGGCCACCGCCTTCCTCGCCCACCGGGCGGGAATCCGGGTCTTCTCCACCGGCGGGCTGGGCGGCGTGCACTTCGGCGCGGCCGAGAGCTTCGACGAGTCCGCCGACCTCACCACGCTGGCCGCCACACCCGTCACCGTGATCAGCGCGGGCGTGAAGTCGATCCTGGACATCCGGGCCACCCTGGAGCGTTTCGAGACGCTCAACATCCCCGTCATCGGCTACCGGACGCGCCGGTACCCCGGCTTCTACGTCACCGACTCCGGGCACGAGATCGCCTACCGGGTGGACTCCCCGGAGGAGGCCGCGCGGGTCATCGCGGCCCGGGACGGGCTGGAGCTGCCCCAGGCCGTGCTGATCGCCAACCCGGTGGACCCGGCCGAGCAGCTGCCGCCCCAGGAGCTCGACGCGCTGCTGACCAGGGCCTGGGCCGAGGCCGAGCGCCGGGGCATCACCGGCAACGCCTCGACGCCGTTCCTGCTCGACTTCATCCAGCGCGACACGCAGGGCCGCAGCCTGGACGTCAACGTCGCGGTCTACCGGGGCAACGTCCGCCTCGGCGGCCGGATCGCCACCGCGCTGGCGGCGCTGCGGGGCGGGGAGTAGCGCCGGTGATCGAGGTACTCGGGGTACTCGGCGACCTCGTCGAGGACGTCGTCGTCTGGGTCGACGGGCCGCTGCGGCACGGCACCGACTCCACGGCCAGGGTCTTCCGGCGGCGCGGCGGCAGCGCGGCGAACGTCGCGGGATTCGCCGCCGGGCAGTGGCCCGCACGGTTCCTCGGCTGCGTCGGCGACGACCCGGCGGGGGACGCTCTGGTCGCCGAACTGGCGGGCCACGGCGTCGACGTACGGGTCGTCAGGCGGGGGCAGACGGGCAGCATCGTCGTCCTCGTCGACGACGCCGGGGAGCGGACGATGCTCCCCGACCGGGGCGCGGCCACCCTGCTGGACACCGTGCCGGACGAGTGGCTCGCCGGTCTGACCCACCTGCACGTGCCCGCCTACTCCTTCGACGGGGAGCCGGTCGGGAGCGCGGCGGCCGACGCCCTGCGGCGGGTGCGCCGGGCGGGCGGCACCACCTCGCTCGACGCCTCCTCGACCGGCATGCTCGCCGGCTTCGGCCGGGAGCGCTTCCTCGCCCTGGCCGCCGAGTTGACGCCCACCCTGCTGTTCGCCAACCAGGAGGAGGCCGCTTTCCTCGGGCTCCTGGTGGAGGGCCGGCCCGGCCCGGAGCGGGCCCGGCTGGCGGACACCACGGTGGTCACCAAGGCCGGTGCGGCGGCGACCACCGTGGACGCGCCCGGGCGGGCCCCCTTCGCGGTGCCCGTCCCGCCGGTCGGCGAGGTCCGCGACCTCACCGGCGCCGGCGACGCGTTCGCCGCGGGCTTCCTGGCCGGCTTCCTGGCCGAGGTCGGCCTGCGCGAGGCCACCGCGCGCGGCCACCGCTGCGCCGCCAGGGTGCTGGCCTCACCCGGGGCGTCCTTCGGCCCCCGCTGACCCGCCCGCCGCCGCTCGGCGGGGGCGGCCGGGCTACCATTCCCCCCGTGTCGGTCAACATAGAACTCGCCCTCTTCGTCGACGGCCTCACCGGCCGGGAGCAGGCGTGGGAGGTGGTGCACGCCCTCGCCGCCGTGCTGCGGGACGAGCGGATCGACGACGAGGTGCGGATCGGCGTGGGCGAGCTGGACGGGGAGTTCATCGTCTCGGGCGAGAGCGAGTACCCGCTGGTCATCACCCGCTTCTACGCCTGGCGGCCGGCGTTCGAGCGCGCCGTCACCGAGGCCGTGGGGAAGGTCGCGCCGCACGCCCGGCCGGCCGTCGAGTGGGGCTACCCGGACGAGCGCTGAGCGGACGGGCACGGGCTGACACGCCCACGGACGGCGCAGAGTCCGGCGCCGCGCACGGCCGGTCCGATAGGGATGGCTCGTCCATCGCCGATCCGCGATGGCTCGTCCCCCGCCGATCCGAAAGGCCGACCCATGCTCCCGCTCAGCCCGATGCCGAAGCCGCTCCGCCACGCCGTCCGCGCGGCCGGTGCCGTCCTGCTGCTCGCCGCTCCGCTGCTGGCCGCCCACCCGGCGGCCGCCGAAGGCCCCAAGACGTCCCAGGAGGCCGCCGTCTGCCGCGGCGTGGTGGGCACCCTGGTCGGCGGATCCCTGCTGTTCGGCCCGGGCGGCGTCAACGCGGTCTGCGCCGTCCAGCCCGAGAAGACCCCGGCCGACGACCTGTCCTGACCCCGGCCCGGGGCCCGCCGCCGCAGCTCCGATACCGGGGTGCGGAGCTGCGGCGACGTCGTGGATACTGATCGCCGCGCAGGAGGGACGCCCTGGGTCTCTCGGCGTCCCCTGGACCGGCGCGCCACCAGAACGTCCCTGAGGATCTACGGCTGATCCGGGCAGTGCCGGCGGCGGGCCGGGCTCGGATGGGCCCGGCGCCTCACCCCGTGGGCCCGGGCTGCGCCGGGCCGAACGGTGCCGCGAGTGAGCCGAGTTCGGAGAGTTCGGTGAGTTCGGCCGGGGTGAGGGTGAGGTCGGCGGCCGCGGCGGAGTCGCGGATGCTGGCGGACCGGCGGGCGCCCGGGATCGGGACGACGGCGGGGGACAGTGCGAGCAGCCAGGCCAGGCCGATCCGCTGGGGCGAGACGCCCCGCTCGGCGGCGATCCGGTGGAACGCGCCGGACGTGACGGCGACGTCGTCGGGGCCGTCGAGGACACTGCGCGACAGCCCGCCGAGCGGACTCCACGGCAGGAAGGCCAGCCCCAGGCGCTCGCAGAGCCGCAGCTCCGGCTCGGCGGAGCGGACGGCGGGGGAGAAGCGGTTCTGCACCGAGACCAGGCCGGCGCCCAGGATGTCCCGCGCGACCAGGATCTGCCCCACGTCGACGTTGGAGATCCCCGCGGCCCGGATCTTCCCGGCATCCAGCAGCTCGCGCAGGGCGCCCACCGACTCGGCCCACGGCACCCGGGGGTCGGGCTTGTGCAGCTGGTAGAGGTCGATCGCCGCCACGCCCAGGCGCCGCAGCGAGCCCTCGCAGGCCTGCCGCAGCTGGTCCGGGCGGCCGTCGACGGTCCAGGAGCCGTCACCGGGCCGGCCGCGCCCGCCCTTGGTGGCGACCAGCACGGCGGCGCGGTCGGCGGCGGTCCGGCTCGCCAGCGCGCGGGCCACCAGCCCTTCGTTGTGGCCGAGTTCGCCGGCGTGCCAGTGGTAGGAGTCGGCGGTGTCGATCAGGGTGACCCCGGCGTCGAGGGCGCTGTGCAGGGTGGCCAGGGCGGAGGCCTCGTCCGGGCGGCCCTCGACGGAGAGCGGCATCGCGCCCAGCCCGATCGCGCCGACGGCCGCGGCGCCGATGGTGCGCTGTCGCACGTCAGACCTCCCGCGGGGAGAGGGCGGCGGCTTCCACCACGGCGTCCGGCAGCCAGTCGGCCAGCGGGGAGAACCGCAGGCCGAGCGCGACGGCGCGCCGGTCGTCCATCGGGTACCAGCGGTCGAAGGAGAACGGTGAGGCGTCCTCGCCGGCCGTCACCCGGTAGCGGGCGGTGGTCCCCAGCCGGTCGGCGATCAGCTCGCAGAGCCGGACCACGTCGAGCGCGTCCGGCGAGCACGCGTTCACCGGACCGGCGTCGTCGGAGGCCGCCGACCGCACCAGCGCGGCGGCGATCTCCTCGTGGTGGACGAAGGACGTGGGCCGCGGCCTCGCGTGCACCGCGACCGGCCGCCCGGCCGCGATCAGCTCCGTGTAGTGCGCCAGCCGGCCGGTGAAGTCCCGCGCCCCGCCGCCCAGGACGTGGGCGCTGCGCACGCTCGCCCAGGAGAACGGCGGATCCTGCGCGAGCACCGCCTCGGCCTGCCGCTTCCCCTCGGCGTACCCGGTCGCCTCGTCGGTACGCCGGGCGAGCGCCGCCGGATCGTGCCACGGCAGCTCCGACGGGACGGCCCGGAGCGGGTCGACGGCGGACTCGGGCACCGGAACACCCTCGGTGGTGCGCACCAGGGGCGAGGTGGCCGGGTCGTAGACCTCCATCGTCGAGGTCATCACGTACCGGCCGGTGCGGCCGGCGAACACCCGGCGGGCGACGGCCGCCTGGACGGGGGTGTAGAGCACCTGGTCGATCACCGCGTCGAAGTCGCGGCCGCCGAGGGCGGCGGCCAGCCCGGTCTCGTCGGACCGGTCGGCGCGGACGTGGTCGACCCCGGGCGGCGGCGGGGTCGAGCCGCGGTTGACGAGGGTGACGCGGGTACCGGAGTCCCGCAGCAGGGTGACCAGGTGCAGGCCGAAGTACCGGCTTCCGCCGATGACGCAGACGTTTCGCATGCCCCCACTCTGCTGCCGTACCGTCATCAGCGGAACTACCGACCTGCTGAACGAGTCATCAGCAGAACTGTCGACCGAGGGAGCGCGATGATCGACGTACGGAGGCTCGGCGTGCTGCGGGCGGTCGCCGAGCACGGGAGCTTCAACCGGGCGGCCACCGCCCTGCGGCTCACGCCGTCCGCGGTGTCCCAGCAGGTCGCCGCACTGGAGCGGGGCCTGGGCACGGCGGTCGTGGAGCGTTCCACCCGGGGTGTGCGGCTCACCGAGGCCGGACAGTTGCTGGTGGAGGCGGCCACCGCGGTCGCCGCCGAACTGCGCCACGCGCAGGAGCAGATCGGCCGGCTGGGCGCGGCCCGGCCCCGGCTCACCCTCGCCACCTTCACCAGCGGCGGGCGGCACCTCCTGCCGGCGGCGCTGACCCGGTTCACCGCCGACCACCCGGAGGTCGAACTGCGCATCCTGGAACGGGAGCCCGAGGACAGCCTGCCGATGGTGCGGGAGGGCGTGGCCGACCTCGCGCTCGCCTACCACTTCGACGGCCCCCTGCCGGTGCTCCCCGGAGACCGCTCCGGCCTGGACTGGACCCCGCTGATGGACGATCCGTTCTCGGTGGTGCTGCCCGACGGGCACCGGCTGGCCGGCCGCGAGGCCCTGGACCTCGCCGAACTCGCCGAGGAACGCTGGGTGCTGGGCTGCCTGAAGACCGAGACCTTCCTGCGCCGGTACGCGGCCGTGGCCGGCTTCGAACTGCGGGTGGCGGGCTCCACGACCGACTACTTCTTCGCCCGCACCCTGGTCGCGGCCGGGGTCGGCGTCTCGCTGGTCCCGTCCGTCGCGCTCGACCCGGCGCTGCCCGGCACCCGGGTGGTGCCGGTGGTGGCGCCCCGCCCCGCCCGGCACTTCGGGATCGCCGTCGCCCGGGGCCGGCGCCCCTCGCCGTACGCCGAGTCGCTGGCCGCGCTGCTCCGGGAGGGGGCCGCGGCGGGCGGGCGCGGGGCCCGGGGCTGACCGACCGGATGGGGCTGACGGGGCTGGTCGGGGCCGACCGGGCCGACCGGGCCGTTCGGAGCTGTCCGGACGGCCCGGGCGCACGTTCGGTGCGCGGGCGTCCGTGCGCCGGGTGTCCGGCCGCCCGAGTACGGTTCAAGTCGCCTGTCCGTCCGGCGACTTACCCGCAGGTGAAGAGTTGGATCAGGCCTTCCGGTGCCGCTCCGTGCCTGGTCACACTGTTGTCATGACCCGCACTCTACGCGCGTGGAAGACGCGCGCCGCCGCCGTCACCGTCGTCGCCCTGCTGACCCTCGTCCCCGCCGTGACCGCCACCGAGGCCCACGCCACCGTGAGCGGCTCGGTGTGCCTCTCCGCGCTGCCGGCCGAGGCCGACCACACCCTCGACCTCATCGCGAGCAACGGCCCGTTCCCGTACTCCCAGGACGGCGTCGTCTTCCAGAACCGCGAGCGCGTCCTGCCGAGCAGGTCCACCGGCTACTACCACGAGTACACCGTGGTGACCCCCGGCTCGCCCACCCGCGGCGCCCGCCGCATCGTCACCGGCCAGGCGTACCGGGAGGACTACTACACCGGCGACCACTACGCGACCTTCCGGCTGATCAAGTTCACCTGCTGACCTGCTGACCTGCTGACCTGCTGACCTGCTCACCCTGCTGCCCGGCCCCCGACGGACCCGTCGGGGGCCGGCCTGGTGGGCGCGCCCGGCCACCCGCCGCGCTCCGGCACACGCCGGCCGCCGGCCCGGTTGTCGGCGATGATCCGCCGCAACACCGCCTCGAGGGCGGGCTCGTCGAACTCCTCGCCCTCGCGGACGGCGACCGTACGCGCGGTCGTGTCGTCGTGGCCGCCGGTGGTGGTCCCGCGCGGATCGGTCCCGTAGCCGGCCGTGGCGAAGCTCCTGCTGCCGCGGACGGGTCCGTCGTCGCGGGAGTGACGCCCGGGGTGAGCCGCGCTGCGGCCGCCGGGTCAGAAGCCCGCCGGGAGGCCGAGGCGGTCGGCGAAGAAGGCGAGGAGGTCGGCGAAGAGCGCGGTGCGGCGGGAGGCGGCGCGGGCGCCGTGGCCCGCGCCGCGTTCCAGGCGGAACAGGACCGGCTGCCCGCTGCCGGTCGCGGCCTGGAGGGCGGCCGTCATCTTGCGGGCGTGCAGCGGGTCCACCCGGCTGTCGCCGTCGAAGACGGCGAACAGGACGGCGGGGTAGCGGGTGCCGGCGCGGACGTGGTGGTACGGGGAGTAGGAGAGCAGCCGGGCGAGCTGCGCCGGATCGGCGGCCGTGCCGTACTCGCCCGTCCAGCTCGGCCCGAGGCCGGAGAGTTCGTAGCGCGCCATGTCGAGCAGGGGGGCCATGCAGACCACCGCCCCGAAGCTCGCGGGCCGCTGGGTCAGGGCGGCGCCCACCAGCAGGCCGCCGTTGGAGGCGCCCCAGATGCCGAGCTGTCCGGGGGTGGTCCAGCCGGTCGCCACCAGGTGGTCGGCGGCGGCGTGGAAGTCGTCGAAGGTGTTCTGCTTCCGGTCGAGCATCCCGTCGCGGTGCCACTGCTCGCCCTCCTCGCCGCCGCCGCGCACGTTGGCGACGGCGTAGACCCCGCCGGCCCGGACCCAGGCGAGGGCCTCCGGCGCGTACCCGGGCGTCAGCGACTGTCCGAAGCCGCCGTAGCCGGTGAGGATCGCCGGCCGGGGGCGGTCCGGGCCGCCGCGCCGGGCGAGCAGGAACATCCGGACGGTGGTGCCGTCCCGGGAGGTGAAGGCGAGTCGGCGGGCTTCGAGGCCGTCGGCCGGATCGTCGGCGGGCTCGGTCACCGCGGCCCCGGGGACGGGCCAGGGCGTCACCGCACCGGTGCGGGTGTCGTAGCAGAGCACGGCCGGGGGAGTGGCGAAGTCGGTGTGGACGAACCAGGCCCGGTGGGCGTCGGTGGCGGCGACCCGGACCTTGCCGACGGTGCCCAGCGGGGGGACGGGCACCTGGCCGAGCGGCCGGCCGTCGGCCAGGTCGTGCAGGGTGACCTCGCCGACGGCGTGCCGGGTGCGGACCACCAGGGCGAGCGGGCGGTCCGGATCGGGACCGTCGAGGATCGCGAAGTCCTCCAGGACGGCCTGCGGGTCCTCCGGGATCAGTTCGGTCCAGGTGTCCGGCGTGGGGGCGCCCGGGGTGGTGACCACGACCCGGCCCCGGGGCGCGTGCAGGTCGGTGGTGAGCCAGCAGCGGCCGTCCGGCGCGGTGCCGGGGCGCAGGTGCGGCTGGGACCGCGCGTCGAGGCCCTCCTGGAGCGGGCGCAGCCGGGGCCGGTCCGGCCGGTCCTCGGTCAGGTCGGCGATCCAGAGGTCCCGGCGGGGCACCGCGCCGGCGGCGGCGCCGACGACCAGCCAGCGGCCGTCCGCGCTGATCCGCACGGTGTAGTGCTGGGTCTTCGCCCGGCCGGTGCCGAAGACCACCGCGTCCTGTTCGGGGTCGGTCCCGATCAGGTGCAGCCGGACCCGGCGGTGGTACTGGCCCTCACCCGGGTGGAGCGCGGGGTGCAGCCGGCGGACGTAGTAGAAGCCGTCGGCGTCGGGCAGCCAGGCGACGGTGCTGCGGCGGACCCGGTCGATCGGGCCGTCCAGGACGCGGCCGGTGTCGACGTCCAGGACGAAGAGGGCGGCGTTCTCGGTGCCGCCGGACGCCACCTGGTAGGCGAGCCGGCGGCCGTCCCAGGACGGCTCCCACTCCTCCAGGGTGGTGCCGCCGGTCGGGTCGAGCAGCGCCGGATCCATCAGGACCCGGACGGCGCCGGAGGGTTCGACGACGACCAGCTCGGGGTGTTCGGCGCCGGGGAGCGAGCGGGTGAGGAACAGCCGCGCGCCGGCCGGGCGGGGGGCGGAGCGGGCACCGAGGCGTCCGGACAGCTCGGTGAGCCGGGCCTCGGCACTCGCGCGCGCCCGCCAGCCGTCGGCGGCGGCGCGGTAGCGGGCGTCCTGCTTCTCCGTCCACTCCTGGACGGCCGGGTCGTCGGCGTCCTCCAGCCAGCGGTACGGGTCGGGCGGTGGCGGGCCGTCAGTCATCCGAGCTCCTCCCGGGGTCGGTGCCGGCCGGGGCGGCGGTGGGTCCGGTGCCGGGCGCGGGGGCGCGGCCGGGGGCGGGCGGGGCGGCGTGCGCGACGACGGCGGGTTCCGCCGGCTGCTCCGGGTCCGCCTCCGGGGCCGGCGCCGTCCGGGTGCCCGGGGCCGGTCCGGCCTGCGCGTCCAGGTCCGGGGTGGCCGGTGGCCCGGCCGCCGGCTGCGCGTCCCCGTCGGCCGCCGGCCCGGCGGCGAGCCGTTGGGTGGTCCGCAGCGGAATCCAGCCGCCCGCGGTGACCGCCGCCGTCAGCACCGCCATCACCGCCCAGGTGCCCGCCCCGCCGAGGCCCTGCAGCAGCGCGCCGGCCGCGACCGGGCCCAGCGCGGCCAGGCCGCTGAGCAGCAGGCCGGTGGCGGCGCTGACCCGGCCGATCAGGTGCCGGGGGGTCTGCCCGAACAGGGCGTGCCCGACCACCACGCCGGCGGCCGGCGAGAGCATCATCAGCAGCGTCAGCAGGGCGGCGACCACCCCGGGCGCGAAGGTCAGCGTGAACACCGCCAGCACCGCCGTCCAGCCCACCCCGATGCCGAGCAGGATGGTCGGCACGCTCAGCCGCTTGACGAACCACGGCGCCAGCAGGGAGCCGACGATCCCGCCGACGCCCGCGCAGGACAGCACGGGCCCGATCACCCAGCCGGAGGCCCCGTTCGCCCGCAGCTCGAGGATGACGATCACATCGATGGCGGCCGCGACCAGGTTGATGACGGCCGCGTACACCAGGATGACGAACAGCTCGCGCCGGCGGACCAGCCAGCGGATGCCCGCCGTCAGCCCGCGGTCCTCGGCCCGCGGCTCCGCGGCCGTGGGGCGGACGGTGATCCGCCAGATCAGGGCGGCCGACACGGCGTAGGAGAGCGCGTCCACGGCGAACGGCAGCATCCGGTCGGCGGCGTAGAGGACGCCGCCCAGCGCCGGCCCGGCCAGGCTGACGGCGGCCTGGAGGGCCTGGCCCATGCCCAGCGCGTCGGCGAGCTCCTCCTTGGCGACGACGTCCCGGGTGAGCACGGTGTTGGCGGGCCCGAACATCGCGGTGGCGATGCCCTCCACCGCGGCCACCAGCAGCAGTTGGGCGTAGGACGGGGAGCCCCAGAGGGCGACCAGCGGGATGGTGGCCACCGCCACCAGACGCACCAGGTCGGTCGTCAGCATGACCCGGCGCCGGTTCCACCGGTCCACCAGACCGCCCGCCGGGAGGCGGAAGCCGAGCCTGGTCACCAGGGCGACGGTGGCGACCGCCCCGGCCTGCGCCGCGTTGCCGCCCAGGCTCAGCACCAGCAGCGGGTAGGCGATCGTCGACATCGCCGAGCCCAGGTTCGACGTGAGGTCGGCGAGGAAGGACCGCCGGAAGTCGCGGTTGGTGCGCAGCACGCCAGCCAGCATGGCCGCCCCCTCCCCGGCTACAGCCGGCCGGTGGCGTGCAGGTGGTCGAGGATCCGCGCGTCGACGTTGTCCTGGAAGCGCGTCATGACCTCGGTGTCGGCCTGCTCGTACTCGTAGCCGCAGGTCACCCAGCGGTCGGCCACCGAGCCGGTCTCCAGGTAGCCGTGGTCGACGTGTCCGACCTCGAAGCCCGGCTTGCCGGCCGACTGCCAGCTGCTGAACAGCGTGCCGTCGGCGTTGATCACGGCGCCCTCGCGGCCGCCGGGCTCGGAGCAGATCTGGCAGGTGGTCCGCATGCTCGGCTTGGCGAAGCGGTAGCCGCGTTCGAGCGCCTCGACCGCCCACTCGACGAAGCGGTCCTCCACCTGCCGGGCCCGCGCGAGGTCGTTGCGGTACCCGATCCCGGAGTCGCCGACCCAGGCGTGGGTGAACGTGCACCGGCTCGGGTCGACCTTGCCGTCGAGCTGGCCGAAGAGCGCGCCGATCCGGTCCACGTTGTGGTGGGAGACGTTCACCCGGAAGTTCCAGGAGAGCCGGGTGGCCTCGGTGGCCGCCGCCACGTTGGCGACGATGGTGTCGAAGGTGCCCCCGCCGGCGTGCGTGACCCGGGTCGCGTCGTGGTCCTCCCGGCTGCCGTCGAAGGTGATCTGCACCGCGCGCAGCCCGGCGGCGCCGAGCTGGACGGCCCGCCGCCCGGTCAGCAGCACGCCGTTGGTGGTCATGGCGGCGGTGGCGAGCCCCAGGGGCGTGCAGCGCTCCAGCAACTCCACGCAGCCGCGCGGGTTGAGCAGCGGCTCGCCGCCGAACAGCAGCAGGTAGAGCCGGTCCAGGCCGGCCTGCGCCATCCGCTCGGCGGTGAAGTCCACGATCCGGTCGATGGTCCGGGTGTTCAGCCGGCGCAGGTTGATCCGGGGCGGGCGGTGGCCGCCCTTCGGGTCCTGGCCGGTGTTCTGGAAGCAGTAGCCGCAGCCGAGGTTGCAGGCCGTGCTGGTCAGCACCGTCAGCGCGAAGGACTTCGCGGTGCGCTCCCGGTACGCGCCCGCGTCGCGCAGGAACGCGTCGATGTCCGGCCGCACCCGGCCGTCGGCCGCGACGTGCTCCGGTTTGAGCAGGGTCCACGTCCGGTTGCCGATGAACCACCAGCCGCGGTCGCTCCTGATCAGGCGGGGCGCGTCCACCTCGTCCAGCCGGGTGCCGATCATTGCTCTCCCTGGGGTCGGCGGGAAACGGCCGCCGTCGGCGGGCCCTGACAGCGCGAGGCTAGGCAGCCGTGGTTTGCCGCCGGTATGCGACAGGTTGACGGGCAGCTTCCGGCCGGGCCGGACGGCCGGGGCATCCACCGTCCGGCCCGGGTCGGGCGGCCGGGGCGCCGACGGGGGCATACCGGACGTAAACCGAACCCCAACTGGCCGCTCCTAGGCTCATGGCGACGACCAGAACGCCTGACCTCGACGTCATGGAAGAGGGCTGATCGACGTGCCCGAGCCGACCCCCGCCGACCTGCCCCCCGACCTGTCGGACGACCTGCTCGACGACCTGTCGGACCTGCCCGACACCCTCCCGGGCGCCGCGCCGGCCGACGACGAACCGGAGGTCGTCCTGCACTCCGCGGACGGGGACGACGGCGAAGCCCCCTGGTGCATAGGCAACATGACGGCGTACTGACCGGAGGGCCCCACCGATGAGCTGCCCGTCCTGCGCCACGGAACTCCCCGCGGACGCGCGATTCTGCGCCCGGTGCGGCACCCCGGTCACCCCCCCGACCCCGGCGGCCGAGGAACGCCGGGTCGTCACCGTGCTGTTCTGCGACCTCGTCGGATCGACCGAGCTGTCCGGCAAGCTCGACGTCGAGGTGCTCCGGTCGATCCTGCTGCGCTACTACGAACTGATGGAACGTCAGATCGATTCCCGTGGCGGGATCGTGGAGAAGTTCATCGGCGACGCCGTGATGGCCGTCTTCGGCCTCACCGCGACGCAGGAGGACGACGCGCGCCGGGCGCTGGAGACGGCGGCGGACATGCTGACCGCCCTCGACGGCCTCAACACCCAGCTGGAGCGCGACCACCGGGTCCGGCTCGGGGTCAGGATCGGCGTGCACACCGGTGAGGTGGTCACCACGGCCGATCCGGCCAGGCGGCAGGCGCTGGTCTCCGGCGAGGTGGTCAACGTCGCCGCCCGGCTGGAGCAGGCCGCCGGCCCCGGCGAGATCCTGCTCAGCGCGCAGACCTGGCGGGCCTGCGGTTCCGGGCTGACCGTCGCCGAGGTCGGGCCGGTCGAGCTGAAGGGCGTGGCCGGGCCGATCGAGGCCGGCCGCCTGCTGGGCCTCTCCGAGCCCGAGCGCGCGCCCCGCTCCGACGTGCCCTTCGTCGGCCGCGAACGCTACCTCAGTGAACTCGACCTGGCCTGGCGGCGGGTGGCCGAGGAGAGCGACGTCCACGTCCTCACCCTGCTCGGGGAGGCGGGCATCGGGAAGACCCGCCTGGTCGACGAATGGCTGCGCCGCTCGGCCCCGGCCGCGGAGGCGGTCGGCACCGGCCGCTGCCGGGCGGCCGGCACCGGCGGCTCGCTGCACGCGCTCGCCGAGTGCGTCGCCCCGCTGGCCGAGGAGGCCGGGCGGCACGCGCTCGACGGCTCGGCCACCGCCGCCGCGCTGGCCCTGCTGCGTACCGGGCTGCTGCTGGACGGCACCCCGGCCCCCTCCGAGGACGACACCTGCGCGGCGGTCGCCCATGTGCTCACGGTGCGCACCGGCGACCACCCGATGCTGCTCGTCGTCGACGACCTGCACTGGGCGGACCAGCCCTTCCTCGCCCTGCTCGACCGGCTGGTGGAGGACCTGCGCCGGCTGCCCATCCTGGTGCTGTGCCTGGCCCGCCCCGAGCTGATGGACTCCTGCCCCGGCTGGGGAACGGGCCGGGCGAACTCGACCACGGTGACCGTCACCGGCCTCTCCCCGGCGGACTCCGCCGTCCTCGCCGCCCACCTGGTCGACCTCGCCCTGCACAGCCCGGCGGCCACCGAGCAGATCGTGGCCCAGGCCGACGGCAACCCGCTCTACCTGGAACAGCTCGCCGCGACGGTCGAGGAGGCGGGCGGCACGGAGGGCCTGCCGCCCAACCTGCACGCGCTGCTCGCCGCCCGGATCGACCGGCTGGACGAGGCGGACCGGACCGTGCTGCGCCAGGCCTCGGTGGTGGGGCGCGAGTTCGACGCCGAGGACCTCGACGCCCTGGCCGGCGAGCCCGGGCTGCCGGCCGCGAGCACGGCGGTGCTGCGCACCCTGACCCGGCGCGGCCTGGTGAAGCCGATGCGCCGGCCGTTCGGTGCCGGCGCCGCCTACTGCTTCGTCAACGGCGTGACCCAGCGGGTCGCCTACGAGGGGCTCACCAAGGTCCGGCGCGGCGAACTCCACGAGCGCTACGCCGAGTACCTGCTGCGCGCCGGGCGCCCGGACGCGCTGGTCGGCACCCATCTGGAGCAGGCCTACCGGTACCGCAGCGCGGTCGGCCGCCGTACCGAGCGCAATCCGCTGCTGCGCCGGCGGGCGCTGCGCCACCTGGCCCGGGCCGGCGTCGGCGCGCTCGGCCGGGTCGACCTGCCGTGGGCGCTCACCCTCCTCCAGCGGGCCGCCGACCTCGCCGACCCGGGCGACCAGGGCCGGCCCGAGGTGCTGCAACGGCTGGGCGAGGTGCTGCTGGCACTCGGCCGCTCCGACGAGGCGCGCGAGGTGCTGGTCCGCGCCGTGGCGGAGGCCGGCGAGCAGGGCGCGGCGGGAACGGCCGCCCACGCCCGGCTGCACCTCGCCGCGTGCGAACACGACGACGTCGCGCTGGAACGGGCGGCCGTCGACGGCCTGACGGTCTTCCGGGCCTGCGGCGACGAACTCGGGATGGCCCGCAGCCGCCTGGTGCTCGCCGGGTCCTGCCAGCGGCGCGGGGAGCACGGCGAGGCGGTGGCGGCGCTCGGCCACGCCCTCACCCACTCGCTCGCCGCGGCGGCCGACCGGGAGCTCGCCAACACCCTGGGCGCGACGGGGCTCTCGCTCTGGCACGGCCCGGAGCCGGCGCCGTCCGCCGCCGCCCGGTGCGAGGACCTGCTGGCCACGCACGGCGCCGACCGGCTGGCCGTGCAGGTCACGCTCGGGTTCCCGCTCACCGTGCTGCACGCCCTCCAGGGCCGGTCCGACCGGGCCGCCGAGTGCCTGGCCGACGTCCGGCGCGCGATGGCGGCGCTCGCCTACGGCGAGGGCGCGGTGTTCGGGCCGCTGCTCGACGGCACGCTCGCCGCGCTGGCGGACCGGCCGGAGCAGGCGCAGGCGGCCCTGCGCGAGGCGCTGGACGCGGCCCGGGCCCTCAACGCGGGCGGCCTGGTCCGCACCACCGCGCTCGAACTGGCCCGCGCCCAGCTCGCGGCGGGGCAGTGGCGCCGGGCCGCCGAGCTGGTGGAGGACCTGACGGTCGCCGACGCGCACCCGGTGGTGCAGGCCAACCGGTACGGCGTCCAAGCCAGGATCCGGGCGCTCGGCGGCGAGCATCCGCAGGCCCTCGCGCTGGCCCGGCGGGCCGTGCTGCTCGCCCACCGCACCGACTCGCCGGCCGACCAGGCGACCGCCTGCCTCGACCTCGCGTACACCCGCGCCCTGGTCGGCCGGCCGAAGCAGGCCCGGGCGGCGCTGCTGGCCGCGCGGCGCCGCTTCGAGGCGAAGGGGCACCTGGTCGGCGCGGCCCGGACCGGGCTGCTGGCGGAGGAGCTCGGCCTGGCCCGGGAACCCGGCCGGGAGCAGGACCGCGGGCCGGGCGGGCCGGGCGGGGCGGACGGGCTGGACGGGCCGGCGGAAGGGGGGAGCGGCCGATGACCGCGACCGGGACCGGTTCCGCCCCGGGTACCGCCGACCGGACCGCCGCCACCGGTCGGACCGGTACCGTCACCGACCGGACCGGTAGCGCCGACCGGACCAACACCGCCGCCCGGGCCACCGCGCTGACCTGGAACCTGCTCGACCGCCGCCCCGCCGACATCCCCGTCGCCGCCTCCGAGACCGTGCCCGTCACGCCCGACTGGGCGTACGGCGGCGCGGACGGCAGCGGCGTCCGGGTCTGCGTCGTCGACAGCGGGGTCGAGGCGGGCCATCCGTTGGTCGGCGAGGTGGTCGCCTCGCACGCCGTGGTCGGGCGCGACGGCGGCCTGACGGTGGAACGGGTGGAGCCGATGGACACCTGCGGCCACGGCACGGCCTGCGCCAGCATCGTCCGGCGGGTGGCCCCCGGCTGCGAACTGCACAGCGTCCGGATCCTCGGCGAGAACGGCGGCGGCACGGGGGCCGCCCTGCTCGCCGGGCTGAGCTGGGCCATTGAGCAGCGCTTCGACGTGATCAACCTGAGCCTGTCGACCTCGCGCCCGCAGTTCAGCCAGGTGCTGCGGGAGATGGCCGACGACGCCTACTTCAACCGCTCGGTGATCGTCGCCTCGGCGCACAACTCCCGGATCGAGAGCTTCCCCTGGCGGTTCTCCTCGGTGATCTCGGTCGGCAGCCACGCCGAGGACGACTCGGACCTCGTGCTCTACAACCCGGACCCGCCGGTGGAGTTCTTCGCCCGGGGGCAGGCGGTGCAGGTCGCCGGGCCGAACGGCAGCACCACCCGAAACACCGGCAACAGCTTCGCGGCGCCGCACGTCACCGGACTGAGCGCGCTCATCCTCGGCAAGCACCCTCGTCTGACGAGCTTCGAGCTGAAGACGATCCTCTACCTGACGGCAGCCAACGTGCGGGGAGTGTGAGATCCATGGACCAGTCGGCGGACTCCACGGCGATGATCGCGGCGATCTCGGGCGCCCTGGCCGATCCCGGCCCGGACGACCGCGAACTGCTGTCCTCCATCGTGCGGGTGGCGCGTTCGATCTTCGGCGCCGCCGCCAGCTCGATCTTCCTGTTCGACCGGGAGGAGGACCAGCTGGTCTTCGAGGCCGTCTCCGGGGAGGGCGAGGACTTCCTGGTCGGCACCAGGTTCCCGGCGCACCGGGGGATCGCCGGCTGGGTCGCCGACACCGGGGAGCCGGTGACGGTCGACGACCTGCGCGGCAGCGCGATCTTCGCCCAGGACCTCGCGGAGCGGACCCGCTACGTGCCGGACGCGATCATGGCGGCCCCGGTCGTCCACCGGGACGAGATCCTCGGCGTCATCCAGGTGCTCGACCCGCACCCGCAGTCCCGCTCCAGCCTGGCCGACCTGGACCTGCTGGTGGCCTTCGCCGGCCAGGCCGGGCTCGCCCTGCACGGCCTGGTCCGCAGCCGGGCGGCCCGCAGCGCGCTGGCCCTCGGGGGTGCGGAGTTCGAGCGGCTGGCCGGCATCGTCCAGGTCCTCGGCGCGCTGGCGCCCGAGCAGCGGGCCAGTGGGCTGCGGCTGGTCGAGTCCCTGCACGAGGTGCTCGCCGCGATGGCGCGCTGACCGGGCGGCGGGGTCGCGGTGCGGCGGGGCGGCGCGCTGACCGGGCGGCGAGGCCGCCCCGGTCAGCGGCACCGGCCCGCCACCCGGTCACGTCCAGGTGTCAGCAGCCGCCCGGCAGTGGACCCGGGCCGCGGTGCAGGGCGGCGGCGTACCGGTGGGCCAGCCTCGGCATGCGGTAGCGGACGGCGTGCGCCCGCACCTCGTCGTCCTCGGCCACTGTGACCAGATGGGCCTCGATGAGCTCCTCCACGATCCGCTCGGCCGGCTCCGCGAGGCCGCCCAGCGCCGCCAGCAGCACCGCCTGGTCGAAGGCCGGTCCGGGCAGGGCGCCGAGCGCGCCGAGCGCCGCCCGCTGCTGCGGATCCAGCCCCCGGTGGAACCGGCGGTAGCCGTCCTGGACGGAGCAGCCCCCGACCGAGAGCTCCTGGGGTCCGGCGGGCAGCCGGCCCAGCTGCTCGGCGTACTCGGACAGCGAGAGGTGCCGCAGCGTGGTGAGCTTGGCGGCCAGCGCGCGGACGACCAGCGGGGAGAGCCCGTACACCTCTTGAAGGCGGCGCAGCGTCCGGTCCGCGTCCACGAGCCGTCGCTCGTCGAGCACGCGCGCCAGGAGCTCGCGGGCCTCGCCGGGGGTGAACTCGTCGAGTTCGATGCGGTGGACGCACTCCAGGCCGCTGAGCCGGCGGGCCGAGGTGACCAGCGTGCGGGTCGGCCCGCGGCCCGGCAGCAGGCGGCGGACCTGGGACTCGCCGGTCGCGCCGTCGAGGACGAGGAGGACCTGCCGGTCGGCGATCCAGGACCGCCACAGGGCCAGCGCCGCGGTCTCCTCCCGGGGCGGGGTGAGGTCGAGACCGGTGCTCCGCAGCAGCTCGGTCAGCACCTCGTGCCAGTCGCGCGGGGTTCCGTCGGGGTGTCCCAGCGGGACGAAGACCTGGCCGTCCGCGAAGCGGTCGGCGATCCGGTGGCCGACGTGGACGGCCAGCGCCGTGGTGCCGACCCCCGGCGGGCCCGACACCGCCGTGACGTCGGTACATCGGGCCCCGCCGGCGAGGGCCGCCACCGCCGCCTCGACCTCGTCCCGGCGGCCGACGAAGTCCGCCAGGTCGCGGGGGAGTTGGGAGGGCCTGGCGTGCTCGCGCGGCCGGTCGCGGCCCGGCCGGGCCGATCCACCGCCGGCCAGGATCGCCCGGTAGGTCTGCTGCAGCACGGGGCTGGGGTCGAGGCCGAGCTCCCGGGCGATGTACTGCCGGTGCTGCTCGAAGCAGGCGAGCGCCTGCCGCCGCCCGCCGACCTGGTCGAGCGCCGTCATGTGCAGCACGATCAGCCGCTCGCGGAACGGGTGCCGTGCGGTCAACTCGGCCAGCCGGTCCAGCAGTCCGAGCGCCCGGCCGGCCTCCACCTCCAGTTCGGCCCAGTCCTCGTACACCGCGAGGAAGCGGTCGGCGAGCCGCTCCGACTCGCGGGCCGCGAACGGGCTGCCGAGCAGGTCGACCAGGGGCCGGTCCTGCCAGAGCCGTACCGCCTCGCCGAACAGCGCCGACGCGCCGGCCGGCTGGCCCGCCCGCTGCGCCTGCCGCCCGGCCGCCGCGAGTTCGTCGAACCGCAGCAGGTCCGACTCCTCGGAGGTCACCGTCAGGGTGTAGCCGTACGGCACGTGGCCGATCCGGTCCCGCAGGACCTTGCGCAAGGCGGAGACGTACACCTGGAGGTTCTTGCGCGCCGTCCGGGGCTGGTCGCCGTCCCAGAGCGCGTCGATGAGCTGGTCGACCGACAGCACGGTGTTCGCCCGGCACAGCAGCGCGGCCAGGAGTAATCGCTGTTTGTACGGGCCGAGTTCGAGCAGGTCGTCGCCGGACCGGACCTGTAGCGGCCCGAGCATCGTGAAACGCAGCGTTCTTTCCGCACCGGTGTTCCCGGTCATATGGCCCCTCCCCCAGAGCGCGCCACGCCATGGGCACAGGTCGGGCCGGCCCGATCGGGGCCGGTCGCCCTCGTCCGTACTCCGACGGGTAGCTTCGCCGAGAAGAGGATGTCTGGCAAGGACGTGGTGAGCGATTGGTGAACAGCGGTGTCCGGGGGTCGAGAGGGACAGGACAAGCTGCCAGGAAGCCACGCACATACCGGAGTTCAACCGCCCGCTCCTAGCGTCGCACTGTGACGTCGGCCGACGTCCGAGCGCGAGCGAGAGGAGTTCCGATGTCCGACGAGGTGCAGGCACACAGCGTGGGCGGCGACGACGAGGACCTGGCGGGCTGCGGGATCCAGTTCAACGCCAGTGCCGTGGACGACGAGGTCCAGGCCCACAGCGTGGGCGAGGACGACGAGGACCTGGCGGGCTGCGGGATCCAGTTCAACGCCAGCGCCGCGGACGGCCCCGCCGGCGTCTAGCCCGACGCCAGCGCCGCGGACGGCCCCGCCGGCGTCTAGCCCGACGCTTCGTCATCGGCCGACTCGCCGCCGGGCCGGACCACCCCGGCGGGACGAGGCCGGGCCGGTCTGTGCGGGTGCAACCGCGCAGGCCGGCCGTCGCCTTCCCGCCCGGCACCCGACCACCCTGTGAGGCCTCCGTGGACAGTCTGCTCCGGCTCGTGGACGACCTGCCGACGCTCGAAACCGCTTGGGAGCGCGAGCCGTTCGTCAGTACCGGGCTGGGCGACCTCGGTGACGTGTTCTCCCTGGAGTCCGCCGAGCGGCTGATCCACAGCAGCCTGCCGATGAGCGCGGTACGGCTCTTCCGTGACGGCAAGCTGGTCCCGCCGGAGCTCGTCCTGCGCAACCGGGGGAGCAACCCGCGGAGCCGCGAGAAGCTCGCCGACGGCACCAAGGTCGCCGAGCAGGTGGCCGGCGGCGCGACCCTGACCCTGGAGGAGCTCCAGAACCACAGCCCGGAGGTGGCGCGCTTCGCCGCCGAGGTGGCCCGCGAGACCGGCTACGAGGCCGACTGCACCGCCTTCCTGACGCCGCCTCGGGCCCGGGGCGCGGCGCCGCACTTCGACCTGGTGGGCATCTTCCTGCGACAGCTCCACGGCTCCAAGCGCTGGCGGGTGAGCGCCCCCGTGCGGCGGCTGCCGAGCCGGGCCCGCCCGGTGGCCCCGTCCGAGGTCGGCGAACCGGTGCTCGACGTCGTCCTCAAGGAGGGCGAGTGCCTCTACCTGCCGCGCGGCTTCGTGCACGTCGGCGACACCACGGACGAGCCGTCGCTGCACCTGTCGATCGGCCTGCGCGGCGTCACCTGGGAGCGGGTCCTGCGCAGCCTGCTGGCCGGGGCGGGGGAGCGGTTCGAGCCGCTGCGCGAGGTGCTGCCGCCGGCCTTCTCGGACCTCGACCGGGAGGCCCTGTACCGCGAGCGTGTCGAGCTGCTGGCGAAGCACCTGGCGGACGCCGACTGGTCCCGGATCTCGCTGGACGGCCTGCGGGCCGAGCAGCCCCCGGCCGCGCCCGCCCCGGGCAGTCTGGCGGCCTCGCTGCGCCGGCCGGCCGCCACGGGGCCGGCGCCCGAGGCCGCCGAGCCCCCGCCGGGCGCCTGACCGGCGCGCACTGCCCGCCTGACCGGCGCCCGCACCGCCCGCCGGCCGGTCAGCCGAACGGGGTGCGGTGCAGCGAGATCAGCAGGCGCCAGCTGTGCGCGGCGAGTTCGTCCGCGGTGGCGGGGACCAGGGCGTGCAGCCAGTCCGCGAGCAGCGCCGTGAAGGTCGCCGCGACGGCGGTGGCGACCAGCTCGGCGTACGGCGCGCCGGCCAGCTCGCGCTCGGTGCGGCTGCGCTCCCGGAGTTCGCGGTGGAGCAGCTCGCCCAGCGGTCCGGCGCCGCCGGGCAGCAGCAGCGAGCGGTAGACCGCCGCGTGTCGCTCGACCTCCGTGAGGAACGCGCCGAGGGCGGGCGGCGGTGCGGCCGGGTCCGGGATGCCGCGCCAGGCGTGCAGGGCGTCCACGGCGTCCCGGACGACCTCCGCGCAGGCGTCCACCGCGAGCGCCCGCAGGTCCTCGTAGTGGAGGTAGAAGGTCGCCCGGCCGACGCCCGCACGCCGGACCACGGCGGCCACGCCGACCTCGGCCAGCGGGCGCTCGGCGCACTCGGCGAGCAGGGCCTCGCGCAGCCGGGCGCGGGTGCGGTCGGCCCGTGCGTCGGTCATCCGGCGACCAGCACCGCGGTCAGCGCGAGCGCGCCGGGCAGGGCCTGGGCGAACAGGATCCGGCGGTTGGCGGTCGCCGCCCCGTACAAGCCCGCGACCACCACGCAGGACAGGAAGAAGACCTGGACGCGGAAGCCGGTCGGGTCCGCCGCGATCAGGCCCCAGACCAGGCCGGCGGCCAGGAAGCCGTTGTAGAGGCCCTGGTTGGCGGCCAGCGGCGCGGTGGCCCGGGCCATCTCCGGGTCGAAGCCGGAGAGCTTGCGCCCGGGAGCCCGCTCCCAGAGGAACATCTCCAGCACCAGGATGTATCCGTGCAGTGCGGCCACCAGGCCCACCAGTGTGCTCGCGACGATGCCCATGACGGGGCCCCTTTCTGGACTGTTGTCCAGCAATCATAGACACATGTCCAGAAATTTCCCGCAGGGCTTCCCTTCACAAGGTGAAGTCACAAAGCCCACAAGGAAGTTCCACCGCTTCGTCTCTTGACCGCCGTCCGACGGGGCGGGACAGTGTGTCGACGCTTGAGAGCGCTCTCACACAGTTCCGCCGCCTTGCCACCGCCGAGGGAAAGGCATCCCCCATGACGGCCACCCCACCCCTGCCCGGCCCCGCCCACGGAGCCGCGCCCCGCCATCGAGCGCCCCGCCACCGCGGCGCCGTCGCGGTCCTCACCGTGCTCGCCCTGCTGCTCGCCGGTCTGTGGACGGCGGCCGGCGCGCGGGCGGCCACCGACTACACCCAGTCGGCGGCCACGGTCGCCCCCGGCTCGGTCCTCTTCGCCTTCACCCCGGCCACGCCCGCCGCCCTGGTCGACGTCCACTACCGGCCCGCCGCCGACGGCCAGCAGAACGTCCGGATGACGGCGGGCGCGGGCCGGTGGGAGACGACCGCCACCGGCCTGGTGGCCGGGACCGTCCTGGAGTACTGGTTCACCTACGAGAAGGCCGGACCGCTCTACGACACCCCGCACTTCACGGTGACCGTCGGCGCGGGCGGCTCGACCGGCGGCGGGGCGACGGGCAGCTTCCCGCTCACCTTCGTGAACAACACCCGGGGAGCCTTCAGCGACGCCCAGGTCTACGTGACCGTGCTCGGCATGGTCACCCCCGGCCAGTGGTCCTACCTGCGGCCCGACGGCACGACGGCGCACATCGACCACCGCGCCGCGCAGGCCCCGGGGCACCTGACCAAGAACGGCGTCGACTACCCGAACATGTCCTTCACGCTCGACCGGGCCACCACCGTCCCCTCCCCGGCCGCCATCCGCGGGGGCCGCGTCTACATCTCGCTCGGCTCGCCGCTGTACATCCCCGTCTCGCCCGACGACCAGGGCTGGGGCGGGCCGGACCCGCGCAACCCCGCCGACCCGAACAACGACGTCTACTACGACTGGTACGAGTACACCTACGTCCACGGCGAGGTCCCGTTCGGCGGCAACACCACCCAGGTGGACGGGTTCGGCTTCCCGATGACCGCCCGGCTGCGGCAGACCGCCAGCGGCTACGACTCCACCGAGGGCATCACCCGCACCCGCGCCGAGGTGATGGCCGGCTACGCGGCGGCCGTCGGGCCCGCCTTCCGCGCGCTGCAGGGCACCTACCGCATCACCGCCCCGCGGTCGTCCGCCCAGTTCCAGGCGGGCGGCGCGCAGCAGGGCTACCTCCAGCCGGCCATCGACCGGTTCTGGTCGGTCTTCAGCGCACGGCAGTTCACCCTCACCCGGCTCGGCGAGACGTTCACCGGGCGGGTCACCGGCGACACCCTGACCTTCACCAAGAACGGGGCCGGACCGTTCCACCTGGCCAAGCCCGCCTCGCCGGACGTGATGGCCTGCGCGGGCCCGCTCGCCGCGGGCGACGACACCGAGAAGCAGCTCGGCGCGGAGCTGTGCGCGGCCCTCCAGCGCGGCGTGGCGCTCACCCCGGACGACTGGTACCGGCCCGCGGCCTACTACCGCGGCGCCGACGCCGCGAACGACTACGCGGGGTACCTGCACGGCATCAGCCTCGGCGGCCGCTCCTACGCCTTTCCCTACGACGACATCAACGACCAGTCGTCCGTCCAGATCCTCGGCAACGCGGCTCCGCCCACCGGGCTGACCCTCGGTATCGGCTGGTAGTCCGGGCCGGCGGGGGGGGGGGGGGGGGGGGGGCCCCCCCCCCCCCCCCCCCCCCCCCCCCCCCCCCCCCCCCCCCCCCCCGGGGGCACCACCCTTTCTGGAAGGAAACGGCCCACACAAT
>NZ_JBVHVO010000004.1:115211-169340 GCF_055564815.1 Kitasatospora sp. NPDC028961 | reverse complement strand
GAAGGGGGGTGGGTAGGAGGGGTGCGGAGGAAGGGGGGGGGGGGGAGGGGGGGGGAGGGGGGGGGGGGGGGGGGGGGGGGGGGGGGGGGGGGGGCCCCCGCGGCCCCGCCCCGACGCTCCCACCGCACCGTCACCCCCACGACCGTCCCCCCACGGAGGTGCACCACCGTGTCCGGAACGAACACCCCACCCGCGACCACCGCCACCCGCAGACGGCGCCCGCGCCGCGCACTGACCACCGTGCTGACCGCCGCCGGCGCGGCCACCGCGCTCTGCGCGGCGCTGCTCGGCACCGCCACGGCCGCCGTCCCGCCCACGCCCGCCGGCTGGACCACCGTCTGGAGCGACGACTTCGGCGGCGCCGCCGACACCCTGCCGGCGGCCGCCGACTGGATCGTCGACACCGGCACCAGCTACCCCGGCGGCGCCGCCAACTGGGGCACCGGCGAGGTCCAGAGCTACACCGCGAACACCGCCAACCTCCGCCAGGACGGCGCCGGGAACCTGCGCATCACCCCGATCCGGGACGCCGCCGGCAACTGGACCTCCGGCCGGATCGAGACCAGGCGCAGCGACTTCGAACCGCCTGCCGGCGGGAAGCTGCGGATCGAGTCCCGGATCCAGATGCCGAACGTGACCGGCCCGGCCGCCGACGGCTACTGGCCGGCCTTCTGGACGCTGGGCGCGCCGTACCGCGGCAACTACTGGAACTGGCCGACCATCGGCGAGTTCGACCTGATGGAGAACGTCAACGGCGTCAACCAGGTCTGGGGGACCCTGCACTGCGGCGGCAACCCGGGCGGCCCGTGCAACGAGACCACCGGCCTCGGCGCCGTGCACGCCTGCCCGGGCTCGGCCTGCCAGGGCAACTTCCACACCTACGCGCTGGAGTGGGACCGCAGCGTCAGCCCGCAGCAGCTGCGCTGGTACGTCGACGGCGTGCAGTTCCACTCCGTCACCTCGGCCCAGATGGACGCCGCCACCTGGGACGCGGCCACCGCGCACGGGCACTTCATCCTGCTGAACGTCGCGATGGGCGGGGCCTTCCCCGACCCGGTGGCGGGTCACCGGACGCCCACCGCCGCGACCGCCTCCGGCGTGCCGATGCTGGTCGACTACGTCGCGGTCTACCGTTCGGGCGGCGGCACCACGCCGCCGACCACGCCCCCGCCGACCACCGTGCCGCCGACCCAACCGCCGACCACGCCGCCCCCCGGCGGCACCGGGAGCGCGTACGGCACCATCCAGGCCGAGGCCTACGGCGGGCAGTCGGGGACGGCCCGGGAGGCCACCACCGACAGCGGCGGCGGCCAGAACCTCGCCGCGCTCGCCAACGGCGACTGGGCGCTGTACCCGGGCGTCGACTTCGGGACGGCCCCGGCCCGGCAGTTCAAGGCGCGGGTGGCCTCGGGTGCGGCGGGCGGCGTCAGCGGCCTGGTCGAGGTCCGCCTCGACAGCCGGACCGCCGCGCCGATCGGCTCCTTCGCCGTGGCCAACACGGGTGGCTGGCAGAGCTGGACGACCGTCCCGGCGAACATCGCCGCGACCACCGGCAGGCACGACGTCTACCTGACCTTCACCAGCGGGCAGCCGGCCGACTTCGTCAACGTCAACTGGTTCACGTTCAGCACCACCTGACCCGGGGTTGCCGGGCGGTGGCGGACGGCAGTCGCCCGCCACCGCTCCGGCGTGCCCGCCCCGGGGTTCTGGGAGCGCTCTCAGCGACGGGCGGCCGACCCGCTAGGCTCTGGGGACGAAGCGTTCACGCGCGAGAGGAGCCCACGGTGCCGGAGCAGTCGCCGCGTCCGACGCTGGAGTCGGTCGCCGAACGGGCCGGGGTCTCCCGGGCCACGGCGTCGCGGGTGGTGAACGGCGGGGAGGGCGTCCGCGAGGCCCTGCGGGAGAAGGTCCGACGGGCCGTCGACGAGCTCGGCTACGTCCCGAACCCGGCCGCCCGGACGCTGGTCACCCGGCACAACCGGGCGGTCGCCGTGGTGGTGGCCGAGCCCGGCAGCCGGCTCTTCTCCGACCCGTTCTTCGCCCAGCAGCTGCGCGGCATCGGCCGCGAGCTGTCGGCCGCCGACCACCAGATGGTCCTGATGATGGTCGAGGACCAGCACGACTACGAGCGGGTCGGCCGCTACCTGGCCGGCGGGCACGTGGACGGCGCGCTGCTGTTCTCGCTGCACCAGCCGGACCCGCTGCCCGACATGGCGCGCAAGGTCGGGCTGCCCTTCGTGGTGGGCGGCCGGCCGGGCTGGCCGGGCGCCGAGTCCGACCACGACCTGGTCTACGTGGACAGCGACAACCGGGGCGGCGCCCGGCTGGCGGTCGGCCACCTGCGGGCCCTCGGGCGCACGGCCATCGCCACCGTCACCGGCCCGCTCGACCAGACCTCCTCCATGGACCGGCTGGACGGCTATCGGGACGTGCTGCCCGACGGGGACCCGGCGCTGATCGCCGAGGGGGACTTCACCCCCGACGGCGGCGGCCGGGCGATGGCCGAACTGCTGGCCCGCCGGCCCGACCTGGACGCGGTGTTCGCGGCCTCCGACGCGATGGCCTCGGGCGCGCTGCGGGTGCTGCGCGAGGCCGGCCGCCGGGTGCCGGAGGACGTCGCCGTGGTGGGCTTCGACGACGTCGAGTCGATCGCGGCCTGGACGGAGCCGCCGCTGACGACGGTGCGCCAGGACATCGAGGAGATGGGGCGCTTGATGGCCGGGCTGCTGCTGCGCCGGCTCGCCGGTGCCGGTGCCGGTGCCGGTGCGCGGCCCGGGGCGGCCGGGGGAGCGGCGGGCGGCCTCCCGTCGGGTCTGCGCCCCGGGGGCCCCACCTCCGTGATCACCCCCACCCGGCTGGTCCTGCGCGCCTCGGCCTGACCGGCCTCGGCCGGACGGGCTGGACCTGACCGGCGGGCACCTGACCGGCCGGGGCTCGGGCGGTCGGGCGCCTCGCCGTCCCGCCGGAGTAGCCCTTTCCGTCCCCGCGTTCAAGGCCTGAACGCCGGTCGACGGTATCCCGGAGATTACGTTCGGGTTTCGGCCTCTTGACCGCCGCGCCGCCCGCACGGCACTCTCCTCTCAACGCACTGAGAGCGCTCTCAAGAGCGCTCTCAGAACCCGTTCGACGCACCGCCCCGCGCCCCTCGTCCGCGCATCCCCACACCCCCCGCTCGCCCCGCGCCACCCGAACCGCACCCCACCCGCCCCGCCAGGGAGTCCTCATGCGCCGCTCCGCCGCCGTGCTCGGCAGTACCGCCCTCGCCGCCACCCTCCTGCTCACCGCCTGCGGCAGCTCCGCCGGATCGGCCGACGCCGCCGACGGCAAGGTGACCATCACCGTCGACCTCTTCGGCACCTTCGGCTTCAAGGAGAGCGGCCTCTACGAGGAGTACATGAAGCTGCACCCCAACGTCACGGTCAAGCAGACCGACACCCAGGACGAGGGCCAGTACTGGCAGGCCCTGCAGACCAAGCTCGCGGGCGGCGGCGGCCTGGCCGACATCCAGGGGCTGGAGGTCGGCCGGGTGGCGAGCGTGCTGCAGAAGCAGGCCGACAAGTTCACCGACCTGAAGACCCTCGGGCTCGGCTCGGTCAACGACGAACTGGTGCCCTGGAAGGGCGCCGCGGTGAAGACCGCCGACGGCCGGGTCCTCGGGGCCGGTACCGACATCGGCCCGGAGGCGATCTGCTACCGCACCGACCTGTTCAAGGCGGCCGGCCTGCCCACCGACCGCACCGAGCTGGCCCAGCGCTGGTCGACCTGGCAGGGCTACCTGGACCTCGGCAAGCAGTACGTGGCCGCGGCCGGCGCCGGCAACACCTGGACGGACAGTGCGGCCGGGCTCTTCACCGCCGAGGTCGGCCAGCAGAAGGTGCGCTACGCCGACGAGAGCGGCAAGCCGGTCTTCGACAGCAGCCAGGCCGTGCGGACCGCCTGGACCGACGCCGGCCGGCTGGTCGCGGACGGGCTGAGCGCGAAGCTCCCGCAGTGGACCCCGGAGTGGAACAAGGCCTTCAGCACCGGGAAGTTCGCCACCCTGAGCTGCCCCGCCTGGATGCTCGGCTACATCAAGGGCCAGGCCGGCGAGGCCGGTTCGGGCAGCTGGGACGTCGCCCCCGGCCCCGGCCGGACGGGCAACTGGGGCGGCTCCTACCTCACCGTGCCCAGGACGGCCAAGCACCCCAAGGAGGCCGCCGTGCTGATCGCCTGGCTGACCGCCAAGGAGCAGCAGACCACCCTCTTCACGAAGCAGGGCTCCTTCCCGTCGTCCACCGGCGCGCAGGCCGCCATCAAGGACGTGACCGACCCGTACTTCAACAACGCGCCGATCGGCCGGATCTTCAGCGAGTCGGCGGCCGCCATGCCGGCCCAGGTGCTCGGCGTGGACGACGGCGTGATCGGCAAGGCCTTCACCGACGCCCTGGGCGAGGTCGAGCGGACCGGCACCGCCCCGGACGCGGCCTGGAAGCACGCGATGGACAACATCGCCAAGGCCAACGGAAACTGACGGAGCATCGGCAGACTACCACGATGGCCATCACCTCCGCCGCCCGCCTGCCTGCGGCCGACCCGGCGAAGCCCCGGGCCCGCCGGGCCGGCCGGCTCGCGCCCTACGGCTTCCTCGCCCCGTTCTTCGTCCTGTTCGCCGCCTTCGGGCTCTTCCCGCTGCTCTACACCGCCTATGTCTCGCTCCACCGGGTCGAGTTGCAGACCACCGACCGGATGGACTGGGTCGGCGCGCAGAACTACACCCGCCTGCTGGCGGACCCGTTCTTCTGGAACGCACTGCGCAACACCTTCACCATCGGGGTGCTCTCCACCGTGCCCCAGCTGCTGATGGCGCTGGGCCTGGCCCACCTGCTCAACTACCGGCTGCGCGGCCGGTCCTTCTACCGGGTCGCGATGCTGATGCCGTACGCGACCTCGGTGGCGGCCGCCACGCTGGTCTTCGCCCAGCTCTTCGGGCGGGACTACGGCCTGATCAACTGGGTGCTGGGCCAGGCCGGCCTGAGCCCGGTGGACTGGCAGGCGGGCACCTGGGCCTCGCAGCTCGGCGTCTCCGCGATCGTCACCTGGCGGTGGACGGGGTACAACGCGCTGATCTACCTGGCCGGCATGCAGGCGATCCCCGGCGAGCTCTACGAGTCGGCGGCGGTCGACGGTGCCTCCCGGTGGCAGCAGTTCCGCCACGTCACCGTCCCCGGCCTGCGCCCCACCATCGTCTTCACCGTGGTGGTGTCGACCATCGGCGCCACCCAGCTGTTCGGCGAACCGCTGCTCTACGAGGGGAACGCCGGCGGCGGGATCTCCCACCAGTACCAGACCCTCGGCCTCTACCTCTACGAGCAGGGCTGGAGCTTCTTCCACCTCGGGCGCGCGGCCGCGGTGGCCTGGGTGATGTTCCTGCTGATCGTCGTCCTCGCCCTGCTGAACGCGGCGATCGCCGCCCGGCGCAACCGTACGGACCGGTGACCCGCATGCGACCGAACCCGCGCTCCCCGCTGCACGGCGGCCCGCTCGTCCACGTGGTGCTGATCGCCGCCACCCTGGTGTTCGCCTTCCCCTTCTACTGGACGCTGGTGGCCGCCAGCCGCTCCAACGCCGAACTCAGCTCGGCCTCACCGGCGCTGACCCCCGGACCGAACCTGCTGCACAACATCGGCGCGGCCCTGGAGCAGGCGGCGATCGGCGACGCGCTGCTGAACTCGCTGATCGTCGCGGCCACCGTCACGGCCGGGGTGGTGCTCTCCTCGACGCTGGCCGGCTTCGCCTTCGCCAAACTGCGCTTCCGCGGCCGCGGCCTGCTGCTGGCGGTCACCGTCGCCACCATGATGATCCCGCCGCAGCTCGGCGTGATCCCGCTGTTCATGGTGATCGTCCGGCTCGACCTGCAGAACACCCTGCCGTCGGTGATCCTGCCCTCGCTGGTCTCGGCCTTCGGGGTGTTCTTCATGCGGCAGTACCTGGTCCAGGCGCTGCCGGACGAACTGGTCGAGGCCGGCCGCGTCGACGGTGCCTCGCTACTGCGGATCTTCCGTTCGATCGTGCTCCCGGCCGCCCGCCCGGGCATGGCGGTGCTGGGCATGCTGACCTTCATGGCCACCTGGAACGACTTCTTCTGGCCGGTCGTCGCCCTCAGCTCGCAGAACCCCACCGTGCAGGTCGCGTTGAAGTCCCTGGGGCAGGGGTACGTTCCCGACCAGTCGATCGTCATGGCCGGCACCCTGATCGGCACGCTCCCCGTCCTGCTGGTCTTCGGCGTCCTCGGCCGGCAGATCGTCGGCGGCATCATGCAGGGCGCCGTCAAGGGCTGACCCCGACCCACACCACCGGAAGGTGACATGACCGACCACGTCCGACCCCTCGTGTTCCCCGCCGACTTCCTCTGGGGCGCGGCCACCGCCGCCTACCAGATCGAGGGCGCCGCCGGGGAGGACGGCCGCACCCCGTCCATCTGGGACACCTTCAGCCGGACGCCCGGCAAGGTCCGCAACGGCGACACCGGTGACATCGCGACCGACCACTACCACCGGTTCCGCGAGGACATCGCGCTGATGGCCGAACTCGGCCTGCCCGCCTACCGCTTCTCGATCGCCTGGCCGCGCGTCCAGCCCGGCGGCAGCGGCCCGGTCAACAAGGCCGGGCTCGACTTCTACGACCGGCTGGTCGACGGGCTGCTGGAGCACGGCATCACCCCGGTGGCCACGCTCTACCACTGGGACCTGCCGCAGGAGCTGGAGACCCCGGCCGGGGGCGGCCCCGCCGCGGGCGGCGGCTGGACCGACCGGTCGACCGCCCGGCGCTTCGCCGAGTACGCGGCCCTGGCCGCCGCCCGGCTGGGCGACCGTGTCGACTCCTGGACCACCCTGAACGAGCCGTGGTGCAGCGCCTTCCTCGGCTACGGCAGCGGCGTCCACGCCCCCGGCCGCACCGACCCGGCCGCCGCCCTCACCGCCCACCACCACCTGCTGCTCGCCCACGGCCTCGCCGTCGGCGCGCTGCGCGCCGAACTCCCGGCCACGGCCCGGGTCTCGCTCACCCTCAACCTGGCGGCCGTGCGCCCGCACCGCGACGACCCGGCCGACCGCGAGGCCGCCCGGCGGATCGACGGGCTGGCCAACCGGATCTTCCTCGACCCGGTGTTCCACGGCCGCTACCCGGCCGACGTGCTCGCCGACACCGCCGGCGTCACCGACTGGTCCTTCGTCCGCGACGGCGACCTCGCCGAGATCTCCCGCCCCCTCGACGCGCTCGGCATCAACTACTACACCCCGACGGTGGTCGCCGCCGACGACCCGGCCGACCCGGCCCCGCGCCAGGACGGCCACGGCGGCGAGCGCTCCCCCTGGCCCGCCGACCACGGCATCCGTTTCCTGCCGGCCGAGGGCGAGCGCACCGCGATGGGGTGGCCGGTCGACGCCGAGGGCCTGTACGAGCTGCTCACCCGGCTCCGCGACGAGCTGCCCGGCCTGCCCCTGCTGATCACCGAGAACGGCGCCGCCTACGACGACTACGGCGACCCCTCGGGCGCGGTGCGCGACCCGGAGCGGATCGCCTACCTGCGGTCCCACCTGGCCGCCGTCCACCGCGCGATCGCCGCCGGCGCGCCCGTGCGCGGCTACTTCCTCTGGTCCCTGCTGGACAACTTCGAGTGGGCGTACGGCTACGGCAAGCGGTTCGGCATCGTCCATGTGGACTTCCCCTCCCAGCGCCGCACGCCCAAGGACAGCGCCCGCTGGTACGCGGAGGTGGTCCGCACCGGCGAGCTCCGCGCGGCCGACCCGCCGGCCTGAGCCCCGCCCGCCGTCCTGAGCCCGCCGCCATGACCCCGCCGTCCTGAGCCCGCCGTCCTCAGCCCGCCCGCCGTGACCGCGGCGCCGGCGCGCCGGGAATGCGGTCCCGGACGGTGGTGGTTGCCGCTGAGGTGACTACTGCCGCGCCTGCGATCCGCCTCTCGGTGCTCGACCGTTCCCGGACGAGACGGGGGGAGGAGCCCGCTCGGGCGCTGCGGGACACGGTGGCGTTCGCCCGGCACGCCGAGCGGCTCGGCTACCACCGGTTCTGGGTGTCGGAGCACCACGGCGTCCCCGGCGTGGCCGGGTCGGCGCCCACCGTGCTCGCCGCGGCGGTGGCCTCGGCCACCGACCGGATCCGGGTCGGCACGGGCGGCGTGATGCTCCCCAACCACCAGCCGCTGGTCGTGGCCGAGCAGTTCGGGGTGCTCGCCGCGCTCTTCCCCGGCCGGATCGACATGGGGCTGGGCCGCTCGGTGGCCTTCACCGACGGCGTCCGGCGGGCGCTCGGCCGGGACAAGGACGCCGCGGACCGCTTCGGCGAGCAACTGGCCGAGCTGCTCGGCTACTTCGACGGGTCGGGGCGCACCCACCGGGACGTCCACGCCCGCCCCGCCGAGGGCCTGGACGTCCCGGCCTTCGTCCTGGCCACCGGCGCGGGCGCGGACATCGCCGCCGAGGCCGGGCTGCCGCTGGTCATCGGGGCCGTCCGCGGCGAGGACCGGATGTTGGCCGCGATCGACCGCTACCGTGCCCGCTTCCGCCCCTCCGCACAGGCGGCCCGGCCGTACGTGGTGGTCTCCGGCACGGTGGCGGTCGCCGGAACGGCCGAAGAGGCCGAGCGGCTGCTGGTCGCCGAGGCCTGGGCGAGCGCCCACGCGCGGACCCACGGGGAGTTCCCGCCGCTGGCCCCCGCCGAGGAGGTGCTCGGCCGGGAGATGGGCCCGCGCGAGCGCGCGGCCTACCAGCAGTCGCTGCGCGGCCACATCGCCGGGACCCCGCCGCAGGCCGCCGCCGAGCTCGCCGCGCTGGTGGCCCGCACCGGGGCCGACGAGTTCCTCGTCACCACCAGCACGTACGACCGCGCGGCGCTGTTCGACTCCTACCGCCTGCTCGCCGAGGCGGTCCGCCCGCGCTGACCGGCGCTCCGCCGCGTCCACCGCCTCACCCCCGGACCGGTCAGTGCTGGACGGTGACGGCCTCGACCCGGCTGAAGTCGGCGGCGGCCAGGTCCTCGTCGCGGATGACGTAGTAGAGCGGGCACCCGGTGAACTCCGGGCGGCCCGCCGCGAGCAGGATGCGCTCCGGACCGCGGCCGCGCGGCGGCACCACGTACTGGTCCGTCTCCGGATCGGGGCCGAGCAGCACCATCCAGGCACCGTGCCGCGGCGCGACGTCCAGGGCGGCGGACGGCAGCGCGGTCAGCCGGTCCACCGCCTCCTCCGGGAGGTCGACCGGGGGATCGTCGTGGAACCGCACGGCCTGCGCCAGCATGGCCTTGCCGGCGGCGTACAGCGGCGCGGGCGGCCCGGTGAACTCCCACGGCGGGGCGCCCCAGCCGGCCTCGGGATCGGCGAACGCCGGATCGGAGGCCACGTCGTAGGGCGCGGTGCCGTCGGCGGTGGCGTCCGGGAAGTGCAGCACGGTGACGGCGTCCCGGCCGCCGAAGCCGTCGTGGCCGGGGAAGAAGAAGTAGAGCAGGCCGCGGGGCGGCAGCAGGTGGTTGGCGTCCGCGGGCGCGACCTCCGCCAGGTCGATCTGGGCGACGAAGCAGTCCGGCAGCGCGTCCGGCCCCGGCTCCGCCCCCGGCCAGACGAAGCCGGGCGGCACGGCCGGTACGCCGCCGCACCGGGAGAACGGCTCCGGCCCCCGGTGGCCGGCGGGGCGCGGGCCCAGGGCGATGCCGTGCTCGGCCAGCCCCATCAGCTCACCCTCCCAGGGGCCGAGGCCGGCGTCGCCGATCAGCCGTCGAAGCGTCCGGCCGTCGTCGGCGGTCACAGGATTGGGGCGCGTCATGGCGCCACTCTAGAAGCAGCCGCCGACACCCGGGATCGGGGCCCGGCCCCGGCCCCGGGGGCCGGGTCGGCCCAGGCCGGCGGGGTGGCCGACAATGGCAGCGTGAACGACATGGACTACCAGCTGCTCCTCCAGGAGGCGATGGAGGCGGCCCGGCGGGCGCCCGCCCGGGGGCGGGTCGCCGACTACATCCCGGCCCTCGCCCAGGCCGACCCGACGGCCTTCGGGATGGCCATCGCCACCGTGGACGGCGCGGTGTTCGGCGCCGGGGACTGGGAGCACCCGTTCTCGATCCAGTCGGTGTCGAAGCTGTTCACCCTGGCCCTCGCCCTGGCGGACGGCGGCGACGAGCTGTGGCGCGGGGTCGGCCGCGAGCCGTCCGGCAACCCGTTCAACTCGCTGGTCCAGCTGGAGTCCGAGAACGGCATCCCGCGCAACCCCTTCATCAACGCCGGCGCGCTGGTCGTCACCGACCGGCTGCTGAAGCTGACCGGCGACGCCGTCGGCGCGGTCCGGGACTTCCTGCGCGCGGAGTCCGGCAATCCGACCGTCGCGGTGGACGACTCGGTGGCGTCCTCCGAGGCCCAGCACGGCCACCGCAACGCCGCGATGGCGCACTTCATGGCGAGCTACGGCAACCTGCGCAACCCGGTCGACAGCGTGCTCGCGCACTACTACGCGCACTGCGCGATCGAGGCGAGCTGCCGGGACCTCGCGCTGGCCGGGCTCTTCCTCGCCCGGCACGGGACCCGCGCCGACGGCTCGCGGCTGCTGTCGCGCAGCGAGGCCAAGCGGATCAACGCGGTGCTGCTCACCTGCGGCACCTACGACGCGGCAGGGGAGTTCGCCTACCGGGTGGGGCTGCCGGGCAAGAGCGGGGTCGGCGGCGGCGTGCTGGCGGTGCTGCCGGGCCGGGGCACGGTCTGCGTCTGGGGCCCGGGCCTGGACGCGGCCGGGAACTCGGTGCTGGGGGTCGCGGCCCTGGACGCGCTGACGACGGCCACGGGCTGGTCCGTCTTCTGACGCCGGGCACGCCGGGCCCGCCGGATCCGGTCGCACCGCCGGCTCCCGCCGCGTCGCCGGATCCGTGCGCGTCGGCGGATCCGTTCGCGCCGGTGGCCGGAGTGAACGATCGGCCCCGGGAGCGCCCGGTCCTGTGGTACTGATCGACGGGTACCGGTCACCGGGGGAGCGGCCGCCCGCTCGCCCGCCCAGCAGGGAGGAAGCCCCAGCATGGCGCCGCGCACCACCTCGCCCTCACCGCCGCCCGCCCACGGCGCGCCTGACGGCCCGCCGGCGAACGCCCCGACCGGCCCCGGCGGTTCGTCGCCGCGGCCGTGGGACGAGGTGGTCGCCCTGGCGAGCGACCTGATCAGGTTCGACACCACCAACACCGCGGACGCGGGCGGGGTGGGCACCGAACGCCCGGCGGCCGAGTACGTGGCGGCCAAGCTGGCCGAGGTCGGCTACGACGTCACCTACGTCGAGGCCGGCGCCCCGGGCCGGGGCAACGTCGTCGTCCGGCTGCCCGGGGCGGACCGGGAGCGCGGCGCCCTGCTGATCCACGGCCACCTGGACGTCGTCCCGGCGGACCCGGCCGAATGGCGCGTGCACCCGTTCTCGGGGGAGGTCGCCGACGGCTACCTGTGGGGCCGGGGCGCGGTCGACATGAAGGGCATGGTGGCCATGATGCTGGCCGTGGCCCGCGGTCACCGGCGCGACGGCGTCCTGCCGCCGCGCGACCTGGTCTTCGCCTTCGTCTCCGACGAGGAGGCGGGCGGCTTCCAGGGCGCCCGGTGGCTGGTCGACCACCGGCCGGAACTCTTCGAGGGCGTGACCGAGGCGGTCGGCGAGGTCGGCGGATTCTCCGTCAGCTTCGGTGACGCCACCCGGGCCTACCTGATCGGGACGGCGGAGAAGGGGGCGGTCTGGCTGCGCCTCAAGGCGCGGGGCACGGCCGGCCACGCCTCGCTGCTGCACGACGACAACCCGATCGCCAGGCTCGCCGCCGCCGTCACCCGGCTGGAGTCGCACCGGTTCCCCGTCGTCCTCACCCCCGCGGTGCGCGAACTGCTCGAAGGGGCCGCGGAGATCACCGGGGTGCCGTTCGACGAGAACGACCCCGAGGCGGCGCTGGCCCGGTTCGGGCACGCGGCCCGGCTGATCGGGGCCAGCCTGCGCGACACCGCCAACACCACCCGCTTCGATGCCGGCCACAAGGCCAACGTGGTGCCCTCCACCGCCCACGCGGAGATCGACGCGCGGGTGATCCCGGGCCGGGAGGAGGCTTTCCGGGCCGAGGTCGCCGCGCTCCTGGGGCCCGGCATCGAGCAGGAGTGGAACAGCCTGCCGGCCGTCGAGACGGCCTTCGAGGGCCGGCTGGTCGACGCCATGGCGCTGTCGCTGGCGGCCGAGGACCCGGGCTCCCGGGTGCTGCCCTACATGCTGTCCGCCGCCACCGACGCCAAGTCGTTCCAGCGCCTGGGCATCCGCACCTTCGGCTTCGCCCCGCTCCGGCTGCCCCCGGGACTGGACTTCGCCGCCCTGTTCCACGGGGTCGACGAGCGGGTCCCGGTGGAGGCCCTGGAGTTCGGCACGCGCGTCCTGGACCGCTTCCTGCGCCACTGCTGACGCCGGGCGCCCGGGCGCTCCCTCAGGCCGGCGGCGCGGCGGCGAGCCGCTCGGTCAGCGCCGTCAGGGCCGGTCCGAGCGGGAGGTCGACCAGGACGTCGGCGCGGTCGTCGCCGCGCGTCGGGCCCTGGTTCACGATCGCGACGGGCTTCCCGGCCCGGGCGGCGTGCCGCACGAAGCGCAGCCCGGACATGACCGCCAGCGACGAGCCGAGGACGAGCAGCCCGCGCGCCCCGTCGACCAGGTCGAAACAGTGCCGGACGCGCGGCGTGGGCACGCTCTCGCCGAAGAAGACCACATCGGGCTTGAGGATCCCGCCGCACGCCCCGCAGGCCACCACCCGGAAGGACGCCACCAGGGCGTCGGGCAGCTCGACGTCCCCGTCGGCGTTGCGCAGGGCGCCGTCCTCCGGGAAGGCGCCGTTCAGCGCGCGCAGGCGCCGGTCGAGGTCCTCCCGCGCGCTGCCCCGCCCGCAGCCGAGGCAGACCACCCGGTCGAGCCCGCCGTGCAGTTCCACCGCGTCCACGGTGCCGGCCGCCCGGTGCAGGCCGTCCACGTTCTGGGTGATCACCGCCGACACCAGCCCGCGGCGGCGCAGCTCCTCGACGGCCAGGTGCCCGGCGTTGGGGCGGGCCCCGGCGATCGAGCGCCACCCGGCGTGGCTGCGCGCCCAGTAGCGGCGCCGGGCCTCGGGGCTCCCGACGAACTCCTGGTAGGTCATCGGCGTCCGGCGGCGCAGGCTCCCGGTGGGGCCCCGGTAGTCGGGGATGCCCGACTCGGTGGACAGCCCCGCGCCGGTCAGCACCGCCACGCTCCGGCCGGCTAGCAGCCGGGCGACCTCGCCCAGGGCGTCGTCCGTCGGGTCGGTCGCGCCGACCGCCGGCGGTTCGGGCAGCGGATCCAGGGGCATGCCCACAGCCTAGCGACGCGGCCGGGGCGGTGCGGGGGACACCACCGCACCGCCCCGGCCGGCCGGGTCAGTGCCCGGGGGTGGGGACGGCCGCCACGTCGGCGCGCAGCGCCGGAAGGTCGGCGTACATCGTGCCGCCGGGGCAGTCGGTGGCCAGCCAGTCGCGGTGGCCGCTGATCATCTCGACCGGCTTGGTCACGCCGTTGACCGGGTTCACGAAGGTGACGTGCGCCTGGGGGTCCAGGTTGTGCGCGCGGGTCAGCACGGCGAGCAGCGCGGTCAGCGACGTGCGGGCCGGGGCGGTCGGCGCCTGGCCGCTGAGGGTGCCCAGCAGGGCGATGCCGATGTTGCCCGAGTTGAAGCCGGCGGTGTGGAAGGCCGTCACGGCGTTCCCGGCCGCGTCGTGCGCCGGGATGCCGTCGTCGCCCGACCAGCGGCCCTCGTAGATCCGCCCGGCCTCGTCGATCAGGAAGTGGTAGCCGATGTCGCCCCAGTCGTTGGTGATCGCGTGGTACTCGTAGATCGCCCGCACGGTGGCCGCCGGGTCCGGGTCGGCGTTGGCGGTGTCGGTGTGGTGCACCGTCAGGGTCTGCAGCGGGTAGTACTTCGCGGGGGAGTTCTCCACGCCGTTCTTGAAGCGCTTGGACTCGTCGGCGCCCCAAGCCGCGCGGGAGAGGTACTCGACCCCGCAGAAGGTGACGGGCGTCGTCGGGGCGAGCGAGACCGTGCGGGCCGGGCCGTGCACGGTGTCGATGGCGGCGGAGCGGACGTTGGCGGCCCCGTCGGGCAGGCGCAGGTCGTAGCCGGGCGCGCCGTCGGCGGCGATCAGCGCGGTGGCGGTCCCGACCGAGCGGTCGGCGCCGTCCGGGCCGCCCGCGCAGCCGGCGGGCAGCGGCTGCCACGCCCCGCGGGTCGCGTCGTCGCGGTGCAGCCGGATGGCGGCGCCGCGGGCGGGGCCGTCCCAGCTGACGCCGACGTAGCGGATCGGGAAGTCCGCCCGCACGGTGGTGGCCTCGCGGCCCACCGCGGACAGCGCCCGGGTCTCGGGGACGCGGGCCGTCCGGGCGGCGAGCGGCTGGGCCCCACCCGCGCCGGTGCCCGCGGCGTTGCCGGCGGCGGCGGCCGACGCGGCGGGGGTGACGGCGAGCGCGGCGGCGGTGGCACCGATCGCCGTGACGAGGGTGCGCCGGGTGACGGCGGGCTTCGGGTGGGGCATGGGCGGTCCTGTCTCGGGCGTGTGCGGGAACGGAGGGCCCGAGGATCGGCCCCGGATGCAGCGCCCCCCGCTGACAGAAGTTCAGTCAATGCCGAATGTACACAATTGACCGTGTCCATCCTGACGATCCGGGGTGATCTTTGCCCGAAAGTGCAGGTCGGACCGGGGATCGGCGGCCGGGGGCAGCCGCGCCGACCGCCGATCCCCGGCCCGTTCCCCGTGCCGTCGAGGCGGTCCCGGCCCCTCGACCGCGGCGTCGAACCGGCCTGTCCTGCGGTCCCCTCCGACGAGGCGCGAGGGTGACGTCCCGTCACGTCGCGGGCGGGAAGGGGCGATGACGCCGGACGCGGCCTTGCATAGACTCGGTCGCCATTCGTCCGGGCGAGTCCAGGAGAGTCAGCGCATGACCAACCCGTCCCCCAGTTCCGCCGTCGGCACCTCGGCCACACCCCTGCTGGACGACACCATCGGCGCGAGCCTCGACCGCGCGGTCCGCGCCTTTCCCGGCCGCGAGGCCCTGGTCGACCTGCCGTCCGGCCGTCGGTGGACGTACCGGGAGCTGGCCGAGGAGGTGGACCGGGTCGCGCTGGCGCTGCTGGCGCTCGGCGTCGGCCGGGGCGACCGGGTCGGGATCTGGGCGCCGAACTGCGCGGAGTGGGTGTTCACCCAGTACGCCACCGCGCGGATCGGCGCCGTCCTGGTGACCGTCAACCCCGGCTACCGGGCGCACGAACTGGAGTACGTCCTACGGCAGTCGGGCATCCGCACGATCGTGGCCGCGGCCGCCTTCAAGACCTCCGACTACGCGGCCATGCTGGCCGAGACCGCCCCGCGCTGCCCCGCGCTGAAGGACGTCCTGCTGATCGGCTCGCCGGCCTGGACCGACCTGCTCGCCCGGGCCGAGCACGCCGACCGCGGCCCGCTGCACGCCGCCGCCGCGGCGCTGGGCCCGGACGACCCGATCAACATCCAGTACACCTCGGGCACCACGGGCTTCCCGAAGGGCGCGACCCTGTCGCACCGCAACATCCTCAACAACGGCTTCTTCGTGGGCGAGTTGTGCGGCTACGCGGAACACGACCGGATCTGCGTACCGGTGCCGTTCTACCACTGCTTCGGGATGGTGATGGGAAACCTCGCCGCGCTCTCGCACGGCGCCTGCGTGGTGATCCCGGCCGCCGGGTTCGAGCCCGCGACCACCCTGCGCGCGGTGGCCGCCGAGCGCTGCACCTCGCTCTACGGCGTCCCGACCATGTTCATCGCCGAACTCAACGACCCGTCCTTCGCCGAGCACGACCTCTCCACCCTGCGCACCGGGATCATGGCCGGGTCGCCGTGCCCCACCGAGGTGATGAAGCAGGTCGTCGAGCGGATGGGCATGCGCGACGTGTCGATCTGCTACGGCATGACCGAGACCTCCCCGGTGTCCGTCCAGACCCGGACGGAGGACCCGCTGGAGCGCCGGGTCTCCACCGTCGGACGGGTCGGCCCGCACCTCGAAGTGAAGGTCGTCGACCCGCGGACCGGCCGCACCGTGCCCCGCGGCACCCCCGGCGAACTGTGCACCCGCGGCTACTCGGTGATGATCGGCTACTGGGAGCAGCCCGACCGGACCGCCGAAGTCCTGGACGCCGACGGCTGGATACACAGCGGCGACCTCGCGGTGATGGACGAGGAGGGCTACCTCACCATCACCGGGCGGATCAAGGACATGGTCATCCGCGGCGGCGAGAACATCTACCCGCGGGAGGTCGAGGAGTTCCTGCACACCCACCCGGACGTCCTGGACGCCCAGGTCATCGGCGTCCCCGACGCCACGTACGGGGAGGAGCTGATGGCCTGGATCCGGCTGCGCCCCGGCGCCCCCGAGCTGACCGCCGAGGGGCTGCGCGCCTTCTGCGCCGGCCGGATCGCGCACTACAAGATCCCGCGCTACGTGCACCTCGTCGACGAGTTCCCGATGACCGTCACCGGAAAGATCCGGAAGGTCGAGATGCGCGAGCAGGCCGTCGTCCTGCTGAACCTCGCCGCGGCGGCCGCCGAGGGGCACGCCTGACGGACCCTCGGCCCGGATCGGACGGATGTCCGCCCCAAGGGTGTGGAGCGGCGCGTCCGGGGCAGCCGGGGTGCGAGGACGCGCCGCCCGGGAGGGTCCGGGCGGCACCGAGCGGAAGGAATCCGGCATGAGCGACACGAGCGACATCGACATCTGGGCGTTCCGGTCGACCTCCGGCCACGTCGCCGACGGCGATCTGGTCGGCTTTCACGTGGAGGCGACCGACGGGCCGATCGGCAAGGTCGACCGGCACTCGCCGGAGGCCGGCTCGCAGTACCTCGTTGTCGACACCGGCCCGTGGATCTTCGGCCGCCAGGTCCTGCTGCCGGCGGGCACGGTGCTGCGCGTCGAGCAGGACGAGAAGAAGGTCTACGTCGACCGGACGAAGGACGAGATCAAGAACGGCCCGACGTTCGAGCCGATCGGGTACGACGAGGACATCGCCTACCTGGAGACCTTCGGCGCCTACTACGGCCCGTACTACGGCGGGCGGTACTGAGCGCTCCACCGCGCCGCCCGCCCACCCGTCGCCATCCCGAACGAACCGCACGACACGTCTCGGTACCACCCGACACGTCTCGGAACCGCCCGACACCACCCGACAACACTCCGAAGGGACGGAGTCAGCGCCATGACGAACATCGCACATCTGCCCGGGGCCCTCGACCACCGGTGGGACTGGCAGCGGCACGGTGCCTGCCGGTCCGCCGACAGCGGTCTCTTCTTCCACCCGGTCGGCGAACGCGGCGAGGACCACGACTCGCGTGAGAGCGCCGCGAAGGAGGTCTGCGCCGGCTGCCCCGTACGGCGCGAGTGCCTGCGCTACGCCCTGGAGGCGCACGAGCGGTACGGGGTCTGGGGCGGCCTCGGCGAAGGCGATCGCCTGCGCCTGCGGCGTCAGGCCCGGAAGGTGCGCCGGTAGGCGCCCGGCGGCACGCCGATCGCGGAGTGCAGGTGCTGGCGCAGGGACGCGCCGGTACCGAAGCCCACCCGCTCGGCGATCCGGTTGACCGGTAGGTCGCTGCTCTCCAGCAGGTGCCTGGCCAGGTCGACGCGCTGCTGGGTGAGCCACTGGCCCGGGCTCAGCCCCACCTCGGCCCGGAAGCGCCGGGTGAAGGTGCGCCGGCTCATGCCCGCGTGGCCGGCGAGGTCGGTCAGCTGGAGCGGCTCGTGCAGCCGGTCGAGGGCCCACGCCCGGGTGGCGGACGTCCCGGCGTCCGTGCTCTCCGGGACGGGCCGTTGCACGTACTGGGCCTGGCCCCCCTCGCGCTGCGGCGGGACGACGCAGCACCGGGCGACCAGATTGGCGACGGCGCTGCCGTGGTCGGAGCGGATCAGGTGCAGGATCAGGTCGATGCCGGCCGCGGCGCCGGCCGAGGTGAGGATCCGCCCGGTGTCGACGAACAGGACGTCGGGGGCGAGGTCGACCTCCGGGTAGAACCGCCGGAACCGGTCGGCGTGCCGCCAGTGGGTGGCGGCGGCCCGGCCGTCGAGCAGACCGGCCGCGGCGAGCACGAAGGTGGCGATGCAGATCCCGGCGATCCGTGCGTCGGGGCGCAGCAGCGCCAGTGCCTCGGCGACGCGCGGCGGCAGGGAGTCCCGGTCGACGACGTCGGCGAACTCCTCGGAGGCCGGGATCACCAGCGTGTCGGCCCCGGCGAGCGCGCTGCGGTCGTGTTCGACGCTGATGGAGAAGTCGGCGGAGGTACGGACGGGCCGGCCGTCGAGCGAGCAGGTGACCACCTCGTAGAGGGGCCGGCCCTCGGTGTCCGTGGCGGCTCCGAAGAGCCGGGAGGCGAGGCTCAGCTCGAACGGGATGACTCCGTCCAGGGCCAGGACGACGATGCGGTGCATGGCCCAATTCTTGCACAGCATGACCTTCGGGCCGCTATCCGCGCTGGTCGCGGCCGGAGCATCCTGGATGCATGAGCACCATGAAAGCCATCACCCAGTACACCTACGGCGGCAGTGACGTCCTGCGCGAGGTCGAGACCGAGCGCCCGGAGCCCGGTCCGTCGGAGGTCCTCGTCCGCGTCCGGGCCGCGGGCATGAACCCCACCGACTGGAAGCACCGCCAGAACCCCGGTTTCCTCGACCGCCTCCCGCTGGTCCTCGGCTGGGACGTCTCCGGCGTCGTCGAGGCGGTCGGCCCGGGCGTGACGATCCACCGCCCCGGCGACGAGGTCTTCGGGATGCTGCCCTACCCCTACGGCGTCGGCGCGTTCGCCGAGTACGCGGTGGCCCCGGCCCGCGCGCTGGTCCGCAAGCCGGCCGGGGTCGACCACGTCCAGGCGGGCGCGATCCCGCTGGCGGCGCTGACCGCCTGGCAGGTGCTGGTCGACGCGGCGGGCGTCCGGCCCGGCGAGCGCGTCCTGATCCACGCGGCGGCGGGCGGTGTCGGCCACCTCGCCGTGCAGATCGCCAAGACCCGCGGCGCGTACGTGGTCGGCACGGCCAGCGCCCCCAAGCACGCGCTGCTGCGCGAACTGGGCGCCGACGAGCTGATCGACTACCGCACGGAGGACTTCACCCGGATCGCCCCGGTCGACCTCGTCCTGGACACCATCGGCGGCGACACCGCGATCCGCTCGCTGGACACCCTGAAGCCGGGCGGCCGGCTGATCAGCATCGCGCTCGGAGCGCTGCCCGCCGACCTCGCCGAGCAGGCCGCGGCCCGGGGCGTCGAGGCCGTCCCGCTGCTGGTCGAGGCCGACCAGGCCGGTATGCGGGCGATCGCCGGGCTGGTCGAGGCGGGTGAGCTGCGGGCCGTCGTGGAGGCCGTCTTCCCGCTCGCCGACGCCGCCAAGGGGCACGACCTGGGTGACACCGGCCGGGTCACCGGGAAGGTCGTGCTGACCGTCGGCGAGTAGCGCCCGTACGCACCGCCGGCCGTACGCACCGCCGGCCGTACGCGCCGCCGGCCGTACGCACCGCCCGCCCGGCCCGCCCCGACACGTCGGGGCGGGCCGGGCCGGGCGGCCATCGCGCCGCCTCGCCGCCGGCGCGGTGCCCCTGTGAGAGGCTCGCCCCATGGAACAGCGTGTACTCGGCCGCACCGGCCGACCCGTCTCCGTCGTGGGGCTCGGTACCTGGCAGCTCGGCGCGGACTGGGGTGACGTCCGCGAGGAGGACGCGCTCGACGTCCTGGACACCTCCGTCGAGGCCGGCGTCACCCTCTTCGACACCGCCGACGTCTACGGCGACGGCCGCAGCGAGCAGCTGATCGGCCGCTACCTGAAGGGCCGCCCGGACGCCGGGGTCTTCGTCGCCACCAAGTTCGGCCGCCGGGCCGAGCAGCGCCCGGAGCACTACAACCTCGCCAACTTCCGTGCCTGGTCCGACCGTTCCCGCTCCAACCTGGGCGTGGACCGGCTCGACCTGGTGCAGCTGCACTGCCCGCCGACGCCGGTCTACTCCGACGACGAGGTGTACGACGCCCTGGACACCCTGGTCGCCGAGGAGCGGATCGCCGCCTACGGCGTCAGCGTGGAGACCTGCGCGCAGGCGCTGACCGCGATCGCCCGGCCCGGTGTCGCGAGCGTCCAGATCATCCTGAACGCCTTCCGGCTGAAGCCGCTGGAGCTGGTCCTGCCCGCCGCCGCGGCCGCCGGGGTGGGCATCCTGGCCCGCGTGCCGCTCGCCTCGGGGCTGCTCTCCGGCCGCTACACCGCGCGGACCGCGTTCGCCGCGGACGACCACCGCAGCTACAACCGGCACGGCGAGGCCTTCGACCAGGGCGAGACCTTCTCCGGCGTCGACTTCGCGACCGGCGTCGAGGCGGCGGAGGAGTTCGCCGCTCTCGCGCCCGGGGAGGCGACCCCGGCGCAGACCGCCCTGCGCTGGATCATCCAGCAGCCGGGCGTCACGACGGTGATCCCCGGTGCGCGCAACCCCGAGCAGGCCCGGGCGAACGCCGCCGCGGCCGACCTCCCGCCGCTGCCCGGGGCGACCCTCGCCGCCGTCCGGGACCTCTACGACCGCCGGATCCGCGCCCAGGTCCACGAGCGCTGGTGACCTCCCGCCGGTGAGGCGTGTGCCACCCGACCGGGCGGCACACGCCTGCGCGGGAGCCGCGCCTCAGCGGGCCTCCAGGCCCTCCAGCATCGCCGGCAGCTCCCGGCTGTGCACGACCCCGAGGCTCTTCGTCGCACGGGTGAGGGCGACATAGAGGTCGTTCCCGCCGCGGGAGTGCGCCGCGAGGATCTCGTCGGGCTCCACGACGAGGACGGCGTCGAACTCCAGCCCCTTGGACTGCGCCGCCGTCATCAGGACGACCGGCGAGTCCAGCGACGCCGGGCCGTCGGCACGCGCCACACCGGCCAGCCCGGCCAGCTCGTCGACCAGCTCGACCGGGAAGCCGGGGGCGTGCAGAATCGCCATCCGGCGGCCGTCCAGCTCCGCGATCTCCCGCTCGACGACGGCGCGCAGGGCCGCGCCCCGGTTCTCCTCGGGGATCCGCAGGCTCCACGGAACGGTCCCGCCGCCGCGCACCGCGGTCGGGGCGGTGAGCGCCGGGTCGACCGCCCGCAGGACGCCCTCGGTGACCCGCATGATCTCGGCCGGGGTCCGGTAGTTGATGGTGAGTTCCACCGTGCGCCAGCGCCCGGCGGTGTACTCGTCGAGCGCCTCGCCCCAGGAGTTCAGCCCGGCCGGGGCGCCGGTCTGGGCCAGGTCGCCCACGATCGTCATGGACCGGCCGGGGCAGCGGCGGGTCAGCAGCCGCCAGGCCATCGGGGAGAGCTCCTGCGCCTCGTCCACGATGATGTGCCCGAAGCCCCAGGTCCGGTCCTCGGCCGCGCGCTCGGAGAGCGGCCGGAACTCGCCCTCGCCCTGGTACTGGCGCGTCAGCAGCTCCGCGTCGATCTCGGCCAGCCCCGCGCCGAAGTCCTCCAGGACGACCTTGGCGAACTCCAGCCGCTCGGCCTCGGCGGCGGCGTCGGCCCGGCGGGTGACGGCGCTGCCCGGCAGCGGGCCGAGGAGTTCGGCGGCCTCGTCGAGCAGCGGCACGTCGTCGGTGGTCCAGGGAGCGGCCGGCTCGTCCGGACCGGGCCGCTCGCGCAGCAGGGCGGCGCGCTCGGCCTCGGAGAAGTCCGGCATGGCGTCCGCGAGCAGCTGCGGGGAGGCGAACAGCGCGGTGAGCAGCTGCTCCGGACCGAGCAGCGGCCACAGCTTCTCGGCCAGGGCCTGGAAGTCGCGCTCGACGACGAGTGCGTCGGCGAGGTCCACCACGTCGTCCAGCGCCATCTCCCCGCCCCGGTCCCTGGCGATCCGCAGGGCCAGCTCGGAGGAGAGCCGCTCCACCAGGGCGGCCCGGGCCGCGTTGTGGGGCTCGCCGGTCCGGTGCGCGGCGGCGTGCGCCCGCTCGCAGAGCGCCCGGCCGATCACGAGCTCCTCCTGGTGCGGCGAGCTGCGGCCCACGGTGATGGTCCAGGGCTCCTCTTCCTCCGGGAGCTGCCGCAGGCCCTCCAGCGCGGTGGCGAGCACCCGCGCCATCCGGGCGTCGCCCTTCACGGCGGCGGCCTCCGGCGTCTCGGTGTCCGTCCCGGTCACGCCGGGGTAGAGGGCGCCGATGCTGCTCAGCACGACCTCGCTCTCGCCGAGCGCGGGGAGCACCTGGTCGATGTAGCGCAGGAACGTCCTGTTCGGCCCGATGACCAGCACACCGCGCTTGGCCAGGCGGTCGCGGTGGGTGTAGAGGAGGTACGCGGCGCGGTGCAGGGCGACCACGGTCTTGCCGGTGCCCGGGCCGCCCTGGACGACCAGCACGCCGCTCAGCTCGGAGCGGATCACCCGGTCCTGCTCGGCCTGGATGGTCGAGACGATGTCCCCCATCCGGCCGGTCCGGGCCGCGGTCAGCGAGGCGAGCAGGGCGCTCTCCCCGCTGAGGGCGGAGCCGTCCCGGCCCTCCAGGGCACCCATGGCGAAGGCGTCGTCGTCGAAGTCGACGACGGTCCGTCCCTTGGTCCGCAGGTGCCGTCGCCCCGTCACCCCGCCGGGCGCGGCCGGCGTCGCGCGGTAGAACGGCTCCGCGGCCGACGCCCGCCAGTCGGTGAGCAGCGGCTCGTGGTCGTCGTCCGCGAGGGCGATCCGGCCGATGTACTGCCGCTCGCCGTCGGCGGTGTCGAGCCGGCCGAAGCAGAGCCCGTACTCCGCGGCGTACAGCTCCGCCAGCCGGCGGGTGTGGTGGAGCTCCATGGTGTCGCGCTCCAGGCGGGACTGGAGCGTGCCGCCCTGCTCCTGGCGGTGGACCGCGCGCAGCCGGGCCGTCGCGAGTTCGCGCCGGGTCTCCAGCCGGTCGTAGAGCCGGCCGACGTAGGCGTTCTCCGCCCGCAGCTCCCGGGCCCGCCAGTCGTCGGAGGGCAGGGCGGCGCCCGGGTCCGCCCCGGTCCCGGCTCCGGCATCGACACCGGCGGGACGTTCGGACGAGGACGACGACGTGGGGACCATGGCCAGCTCCATTGACTCAGGGGTCCTCGACCGACCGGGCGACCGAGGGTGGCGGTGCGAGGACCGCCGTGTGCGACACGGGAAGGCCCGGGGCCGGCGCCTGCGCTCGGCCGGCGGCCCGGGACGGGGACACTCAGGATAATGATCTTGGGAAACGGCGGACCCGGAAGCCGGTGCCGCCGAGCGCCGCGGGGGCGCGAATCCGGGCCGCTGCGCCTCCATATCCGCAGGTCCCGGCCTCGGCGGACAATTCTGCGGTACGACGGGGGCCTTGCCGCAAGCCCCCCGGTGCGCTATAAGTTGGGAGTGGAAAGGAGTGGGTCGACCTCCTTCCCGTTCATCGTCCGCAGTGGTCGGACACCCCCGTACGAAGCGCGGTGAGCCCGCGTCCCGCCGTGCCCTCCGCTGCCGCCGCGCCGGTGCCGCGCCCGTTCGGACGGGTCGGTCGGGGGCATGCCGGAGTCCCCGGAGCCTCTCACACTCCGCGGCGCGGGTGGGCGGCCCCGGGTGGCGGCCGGGCATCGCGGGCAGCCCCGGGTGGCGGCCGGTGCGGCGGAGCCCGGTACCAGAGGCCTCCGCGCCCCGCCCATAGGTTGGCTCTATGAGGTCATAGCTCCGGACCCCCTACAGCAGTGCAGACTGCAGAGGTTTGCTAACGAACGTCCGTCTGCCGCTCGCCCGTCCGGAGGAACGCCCGCCATGTCCCGCCCGATCCGCATCGCGATCGTCGGAGCCGGCCCCGCCGGCATCTACGCCGCAGACGCCCTGCTCAAGTCCGACGCCGCCCAGGCCCCGGGCGTCTCCATCGACCTGTTCGAGCGGATGCCCGCGCCGTTCGGCCTGATCCGCTACGGCGTCGCTCCCGACCACCCCCGGATCAAGGGCATCGTCACCGCGCTGCACCAGGTCCTGGAGAAGCCCGGCATACGCCTGTTCGGCAACGTCGACTACCCGAACGACCTCACCCTGGACGACCTGCACCGCTTCTACGACGCGGCGGTCTTCGCCACCGGTGCGACGGCCGACCGGGCACTCGACATCCCCGGCGTCGGCCTGGACGGCTCCTACGGCGCCGCCGACTTCGTCTCCTGGTACGACGGGCACCCCGACGTCCCCCGGACGTGGCCGCTGGAGGCCCGCAAGGTCGCCGTGCTCGGCGCGGGCAACGTGGCGCTCGACGTGGCCCGCATCCTCGCCAAGACCGCCGACGAACTGCTCTCCACCGAAATCCCGCCGAACGTCCACGCCGGCCTGACGGCCAACCAGGCGCTGGAGGTGCACGTCTTCGGCCGACGCGGCCCGGCCCAGGCCAAGTTCAGCCCCATGGAGCTGCGGGAGCTCGACCACTCCCCGACCATCGAGGTCGTCGTGGACCCCGAGGACATCGAGTACGACGACGGCTCGATCGCCGAGCGCCGCGCCAGCAAGCACGCCGACATGGTCGCCTCCACCATCGAGAACTGGGCCATTCGCGACGTCGGCGACCGCCCGCACCGCGTCCACCTGCACTTCTTCGAGTCGCCCGTCGAGGTGATCGGCGAGGACGGCCGGGTGAGCGGCCTGCGCACCGAGCGCACCGAACTCGACGGCACCGGCAACGTCCGGGGCACCGGCCGGTTCACCGACTGGGACGTCCAGGCCGTCTACCGCGCCATCGGCTACTACTCCGACGAGCTGCCGAAGGTGCCCTTCGACCCGATCAGCGGCACCGTCCCCAACGAGGCCGGCCGCGTCCTGACCGCCGACGGCTCCCACCTCGCCGCCACCTACGTGACCGGTTGGATCAAGCGCGGCCCCGTCGGTCTGATCGGCCACACCAAGGGCGACGCCAACGAGACCGTCGCCTGCCTGCTGGCCGACCACGCCGCCGGCCGCCTCCCCGGCGCCGTCGCGCCCGAGCCCGACGCGGTGGTGGCCCACCTGCGCGGCCAGGGCGTCCGCTTCACCACCTGGGACGGCTGGAAGGAACTCGACGCGCACGAGCGCGCCCTCGGTGCGGCCGAGGGCCGCGACCGCGTCAAGGTCGTCGATCGCGAGGAGATGCTCCGCCACAGCGGCGCCTGACGCCCCGCCCGGGGCCGGCACGTCTGGGCGCGCGGACCGCGCGCCCCGGCATGCGTACGGGTCAGCCCCAGTTGCCCACGAGCGGGGTGTCGCCGGGGTCGCCGAACCGGACGGCGAACACGATGGTGGCGGGATCGCGGGTGGAGGCGGCGCCGTAGAAGCTCTGGGTGCTGGGCCGGTAGACACCGATGGAGTCGGTGCCGGTGCCGTCCCAGTCGCCCTTGACCGGAATGTCCTTCTGGTCGCCGAAGACGGCACTGTGGTCGGCCGCGGCGGTGCTGTCGTTGCGGTCGCTCAGGTAGAAGCCCCGGGTGCTTGGGCGGTACACCCCGACGGTGGTGGTGCCGTTGCCGCTCCAGTTGCCTACCAGCGGGACGTCGCCGGGGTCGCCGAACCTGAAGCCGGTGGCGACGGTCACGTTGTCGTTGCTGAGCAGGAAGGTCTGGGTGCCGGGCCGGTACACCCCGATGGTGGTGCGTCCCTGCCCGGTCCAGTCGCCGACGACGGGAATGTCGTTCGGCTCGACGAAGTCCGGGGTGACGGTGGTGGTCGTGTCGCCGTCACCGAGCAGGAAGGTCCGGGTGCCGGGGCGGTAGACGCCGACGGTGTCGACGCCGGGCCCGTTCCAGTGGCCGACCAGCGGGACGTCACCGGCGGCACCGAACGGCGCCGAGCCGATGGCCGCCCCGCCGCGGGTGCTCTCGGCGAAGACCGCCGGGCTGCCGGCGCCACCCGGTCGGAAGACGCCGACGGAGGAGGCCGGCCGGGCCGGCGTCGCGTTGATCACAGCTCTTCCGAGTTCCTGCTGGACGCGGACGGTCTGCGGCATCTCGGCGGTGTTGCGCGGGCCGACCCAGCGGAAGTTCAGCACGGCGACGACGCGGGGATCGCTCGCGGCGATCGCGTGGTACTCCCTGTTGGCCGCGGCCATCGTGGCGTCGGTCGCGCTCTCGCAGCCGGCCAGGCCGGCGTTGGTGACGGACTCCGGGAAGAGCAGCAGGTGCTGGTTCGCCGAGAGCTTGGCCTTGGTCCGGGCGAGCCTGTCGAGGACCGCGGAGCGCCCCTGGCAGTAGTCGTCGAAACCGACCACGTCGACCTCGGACGGGATGGTGGCGGCGGGATCCCGGAGGCTGGCGGCGTCCATGGTGAGGACGATCATCTTGTCCGGGAACGCGGCGCGGATCCAGGTGACCGCCGTCTGCACCTGCTCGGGGCTGAGGTGGCGCCAGTAGGGTTCGTCGATCATGTAGATCGCGGAGACCTTGTCGATGTTCGATCCGATGGACGCCGCGAACGTCCTGAGCGCACCCGGCCCGTCGGCCACCAGGCAGGTCGTCCCGTCCTGGAGGTACTCGCCCGCGTCGACGATGCAGGAGGCGGGTCCGCAGGTGTCCAGGAATCCGGTGGCCGGGTCCACGGCGCCGTACTCGTTCATATTGGTCCAGGACGCCACCGCCGCGGTGTGGTCGACCTTGTCCTCGGGCGCCACGACGGCGTAGTACCCGGTGTAGTCCAGGCCGCCGAGCATCGAGACGCGCAGGTCGTCCACCGTGGCCTTCCGGCCGGAGGCGGACTGGTTCGAACCGAAGTAGAGGTAGCCGTCGCGGGGGAGCGGGGCCGGCGTCACGACGGAGAAGGTCCGGCCGTTCACGGTCACACCGGCGCTGTGACCGGAGTCGGTGTCCAGCGTGACGGAGACCCGGTACGCGTCCGCGGCCGGGACGCTCTGCTCGCCGGACCACAGGGCGGTGCCCCCCTGGAACACCTGGAGGCCGCCGTTGGCCCGCACCCGCAGGCCGAGCGCGACCCCCGCCCCCTCCACCCAGCCGGTGCCCTGGGAGGCGCCGCTCACGACCAGCGCGGCCCAGTCGCCGCTGGTCCGGTCGCCCACCGCCGGTGCCAGGGTCGCCTGGACGCTGTACGTCCCGGAGTTGTCGGAGGTCGCGGGCTTGTCGAGGCGGACCGCCGCCGGGCCGTGCGTGAGCGAGAGGGTGTTCGGGTGGGCCGGGTCGTCGACCCGGACCGCGCCCGCCGCAGGGGTGCTCGGCAGCCCGGGGCGGCCGGAGACGGCCGTGTAGCCGGCCGAGACCAGGCTGGGCTGGCGGGCGCTCAGCTCCTCGTTGAGGCCGAAGTCGGCGGTGGCGCCCGGCGCGTTGTCGAAGGTGTCGACGAAGGTCTTCGCACTCGCGGTGGCGCCGGTGTCGACACCGCTCACGGTGAGCCCGTGGCCGTGCCCGTCCCCGAAGGCGGTCCGCTCGTCGGCGTTTCCGAGGTAGGTGCCGAGGTAGACGAACGGGCTGCCCGGCCAGCGGGTCACACCGGCGGGGGCGGGCACGGCGACCGTCGTCCCGTCGACCGTCAGCGTGACCAGCCGGTCGGTGCCGGTGGAGACGGTCAGGCTCACCGCGAAGGCGCCCGCGCCGGGGGCGGTGTGTCCGGTCCAGAACGGTGTCGTGCCACCGTGGAACAGGGCGAGGTCGCCCCGGGAGCTGACGGTGAGGCCGAGGTCGACGTCGCCGTTCGTCACGTAGCCGGTGCTGCGGTGACTGCGGCTGAGGACGATCGAACCCCAGTCGCTGCTGGCGGTGTCGCCCACCACGGGGTCGATGGTGGTGGCGACGGTGTAGCGGCCGTTCGCATCGGCGAGGGCCGGGGCGCCGAGCATCACGGCGGAGGGGCCGGAGGCGAGGACGAGCCTGCCCGGGGCCGACGCGGTGCCGACCTGGGCGGCCGAGCGGCTCGGCGGGGTCGTGGTGTCCCAACTGCCGGAGACCCGGGTGTACGAGACCGGCCGCCCCGCCGTCCCGCCCGTCTGGCGCTCCTTCAGATCGACGTTGAGCCCGTACAGCGGGGCGGAGTTCCGGTTCGGAGCCAACGCGAACGAGTCAGCGAAGCTCCCCGAAGCGGTGAGGCTCGGCGACGCCGACGGGGTGCCACCCGCGGCCGCGGCAGATGTGGCCCCGAGGCCGGCGGGCAACAGCGCCAGTGTCAGCGCCGCCAGGGCGCCGACGAGTTTGGGGCCTGCGCGTTCGGTGCGAATCACTGCGTATCTCCTGGTCACCGGACCGGTTGCACCGTGGTGTGCAGCCGCGGGAGCACTGGCAGTGCGGTCGCGCCAATCCCCCCGCCGGAGATCCTACGGACACGATGTGACATCCCCGTTGCGGGGCGCCGCCGCCGCCCGGGGCGTTCGAGGGCCCGGCCGCGGGCGCCGCCACGCCGACCCGCGGGGTGCGCGGACGGCGGGACGGCACCCGGGTCAGCCGGTCGGGGTGGAGAGCGCGGCCGTGAAATGGGCGGGCAGGCTGCCGGCGGTGAGGGCGGCGGCCAGGTCCTTGGCCTCGTCCTCGGTGAAGGTGCCGCTGATCACGGCCGATCCGCCGGTGATCGCCTCGGCGACGTAGGGGGCCGAGAGGACCGTGCCGTCCACCGTGACGGCCATCTGGTTGGTGGGCTCCGGCTGCGGGGCGATCCTCCCGGTGAGGGCGGCGAAGGCGGTGCCGCCCTGCGGGGTGAAGTCCACCTGGACCTGCCAGCGGCCCACGGTCTGGCTGTCGAGCACCGCCGAGGCCTTCGCGACGTCGGTGCCCTGGAGGGCGGCCGGGGCCAGCGCGTACTTCATCACCACCGGGGCCGCCTTGGTGGCGGTGCCGCAGATCGCCACGGTGGTGCCCGGATCGACGGCGGCGGGGAGGGCGGCGGCCGGTGCGCCGCAGCTCAGCGCGGCGAACCCGGCGGCGAGTTCGGGCGGCACCGTGCCGGTCGGGGCGACGTCCGCCGCGCCGGGGGACGGGGTACCGGCCACCGCCACGGCCAGGACCGGGCGGAAGTCCAGCGCGGCCCGGCGGCCGAGCGCCGCGAGGCGGTCCCCGGCGACCTGTCCGGCGACCGAGAGCCGCAGCGCGGCGGCCGCCGGCTCGACCCGGGCGTCCGGCAGGCCGCGCGCCTCGGCGCGCTCGCGCAGCAGTTCGGCCGCCTGCTTCAGCTGCCCCTCGTCCAACGGGTGGTCGGGGGTGTAGACGGCGACGGTCCGGCCGGTGGGTGTGGCGGTCGACGGGGCGGGCGGCGGACCGGGCCGGGCGTCGCCGCCGGAGGAACACGCGGTGACGGCCGCCCCGGCGAGCAGGAGCGCGGCCGCCGAGAGGAACGCGCGGGGGCGGTGCCGGACCGTCGCGGAGGTGGTTGCCATGGCGTCAGTCTGCCAGCACGGCCGGCACGCCGGGGGCGAACGGCCGGGCGGGCAGCGGGCGTTCCGCTCCGCCGCGCCCGACCGCCGGTCGCGCCGGACCTCCGGGACCCCTGTCGGCCCCGGTCAGCCCGTGCGGTAGGAGAGCACGAAGTCGTCGAAGGCGTGCCGGCCGGGGCGGGCGGCCGCCTCGTCCAGCGCACGCCGGATGTCGTGGAGCTGGGCGACCGTCATCTGCAGCGGGGGCTCGTCGGGCTGGTAGGTGTACCGGATCGGGTAGTCCACCCCCGGCCGGTCGGTCATCTCGATGTGGCAGCCGAGCACGTGGCTGACCGGGTGGTCGGCGGCGAAGGCGATCAGCCGGTCGATCGTCGCGACGTAGGCGTCCCAGTCGGCGATGTAGAGCCGCCCCGGGTAGACGGTGTCGCCGGTGAGCAGGAAGCCGGTGAACGGGTCGTAGTAGGTGAGGGCGGCCTCGTGGTGGCCGGGACTGGTCAGACAGGTCAGCGTCCGCCCGCCGAGGTCGAGCCGGGCGGGGAGGTCGGGATCGTCGCCCAGCCCGAGGAACGCCCGGACGGTGTCGGCGGCCGCGTCCACCACGACGGTGTCGGGCCGGTCGGCGAACTGCGCGTCGCCCGCGACGTGGTCGCCGTGGCCGTGACTGTGCAGGACGAGCAGCCGGTAGCCGGTGCGGGGGTGGCGGGCGAGCCACCGCGCGACCAGCTCGTCGACCACGCGGCGGAGCGGGAAGAGCTCGGGGGACGCGGTGGCGCCGGTGTCGATCAGTACCGCCCGCTCGCTGCCGAAGAGCAGGAAGAGGAACGGCGCCTCGTAGTTCACGGCCATGTTCTGCCGGAGGATCACGGTGTGCTCGTCGTAGTGGTGGACCTGGAGTTCCGGGTCGGTGTTGTGCTTCGCCGACTCCGAACCGTGGATCCAGCGCACGTCCAGGGAGCGCCCGGCGGCGTGCTCGGCCAGGTTCGAGAAGTCGATCGGGGCCGGAGAGCCGACCGGGGCCGGGGGGCCGGCCGGGTCCGTGCAGGCGGTCGGGTGCGGGCCGGAGGTCATGCGGTCTCCCGTCGGTGTCGTTCGCACCGGCCGGGTGCGCCACCCGCCCCCGTCCGGCGTCGGCTCGACCGGGAGCCGCCCTCGCGAACCTAGCAGCCGCCCCCGGCCCCGGGAGCCGGGCGGGCCCGGTCAGAAATCGTCGGCGCCGTTGCGCAGCTCGTACGTCCAGTAGCCGGTGGCCCAGGCCGCCGGGTCGACGGCGATGCCGCCGTTGCCGGGGGCCTTGACGGTGGCCGGGCCGCTGCCGCCGTCGAGGGCGACGGAGAAGGCGGTCACCGGCTCGTTGTTCTCGTGCACGCCGCCGTCGGACAGCTTCACGAGGGCGTAGGCCGGGGCGCCGGCGGTGAGGACGACGGGCGCGGCGGGCCTGCTCTTGGCCACGGCGGGCACGTTCTCGCGGTGGCTCTCCAGGAACCGGATCCGGGGGTACTCGCTGAGCCGGCAGCTGTGGCCGGAGGTGTTCTTCGCGGTCAGGACGAGGTGCGTGTAGGGCGGGCCGTCCTGGAGGGCGGCGCTGATGGCGACATCCTTGACCGCGCAGAGCGGCGCGGACGCCGCCGCCGGATCGGCGGGTGCCTGCGTGGCACCGGTCGGCCGCGCGGAGGGGGTGCTCGTCCCGGCGCCGGCACCGGTACCGGCACCGGTCTTGGCGCCGGACGGGGCGGCGGTGTTCGGCGCGGTGCCGGCGGCGGTACCGGCGGAGGTGGTGGTGGCCCCGGTGGCGGCGGGCGTGGACTTCGCGGCCGTCGTGGGCGCCGGTGCGGCGGCGGTCCCGCTGTCCGCGGGGTTCCCGCCGCAGGCGGTGAGGACGAGGGCGAGCGCGGCGGTGCCCGTCGCGGCCAGGGCGGTGGTGCGTCGGCGGTGAGTGGTGCGCATGGGAGGCCCCCGGTGTCTGTGGTGCGATGCGGAACCCGGTCTGCCGGGTCTGGGTACGACCTTGGCCCGGGGGTCGTTCCGGCCGCCAGGGCCAGCCGCCGATTCGGGACGCTGGAACGTTCTTCGGCCTCTGACCTGCGCGAACGCGGCGGCCTGGAACGGCGGCGCGGAACGGCCGGGTCGGGCGGAGCGGCTCGGGCGGGGTGGGGGGGTAGGATCGGCGCCGGCCGGGAGAAATACCCCCTCGGGTATATTCGGGAGGGCGGCCGGTCCGGCCGCCCCGAAGAAGAAGGAGGGCGTCATGTGTCGACGCGTCGTCTGTCGGTCCTGCGGAAAGCCGGGCTACGCCGGGTGCGGCATGCACGTGGACCAGGTGCTGGCCGGGGTGCCCCGGGCCGACCGCTGCGCATGCGGGAAGGACGGCGGCCGGGCCGCCGGAGGCTGGCTGGGCAAGCTGTTCGGTCGCCGCTGACCGGCCCGGCGGGGCGCGGCCGAAGGGGCGAGGCTCGGCCGCGACCGGTGGAGCCGTGGGGTGCGGTGGGGAGTCGCGGTCAGGAGGGCGGAGCGGGAGGGCGCGGAGGTGGCCGCCGAGGGCCCCGTCGTCGGTGCCGAGCACGGTGCCGTGGTGTGGGGGCGGGCACTCCACGCCCTCGACCTTGCGCCCCGGGAAGGTCGCCAGGACGGTCGGCGAGGTGCGCCGGCGCGGCGGGCGTCGCCGCGCTCCTCGCCGGGTAGGGGAGCAGCCGGGGGTGAGTCCATGCGGGGTGCGGCGGGGGCGTCGTTCGTGGTGGTGTCGGGGGTCTGCTGGCTGGTGCCCGCGGTGCTGAGCGCCTGGGGGATCCTCGAACTGCGGGACCACGGCTCGGGGCTGGTGGCCGCGGGCTGCTTCGCGGCGGTCGTGCTGGGCTGCGTGGCCGCCGTGGTCCGGCTGGCCAAGGGGAACGCGGAGCGGACGGCGGCTGCCCTGTTCGGCCTGCTGGCCTCCTGGATCGGCCTCCTCGTCTGCGGGTTCGGGATGCAGGAGCAGCAGCTGCTGCACGACCGGGGGGTCACCTCCGAGGCCGAAGTGGTCCGGACGGTCGTCGGCTCGGACCCGATGGCCGGTCAGGGGCCGTCCGTGACCGGGGTCGACGTGCGGCTGGCCGACGGCACCGAGGTCACCGGCATCGGGACCGGGGGCAGGCGCGCCGCGCTCGGTGACCGGCTCCAGGTGACCGTGGACCCGCGAGGCACCGTCGACCCCCGACTCGGCCCGCGCCCCGATCCGGCGGACCGCACGGTGGCCGTCGTCCTGCTGGTCGTGATGGCCGGGCTCGCCCTGTTCGGGGGCGCCTCGATGGCCGACGAGCTCTGAGCCGACGAGATTTGAGCCGACGAGCCCTGAGCCGACGAGCTCCGGGCCAGCGAGCTCCGGGCCGACCGGGTCGGCCCGGGGGATCGGCGGAATCAGCGGGGGGCCGGCCCGATCTCGGTCGACCCGCCGGCGCACGGGGGAGCGGCGCGCCGGCACTCCCGGGGCGGGCAGTCCGCGGCGGGCGCGGCGGCCGGCTCGTGGCGGGTGAGCAGGGACCAGAGCACCCAGCCGGTGACCCCGGTGCGGGTGACCGCGACCTTGCCCCAGCGGGTGCCGAGCGGGGAGGCCCAGGTGTCCAGGACCTCGACCCGGTCGCCGCAGTGCGTCAGGCCGAGCACCGTGTCGTTGACCGAGTGGTCGCGGCGGACGTTGGCGGCGCCCGCCGCGACCTCCCAGCCGGTGCGGCCGTTCTCGGGCGGCCGGGGCACGGGGTCCGCGTCGGCCGGCCGGTCGCCGCCGGCGGCCACCGCCGGGAGGACCAGGATCGTCAGGGACAGGACCGCCGAAGCGGTCCGTCCGATCAGGCGCACCGGGACCTCGGTGGATCGGTCTGTGTGGGCATGTACGGCAGAACGAGCGGGCGATGCGTGTGCGGACCGTTTCCGCCGCGCGCCACCCGGACGGCGGCCGCCGACTCGGTCGATCGGGTGGTGTCCCGTGTCCCGGCCCGGCGGGGGCCGGTGGGGCGCCGCACCGCCGCCGGGCAGACCCGGTGGGCCGGGGTGCCGGGGCCGGTCAGCCCCGCGGTCGCCGGCCGACCCGCAGGGCCCACAGGATCAGCGGCACCTGGAGCGGCAGCCGTGCCACGGCGAGGGCCGGCAGCGGGGCCGGCCGGTGCCGCCAGTCGTAGGCCATCTTCACGTTGGCCGGGAACACGGCGGCGAAGAGGCCCGCCGCGGCCAGGGCGCCGACCCGCCGGGTGCGCGGTACGGCGACCGCCGCGCCGATGGCGAGTTCGGCGACGCCGCTCGCGTACGTCCAGCCCCGGCGGCTGCCCGGGAGCCGCTTGGGCACGATCGCCTCGAACGGGCGGGGCGCGGCGAAGTGCAGCACCCCGGCGCCGAGCAGCAGACCGCTCAGGAGCCGGGTGGAGAGTCTCGATCGCTTCACGGTCACTCCTCGGACGATGTGGTGCCCCGGACGCGGCCGGCGGGGCGTGCCGGGGGCCGCGCCCGGCCATGGTTACCGAACAGTAGCGTCCCGTCGTCCGGGCGGGAAGGCGCCCCCGGGGCCGCCGGTGTGCCACGCGCGGTCCGGGAGGAGGGTCATTGACAGGCGGTGCCGCGGCTCGGTCTAATCCGGAGCGCAGGATGACGGGCGGTGCTGGTTCGGCCACCTGCCGGGCCCTCGGGGAAGGCGGGACGTCGTGGACGCGGACACCGGAGCGGCCCCGGCCGGGGAGTCGGCGATCGACGCGCTGTACGCCCGGGACCGGGCCTGCCACGCGCTGGGCATCACCCTCGACGAGGTGTCCGCCGGACGGGCGCTGATGCGCATGCGGGTCGGCCCGGACATGGTGAACGGCCACGGGACGGCGCACGGCGGCTTCCTGTTCCTGTTCGCCGACGCGGCGTTCTCCTACGCGTGCAACAGCCACGGCCCGGTGACCGTGGCCCAGGCCGCGCAGGTGACCTTCCTGGCCCCGGCCGAGGCCGGCGACGAGCTGGTCGCGGAGGCGGTGGAGCGGGCCCGCGCCGGGCGGCAGGGGATCTACGACGTGACCGTCCGGCAGGCGACGGGCAAGGTCGTCGCGGAGTTCCGCGGGCAGAGCGTCGTCATCGCCGGCCGGCCACCGGTGGGCTGACCGGCCCACCCGGCGGCCCACCAGCGACAGACCGGCGGCCCCGCCCGCGGCGCCGAGTCCCGCGGCCGCCCGTGCTGCTCAGTCCCGGGGCCGCTCGTCCACCACCTGACGGAGCTTGCCCGTCCGGGGGTTGGTCGCCAGCTCGGCGCGGGGCACCCACTCGACGGCGAGGTGGTGGATCGCGCCGGACGCCACCTCGGCCGGGTAGAGCGGCACGGCCGCGTATACGGCCGCGACCAGCCGTTCGCCGAGCCCGCCCGGCGCCGCCGGCGGCGGCCCGGTGTACCCGAGGCGCAGCACGAGGCCGTCCCGGCCGTCCCAGCGGCGCTGCACCAGCTGCAGGCCCGAGATGACCCGGTCGGGGTCGGCGGCGAGCAGCACCGCGCGGATCTCCTCGGTCGGCAGGGCCACCGTGCCCACCCGGGCGCCCTCGTTCGACCGGCCGACCAGCCGGAACGTCCCGCGCTCCGGGTCGACCCACTCGGCGCGGTCCCCGGTCGGGTACCGGAGGATCGGCATCAGGGTGCGGAACAGATTGGTGACCACGACCCGGCCGGGCACGCCCGCGGCCGTGACCGGCTCGCCGGTCACCTCGTCGACCAGCTCCACCACCGTGCGGTCCGGGAAGGCCTCGTGGACGCGGACGTCGTCGCCCGGCACCGGCGCGCCGACCAGGCCGGCGTCGTTCGAGGCGTAGCCGACCGAGGAGACGGCCGCCTTCGGGAAGGCCTGGGACAGGATCGGCCGCAGGTCGGCGAAGAGCAGGTCGCCGCCGAAGAGCAGCAGTTCCACGGAGTCGGCGCTGCGCCCGCGCCGGACCAGGCACTCGGCCACCGCGCTGAGCTTCATCGGCTCGCCCGCGAGGACGTGCACGCCGAAGCCGGTGATCAGGTCGACCACGTAGTCGTCCGGCGCGGCGCAGCCGACCGGCAGGCGGACGTTCTCCACCGGCGCGTGGTGCAGCGCGTTCTCGATGTAGAGGAAGCCGCCGTAGAGTTCGCCCGCGCAGAACAGGTTGGCCACCCGGTGGCCGGGTTTCAGACCGGCCCGGACCATGCCCGCGCCGAAGGCGGTGACGGAGTCGGCGTGCTCGGTGCGCGACCAGGGGGAGAACTTCGGGACGCCGGTGGTGCCGCCGGTCTTGTAGACGCCGGCGTCGGTGAGCGGGCCGGTCAGCAGCCGGTTGTCCGGCCAGGTGTTGGCGGCCCAGAACGCGGTCTGGTCGATGAGGGGAAGTTCGGTGAGGTGCGAGATCGTCCGGGGGACGTCGCGGTACGCCTCCGCGTAGAACGGCGAGTTGCCGCGGGCGAAGTCGACCAGCTCCTGAAGCGGTTTCGCGGGCACTGCTCCTCCTGTCGATCGGTGGTTCCGGGAAGCTGCTGATGGTCCGTCAGTTCGGTTTCAGGCCGGGAGGTGCGGGTGCCCGATCCAGCTGTGGGCGAGGCGCTGCACGGTTGAGCCGTCCCGGTCGGCGAGCTTGTGGTCCAGGTGGGCGGCGGACCACGCGTTGGTGGGGACGCGGAAGGCCGGACGCTCGGCGAGCAGGGTCCGGACGACCACCTCGGCCACCTCCCGCGCGGGCTGGCCGGCGGCCTCCCAGCCCTGGGCGCCGAGCCCGTCGAGGTAGTCGGCGAAGGTGCCCGCGTACGGGCCGGAGGCGGCCAGCAGGGTCGAGCGGTCGATGTCCGGGAACACGCCGAACGCGGTGTCCGGGACGAAGCCCGGTACGACCACCGAGACCCGCACACCGTGCGCCGCGGCGACCGGGGCCAGGCTCTCCATGAACCCCTCGACGGCGAACTTCGCCGCGCAGTAGGCCTCGTTGAACGGCTGGCCGACGACGCCGTGCACGCTGCCGATCGTGACCAGGCGTCCGCGGGCGGCCCGCAGCAGCGGCATCGCGGCCCGGCTGACCGCGACGACGCCGAAGAAGTTCACTTCCAGGTTGGCCCGCAGCGCGGCCGCGGTCGACATCTCCAGGGTGGGATCGGAGTTGGAGACACCGGCGTTGTTGACCACCGCGTCCAGCCGGCCGTACGCCCCCCGCACCTCGTCGAGGCAGGTGGTCACGGAGTCGGCGTCGGTCACGTCGAGGCGGCGGACGTCCACCGCGACGCCGGCGCGGCCGGCGGCCGCGCGCAGGGCGTCGGCCCGGCCGGGCTGGCGTACGGTCGCGACCGTGCGGAACCCGGCCCCGGCCGCGGTGACGGCGGTGGCCAGCCCGATGCCCGAGGACGCCCCGGTGACCAGCAGGACACCCCGGTCCGGCGTCATGAGGTCTGCTCCGCCGGGGCGGGCGGGGTGGCGGTGGCCGGTCCGGCGTCGGCGGGCGGCTCCTGCGCCCCTTCCCGCTCGGTCGCGTCGAGCAGCGGCTGGATGCCGAGTGCCGGCAGGAAGGAGAGCGCCGCCAGCAGGGTGCCGCCGGCCATCACCGTCCGGGCCGCGTCCAGGATCCCCAGCGGACCGGTGAGCAGCGAGACGGCCAGCCCACCGGCCAGGGCGGCGAGCGGGATCACGCCCCAGGTGACGGTCCGGAAGGCGGCGTGCATCACCCCCTGGTGCCGCGCCGACATCCGGGACTGCCGGGTGGGGGCGCTGCAGACGTTGATGCAGGACATGAAGAAGCCGTAGCAGCCCATCGTCACGGCGATCACCGGTCCGGCCGGCAGCGCGGGTGCGGCGAGCACCCCGAGGCCGACCAGGCAGTGCAGCAGCAGCGACCAGGCCAGTGTCCGGCCCAGGCCGAGGCGTTCACTGATCCTCGGGGCGACCACCGCGCCGGCCAGGGCGCCGACCGCGGCGACCGACATGGCCGCGCCGAAGACACCGACCGAGACGTCGAGGCCCCGGTAGGCGAGCACGGGCAGCACCGTGACGAAGATCGGCCCGCCGCAGTTGAGGGTCACCGCGGCTGCCACCACCCGGCGCAGCACCGGGTCGGCCCGGTTGAGCCGGAAGCCCGCCGTCAGCCGCTCCCGCACGGAGCCGGTGGCGACCGTCCGTTCGCCCCAGGCCGGCATCCGGCGGAAGCAGGCGGCGGAGACCAGGTAGCTGGCCGCGTCGACGAGCAGGGCGGCGACGCCCAGCGCGCTGTAGAGGCCGGCCGCGATCGACGGCCCGGCCACCTCCGACACCGAGCCGCTGCCCTCCAGTCTGGAGTAGGCGCGGACGAGTTGGTCCTTCGGCGCGACGGCGGGGACGGCGACGAGGTAGCCGACGTTGAAGAAGATCGTCGCGCCGCTGATCACCGCCACGCAGCCCACCAGCAGTGGCGTGGAGAGCGCGTCCAGCCAGTACGCCAGCGGGACGGCCGCGACGGCGAGCAGCCGGACGAGGTCGCAGACCAGCATCGTCCGGCGTTTGTCCCAGCGGTCGACCAGCACGCCCGCGACCGGGCCGAGCAGCGGGATGCCCAGGTACTGGGCCATCGCCACGACGCCGACCTGGAGGGCGCTCGCGTGCAGCACGAAGATCATCAGGGTCGGGACGACGAACACGGTGACCCGGTCGCCGACCGTGCTGACCGTCTGGCCGGCCCAGAACAGGTTGAACCCGCGCCCGAGCGAGACGGGCCTGCGCGGCTTCACGGACCCTCCCGGTTTCACGGGCCCTTCCGGCTTCACGGGCTTCCGCGGCTTCACGAGCCCTCCCGGACGACGAGGCCGGCCGTCTTGCCCGTCCGGCCGTTGCTGACCAGCTCGTCCACCCGGCGCACCCGGAAGGACTCCGGATCGTGCTGGAAGGCGGTGCTGAGCGTGAAGGTCGCGGACAGCACGGCCCTGCGCAGCCGCTCGGTGTCGGGCGGTCCGCCCGGGCCGGCGAGCAGCAGCAGCTCGACCGTGGCGGCCCGGCCGTGCTCCTCGGTGATCACCACCTGGGCCCGGGACACCCCCGGCTCCCGCTCCGCCCGTGCGATGACGTCGTCCACGTGCAGTCCCAGCCCGCGGACCTGCACCACGCTGTCCCGGCGGCCCAGGACCCGCATCGCGGAGCCCGGCCGGCCGCACGGACAGGCCAGCAGCGTCCCCGCGTCACCGGTGCGGTAGCGCAGCACCGGGTTGAGCACCGCCGGGTCGAGCGTGGTGAAGTCCAGCAGCTCCGCCGCGCCGACGTGCACCAGCTGTTCGGGCAGCGGGTGGAAGGTGTCGGCCGGACAGTCCGGGGTGTTGGTCCCGACCACCCAGGTCTCCGTGCTGCCGAACATGCCCCACCGGCGCGCCCGCGGGGCGACCGCGGCCAGGTCCGCCTCCAGCTGCGGCTGCCACGCCTCGCCGAGCCAGAGCACCTTGCGCAGCGCCGGCAACTCCAGCCCGGCGTCCCGCGCCCGGGCGAACCAGAGCCGGAGCACGCTGGGTGTCCCGCCGATCGCGGTGACCCGGGCGGTCGCGAAGAACCGCAGCCAGTCGGCGTACTCGTCGGTGGCGACCGAGCCCACCGCGAGGATCCGGCACCCGGCGAGGTCGGCCAGCGCGGCGGCGAGGAAGTGCGCGCCCCACATCCGGCCGGCGCCCCAGGCGTTGACGAAGACGTCGTCGCGCTCCAGCGGCCGCCACCGCGCGTGCACCCCGGCCATGTAGAAGCCGGTGGGGGCGTGGCCGACCTTGGGCGCTCCGGTGCTGCCGCCGCTCTGGAAGAGCCAAGTCGCCCCGGCGCCCGGGGCGGCCCGGGGTTCGAGGTGCGCGAGGGCGGCGTTCAGGCCGTCCTTGTCCAGTGGCGGCAGCGCGGCGAGCCCGTCGAGCGTGCGCGGGGCCGTGCAGTCCGCGTAGCGCCGCGCCAACTCCGGTACGCCGCGCAGATGTTCGAGGGTGCGCCGGGCGACGTGCAGCCGCGGCTCGGCCGCGTCCGGGGGGAGTGAGAACAGCTCGGTCATCGCGTCCGGGTCTCCGTTTCCGAGGTGGGCGTGGCCGGTTCGCCGCCGCGGCCGGCCAGCCAGGCGGCGTGGGCGTTCCGGTAGGCGGTGAACCGGGCGCGGGTGATGTCCCGTTGCAGGGTGCGCTGCGGGTCGTCGAGGTCCGGGGCGATCACCCCGTCCGGTTCGAGTTCGGAGAACCAGTACCGTTCCCCGTCGAAGAGGAAGTCGACGCAGAAGAACGGCATCGGCAGCCGCTCGGCGAAGTAGGCGGTGGCGGCGGCGAGTTCGGTCGGGACGGGCGGGAACTCCATGGCGCCGCCCCGGCTGGCGTTGGCCACCGGCGAGCCCGGCTCCGGGATCCGCTTCATCACGGCGTACGGCTCGCCGTCGACCACGTACACCCGGTAGTCGACCGTGCCGTCGCCGAGGTAGGGCTGGACCACGAGCGTGGTGTCCCCGCCCTGCGCCAGGCTGGCCAGGCCCCGGAGGTCCTCGGCGCTGCGGGCCAGGTTGATCCCGCCACCACCGCACCAGCCGGCCGGCTTCACGATGGCCGGGTAGGTCATACCGCCCAGCGCCACCTCGTACTGGTGCTTGGCGATGTCGCGGCCGGTGCCGATCCGCACGGTCGGGACCGGGGGGACGGGGGAGTCGGCGAGGTGCAGCAGGGTGGCCAGCTTGTCGTTGCCGATGAGCGACATCAGCGGGGGGAACGGCAGGTAGAAGCCGGCCTGTTCGAGCACGGCGTAGAGCGCGTACTGGTTGAAGACGTCCATCGACTGGTACGGCAGCGAGTAGAGGGCGGTGACGAAGAGGGTGTCCTGCGGCGAGACCGCCTCGTCGTCCACGTAGACCACCGGCCGCCCGCGTACGGTGCCGTCGACGGTGACCGCGTCGGGGGCGTGCCTGGTCCAGCTCATCCCCAGGCTCTCGGCGACCTCCGCGTAGAGGTCCCAGAAGAAGGGGTGCCAGGTCGCCGCCATCCTGGTCGACTCCCGGTCGGGGAAGATCCAGCACATCCGGCGCAGCGGCCCGGCGCCGGGCGCGGTGGGGGGTGGGGTCACGGCGTGTCCTTCCGAGGGGGTGCGGACGCGGAGGCGCCGGGCTGCTCGGACCACCAGCGGCGGCCCGGCTCCGGGAGGGTGTCCACCGGGTCGTAGTACAGGTGGCGCCGGTCGAGCACGGCGTCGAGGTCGGTGCTCTCGCGGGCCTCCGGTGCGGTGCGGTAGTCCTTCGTCCAGGAGGAGATACCGCGTTCGCGGTCGTAGGCGACCGCCTGGTGCACCCAGCGCTTGCCGAGCTGGGGGACGTCGCAGACGATCCGCGGGGTGGCGTAGCCGGGCAGGTAGCCCATGATCGCCTCCTGGAGCCGCTGGGCCCGGTGCACCGGAGTGCGCCAGTGCTCGGCGCCCGGGATCATGTCGCAGAGGTAGAAGTAGTAGGGGAGGATGTTCGCCTCGCCCTGGAGGGCGAAGCAGAGGTCCAGCAGGTCCTCGGGGGTGGCGTTGACCCCGCGCATCAGCACGCCCTGGTTGCGCACGTCCCGCACGCCCGCGTCCAGCAGCGCCCGGGCCGCCTCGGCGACCAGCGGCGTCACCGACTGCACGTGGTTGGCGTGGGTGTGCACGGCGAGGCTGACCGACCGGCGGGCCGCGACGGCGGCCACCCGGCCCAGCCCCTCGACGATCCGCGGCTGGAGCCAGTGCTGCGGCAGGCCGACCACCGCCTTGCTGGCCAGCCGGATGTCGCGCACCGACTCCAGCTCCAGCAGCCGCAGCAGGAACGTCTCCAACTGCGGCCAGGGCACGTTGGCGAGGTCCCCGCCGGAGACCACCACGTCGCGCACCGACGGGGTGCGCTTGAGGTGGTCGAGGATCTGCTCCTGCCGGTCCACCGGCCGCAGCGCCAGCCTGGTCTTGGTGACCTGGGGGGTGGAGTTGCCGACCAGGTCCATCCGGGTGCAGTGCCCGCAGTACTGCGGGCAGGTGGCGGTCAGTTCGGCCAGCACCTTGGTGGGGTAGCGGTGGGTGAGCCCCTCCACCACCCACATCTCGGCCTCGTGCAGGGAGTCGCGTTCGGCCTTGGGGTGGCTCGGCCAGCGCGGGTGGCGGTCCGCGCGGACGGGCAGCATGTAGCGGCGGACCGGATCGGCCAGGAAGGCCTCGGTGAACGCCTGCGGCACGGTCGGGGCGTGCGGCGCCATGGTGTTCAGCATCTGCGGCGGCAGCAGCATCGACATGGTGGCGAACCCGGCCTGGTCGGCGGCGAGTTCGTCGTAGAAGCGGTCGGTGAGCAGCGCTCCGACGACGCCCCGCAGCTGCCGGGCGCTGCGCACGCAGTGCGCCCGCTGCCACTGGGCGTCCCGCCACTGCGCCGCGGTGACGTGGCGCCAGCCCGGCAGCCGGCGCCAGTCCGGCTCGGCCAGCGCGGTCCGGACGTACCGGTAGGGCTGCCGGGTGGGTTGGCGGTCCATCGGGCGCTACTGGCCGGTGAAGCGGGTGGCGAAGCGGGTCCGCAGTTCGCGCTTGAGCACCTTGCCGGTCGGCCCGAGCGGGAAGTCCTCCGGTGTCCGGGCGATGCTCACCGCGGCGAGCGTGGCCAGTCCGGCGCCGGCGAGCGCCTTGTTGGCGGCCTCCTGGACCTCCTCGGCGGTCGCCGCCGCGGCCTCGGCCTGCAACCGGACGACGGCGAGCGGCCGTTGGCCCTCGCCCGGCGCCCCGGGCACGCCGATCACCGAGCAGTCCTGGACGAGCTCGCCGCAGTCGGCCAGCAGCACCTCCTCGATCGGCAGGCTGTAGACCGGGCCGGCCGCGGTGTCGATGACGTCCACCGTCCGGTCGAGGTGGTAGAAGTTGCCCTCGGCGTCGCGGCGCGCCACGTCGCCGGTGAGCCAGTGGCCGGCCAGTTCGAAGCTCGCGGTGAGCCGGGGGTCGTTCCAGTACCCCGGGGTCCGCGAGGGGGAGACGACACCGAGCAACCCGACCGTGCCGTCCGGGAGTTCCTCGCCGTCCTCGCTGAGGATCGAGGCCCGCCGGACGACCTCCAGCGGCTTGCCGACGCAGCGGTCGTCGCGGGCGCTCTCCGGTGTGGTCACCTGGCCGAACAGCGCCATGCCCATCTCGGACGAGCCCAGGCCGTCGATGAACTGCGAACCGGGCAGGTCGGGTTGCTCGGCCCGCTGCCGGGGCAGCAGCCACGGCCGGATCAGCCCGGCCGGCCGCCGCCCCAGCCGCACCAGCCGCCGGATGTGCCCGTAGTGCGCGCTGTCCCCGGTGTTGAACCAGGAGTGCACCTCGGCCGCGCCCCTGGTGGGCGGTTCGCCGGTGGCCAGCTCGACGAAGGTGCGCGGGAAGGAGGCGACCATGGTGGGCCGGAAGGCCTCCATCACCGGCTCCACGACCGCCCGCCGCCAGTCGGACATCACCACGGTCGGCAGACCGAGCAGGGTGGCGGTGAGGAAGTAGCTGAGGCCGCCCGCGTGGGTGTGCGGCATCATCGACATCAGCCGGTCGTACGGCTCCGCGGGGAAGCGCACCATCCGCGGCTGCTTGCCGTCCCAGAACTGACGGTGCGCCAGCATCGTGGACTTCGGCGTGCCGGTGGTGCCCGAGGAGTGGATCAGGGCGACCACGTCGGCGTCGGCGTGCCGGTACGGGTAGACCTCGGGGAGCCGGGCCGCGCCGGCGTCGAAGGCCCGGATCTCGGCGGCCGGCACGATGAACCGGGGGCGGCGGCTCGGGGTCTCGCGGTAGGCCGAGGCGAGGCGGGTGGGATCGTCCGCCACGATGCCGACCACTCCCACGTGGTCGAGGTAGCGGACCATGACGTCGTGCCGCATGGCATCGTTGACCAGGGCGGGGACGGCGCCGAGGGCGGTAAGCGCGAGGAAGTGCAGCAGTGGTTCCAGGCCCTCGCCGACGACGATGCCGACCGGCTCGCCGGGGCGCACGCCGTTGGCCCAGTACCAGCTGGCGTAGCAGTCGCGCAGGGCGGCGAGGTCGAGCAGGCTGTGGCCGCGCAGGACGACCGCGCCGCGGTGGTCGGTGTGGTGGCTGTAGGCGAACGGGACCGCGCGGTTCGGGTTGACCGCGAGGGCGTGGTCCAGGAAGTTGCCCGCGCCGAGGGCGGGTTCGGTCATCAGCCGTTCCCGGGCGGCGAGGGGCGCGAGGGGACTCCGGTCGCTCATGGCGGTCTCCTGGGGGAGTGGCCCGGCGGGGTCCTTGTGGAACCGGGCCGGGCGAGGGCGGGGGGCCGGCCCGCGCTGCGGCGCGGACCGGGTGGTGCGGGCGTGCGGGTACGACGGGGCGCCGGGTGGCGGTGCCCCGGGGCGGGACGGCTGCCGGTGCGCCTCCGTGAACGGCCCGGCCGGGGCGGGGCCGCGGTGGGTGCCGGGCTGGGCACCCGGCTGGGTGGCGGGGTCAGTCCCGGGCGAGGATCTCGGCGACGACCCGGTGGCCGGAGCGGACGGCGCCCTCCATCAGCCCGAAGTACTCGGTGCTGGTCTCGGTGCCGGCCCAGTGCACCCGCCCGTGCGGTGCGATCAGCGTCGGCCCGTACCGGAGCCAGTCGCCGGGCCCCCGCAGCGCCGCGTAGCAGCCCTGGCTGTACCGCTCGTCGACCCAGTCGGTGATGTGCAGGCCGGTCGGCGGCGGGAGCATCGGGAAGATCCGGGCGGCCTGCTCCACCACGGCCGCGCGCTGCCGCCGCGGGCTCAGCGCGCCGAACCGCCGGGCCTCGGCCCCGGTGACGAAGCCGGTCAGGACGCCGACCCCGCCGTCGGCCGGTGAGTCGTCCACCGTCGACAGCAGCGGGCCCTCGGCGTTGACCGACCAGCCGGAGAGGCCGTGCGCGCGCCAGAGCGGCGCGGGGTAGACCAGGGTCGCCTTCACGGCGCAGCCCCGCGCCGTCCGGTCGCCCGCCCGGGGCACCGCCGGCGCCGGCCGGTGCTCGACGGTGTCGGCGAGCAGCGGCGGCAGCGCAAGCACCGCGACATCCGCCCGGTGGGCGCTGGCCGTCGTGTGGACGGTGACCCCGGCGTCGTCCTGGTGGACCGCGCGGACGGCCTCGCCGAGCCGGACCCGGCTGCCCAGCCGGCCGGCCAGCCGCTCGCACACCTGGTGGGCGCCGCCGGTGATCCGGTCCTGCTGGGCGCCGCCCTCGAAGGCGTTGAGGTAGCGGACGCCACCGCCCGAGCGGAGGTAGAACGCCATGTGCAGCACGGAGACGTCGGCCGGGTCGGCGGCCATCATCTCGCCGAGGAACAGCGGGAAGAAGAGTCGGGCGTCCGGGTGGGTCAGCCGTCGGTCGGCCCATTCGGCGGCGGTGAGGGTGTCCAGCCGCTCGGCGTCCGGAGTGAGCCACGGCGCGTCGGGGCGGACGGCCGCGGTGAGTTCGTCCAGTAGGTCGAAGAGGTCGCCGAGAGCCACGGCGTTGAGCGGCGGGAACCGGCCGTCCCGGGTGGTGCCCTCGGGGCCGAGGACGAACCGGCTGGCGCCCCGCATCGTGGTCGGCGTGGTGTCCAGGCCCAGTTCCTTGACCAGGGCGAGGAGTTCGGTGTGCCGCTCGCCCAGGTAGGCGGCTCCGGCGTCGACCTGGCAGCCGGGCGCGACCGGCAGGCCGCGGGTGCGCCCGCCGACCCGGGTCCGGGCCTCCAGCACCATGACGTCGATGCCCCGGGCCGCCAGCCCGGTGGCGGCGGTGAGGCCGGCGAGCCCGGCGCCGACCACGACGGCGGTCCTGACCGGGCCGGGCTCCCGAGGTGGGGGTGCCGCCGCGGCGTCGTCGGGGTCGGTCATCTGCCGGCCGCGATCTTCTCGGCGAGCGCCCGGGGCGTCGGCGCGAGCAGGAAGTCGTCGAAGGACAGCTCCACGCCGTGGTCGCGGGCGATCGCGCTGAGCACCCGGGTGGCGATCAGCGAGTCGCCGCCGAGCTGGAAGAAGTCGGAGTCGGCCGCGACCTCGGGTGTCTCCAGCACCCGGCGGAAGACGGCCACCAGGCCGTCGACCCCGGCGGCGGAACGCTCCGCGGCGGCTGCCGGTATGCCGTGGACGGCGGTGGAGAGGGTGGTGTCAACGTTCATCGAAGGTCTCCTTTGACCTGTTCGGGGGCCGCGTACCGCCGGTGCGAGCCGGCCCGGTCGACCTTTCCGCTCGTGGTGCGCACCAGTTCGGGGACCACGGTGATCCGGCTGGGCACGAGATGGCCGGGCACCTCCGCGCGCAGGTACGCCAGGACGTCGGTGTCCAGCGTTCCTCCCGTCGCGTCCGCCCGCGCCACCACATAGGCGACCAGGGCGGACCGGCCGGCGAGCGTCGCCGCGGCCACCGCCACCGCGTGCACCCCGGGGTGGCCCGCGATGTGCGCCTCCACCTCCGCCGGGTCCACCCGGACGCCCCGGACCTTGACCTCGCCGTCCAGCCGGCCGCGGTGGGTGAGGAGGCCGTCCGGGGACCCGCTCACGAGATCGCCGGTGCGGAAGCAGCGGACGCCGTCGACGACGGTGAACCTGGCGCCGGTGGCCGCGGGCAGGCCGTGGTAGCCCAGCGCCACGGACGGCCCCCCGATCAGCAACTCACCCTGTTCGCTGATCAGTTGGACGACATGGTGGAGCGGGCGGCCGATCGGCGCCCGGGCGCCGCCGGGCCAGTCCCAGCCGGTCGGGGGCGCCTGCGGGCCGTGCAGGTCGACGGCGTGGGTGATCAGCGTCGTCTCGGTGCAGCCGTAGGTGTTGACCAGGCGGATCCGCCCGGTTTCCAGCGCGGCCCAGTCGGCCAGCCGGGCGGGGCTCGCCGGCTCGCCCCCGATCACCAGCACCCGTACGCAGTCGGGCAGGGGTGCGGCCTCCTCGGCCAGGTGGAGCACCAGCTCGTGCCAGAAGGCGGTCGGCAGGTCGAGGACGGTGATCCGCTCGCGCTCGACCATCCGCAGGAACCGCGGGAAGGACCCGCGGTGCGCCTCGTCGTCGAACACCAGGGTGGCGCCCGCGGTGAGCGTCGGCAGGATCTCCTCGAAGCAGGTGTCCCAGTTGAGGGAGGCGAACTGCAGCACGCGGTCGTCGGGGGTGAGGCCGAAGAGCTCGCGCAGCGAGGGCACCACGGCGGCGAGGGCCCGGCGGGGGGTGAGTACGGGTTTCGGCTCTCCGGTGGAGCCGGAGGTGAAGAGGAGGTAGGCCGGTTCCCCGCCGCCGGTCCCGCTCCGGCTCCCGGCGCCGTCGCGGGCATCGCTGTGGCCGGTGTCCGCGTTCCGGCCGGAGTCCGCGTTCGGGCCGGTGTCCGTGTTCCGGCCGGAGTCCGCGTTCCGGCCCGGCTCCGCCGGAGGCGGGCGAAGGGTGTCCGGTGCGGTGCCGGGAACGGCGTCCGGCGCGGTGCCGGGCGAATTCGGAACGCCCGCCCGGGCCGTTCTCCCCAGGTTTGCGGAGAATTCCGGCAGGGGGGCCGGGGCGATCCAATCGAGGCCGAGTCGGTGTGCCGATCCGGGATCGGCCGCGACCATTGTGCGACAGCCGACCGCCGAGAGCATCGTCTGCGACCGGTGGGCCGGGAATGCCGGATCGGTGGGGCAGTAGACCCCGCCCGCGGCGAGGATGCCGAGCAGCCCGACAACCGTTTCCGGAATGTGGTGCGCCTGCACGGCGACCACCCCCGGATCGGGCCCGAGGCGCCTGGCCAGGTCGCTCACCGCCGCGTGCAGACGGGCGTAGCCGATGGCCCGGCCGTGCCGGACAATCGCCGGGCGCTCCGGAAAGCGGCCAACGGTTTCCGTGAACGCGTCAAGTAAGTCGGAAGGAACTCCAGTGGTGCTGTTGTCATGTGACATGCCCGCCCCAAAGAATGCTCGCAAGCGCTCATTTGCGCTCGGCGGACCGGGACTCTACCTTCGAACATGCGGTGTCACAATGGCTGTTGAGGATATTGCGGCGCCGTGGTGTGGTCGAATGGTGAACGAAGCCGCGCTGCCGAAGAATGTCCGCCGTCGCCGGATTGACGTCGGTGGCGGTGGGAAAGAATGGCGCCGAGCCATGTCCCGGTGAACGTCCGCCGGCCGTTCGTGCCGGGTCCGACGGAGCCTCATGGGTGGGGTCCGCCGCCGGCGCGGCCGGGTGCGGGCGCACCGCCGGTCCGGGGGCGGCGGCGCCCAGGAGGTTGCGGTGCGGCGCGGGTGAGACCGCTGCGGTGTTCGGGGCCATGCCGCCGGTCGCGGGTCTCTCCCGGGCGGTGACGACGCGATCGCGACCGGTGCCGTCGCCCGCCCGGTCCCGGTCGGCCGCCGCCACCGTGCGTCGGCCGGGCTCCTCCAGGGTCGGCCCGTTCCGGCCGTGGTGCGGGGTGCCGCCGCCTGGCCGGCGGTCACGCCGCGCCCTGGCCGGCCGGTGGTGACCGGTTCCTGCCACGGTCGGCCGGCGCAGGCCTGACTGCGCGCCGACGGGGCAGTCGGACCCGGAGAGAAGCCCCGGGCACCCGGGTCGGGCCCGGTTGCCGATCGCCAAGGAGGAGTCGCCGTGAGTGATGCCGTACCGCCCTCGCCCTCGCTGTCCGTTGCCGAACTGTCCTCGGAGGCGGCCGAGTTGCTCAGCGCCGCGGTGCGCAGCGGCGCACCCGGGGGAGCGCCCGGCCTGGTCCTCCCGGGGGACGCGGTCGAGGCCGTCGCCGCGCTGGCCGGGGTGACCGCCCGGCTGCCCGAACTCCTCGACCAGCTCGCCTCGTTCCTCAGTAGTGAGCAGGCGGCCGGGCGCGTCGGCCCGGCCCGCGGCGAGGGGCTCGACGGGGAGCGGGCCCACGAGGCCCTGCGGGCCGCGCGCGACGCCCGCGAGCACCTCTACGAGGCGGCCCGCACCGCGGCGCTGGTCGCCGAGGCGGTGACGGCGGCCGCGACCGTGCTGGCCCCGCTCGGCATGGCCCACCCGGCGGGTCGACCGGCCGAGCCGCACGCCTGAGGGTCACGGCCGGGCCGACGCGGCCCGGCCGTGACCCTCGCCCGGCGGCTCGCCGGCTCGGCCGGCGGAGTCCGGAGACCGGCCCTACGGGAGGATCGGACCGATCGAGACCTGGGTGGTGTAGACCCGGCTGTTGCCGCAGTTGGCGGTCGCGGTGCCGTCGCCGAGTCGCAGGCCGCTGGTGACGGTGATGCCGGACATGCACTTGGCCGAGACGGACCAGGCCCGGCGGGGTTCGAGGCCGGAGCAGACGCCGACGCCGAACGGGCCCGAGGGGTAGGCGACGCACGAGCCGGTGGTCGGGCTGTCGGCGCCGGCCCGCGCCTCGGCGGCGGTCGGGGCGGCCAGCGCGGCGGCGGAGGCGAGCAGGGAGGTCAGCAGCAGGGAGGTGGTGCGGCGCATGGGGAGTCCTTCCGAGGGTGGCGGTGGCGCGCGAGGGCTGCACGGGCCCGACGGGGTCCGCTGGGCTCCGACGGGTGAGTGAGGTGCCGTTAGTTGTGTGGGGCGGGTGAATCCTGAGGGGGATGTGTGATGACTGTCAACGGTGTGTGACATGAGCAGGCGACTTCGCGCCACCGGGTGAGACTGCTCGGCGGTCCGCCACGGGGCGCCCCCGACTCCCGCGGGCCACTTGCCGGTCAGGCGGCCGAACTGCTGGAAATGACGGGTGACAGACACCCGGGGCCGCCGCGCGCTCGCGGACCCGACCGGGCGCCAGACCCTGGAGGCCCTCCGCGCCGACGGCCTCGCGAGCCGCTGAGGCCGGAGCGCCGCCCGGCCCCGGGGCCCCTTTCGGGGCCGGGCGGCGCTCCGGCCGAGGGGCGCATGGCGGATTCCCACGCCCCTTCGCGCCACCGCGCGCCGCAGGGCGGTCGGTCCCGGCTCTGGGCGGCGGCGGACGGCTCTGGGACCGTGGCGGGACACACCGCACACGAGGTCAGGGGGGCCGTCATGGCACGACGTTGGCTGGTCACGGGTTGTTCGTCCGGGCTCGGACTGGCGCTGGCGAGAGCGGTGGCGGCCGCCGGGGACACCGTGGTGGCGACCGCCCGCAAGCCGGTGGCGCTGGACGGCCTGGTCGGCGAGCACCGGGGCCGGGTCGTCCCGGTCGCCCTGGACGTCCGCGACCCCGGGCAGTGCGCGGAGGCCGTCGCGGTGGCGGTCGACCGCCTCGGCGGGCTGGACGTCCTGGTCAACAACGCGGGCTGCGGGCTCTTCGGAGCGGTCGAGGAGGTGGGCGACGACGAACTCCGGGACCAGCTGGAGATCCTGGTGGTGGGCCCGTGGCGGCTGGCCCGCCTGGCGCTGCCCGTGATGCGCGCGCAGCGCGGCGGACACATCCTCAACGTCTCCTCGCTGGCCGGCCGGACGGCCTTCCCCGGCCTGGCCGCGTACGTCACCGGCAAGCACGCCCTGGAGGGCATGACCCAGGCGCTGGCGGCCGAGGCGGCCCCGTTCGGCATCCGGGTCGCCGCGCTGGAGCCCGGCGGCTACGCCACCCGGTACGGCTCCTCGCTCGCCGACGCGGCCGGCCGCTCGCCGGACTACGCGGAGTTCACCGGCCCGATGCGCAGCGCGCTCGGTGCGCTGGCCGAGGTGCCCGGGGTCGGCCGGCCCGAGGACTTCGCCCGGCAGGTGCTCCGGATCGTCGAGGCCTCCGGACCGCTCCCGGTGCGGATACCGGTCGGGCCCGGCAGCGCCGAGCACCTGACGGCGGTCGAGGAGGCGGCCTGCGCCGAGATCGCCGCCGCCCGGGCCCTGTTGGCGCCGCCGCGGACCTGAGCCGGCGACCGACCCGGCCGCGCCGGACACCGCAACCGCCCTCCCGGCGGCCCCCTCCGTCGTAGCCTGGCCCGCGGGGACCCCGCTACGGCGACCGGCCGGCGGGGTGGCGGGCAACGGTGCGAGCCGGGGGCGGCATGCGGAACACGGTCAACGGCGGGACGTTCTTCCACGCGGTGGTGCAGGGCCGGAACGTCACCATCCAGCTGCCGGCGCCCCAGGACCCGGCCCTGGCGGGACTGCCGGAGCCGAACGCGTCGTTCGTCGGCCGCACGGCATCGCCCGGGCGCTGGCCTCGACCCGCCGGTTCACCGCACCGCCGTGCGCGCGCTGACGCCGCGTGCTGCTGCCTGCCGCCGCCTGCGTGCCGACCGACGGGCGGTCGCGTCGCGCCGGGCGCTGGGCCGTTCGCCGGGGCGGCTCACCCGACCGGGGCATGTCTGTCACCCGTTCGTACCGCTCGGGTGGCGAAAAGGGCGACTTGCCCGCGTTCGTGTGCAAACGTTTCGCGGGTGCCCCTCACCGGGTGCCTCTGGGGCCCGTTCCGGGCCCGGCCCGTTCGTGAGGGCGGGTGGCAGAGCAGTGATGACCTTGGAAGGCGTGAGATGTCCGTGCGTGGAAACCTTGGCAAGTTCGTCGTCACCGCGGTTCTGGCCGCCGCGGCCGTAGTGGCCGTGCCGACCGCGGCGCTGGCGCACAGCGAGCCCCAGCCGTCGTCGTCGTCGGGTCTGGCGGCGGGCGCGGCCTCGGTCGGCCTCTTCGGCCCGAAGCTCAGCTGGCTGGAGGCGTTCAGCAAGAGCAACGGCTGACCGACGGCTTCCCGACACCCGGGCGCCCCGGCCGCATCGAGCGGCCGGGGCGCCCGGCGTCGTGCCGCTGCCTACGGGTGCGCGCCGTCCGGCTGGGCGGGGGCGGTCTGCTCGCCGGGGACGGTCTGCTCGCCGGGGCCGAGCTCCTCGGCGAGGGGCTCACCGGCGCTCCCGGCCGGCAGGACAAGGGAGGCGACGGCGCCGCCGTCCGGGTGGTTGGCGAAGGTCAGTTCCGCGCCGATCACCCGGGCGTGGCCCTGGGCGATGGTCAGGCCGAGACCGTGTCCGCGCCCGCGCTCGCGCACGCTGGTGCGGAAGCGCTGCGGTCCGTGCCGCAGCAGGTCGTCGGGATAGCCGGGGCCGTGGTCGCGGACGGTGATCCGCAGCCCGTCGACGCTCAGCAGCACCGGGCCCCGGCCGTGCCGGTCCGCGTTCACCAGCAGGTTGGCCAGGATCCGGTCCAGCCGGCGCAGGTCGGTGCGCACCACCGGTCCGTCGGCACCGGGTGCCGGGTCGGTCGGGGCGTCGCCCTCCGCCCGCACGGACAGGCCGACGGTCAGGCCGGTGATCGTGACCGTCCGCCGGACGGCCCGGCCGAGCGGCACGGGGGACAGGTACGGCGTCTCCGCGTCCGCGTCCAGCCGGGAGACCTCCAGCAGGTCCTCCACCAGGGAGCGCAGCGCCTGGACCCGGTTGCGGACCAACTGGGTGGGCCGCCCCGGCGGGAGCAGTTCGGCGGCGGTGACCAGACCGGTGAGCGGGGTGCGCAGCTCGTGCGCGACGTCCGCGGTGAACCGCTGCTCGTCCTCCAGCCGGCGGTGCAGCGCCTGGGACATCGAGTCGACGGCGGCGGCGAGGTCGGCGACCTCGTCCCGGCCGTCTCCCAGTTCGCCCATCCGGGTGTCCGTCCGCCCGGCGGCGATCTCGCGGGCGGCCGTCGCGGCGGTGCGCAGCCGGCGGCTGATCCGGTCGGCGACGAGCACGCCCGCCAGGACGGTGGTGAAGACCGAGGCGGTGACGGTGATCAGGATGATCCGGTCGAGGTCGCCGATGGCGCCGCGGTCCGCGGTGAAGTCCACCCGGACGGACAGCACCGCGCCGTCGACGGGCGCGGCCGCCCACATCGCCTCGCCCTGCGGGCCGGTGGCCAGGACGGAGCCCTGGCGGCCGTCCGCCGCGAGCGCGCGCAGCCGGGGCGGCAGCGCCGGATCGTCCAGCGTGACGCCGGGGCGGGCGGGTTCGCCGTTGCGGCCGTAGGCGATGAGGGCGGAGTCCAGCGCGCCGAGTGCGGACCGGCGGGCCTGGTCGACGTGCTGACGCACCATCGCCTGGTGGACCAGCAGACCGACGCTCAACGCGACCAGGACGGAGATCGCGGCGACGGCGGTGGCGATCTGACGGCGCAGGGTCATGCCGGGCGCCGCAGCTTGTAGCCGAAGCCGCGGACGGTCTCGATCCGACCCGAGCCGATCTTGGCGCGCAGCCGCTGGACATGGACGTCGACCACCCTGGTGTCGGCCCCCCAGTCGTAGTCCCAGACCCGTTCGAGCAGACCGGAGCGTTCCAGCACGGTGCCCGGCGCGGCGGTGAACTCCAGCAGCAGCCGCAGTTCGGTGGGGGTGAGCGGGACGAGGCGGCCGTCCACCCGCACCTCCATGCTGTCGGTGTCCACCTCCAGTCCGTCGATGGCGCGCACCGTGCGGGCCGCCGGCGCCGGTTCGGCGTCGGCGGGTGCGGAGGCGGGTGTCGCGGTGGGCGTGGCGGTGGGCGTGGCGGGTCCGGCGGGTGTCGCGGCCGGCGCTCCGGTGCCGGCCGCCGGTTCGGGCGCGGGTGCCGCTCCGGCCGGTGCCACCGGGACCCGGCGCAGCACCGTGCGGATCCGGGCCACCAGCACCGCGCTCTCGAACGGCTTGACGACGTAGTCGTCCGCCCCGGCCTCCAGCCCCGACACCACGTCGACGGGGTCGGTGCGCGCCGACATCATCAGGATCGGCAGCTGGCTCTCCTCGCGGATGCGCCGGCAGAGGCCGACCCCGTCGAGGAGCGGCAGCATCACGTCGAGCAGGATCAGGTCGGGGCGGGCGGTGTGGAACGCCTCCAGCCCCTCCAGCCCGTCGGCGGCCGTGCTGACGGGGAATCCGTAGCGTTCCAGGGCCATCCGGGTGGCCTCGCGGATCACCTCGTCGTCCTCGACGATCAGGATGTGCGGGTGGACGGGGGCGGGAGTCATCGCTTCGCTTCCGGGGCGGCCGGGGTCGGGGGAGCCGTGGTCGGCACTGCCGTGCCCGGGCGGGGGGCGGGGACCGGGACCGCCTGGTCGGGGCGGCGGGGCTGGCCCACCCCGCTGGAGGGCGAGACCGCGGGCTTGGCGGAGAACGGCGCGGCACTCGGCTGGGCGGCTCCGGCCGGCTCGGAGGGCCGGTCGGCGGGGGTGGGGCCGTGGCCGGGCGCCGTGACCGGACCGATCGCCTCGACCCGCTGCTCCAGGAGGACGAGCCGGGTGCCGTTCCAGCCGTAGTGGCTGATGGTGCGGGAGGAGGGGGTGGTCGCCTCGTTCAGCCAGAGGTCGGCGGCGAGGGTCTCGGCGCTGAACGCCCGGAGCACCGCCACCCGGAGGACGGGCACCACCCCGCCGCCGCCCAGGGTGTAGACGTGCAGGACGACCGAGCCGCCGGTGGCGACCGCGGCGATCAGCTCGGGGCGGCCGTCACCGGTGAGATCGCGGAACTCGGGGTCGCGGACCCCGCAGTCCGGACAGCCGGTCAGGGCGCGCCGCTCCTCCGCGGACAGGGCCGGGTCCTTGGCCAGCAGGGCGCCCAGGTCCACCGAGGTGAGGTCCGGGCCGGGCACGGCGACACCCGGCACCGGTACCGGTGGCGGCTCGGCGGGGCCCGTCTCGGACGCGGCGGGGGAGGTCGGCGACGGCGCCGCGGCCAGCGCCGGCCAGAGCGGCTGCGGCTTGGGGGACGGCGTCACGGGCCGGGCGGCCCCCGCGTCCCGCAGTTCCCCGGGGGTCGCGCACCCGGCCAGCGCCACGAGCAGGCCGAGGACGGCGACGGCGGATCCGCGCGCCGCCGCCCGGGGCCCTCGGCGGGGTGGGTGTGCTGCTGCCACGGTGGTCGTCCTCTTCCTGGTCTGCGGTGAGGCGTCGGTTCGCCCACGGTGATAGGTCGCCCGAACGCTACCGGGTGGTTCCGCCCGCCCGGGCACCGCCCACCTGCGGGGAGACCCCGGCGGCCGGGGGGGGGGGGGGGGGGGGGGGGGGGGGGGGGGGGGAGGGGGGGGGGGGGGGGGGGGTGGGGGTGGGGGGGGGGGGGGGGTGGTGGGCTC
>NZ_JBVHVO010000004.1:45749-115203 GCF_055564815.1 Kitasatospora sp. NPDC028961 | reverse complement strand
CGTCCCCCCCCCCCCCCCCCCCCCCCCCCCCCCCCCCCCCCCCCCCCCCCCCCCCCCCCCCCCCCCCCCCCCGGGGCCGGTCGGTTCGGTCGGTCAGGCCGGCGCGGTCGGTCCGCACCGTTCGTCGGGCCGGCCCGGTCAGCTCGCCGGGGCGCCCGGGGGGACCAGGTCGGCCAGGACGATGATGTTGTCCGTCCAGTGGCCGTCCGAACCGATCCGCCCCCCGCAGGTGATCAGCCGGAGCTCCGGCGCGCTGGTGTTGCCGTAGACCGTCTCGGTAGGGAACCGGTCCTTGCCCGCCTGGAGCAGGGAGCGGACCCTGAACTCCACCGTGCTGCCGTCGGCCCGCCGCACCTGGACGAGGTCGCCCGGGCGGAGCTTCGGCAGACCGGCGAAGACCGCCGGGCCGTGCACGGTGTCGTAGTGGCCGATCAGGACGGCCGGGCCGGTCTCCCCGGGGGTCGGTCCGTTGCGGTACCAGCCGACCTCGTCGGCCCGCTCGGCGGACGGGACTTCGACCGTGCCGTCCGGGTTCAGACCCAGCCCGGAGACCGGCGCGTCCACCCCGGCCGAGGGGACGACCAGCCGGGTCGGAGCCGACGCGGCGAAGGGCCGCGGCGCCGGGGTGGCCGCCCCGCTCGCCGCGGCCGGTCCGGTGGCCGGCCCGCCCGCCCGGTCGGCGGCCGGGACGGCGGGGTCCGCCCGGTTCACGGAGGGCTGGATGCGCACCACCGGGGTCTGCGTGCCCGACAGCGCGACGGAGGCGCCGAGGACGAGGCAGAGCACGCCGCCCGCGCCGAGCGCGGCCCGGCGGACGCCGACCGACCCGGAACAGCCGGTCCGCCGGGGCCGCCGACCGCCGGACCACCGGGTCGCGTCGCGCCGGGCCCGGCGGGTGGTCGGCCCGGTGTCCGGATCGCTGTTCGGCGCCCGCCCCGGGTCGGGGGCCGGGAGCGCCTGGTGATCGGTTCCGGGCCCGGCTCCGGCCCGGCCGGGACCGTCGCCCGGCCCGCGTACGTCGCCGTACGCGGGCCGGGCGACGGGGGACCCGTCGGGAGCGGCTGCCGCCGCGGAGCCGTCGGAGTGCCCGGAACCGTCGTCAGCCGCGCGCACCGGACCGGCGGCGCAGCAGCGCGAAGCCCAGCGCGCCCGCACCGACGGCGGCCGCGGCGCTGCCGCCGACCAGCTTGGTGCCGGCGTCGTCGAGGGCCCCGCTGCCGTCGCCGGCCTGGGCGGCGCCCTGGGGCACCGACTTGACCTGCGGCTGGTCGGCGCGGGAGTTGTCCTGCGGGACGGGGCCGCGGCTGGGCTGCGCCGCGCCGCCGGGGGTGACGGTCGGCGTGGCGGAGGCGGCCGGGGCGGGCTGGGCGCCCTTGGCGGACGGCGCGGCCGGGGCGGGCTGGGCGGCACCGTCGGCGGCCGCCGGCTGGGAGACGGCCGGGGCGGGACGCGCGGGCTGGCTGGGCTTGGCGGCGGGTGCCGAGGGCGCCGCGGCGGGCTGGTCGGGGTGGTCGACGGCCGGGGCGGTGGGGGACGGGGTCCGGACCCCGTCGGCCCAGGCCTGGCCGCCGGAGACGGTGGCGAACAGGGCCGCCCCCGCGATGGTGCAGCCCGCCAGGGCCCGACGGGCGGTCGAGTTGGTGGTGCGGGTGGAGCGGTGCTTCGACATACGGGCGTCTCTCCTTGTCGCGGTGCGCCCACCGTGCGGTCGGCGCGTCCCGACCGACAGTAGGAGGGCCTTGTCGCGGTCCCCGGGAGGTCGTGTCACGGCTGCCCATCGGCTGGGTAACAGCCTGCCGTGACTGTTGCACGGCGTGGTGCGCGCAAGGGTTGCGGACGGCGGGCGGAGCTCCGGCGGGGTGGGTACGGGTCCTACCGAGGGGGGTTCCGGGGTGCCCCGGCGGGCCGGTGGCGCCGCTGGCGCCCTGTGCCGTTCCCGGTCCGGCCCGGTAACGGCCCAGGCCCTGTCGCCCCTACGGCGTCCGGGAGTTCAGGGCTGGAGCAGCATGCCGAGCCGGGGGCCGCCCCGGCGGTGGAGCCGGCGCAGGAAGGAGAGCACACCGCTGGTGCCGACCGCCCAGGCGGCGGACTCGACGGTGGGATCGGTGGCCGGGAACACCGGTCGGCCCGCCCGGCCGCCGCTGCGGGCCAGGACCAGCCCGGCGATCTCCTCGGCGGCCTCCCAGTGCCGCTCGTCCCCGGTGGCCAGCGCCAGGTCGATCAGCAACTCCCCGGCGCCCGCGAGCCCGCAGCACTGGACGACGGGTGCCGTCCTCGGGGCCGACTCGCGACAGGCCCGGGCGGCGTCGGCGGCCCGGGTGAGGAACTCGTCCGCGCCGTAGTACCGGCCCGCCTGGACGAGCGTCGTGCCGATGCCGGCCAGACCCCGGCACCAGGACCCGTACCGGCGGGTGGCGCCGGGCCGGCCGGCGGCCACCACGAGCCGGGGGACGTCCTCGGCGAGCGCGTCCACCAGACGGCGCGCCGCAGCGGCTGCGTCGACGTCTTTGGTGCTGCGGGCGCTCTGGGCGAGGTCAGGGTGGCCGGCCGGAGCGGTGGCTGTGGCAGCGGTGGCGGACGCGGCGGACAGGCCGAGGAGGAAGTGGGCGACTCCGGCGCGGCCGTGCGCGAAGCCCTCTTCGAGTGCGGCGGTACCCGGGTTCGGCGTCTCCCGGGGCCCGTCGGCCCGGCCGTCGGTGAGCAGCCGGGCGCAGGCCCGGGCCGTCGCGAGGTGCTGCTCGGCCTCGGCTTCGCGACCCGCGGCGCGCGCTCGCCCGGCCAGCAGGAGCCGGCCGGTTCCGAGGCCGGCCGCGCCGGAGATCTGGTCCGTGGAGCGGACGTCACCCGGACCGGGATCGGTGCGGAGCGGCTCCTCGGTGCCCAGCACGTCGGCCGCCCGGGCGAGGAAGAGGTCGACCCCGGTGCGGCCCTCGTACAGGCCGGGGCCGAGCCGGTCGATGGCGGGGTGTGCCGCCGTCCACCGGGCCAGCGCGGCGGCGGCCGCCCGGGCGTCGGGGCGGTCGGCGTGCTGCAGCAGTTCGAGACCGAGCCCGGCACTGCCGTCGTAGAAGGAGAGCAGGGCGCGCGGCTCCCTGCTCCGCGCATCGGCGGTGACCAGCTCGCCGGCCAGCCGCACGCAGGTGGTGACGGTGTGGTCGACGACCTCGCCGAGCAGTTCGGCGGTCACCCGGGGCGGACGCGGCGGCGCGGGAACGCGCCGAGCGCGGTCGCTGCGCTCGCCCACGGTGCCCGCAAGGCCCGTGCCGGGCGGCGCGGCGCGGTGGCGCAGGGCGTCCGCGGCCGCCGCTCGCTCCGCCGGGTCGAAGCCGAGCAGGCCCGCGACCAGCGCGACCGTCGGGTGCTGCGGGTCGGGCAGCGCACCGGCCAGGCAGGCCAGCGTGCGGTCGCGGTTGGTGGCCGGGTCCGGGTCGATCACCACCGGGTCGAGACCGGTGGCCGCGTAGTGCAGCGTCGTCCCCAACGCGTAGTAGTCGTCGGTGGGGTGGGCGGTCGTGGTCGCCGGGCCGGGCAGTCCGTACCCCCGGGTCGTCCCGGCCGGCTGTTCGCCGTCGAGGGCGCTGATGCCGAAGTCGACCAGCGCGCACCCGCCCGCCGCGTCGAGCACCACGTTGGCCGGCTTCAGATCGCACACCACCACGCCGCGCGCGTGCACCGCGTCCAGTGCCCGGAGCAGTCCGCGCGCCAGCGACCACCAGTCGCGGCCCGGCCCGGGCGCGCCGCCGGGCCCGGCGGCGCGGGCCTCGTAGGGGCCGCCTTCGAGCACGTCGCGACGCAGGTCGCGCCGGCCGCAGGCGCTGCTCACCAGGTACTCGTCCTCGCCGTGCCGGACGTAGTCGACCAGGCGCGGTACTCCGCCCACGCCCGCCAGTGCGGTCAGGACCCGCCGCTCGTGCCGGAGCCTGCCCCGCGCGTCGATGCCGGCGGCGTCCTCGGCGACGAAGGCGCGGGCCTGCTTCACCACCACCTCGCGGCCGGTGACCACGTCGACCGCCCGGTACACATGGCCGCCCGGTGCGCGGGTGATGCCGGCGGTGATCCGGTAGCGGCCGTCGTCGCCGATCCGGTTGCTCGTCGGCCGCGGGGCGGTGCGCGGTGCGAACGGGTCGCTCACCCAGGGTGGTTGGCGATAGTGGGGGGCGGCCGGAGCGGGAAAGGTCTCGCCGGCCGGGCCGGTCATGACGAGCGTCGAGTCCTCGGCGGCGACCCGGAACAGGCCGTACCGGTAGTAGACCGGGGCGTCGGCCCGCAGCTGCCGGTCACTGGGCACCCGGGGGCCGGTCCAGCCGGTCAGCGCGTTCGCCAACTCGTCCGCGAGGGCGGCCTCTTCGCCCGGGCGCGGGTAGACCGTGACGGCCTTGCCCACGGCGGCCGGGTCGCGCAGTCCGGTGTTCAGCTCGCGCAGCACGGCGGTGCCGGCGGCGAACTTGGCATCGCAGGTGCGCCGCAGCAGGATCGGGACCACCACGTCCAGCAGGTGCGGGAACCGGTCGGGGCGGGCCGACACATGGAGCTTCCAGCCGTGCGGGAGCGCCGGCATGTCGGGGTCGTGCAGGTACAACCAGTCGTCGGCGCAGTGCAGTTGGCGGCGCGAGCCCGGAGTGGCCGCGACCAGGGCGGCGATCCGGGCCCGCAGCGCCCCGGCGGTGCCGGGGTCCGGCCGCGCGCCGGTGGGTGCTGCTGCTGACGGCACGAGTCCACCACGTCCCGGGGTCCGGTCGCACGGGTACCCCGCCGGGTGTCGGCGGGCAGGTGCGAGAAGGTACGGCGTGCGAGCCGGTGCGGTGGCCTGCGGGCGTGCGGCGCACGGCAGTTCGGGCGGCGCCCGCCCGCAGGCCGGGTGTCCGGCGAGGGTCAGGCGTCCACCGCGCAGTCGAAGCGGGTGGGGACATAGGTGACGAACGGGTCGGCGAGACAGGCCGCCGGGGCGAGGTCGGCGTCGAACTCGTCCTCGAACGCGATCACCTCGTCGTCGATGTCCAGTAGGCCGGCGTCGCGGATGTCCAGTACCAGTGCACTCATGGGTGGTTCCTCCCATTCACCTTGGCTGATTCCCGTGCGGGCCGCCCATGCTAGCCATTCGTTCGGGCCCGCCATAGAGGTGCGACGGCGCAGATGTTCGACCCTTTCGGACCGTCGGGCCGCGCTGCTTCGCACCCGTCCCAGTGGCACCACCGGCACCCCGGGTACCCGCCGGTTCGGCACGGCGGGGGCGAGGTCGGGGGCGGTTCGCGCACACGGTCCCGGCCCGTCGCCCCGCCCCGGGTCGCCCCGGTGCACTCCGCCGTGCGGCGGAGTGCACCGGGCCGGGTCTCGGACAGCTGTGCCGGGCAGGGGGCCGACGGGCGTCGGTGCGGCACTGGCGTCAGGTCAGAACTTGACGTCGGTGCAGGAGTAGAACGAGTTGTTGGTGTCGGCGATCTCCCAGACCGCCACGACGACCTGGTGGCCGGTGCGGCCGCTGGGAAGGGTCCCGGTGTGGGTGGTCGTGGCGGCGGGCTGGCGCCCGTTGTAGTTGACGGTCAGGAACGGGGTCAGGTCCAGGTTGGCCCGGGTGATCTTCTGCGTCGCGTCGTAACCGGGCTTGGTGAGGTAGTACTTGAACGTGGTGGTGGCGTGCCGGGCCTCGATGTTCCAGGTGAAGGTGAGCTGCTGGCCCGCCGTCACGTTGGTGGTCGGCCAGTTGCCGTTGCGCGGGGCGTCGAGCGGCGCCCAGCGCGGGTCGGCGCCGGCGCAGATGGTGCCGTCGGCCGGTCCGCGGCTGGGGAAGCCCTTCGGGCCCTCGACGCTCTGCGGCTCCCACTGGATGTCGCCGCAGTTGGTGACGACGCCCGCGCCGCACAGGGCCGCCCGGCTGGGCGGCAGGTTGATGAAGCCGTGCGACTGCGCCGGCAGGGCCAGCGTGAGCGGCAGCGCGACCGCGGCCGCGGCCACGACGGCGAGATGACGTTTGCGCATGGTGCTCCTCCGTGGGGGTGGATGGAGTGTGCGCCCGACGCAGGGCGCGCGCGTGGGGGTGCGGCGGCCGTCGATCTCTTGGCATGCCTGCGCCAGGTCGGTGTGGTCCCCACCGTAGGAGTTGTGGCCCCGGGCCGTCAATGGTCTGAACCATTCGCCGTCATGAACGCCCTTTCCCCAGAGCGGCGTTCGTCATTCCTGCGCGGCGACAGGGTGGCCGGCCGGTATGTTCGGGAGCGGTCCGGCGGGAGCGCAGTGCGGTCCTCAGCCGTCGTCGGCGGTCTCCGCCAGGACCCGGCGGAGGGCGGTGGGGGTCCACTGCGCGTCGGCCCCCGGGCGGGTGCCGAGGTAGTCGGCGATCCGTCCGAGGTCCCAGCCGTGGGCCTGGACCAGTCCGGCGGCGATGGTGCGCAGATAGGCGGCGCGGGGTGCCCGCAGGTCGGCGTCGGCCAGGCCGCCGGAGGCGGTGAGGGTCAGCACGGGGGTGTGGTCGAGGGAGCCGGGGCACACCAGCGTCCCGTAGCGGCCCGGCCAGAGCCGGTCCCGCCCGGTGCGCAGGGCGGTGGCCGGCGACAGCTCGGCCCCCGGCTGCCGGTGCCTCTCCTGGGCGGCGATGTCGCTGAACTGCCCGGTGGTCAGCAGATACGCGCGCGCGGGCACCACGCCGGGGCGGTCCGGGTCGTAGAAGGCCGTGCCACCGCCCCAGACCGTGGACTCCAGCGCGAAGTACAGCTGCCCGGGGAGCGTCACCGGCACGGCCCGCTCCGGCGGCCGCCCGTCGCGGCAGCCGGGGTACGTCCGGGCGCCACCCGCCGGCCGGCCGCCGCGAAGGTAGCAGGCCAGCCGCTCGGCGCACATGTTCGAGCCGTAGGCGGCGTACCAGACGTGGTCGGGTTCGGCGCCGGCCGCTGCGGCGCCCGCCGGGCGGAGCCGGCACCGTGCCACGATGTCGCGGATCCCGGCCGCGCGCCCGGCGGCGACCGGCCGGAAACCGGGCCGGGGCAGGCCCGGGGTGGCGCCGTCGGGTCGGCCTACTCGGTCCGCCACTTGAGCTCGACCTCGAGCTCGATCTGCCCGTCCTCGACCTCGACCTCGATCTCGATCTGGAGTTCGTCGGGGACGCGCACGGTCAGTGTGCCGGGGCCGAGGTCCAGCTCGGCGCTGGCGCCGTGCCGCAGCGCGTCCGCGAGCGCGGTGAGCCGGTCGGCCGCTTCGAGCCGGGTCAGCGAGGCCTTCTGCTCGAACTTGAGCTCACTCACGGAGGCCTCCAAACCCGGGGGACGGCGGATACGTCCAGTGTGACCCCGCCGCCTGGCCGCCGCCCGGGCAGTCCGGTCGCGGCCGGCCGCAACCGGTCGCTCTCCGCGGTCCCGTGCCTCCCGGGCGTGACCCCGGACCGCCCGCGACCGGCCCGCCCGGACCGGTCACCCGGGCCGCTCACACCCCGGCGGGTCCGGGTTGCGGCGGGGGCGCCGGATCCGGGTCGGGGAACGGTGGGACGGGCGGCGGCACGGGGACGGGTTCCTCGCCCGGGTGGCGCGGCCCGGGGGCCGGGTGCGGGAACGGCTCGGTGTCCGGGTTCGGGGGTGTCGGTCTGGTCATCACGGCCACCTCTCGCTTCGGGGGTGCGGCGGGGTGCGGCGGGACTCGTTCCGGGTAAGCGGGGGAGTCAGCGGCCGAGCGCGTGCTCCAGCTCCCGCTTGTTCATCTTCGAACGGCCCTTGATGTTGCGGTGCTTGGCCTCGTTGTACAGCTGGTCGTAGGTGCGGCCCCCGGCGCCCTCGTGGGACCGCAGTCCGCCCCGCCGGCCGGAGGAGATGTCGTGGGTGGAACTCCGGCTGGCGGTCCGCGCCTCGCCGTGTCTGGCCCGCTCCTTGTTGACCGTCCGGGCGGCGATCTCCTCCGCCAGGTCCTCGCTCTCACCGCGCTCCAGCACGCTCTCCTTGATGTGCTCGTACTGGCGCTCCCGCTTGGGGCTCGATCCTCGGGGCATCGCAGTTCTCCTCTCCTCTCGGCGCGCGCCTACCCGGTCGCCGCTCGGCGAATCGGCGGAAGGCGCGGGAGTTCCCGCCGGCCTGTACCGCGCGTCGGGCGGGGCTACTCCTGCGGGTCGGCCAGCAGGCCCTCGGGCAGGTAGCCGGAGCGGGTCTCCAGCTGCCAGCCGTGCGCCCGGACGGCGAGGGCGGCCAGGGCGACGGTCTCGACCGGCAGCAGGGTCCTCGGCTCCGGGTCCGGTCCCACGCCGTCCCGGTGGAGGCGGAGACGCTCGGTCAGGGCGTGCTCGAAGGCGGCCCGGTCGTCGTCCAGGAGCACGCGGAGCAGCCGCTGGTCCGGGGTGAGGGCACCGGCCGCGTCCAGCCGCCGGGCGGCCTCGGCGCGGGCCCGCGCGTCGGGCTTGGTGATCGGCTCCGGGGCGACCCGCGTCGCGGGCCAGGTGCCGACCATGTCGGCGAGGTACCCGCACAGCGCGTCCATCGCGGCGAGGTCGCCGGGGTCCGACACCGACTCCAGCGGCGAGTACGGCACCCCGTCGCGGATCGCGGGCGCGTAGTCGTCCTTGAGCAGGGGGCCGACCACCCGCTCCGGCCGGTGGAGCAGGTCCGTGGTCACGCAGAGCGCGAAGGTGTCGAGCCAGGTGCGCGCCGTGGACACGTCGTCCACCGCGTCGCCGAAGGCGAAGTCCCCGCTGTCGAGGGTCTCGTCGTTGAGCGGGAAGTAGACCTCGAAGTCGCCGTTCGGGAAGCTGCCGAGCGCCAGTGCCCCGAGCGCGCACTCGGCGGCCGCCCGCAGGACGTTCCGGTCGGACGGACCGGTCAGCGCGGGGTCCGTCAGGGTGCGGGCGCCGACGTGGTCGAGGAGTTCGCCCTGCAGCCGGATGAGGCCCCGGATGGACAGCGAGTCGTAGCGGAGTGAGTGCCAGCGGTTGAACGACTGTCCGCGGATGTCGTCGAGGGCCCGGGCGATGCGGTCCTCGTCGACCTTGTGGCACGTCACTTCCTGCACGGCTACTGCCTTTCCTGTGATCGTTCCGGCTGGCCGCCCGACGCTACCAGGGCGGTTGCCGCCCGGCCGACCCGCCCCGGACGGCCCGGACCTACCGGGGCGGGGAGCGTCACCGCCCCCGCCGCGGGGCCGGTTCACCGCCGGATCCGCCCGCGCCGCACCCCGCCGCGGGACGGTCGCGCGGGGCCGATCCGGCCGTCGGTGGGCGGGCGGGCACCGGGCGGGCCCCGGGACTGGCAGACTGGTGATCGTGACCGCCGACTTGCGCCCCTTGTGGCAGCCCTTCTCCGAGCCTTCCGCGACCGTTCCCGTCCAGACGGACCGCCAGCACCTGCAGCCCGTGGAGCGCGCGCCGTTCCTGGAACCCGCCGGGGTGGCCGACCACGAGGAGCAGTTCCCCGAGGCCTGAGGCCGCCCGCACGACTCCCGGCGGCCGAACCCCGCCCCCACCCTCACCGCGACCGCGATTCCTGCCGTCGCTCCATCCGTCGTCGCTCCGCCCCGTGGCGCTTCGCCCCGGTGCGGGTCGACTCATGCGTCGGGCCCCCGTCGAGTGCCGCCGCCCTGCGGATCCTGCCGGGCGGCCGCCGCCGGTGCGCGGCCACCCGCCGTCGCACCGGCGCCCTGCGCGGGCGTCGCGGGGACGCCCGCCCTGAGATGGACGATGCCGCCGTCCTCCAGCGCGCGCAGCGCGGCGGTCAGCCGCGCGGCCAGGTGCCGGGGCAGCCGCCGCACGGCCTCCCCCGGATCGAGCCAGGAGGCGCCGCGGACCTCCCCGTCGGCGAACCGCAGCGCGCCCGCCTGCGCGGCCGTGAGCGGCGCCGCGTCGTACAGGAAGCAGGTGACGGCCCGGCCGTGCCCGGTGGCCGTCGCGGGCGCGGTGTCCACCACCAGGAGCCGCCCGACCGGGAGGTCCAGCGCCAGCTCCTCCCGCAGCTCGCGGGCGGCGGCCTACTCGGGGGACTCGTAGGCCTCGACCATGCCGCCCGGCAGCTCGGCCTCGGGCTTGTAGGACGGATCGAGCACCAGCACCCGGCCGGCGGTGTCGCGCACCAGTACGGTGGCCGCCGCCATCGGCGCCGGCAGCTGGGCGAAGTGGTCGCGCGGCGGCATCGGCGGGCGGTGCCCGTCGCGCAGCACCGCCGTGTGCGCGCCGCGCTCGGCGGCCGCCGCGGCGGCGAACCGCCGGGCCACCGTCGGCGCGAGCAGCGTCAGCGCCTCCCGCTCCGGTACGAACTTCGCGGCGCGGATCTCGCCGGCCTGCAGCACCAGCGCGGCCGCGTCCACCGCCGCCCTCGGGCGGGCGGCGTAGACCAGGGAGATGATCGCCCGGCCCCACCGTTCGGCCGGGGCGGTGTCGACGGCGAGCAGGCGGCCGATCTCGGCGTCGAGGCCGAGCTCCTCCTGGAGCTCGCGCACCAGGGCGGGTTCGGGCTCCTCGTCCTCCAGCATGCCGCCGGGCAGGTCCCAGCCCGGCTTGTAGTCGGGGTCCACGATGAGCACCCGGCCGAGGTGGTCGCGGATCAGGGCGTCGGCGCAGGCGGCCGGTGCGGGGTGCGCGACGAGGTAGCGGGCCAGCTCGGGGTCGGGCAGGGGGGTTGGGTTCACGGCTCTCCTGACGGGACCCTGCCGGCGAGCGGTCCGGACGCGGCGGTGCGCCGACAGGGCGGACGGGGGGTGGACGCGGGCCGCGCCGGTGGGGGGCGGCTCCGGGACCGGTCGGACCGGCGGTCGCCACCGGAGCGGTGGGCCGGGGACCGGCGGGGCAGCGGGCCGTCAGGCCTGCCCGGGGAGCGCGGCGACGCGCCCGGCGCCGTCCCGGGCGCGGACCCCGGGGCGGCGAAGTCGGCCCACCGGCAGCCCGGTTCGGGCCGTGCTCGGGCGGGACGCACCGGAGCGCGACGGCGGCGGGGCGGCAGGGGGACTGGCGGTGGTGCGGACGCGCACGGTGCTCTCCCGGTCACATCGGAGTTCGTCGGTCCACCGATGATGGCCGCGCGGCCCGCCGGTCCGGCGGCGTTTCCGGACCGCGCCACTCGAAGGTGTGGTCCCGGCCCGGCCGCCGCCCGGCCGGACCTCCCGACGGGCGCGGCAGGCCGAGCGCGCCGGGCCCGCACCGCCTCCTCGACAGGGGTGTGGGCCGGCCCGCACCCGAGCGGGGCGGAGAGGAGCTGGTCGGCCTGCCAGCCGGAGGACCAGCAGCTGATGATCGGGCAGATCCAGTCCGGCCAGACCGCGTGCTCCTCCAGCTCCAGGTTCTGCAGGGTCGTCACGTCCGTTGTCATGTCGAGTCACCTCCCTTCCGGGTCGAGGGGCGGCTCCCCGGCGGGGAGCCGGAGTCGGGTCCCGCCGTGCCGCTCCGGGCGCCCCGGTTTCGCACGGGCGGGCGACGTTCGTACGGGATGGTGACGGGAGGGGTGAAGAAATGTAAGGTTACCCTTGCCTAAGTGGTTCTGGAGCGACCGAACCGCACTCCCTCCGGCACTCGCGAAGCCGGGTGGCGGGGTGGAGGGGAGCGAATGCCGCACATCCCGGTGCGGGCATCCTGAGCGCAGGGGGATCGGTGGAGAACGGCCTGGCCGGGCGCGCACGTCGCGCCGGGGTTGCTGGAACTTCGCGCACGGGTGGCCCCCTCGCGGCGCTGCCGTGGCTGGAGCGGTTCCGCGGCAAGATCGTCGTGATCAAGTTCGGCGGGAACGCGATGGTGGACGAGGGCCTCAAGGCGGCCTTCGCCCAGGACGTCGTGCTGCTCCGCTACGCGGGTGTCCGGCCGGTGGTGGTGCACGGCGGCGGTCCGCAGATCAGTGCCCAGCTGGGGCGCCTCGGGATCAAGTCGCACTTCACCAACGGCCTGCGGGTCACCACGCCGGAGGCGATGGACGTCGTCCGGATGGTGCTGGCCGGTCAGGTGCAGCGCGAGCTGGTCGGTCTGGTGAACCGCCACGGCCCCTTCGCGGTCGGCATGACCGGCGAGGACGCCCACACCATGACGGCCGTCCGGCGGCACGCCGTCGTGGACGGCGAGCGGGTGGACATCGGGCAGGTGGGTGACATCGCGTCCGTCGACCCCTCGATGGTGCGCACGCTGCTGGCGGACGGCAGGGTCCCGGTCATCTCCCCGGTCGCGCGCGGCGTGGGCGGCGACGTCTACAACGTCAACGCGGACACCGCCGCCGCCGCGGTGGCCGCCGCGCTGGGCGCGGAGCTGCTGGTGATGCTCACCGACGTGGCGGGGCTCTATCGCGACTGGCCGCGCTCGCAGGAGGTGGTCCCCTCGCTGACCGCCACCCAACTTGCCGAACTCCTAACGAACTTGGCGAGTGGCATGGTCCCGAAGATGGAGGGCTGCCTGCGGGCCGTCCGGGCCGGCGTGGGCAGTGCGCGGGTGCTGGACGGGCGGGTCCGCCACGGGGTGCTGGCGGCCTTCGGCGGGCCGCCGGTGGGTACCGAGGTGGTGCCCGACGCGCCGCTGGTGCGCCGGGACGAGGCGGCCGGCGCGGAAGGGCGGCAGGTCGCGATGGTCGGTTCGGGCACGATCTGAATTTGACTCACCCGATCAAGTGATAGAACTTAGGTAAGCCTTACCTATTGCGAGTGAGCGAGTGACGGACGGCCGCCGCGGCGGTCGACCGGACACCGGCGGGGCCGAGAAGCAAGAAGCAACGGAAGGATCGATCATGTCGAGCGAGAACGGCGCAATCGACCGAGGCGAGGGCGCCGACGACCTGGTCGGCATAGGCTTCGGTCCCGCCAACCTGGCCCTGGCCATCGCCGTCGACGAGCACAACCGCCGGGACCCTCAGCAGGCACTCAAGGTCGGCTTCCTGGAGAAGCAGGCGACGTTCGGCTGGCACCGCGGGATGCTGCTGGAGGGGGCGACCATGCAGGTCTCCTTCCTCAAGGACCTCGTGACGATGCGGGACCCCCGCAGCCGCTTCACCTTCCTGACCTACCTCCAGGAGCGCGGCCGGCTCGCGGACTTCATCAACCAGAAGTCCTTCTACCCGACCCGCCTGGAGTTCCACGACTACTTCGAGTGGTGCGCCGCCGAGTTCGCCGGCCGGACGGCCTACGGCCGCGAGGTCACCGCGGTCCGCCCGGTGACCACTCCGGACGGCCGGGTCGAGGTCGTCGAGGTGGAGTCCCGGTCGGTCACCGACCCGGCCGACCGCGAGGTCCGGCTGGCCCGCAACATCGCGGTGGGCACCGGCCTGAAGCCGCGGATGCCCCAGGGCGTCACCGCCGGGGACCGCGTCATCCACACCCGCGACCTGCTGTTCCGCGCCCCCGACCTGATCGAGCGGCGCGCGGAGCTGCGCCACCGCCGCTTCACGGTGGTCGGCGCCGGCCAGTCGGCCGCCGAGGCCGTCGAGTTCCTGCACCGGACCTTCCCCGAGGCGGAGATCTGCGCCGTCCTCACCCGCTACGGCTACAGCCCGGCCGACGACAGCCCGTTCGCCAACCGGATCTTCGACCCGTCCGCGGTGGACGAGTTCTACGCCGCGCCGGACGAGGCCAAGCGGACCCTGCTCGACTACCACGCGAACACCAACTACTCGGTGGTCGACGGTGACCTGATCGAGCAGCTCTACCGGACGGTCTACCAGGAGAAGGTGGCCGGCCGGGAGCGGCTGCGGATCCTCAACGCCACCCGGCTCACCGGCGTCGGGCAGCTGGCCGACGGCGCCGTCGCCGAGATCCGCTCGCTGACCACCGGCGAGACCACGGCCCTGGAGTCGGACGCGGTGGTGCTCGCCACCGGCTACGAGCACGTCGACCCGCGGGACCTCCTCGGCGACCTCGGCGCGACCTGCCGCACCGACCAGCTCGGCCGCCTCCGGGTCGACCGCGACCACCGGGTGCTGACCGACGACCACGTCGAGGTGGGGATCTACCTCCAGGGCGGCACCGAGCACACCCACGGCATCACCTCGTCGCTGCTCTCCACCCTGGCGGTGCGCTCCGGCGAGATCTGCGACTCGCTGCTGCTGCGCCACACCGGCCGCCAGCTGCGGGCCGAGGACGGCCGCCTCGGCGTCACCGGCTGACGGTCCGCCGGCCTGCCGGGCCGCACCGGCGAACTCCCCCTCGACCTGGAAGCGAAGAACCACGCCATGACCGACACCAGCCCGTCCGGGTCCGCCCCCGTCCTGGACACCGAGAGCATCCGCGCCGACATCGCCGAACTCCTCGGCGAGGAGCCGGCGGCGGTCGGTGACGACGACGACCTCCGGGACCTCGGGCTCGACTCGATGCGCCTGATGCACCTGATCGAGAAGTGGCGCGCCCGGGGCGCCCGGGTGGACTTCGCCGACCTGGCCGACCTCGGCGCCCCGACCGTCCGGGTGTGGTCCGCCCACCTCTCGGCAGCCTGACCCCGCGGGCGGCCGCGGAACTCACCCCCCCCGGGCCCGCCCACCGCACGCCCAGCGCCCCCGCGCACGCCACGCAGTACCCCCAAGGAGAACGATGAACACCCGTGCCCTGCCGTCCCGTGGTCTGAGAATCGCCGCCGTCGCCGGTGTCGCCGCCCTCGGCCTCACCGCCTGCGGCTCGAACGGCGACAGCACGAGCGAGGCCGCCTCCGGTGCGTCCGGCGGCGCCAAGGCCGCCCAGGTGATCGAGGCGACCAACGGCAAGGTCACCGTCCCGGCCGGGGTCAAGCGGATCGTCTCCGTCTCCTACGCCACCGGCGCGCTGCTCGACCTCGGCGTCCAGCCGGTCGGCACCAGCACCATCGACGACAACAACCCGATGGAGCTGCTGCCCTCGCAGACCGAGGCCGCCAAGAAGATCGAGGCCATCGGCTCCGGCATCGAGATCAACGTCGAGAAGGTCGCCTCCCTCAAGCCCGACCTGATCGTGGTCGAGGGCGCCACCGCCTTCGACTGGGGCGTCAGCAAGCTCGAAGGCATCGCGCCGACCCTCTACTTCGGCATCGACAAGCCGGTCGACCTGTACACCGCCCAGGAGAAGATCGCCACGGCCGTGGGCAAGGAGGCCGAGTTCAAGAAGCTGAAGTCGGACTACGACACCAAGGCCGCCAAGATCAAGGCCGACTACGCCGGCAAGCTCAACACCGTCAAGTGGACCATCGCGTCCTCCTACGGCGGCGGCGAGTTCCTCGTCGACACCAGCAGCTCCTGGGTCGGCCGGGTGCTGAGCGACGTGGGCGCCACCTTCTCCCAGGCGTCCGGCGACACCAAGGAGCACGAGGTCACCTACTCGACCGAGAAGCTCGACGTGCTCGCCGACGCCGACATCATCCTGGTGCCCAGGATGGCCGCCACCGGCGAGGTCCCGCAGGACACCAAGGACCTCGACAAGCAGCCGTCCTGGAAGAACCTCAAGGCCGTCCAGGCGAACAAGGTCATCCCGGTCACCTACGCGACCAGCGACCGGTACGGCACCTCGATCGACGTGCTCGGCCAGATCGAGACCATCCTCAAGGGCCTCTAGGCCCCGGCCGGCCGGCCCGCCGGGCACGAACCCGGCGGGCCGCCCCGCGCCCCAGCACCGCGCACACCAGAGCGCACCAGCACACCAGGGCGCACCAGCGCACCACCACGCACCACAGCGCACCAGCGAGCGCCCCGGGCTTGCATCGTCGGCGGGGCCGCACCGAACCGGGAAGGGCCGACCATGCCTCAGGCGGGCACCAACACCACGCAGGTCGAGCCGGCCGCAGTCCTCCAGGAGCTGACGGCGGCACAGGCAGGGGTACTCGCCGCACAGCGGATCGACCCGGACAACCCGGCCTACAACGTCGGCCAGTACGTCGAGATCACCGGGCCGTTCGACCCCGCGCTGCTGGAGCGGGCGCTGCGCCGGACCCTCGCCGAGGCCGACGGCCTGCACGTCCGGCTCGCCGAGCACGAGGGCCGCACCGTCCAGCTGCCCACCGCCTTCGACGCCGAGGCCTGGCAGCTGCCCCGGCTCGACACCAGCGCCGCCGCCGACCCGGTGGCCGCCGCCACCGCGCTCGTCCGGGCCCAACTCGCCGTCCCGACCCCGCTGGAGGGCCCCGAGGCCGGCCCGCTGCACGGCGCCCTGCTGGTCCGGGTCGGCGAGCAGCGCCACCTCTGGTTCCAGTGGTTCCACCACCTGGTCGTCGACGGCTACAGCGTCGCGCTCCTCACCCGCCGGGTCGCCGAGGTGTACACCGCCCTCGCCGCCGGCACCGATGTGCCCGACAGCCCGCTGCGCCCGCTCGCCGTCCTGGTGGAGGCCGAGCGCGAGTACCTCGCCGGCCCCGCCGCCGCCGAGGGCCGGGATTACTGGAACACCCGCTTCGCGGACCGCCCCGCCGTCGTCGGCCTCACCGAGGCGACCGCCCAGGCCGCGCCCGCCGCCCGGTACCACCGCGTCGAGCTGACCGCCGAGGACTCGGCCGCCGTCCTCGCCTCGGCCCGGGCGGCCCGCGCGACCTGGGCCGAGGCGGCCGCCGCCGCCCTCGCCGGCTACCTGCACCTGATGACCGGGACGCCGGACGTCGTGCTCGGCATGCACTTCATGGCCCGCACCGCCCCCGGCACCCTGCGGGTGCCCGGCATGGCCGTCAACATCCTGCCCGTACGGATCGCCGTTGCCGGGACGGACAGCCACACCGGGCTGATGCGCCGCGCCGCCGCCGAGCTCACCGCGACCCGCCGCCACCAGCGCCACCGGGGCGAGGAGATCCGCCGCGACCTCGGCCTGGTCGGCACCGACCACCGGCTCCACGGGCCGCTGCTCAACATCAAGCCCTTCGACCTCGCGCTGGACTTCGCGGGCAGCCCCGGACAGACCGTCACCCTGGCCTCCGGCCCGGTCGACGACCTCTCGCTGTCCGTCACCAAGACCCCGGACGACCGGCTGGTGCTGGAGTTCGGGGCCAACCCGGAGCTCTACACCCAGGCCGCGCTGGAACTGCACGCCGACCGCTGCGCCGGCCTGCTCGCCCGGCTCGCCGCCGACCCGGAGCGGCCGATCGGCGACCAGCCGCTGCTCGCCGACGCCGAGCGGGCCGCCGTGCTGCACGACTGGAACGCCACCGCCCGGGAGGTCCGCGAGGGCACCCTGGTCAGCCGGATCGCCGAGCGCGCCGCCGCCACGCCGCAGGCCCCCGCCGTCGTCTTCGAGGGCGAGACGCTCAGCTACGCCACGCTCGCCGAGCGCTCCGACGCGCTGGCCCGCTCGCTGGCCGCCGCCGGCGCCGGCCCGGAGACCGTGGTCGCCGTGGCCGTGCCGCGCTCCGCCGACCTGATGGTCGCCCTGCTCGCCGTCCTCAGGACCGGCGCCGCCTACCTGCCGCTGGACGCCGACTACCCGGCCGACCGGCTCGCCCACATGATCGAGGACGCCCGCCCGGTCCGCGTCGTCACCGTCCCCGAGGTGCTCGACCGACTGCCGGAGAGCGCCCGCGCCGCCGCCTTCCTGATCGGCCCCGGCCACACCCCCGCCGGCGCCACCACGACCGCCCTGCCCGCCGTCGACCCCGACTCCGCGGCGTACGTCATCTACACCTCCGGCTCCACCGGCCGCCCCAAGGGCGTCGTGGTCCCGCACCGCGCCATCGTCAACCGGCTGGCCTGGATGCAGCACGCCTACCGCCTCACCCCCGAGGACCGCGTCCTGCAGAAGACCCCCGCCAGCTTCGACGTCTCGGTCTGGGAGTTCTTCTGGGCGCTCTGCGAGGGCGCCGCCGTCGTCCTGGCCCGCCCCGAGGGCCACAAGGACCCGGCCTACCTCGCCGCCCTGATCGCCGACACGGGCGTCACCACCCTGCACTTCGTGCCGTCCATGCTCCGCGCCTTCCTGGAGGAGCCGACCGCCGCCGCCGGCTGCGGCGGCCTGCGGCGCGCCTTCTGCTCCGGCGAGGCCCTGCCCGGCGACGTCGTCGAGCGCTGGTACGCCGCGCTGCCCGACGTCCCGCTGCACAACCTCTACGGGCCCACCGAGGCGGCCGTCGACGTCACCCACCACCCCACCGAGCCCGGCGCCGGCGTCGTCCCGATCGGACGCCCCGTCTGGAACACCCGCCTGTACGTGCTGGACGCCGGGCTGCGGCCGGTCCCGGTCGGCGTGCCCGGTGAGCTGTACCTGGCCGGCGTCCAGCTGGCCCGCGGCTACCTGGGCCGCCCCGGCCTGACGGCCGAGCGGTTCGTCGCCTCCCCGTTCGCCGACGGCGAGCGGCTCTACCGCACCGGCGACCTCGTCCGCTGGGCCCCCGACGGCACCGTCGAGTACCTCGGCCGCACCGACGACCAGGTCAAGGTCCGCGGCTTCCGGATCGAACTCGGCGAGATCGAGGCCGCCCTGGAGGCGCTGCCCGGGGTCGCCCAGGCCGCCGTCACCGCCCGCGAGCTCACCCCCGGCGGCGCCCGCCAACTGGTCGGCTACGTCGCCCCGGCCCCCGCCGACCCGGACGACCTGCTGGCCGCCCTGGCCGCCACCCTGCCCGAGCACATGGTCCCGGCCGTCCTGGTCGGCCTCGACGCGCTCCCGCTGAGCCTCAACGGCAAGCTCGACCGCAAGGCGCTGCCGGCCCCCCGGCAGGCCGGGGACGGCGCCGCCCGCGCCCCGCGCACCGAGACCGAGCGGATCCTCACCGACCTCGTCGCCGAGGTCCTCGGCCTGGACACGGTCGGCGTCGACGACAACTTCTTCTCCCTCGGCGGCGACAGCATCTCCGCCATCCAGCTCGGCAGCCGGGCCCGCCGGGCCGGCCTCGCCCTCACCCCCCGGGTGGTCTTCGAACGGCGCACCGTCGCCCGGATCGCGGCCGTCGCCGAGCAGACCGCCCCGGCGGTCCGCCGGGCCGGCGTCGAGGGCACCGGCCCGCTGCCCGCCACCGCGATCAGCTCCTGGCTGCGCGAGCGCGGCGGCCCGGTCACCCGGTTCAGCCAGCACACCGTGGTCACCGTCCCGGCCGGCCTCGACCGCGCCCGGCTCACCGCCGCCCTGGACACCCTGACCGACCACCACGACGCCCTGCGGCTGCGCCTGGACATCGCCGTCGACGGCACCTGGACCCAGCAGATCCGGCCCGCCGGCAGCGCCCCCGCCGCCGAGCGGCTGCGCCACCTCACCGTCGCCCCGGCCGAGCTGTCCGCCGCCGCCGCGATCGAGCGCGAGGCCGCCGTCGACCGGCTCGACCCCGAACAGGGCGTCGTGCTGCAGGCCGTCCACCTGGACGCCGGGCCGGACACCGACGGCCTGCTCGTCCTCGCCGCCCACCACCTGGCCGTGGACGGCGTCTCCTGGCGCATCCTGCTCCCCGACCTGCGCGCCGCCTACGAGGGCCGCCCGCTCGACCCGGTCGCCACCTCGCCGCGCGGCTGGGCCCTCGGCCTCGCCGAGGCGGCCACCGGCGACCGGATCCGCGCCGAACTGCCCGGCTGGCAGGCCGTGCTGGCCGACGGCGCCGGCCCGCTGCTCGGCGACCGCCCGCTCGACCCGGCCCGCGACACCGCCGCCACCACCCGTCGGCTGCGCCTCACGCTGCCCGCCGCCCGCACCGCCCCGCTGCTCACCGCGGTGCCCGCCACCCACCGGGCCGGCGTGGACCACACCCTGCTCGCCGGTCTCGCGCTCGCCCTGCTCGGCCGCCGCCGTGACCGGCACGGCGCCGGCGCCCGCGCCGACCTGCTGCTGCGGCTGGAGGGCCACGGCCGCGAGGACCAGCTCGTCCCCGGCGCCGACACCACCCGCACCGTGGGCTGGCTGACCACCGAGTTCCCGGCCCGCCTCGACCTGGCCGGCCTGGACCTCGACGAGGCGCTGACCGGTGGCGCCGCCGCCGGCCGCGCCCTGGCCCTGGTCAAGGAGCAGCTGCGGGCCCTGCCCAACGCCGGCGCCGGCTACGGCCTGCTCCGCCACCTGGACCCGGTCTCCGGCCCCGCCCTGGCCGACGCCGACCAGCCGCAGCTGCTCTTCAACTACCTCGGCCGCTTCACCGCGGACGGCGCGCACTGGACCGTCGCCCGCGAGGCCGGCGACGCCGTCGCGGCCGGCGCCGACCCCGCGCTGCCCACCGCCCACGCCCTGGAGGTCGGCGCCTTCGTCCACGACGGCCCCGACGGCGCCGAACTCGCCGTCACCCTCTCCTGGCCGCACGGCGTCCTGACCGAGGAGGCCGTCCGCGACATCGCCGAGCGCTGGTTCGCCGCGCTGGACGCCCTCGCCGCGTACGCCGCCCGGCCGGACGCCGGCGGGCTCACCCCCAGCGACGTCCCGCTGGCCGCCGTCAGCCAGCCGCTGCTGGACCGGATAGCGGCCGAACACCCCGGCACCGTCGACGTCCTGCCGCTCTCCCCGCTCCAGGAGGGCCTGCTCTTCCACGCCCTCTACCAGCGCGAGGAGGGCACCGACGACCTCTACACCTCGCTCACCTCGCTGGACCTGCGCGGCCCGCTGGAGCGGCCGGCCCTGCGCCGTGCCGTGGACGCCGTGGTCAACCGGCACTCCGCGCTGCGCTCCGGCTTCACCGCGATCGGCGAGCACCCGCTCCAACTGGTGGCGGACACCGTCACGGTGCCCTGGACCGAGCACGACCTCACCGCCCTGCCCGCCGACCGGCGCGACGCCGCGGTCGCCGGGATCGAGGACGAGGAGGCCTCCCGCCGGTTCGACCTCGCCCGGCCTCCGCTGGTGCGCTGCGCGCTCGTCACCCTCGGCGCGGACCACCACCGCCTGGTGCTGACCCGCCACCACATCGTGATGGACGGCTGGTCCACCCCGGTCCTGCTGCGCGAGCTGGTCACCGCCTACGGCGACGGCGGCGCGAGCGCCGCGCTGCCCGCCACCACCCCGTACGCCGACCACCTCGGCTGGCTGGCCGCCCGGGACGCCGGCGCCGACACGCTCGCCTGGCGCGAGGCGCTGGCGGGCCTGGAGGCGCCGACCATGCTCGCCGACACCCTGGGCCGCCCGGCCGGCGGCCCGGCCGCCGCCGGCGCCGAGATCCACCTGCCGCTGTCCGCCGAGCTCGCGGCGGCGCTCACCGGCACCGCCCGGGCGCACGGACTCACCCTCAACACCCTGGTCCAGGGCGCCTGGGCGATCCTGCTCGGCCGTCTCACCGGCCGCGCGGACGTGGTCTTCGGCGCCACCGTCTCCGGCCGTCCCGGTGATCTGCCCGGCGTGGAGTCCATGGTCGGCCTGTTCAGCAACACCGTGCCGGTCCGCTTCCGCCCCGAGGAGGACGAGCCCGCCGTCGAGGCGCTCACCCGGCTGCAGGCCCAGCAGTCCGCGCTGCTCGACCACCAGTACCTCGGCCTGGCCGACATCCAGGCGCTCGCCGGGCACGGCACCCTCTTCGACACCCTGCTGGTCTTCGAGAACTACCCGGTCGACCCCGACCGGCTGACCGCCCGCGGCCTGCGGGTCGCCGGCATCGGCAACCGGGGCGCCACCCACTACCCGCTGACCGTGCTCACCCTCCCCGGCGAGGCGCCGCGGCTCACCGTCGAGTACCGCGCCGACGTGTTCACCGCCGAGCAGGCCGCCGCCGTCGGCGCCCGCCTGCTGCGGGTGCTGGAGACCGTCGCCACCCGGCCCGGGACGCCCGTCGGCGAGCTGGAGATCCTGGACGGGCGGGAGCGCGACACGCTGCTGCGCGGCTGGAACGCCACCGGCCGCGAGGTCCCCGCCGGGACGGTCGTCGACGCCTTCGAGGCCCGCGCCGCCGCCACCCCCGACGACACCGCCGTGGTCTTCGGCGACCGGCGCCTCAGCTACGCCGAGCTGGCCGGGCGGGTCGAGCTGACCGCCCGCCACCTCGCCGCGCTCGGCGCCCGCCCCGGCCGGGTGGTCGCGCTGGCGCTGCCCCGCTCGGCCGAGCTGGTGGCCGCCCTGCTCGGGGTGCTGAAGTCGGGCGCCGCGTACCTGCCGGTCGACCTCGACCACCCGGACGAGCGGATCGCGCTGATGCTCGCCGACGCCGAACCGCTGGTCACCCTGACCACCGACGAGGTCGCCCGCACCCGCCCGGTCCTCGCCGGGCACGGCCTGGGCACCCTGACCACCGACCGGCTCGGCGCGCTGGACGCCGACCCCGTCCGCCCCGACCCCGACGACCTCGCCTACGTCATCCACACCTCCGGCTCCACCGGCCGCCCCAAGGGCGTCCAGGTGCCGCACCGCGGCCTGGCCAACATGCTGGAGCACCACGGCGGGACGGTCTTCGCCCGGGCCGAGCAGGCCGCCGGCGGCCGCCGGCTGCGGGCCGCGCACACCGCGTCGTTCTCCTTCGACTCCTCCTGGGAGCAGCTGCTCTGGCTGATCCGCGGCCACGAGCTGCACGTCTACGGCGAGGACCTGCGCCGCGACCCGCAGGCCCTGGTCGCCCGGCTGCTCGCCGACCGGATCGACACCCTGGACGTCACCCCGTCGTTCGGCCGGCAGCTGGTCGAATGGGGCCTGCTCGACTCGGCGGAGCACCGCCCGCTGCTCTTCCTGGTCGGCGGCGAGGCCGTCGGCGACGCCCTGTGGAGCCGGATCCGCGACACCGAGGGCGTGCTCGGCCACAACTTCTACGGCCCGACCGAGTACACCGTCGACACCCTGGGCGCGGCCCTGGACGAGAGCCCCACCCCGTGCGTCGGCCGACCGATCGGCAACACCCGGGTCTACGTGCTGGACGCCCGGCTGCGGCCCGTCCCGGCCGGGGTCCCCGGCGAGCTGTACATCGCCGGCGAGGGCCTGGCCCGCGGCTACGGCAACCGCCCCGGCCTGACCGCCGGCCGCTTCGTCGCCTGCCCGTTCGGCGACGGCGAGAGGATGTACCGCACCGGCGACGTGGTCCGCTGGCGCGGCGACGGCACGCTGGACTACCTGGGCCGCGACGACGACCAGGTGAAGATCCGCGGCTTCCGGATCGAGCCCGGCGAGGTCGAGGCCGCGCTGGCCGCCCTGCCCGGCGTGGCCCAGGCCGCCGTGCTGGCCCGCGCCACCGCCACCGGCGCCAAGCGGCTGATCGGCTACGTCGTGCCCGCCCCCGGCGGCGAGGCCGACCCGGCCGCCCTGCGCCGGACGCTGGCCGGGTCGCTGCCCGAGTACATGGTCCCGGCCGCGATCGTGCCGCTGCCGGCGCTGCCGCTGAACGTCAACGGCAAGCTGGACCGGCACGCCCTCCCCGAGCCGGAGGCGAGCGCCTTCGCGGCGCCCGCCGGCCGCGCCCCGCGCGACGAGCGCGAGGCCGTGGTCTGCGGCGTCTTCGCCGAGGTGCTCGGCCTGCCGCAGGCCGGGGTCGAGGACGACTTCTTCGACCTCGGCGGCCACTCGCTGCTCGCCACCCGCGTGGTCGGCCGGCTCCGCGCCGCGCTGCGGGTCGAGGTCGCCGTGCGGGACCTCTTCGAGAGCCGCACCGCCGCGGCCCTGGCCGCCCGGCTGGCCACCGCCGCCACCGGCCGCCCCGCCCCGGCCGCGCGGCCCCGCCCCGAGCCGCTGCCGCTCTCCGCCGCGCAGGCCCGGCTCTGGTTCCTGTACCGGCTGGAGGGCCCCAGCACCGCGTACACCATCCCGTGCGCGCTGCGGATCGACGGCGCCGTCGACACCGACGCGCTGCGCGCCGCCTTCGCGGACGTCCTGGCCCGGCACGAGGCGCTGCGGACGGTCTTCCCCGACCGGGACGGCCGGCCCCACCAGCGGATCCTGACCCCCGAGCAGGCCGGCGTGCCCTTCACCGTCGAGGAGGTCGCGGCGGGCCGGCTCGACCGGGCGGTCGCCGCCGCCGGCGCCTACGCCTTCGAGCTCGCCGAGGAGATCCCGGTCCGCGCCACCCTGCTCCGCGCCGGGCCGCAGCGGTCGGTGCTGAGCGTCGCGCTGCACCACATCGCGGGCGACGAGTGGTCCGAGGGGGTACTGCTGCGCGACCTCGACCACGCCTACGCCGCCCGCCTGGCCGGCACGGCGCCGGTCTTCGAACCGCTGCCGCTCCAGTACGCGGACCACGCGCTCTGGCAGGCCGACCTGCTCGCCGACCAGGACGGCAGCGCCGCCACCCAGGCCCGCTACTGGACGCGGCGGCTGGCCGACCTGCCGGCCGAACTCGCCCTGCCGACCGACCGGCCGAGGCCCGCCGAGGCCACCGGCCGGGGCGGCGCGGTACGGCTGCGGCTGCCCGACGCCCTCCACCGGGCGCTGCGCGGCTACGCCCAGCGCAGCGGCGCGACCCCGTTCATGGTCACCCAGGCGGCCGCCGCGCTGCTGCTCGGCGGGCTCGCCGGCACCACCGACGTGGCGCTCGGCACCCCGGTCGCCGGGCGCGCCGACGAGGTGCTGGAGCCGGTCGTCGGCTTCTTCGTCAACACCCTGGTGCTGCGTCACGACCTCTCCGGCGAGCCGACCTTCGACGACCTGGTGGCCCGCGCCCGGGAGACCGTGCTGGGCGCGCTCGCCCACCAGGACCTGCCGTTCGACCGGCTGGTCGAGATCGTCAACCCGGAGCGCTCGCTCGGCCGCCACCCGCTGTTCCAGGTGATGGTCCAGCACCGCAAGGAGGCCGGCGGCCTGGACCGCCTGCTGGGCGCCCGCACCACGCTGCTGCCCGACCCGGTGCACGCGGCCCGCTTCGACCTGGCCTTCACCTTCGTGGAGTCCGCCGACGGCGACCACACCGACCTGACCGTCATCTACGCCGACGACCTCTTCCACCGCTCCACCGGCCGGCTCTTCGGCGCCCGCCTGCTGCGGGTGCTGGAGCAGGCGCTGGCCGCGCCGGACCGCCCGGCCGCCCGGGTCGAGTTGACCGGCGCCCAGGAGCGGCGCGGCCTCGCGGGGGAGTGGAACGCCACCGACCGCGAGGTGGCGCCGGGCACCCTGGTGACCCGGATCGCCGAGCGGGTCGCCGCCACGCCCAACGCGGTCGCGGTGGCCTTCGAGGGCGCGGAGCTGACCTACCGCGGCCTGGACGAGCGGGCCGGCCGGCTGGCCCGCGTGCTCGCCGCGCACGGCGCCGGACCGGACCGGATCGTCGCGGTCGCCGTGCCGCGCTCGGTCGAGCTGATGGTCGCCCTGCTCGCGGTGCTCAAGTCCGGCGCCGCCTACCTGCCGCTGGACACCGAGTACCCGGCGGACCGGCTGGCCGCGATGGTCGAGGACGCCGCCCCGGTCTGCGTGCTCACCCTGCCCGGCACGGCCGGCGCGCTGCCGGTCCTCCCCGGCGTGCCGGTGCTCGGCGTCGACGCCGACGGGCCGCAGGCCGAGCCGGTCGCCCCGGAGCCGGAGCACCCCGCCTACGTGATCTTCACCTCCGGCTCGACCGGCCGCCCCAAGGGCGTCGTCGTCCCGCACCGGGCGATCGTCAACCGGCTCGACTGGATGCGCGAGGTCTACAGCATCACCCCGCAGGACCGGATCCTGCAGAAGACCCCGGCCGGCTTCGACGTCTCGGTCTGGGAGTTCTTCCTGCCACTGGTCAGCGGCGCCCGGGTGGTCCTGGCCAGGCCCGGCGGCCACCGGGAGCCGGAGTACCTGGCCGCGCTCGCCGCCGGCGCGGGCATCTCCACCGCGCACTTCGTGCCCTCGATGCTCACCGCCTTCACCGCGGTGGCCGAGGCCGACCGCACCGTCCGGGACCGCTTCGCCGGGGTGCGCCGGGTGTTCTGCTCCGGCGAGGCGCTGCCGCCCGCAGCGGTCGAGCGCTTCGCGGCCCTCTGGCCGCAGATCGAGCTGCACAACCTCTACGGGCCCACCGAGGCCGCCGTGGACGTCACCTACCACCGCGCCTGGGCCGGCTCCGGCGTCGTCCCGATCGGACGCCCCGTCTGGAACACCCGCCTGTACGTGCTGGACGCCCGGCTGCGGCCGGTCCCGGTCGGCGTGCCCGGCGAGCTGTACCTGGGCGGTGTCCAGCTGGCCCGCGGCTACCTGGGCCGCCCCGGCCTGAGCGCCGGCCGGTTCGTCGCCGACCCGTTCGCCCAGGGCGAGCGCATGTACCGCACCGGAGACCTGGTCCGGCGGCTGGTCGACGGCGAGGTCGAGTACCTCGGCCGCACCGACGACCAGGTGAAGATCCGCGGCTTCCGGATCGAACTCGGCGAGGTGGAGGCCGCGCTGGCCGCCGCACCGGGCGTGGCCCAGGCGGCCGTCGCCGCCCGCGCCGTCACCGAGGGCGGCGCCCGCCAGCTGTTCGGCTACGTCGTCCCGCAGCCGGGCGCCTCGGTCGGCGGCGACGCCGTCCGCGTGGCGGTGGCCGCGGTGCTGCCCGAGCACATGGTCCCGGCCGCCGTCACCGTGCTGGACGCGCTGCCGCTGAGCGTCAACGGCAAGCTCGACCGCAAGGCGCTGCCCGACCCGGCCCGCCGCCCGGCCGCCGCCCCCGCGGCGGCCGGGCAGACCCCGGGCCGCTCGCTGGCCAGGGTCTTCGCCGAGGTGCTGGGCCTGCCCGAGGTCGGCGAGGAGGAGAACTTCTTCGCCCTCGGCGGCGACAGCATCGTCTCCATCCAGCTGGTCAGCCGGGCCCGCGCGGCCGGCTTCCCGATCGCCGCCAAGGACGTCTTCCAGTACCCGACCCCGGCCGCGCTCGCCGCCGCCAAGGGCTTGGGCACGCCCGCCGCGCCCGCCCCCGCCGGCCCGTCGGCCGTCGCGCCGCCCGCCGACGGCGAGCTGCCCGCCCTGCCGGTGGTGCACTGGCTGCGCGAACGCGGCGGCCCGATCGACCGGTTCAACCAGTCCGTCCTGCTGACCGTCCCGGCCGGGCTGCGGGAGCAGCCCCTGCGGGACGCGCTGGCGGCCCTCGCCACCCGCCACCCGGCGCTGCGGCTGCGGCTGGACCGCACCGACGGCCTCTGGACCCAGGAGGTCCTGGCCGCCGACGCGGCCCCCGCCCTGACCGACCCGCGCACCCTGCGCCGGGTCGACGCCCGGGGCGCGCGGGAGGCGGGACCCGCCGGGTGGACCGCCCTGCTGACCCGCGAGGCGGACGCGGCCGCGGCGGCGCTCGACCCCGGCACCGGCCGGGTCCTTGGCGCCGTCTGGTTCGACGCCGGCCCGGACACCGACGGCCGGCTGCTGCTGACCGTCCACCACCTCGCCGTGGACGGCGTCTCCTGGCGCACCCTGCTGCCCGGCCTGCGCACCGCCTACGAGGCACTGGCGGCCGGCGGCCGCCCGGCCCTCGAACCCGAGGCGCACAGCCTGCGGGCCTGGGCCGAGCAGCTGCTCGCGCACGCCCACGAGCGTGGCCGGATCGCCGAGGCCCAGCAGTGGCGGGAGGCGCTCGACGGTCCGGCCGGGCCGCTCGGCGGCCTCACCGCCGACCCGGCCCGGGACACCGTCGCCACCCTGCGCACGCTGCGCCGCACCCTGCCCGCCGACCGCACCGAGCCGCTGCTGACCGTCCTGCCGCAGTCCTTCGGCGCCGGCGTGGACGACGTGCTGCTGGCCGGCCTCGCCCTCGGCGTCGCCGCCGCCCGCCCGGGCGCCGCACCGGCCGTCCGGGTCGACCTGGAGGGCCACGGCCGGGGCGGCAGCGAGGCGGCCGGACTCACCCCGGACCTCGCCCGCACCGTCGGCTGGTTCACCACCGTGCACCCCGTCCGGCTCGACCTGACCGGGCTGGACCCGGCCGAGGCGATGACCGGCGGCGCGCTCACCGGCCAGGCGCTCAAGCAGGTCAAGGAGCAGCTGCGGGCCGCCCCCGACCGGGGCCTGGGCTTCGGCCTGCTGCGCCACCTCAACGCGCAGACCGCGCCGCTGCTGGCCGCGGTGCCCCGCTCCGAGGTGCTGTTCAACTACCGCGGCCGGACGGACACCGGCGCCGGACCGCAGGGCGGCTGGGCGTTCGCCCCGCAGGACGAGCGCACCGCCGTCGCCGCCGCGGCCGGCCCCGACCGGCTGATGCCGGCCGGCTACCCGCTGGAGATCGACGCGGTCGTGGCCACCGGCCCCGACGGCCGCCCGGAGCTGACGGTCGAGTGGAGCTGGCCGGGCGCGCTGTTCGGCGAGGACGAGGTGGCGGCGCTGGCCGACTCCTGGTTCGCCGCGCTCGACGCGCTCGCCCGGCACGCCGCCGGCGGCGACGCGGGCGGGGTGACGCCCTCCGACCTCGACCTCGTCCGGCTCAAGCAGACCCAGATCGACCGGCTGGAGTCGCGGCTGCGCAGGCGCCGCCGATGAGCCGCGAACCGGGCGGCGCCGCCGCCCCCGACCCCACCGACCGCCACCCCACCCCCAGGACCGAGAACCCCGTGACGAACGACTCCACCGCACCGATCGACGACTCGCAGGCCCAGGCCCCGGCCGCGTCGGCCCTGGAGGACGTCTACCCGCTCTCCTCCCTGCAGGAGGGGCTGCTCTTCCACGCGCTCTACGACGAGGAGGCGCGCGACGTCTACGTCGTGCAGTCGCACCTCGACCTGGCCGGCCCGGTCGACGCCGCCCGGCTGGCCGCCGCCGTCGACGCGCTGCTGGCGCGGCACGCCAACCTGCGCGCCGGGTTCTGGTACGAGGACCCGGAGGCGGTCGTCCAGTTCGTCCAGCGCGAGGTGGAGACCCCGCTGCGGGTGGTCGACCTGACCGCCCCGGCCGGGGCGGAGCAGGACGCCGCGGTACTGGCCGCGATGGACGAGGACTGGCACCACCGGTTCGAGCTGGACGCCCCGCCGCTGCTGCGGCTGGCCCTCCTCCGGCTGGGGCCGGACCGCTCCCGGCTCGTCATCACCTGCCACCACCTGCTGCTCGACGGCTGGTCGATGCCGATCCTGGTGCGCGAGCTGCTGGCGCTCTACGGGTCGGCCGGCGACCTCGCCGCGCTGCCCGCCGTCCGCCCCTACAAGGACCACCTGGCGCTGCTCGCCACCCGCGACACCGCCGCCGCCGAGGCAGCCTGGGGCGCCGCGCTGGCCGGCTTCGCCCAGACCCACCCGGTCGCGCCGGGCGCCGGCGTCGCCACCGCCGTCGAACCGGCCGTGGTCACCCTGCACGCCGAGCGCGAGCTCTCCGCCGCCGTCGCGGAGGCCGCCCGCGGCCGGGGCCTGACCCTCGGCAACCTCGCCCACACCCTCTGGGGCGTCCTGCTCGGCTCGCTCACCGGCACCGCCGACGTGGTCTTCGGCACCACCGTCTCCGGCCGCCCCGACGACCTGCCCGGCGCCGACACCATGGTCGGCCTCTTCATCAACACCGTGCCGGTGCGCGTGCGGCTCGCCCCCGGCGCCACCCTGGCCGGCGCCGCCGCCGCCGTCCAGCGGGAGCAGGCCGAGCTGATCGCCCACCAGCACCTCGGCCTCGGCGCCATCCAGCGGCTCGCCGACGTCGAGGGCGCGCTGTTCGACACCCTGCTCGTGGTCGAGAACTACCAGGGCGGCGGCGACGCGCTCCGCACGAGCCTGGGCACCGTCGAGGGCCTGGCCGTTACCGCGCTCGGCGCCCGCGACGCCACCCACTACCCGCTGGGCCTGACCGTGCTGCCCGGCGAGCGGCTGCGCCTGGAGCTGGAGTACCGGCCCGAGCTGTTCACCGAGGCCGAGGCCGGCCGGATCGCCGACCGCTTCCTGCGCCTGCTCGCCGCGTTCGCCGCCGACCCGGACACCCCGCTCGCCCGGCTGGACCTGCTCGACGCCGCCGAGCGCGCCGCGCTGCCCGCCACCGTCTCCGGCGGCGAGCACCGCGTCCCGGACGCCACCGCCGCCGACCTGTTCGCCGACCGGGCCGCCCGCACCCCGGACGCCCGGGCCCTGGTCGGCCCCGGCCTGACCGGCGGCCCGGCCCCCGTCCAGCTCTCCTTCGCCGAACTGGACGCCGGCGCCGACCGGCTGGCCCGGCTGCTGCGCGCCCACGGCCTGGGCGCCGACGACATCGCCGCCCTCGCGCTGCCGCGCTCCGCCGAGTCGGTCACCGCGCTGCTCGCCGTCCTGCGGGCCGGCGCCGCCTACCTGCCGATCGACCTCGACCACCCGGACGAGCGGCTCGCCCTGCTCCTGGCGGACGCGCGCCCCGCCGTCGTCCTGACCACCGCCCAGGTCGCCGCCCGGCTGCCCGAGGTGCCCGGCGCCGCCGTCCTGCTGCTGGACGACCCGCGGACCGCCGCCGACCTCGCCGCGCTGCCCGCCGGTCCGCTCACCGACGCCGAGCGCGGCGGTCCCGTCCACCCCGACGCCGCCGCGTACGTCATCCACACCTCCGGCTCCACCGGCCGGCCCAAGGGCGTGGTGATCCCGCACCGCGGCCTCGGCAACCTGATCCACGACCACCTGACCACCACCTTCGCCGACGCGCTGCGCGCCACCGGCCGGGCGCGGCTGCGCGCCCTGCACACCGCGTCGTTCTCCTTCGACTCCTCGTGGGAGCAGCTGATCTGGCTGATCGGCGGCCACGAGCTGCACGTCCTCGGCGAGGACGACCGCCGGGACGCCGAAGCGGTGGTCGGCTACACCCGCGCCCACCGCGTCGACGCCCTCGACGTCACCCCCTCGTACGCCCAGCAGCTGCTCGACAGCGGCCTGCTGGCCGCCGAGCACCGCCCGGCGGTGCTGCTGCTCGGCGGCGAGGCGCTGCCCGAGCCGCTCTGGACCAGGCTGCGCGGCGAGGCGGGCGTCACCGCCGTCAACTACTACGGCCCGACCGAGTTCACCGTCGACGCCCTGGTCGCCGACCTCGCGGACAGCGCCACCCCGGTCATCGGCCGCCCGCTGCGCGGGACCCGCGCCCACGTGCTGGACGGCCTGCTGCGGCCGGTCCCGGCCGGCGTGCCCGGTGAGCTGTACCTGGCCGGCCCGCAGCTGGCCCGCGGCTACCTGGACCGGCCCGGCCTGACCGCCGGCCGGTTCGTCGCCGACCCGTTCGCCCCGGGTGAGCGCATGTACCGCACCGGAGACCTGGTCCGCCGCCGGGCCGACGGCGAGGTCGAGTACCTCGGCCGCACCGACGACCAGGTGAAGATCCGCGGCTACCGGATCGAACTCGGCGAGGTCGAGGCCGCGCTGGCCGGGCAGCCGGGCGTGGCCCAGGCCGCCGTGCTGGTCCGGCCCGGCGCCGTCCGGCGCATCGTCGCCTACGTCGTCCCCGCCAAGGGCGCCCTGCTCGACACCGAGGAACTCCACCGGGCGCTCGCCGCCCGGCTGCCGGAGTACATGGTGCCGTCCGCCTTCGCCGTGCTGGACGCGCTGCCGCTGACCGTCAACGGCAAGCTCGACCGGGCCGCACTGCCCGACGAGGCGCTTGCCTACACCGGCCTGGCGGCCGGCCGGGACGCCGGCTCCGAGACCGAGCAGCTGCTCTGCGACCTGTACGCGGAGGTCCTCGGCCTGCCGCGGGCCGGCGTCGAGGACGACTTCTTCCGCCTCGGCGGCGACAGCATCTCCTCGATCCGGCTGATCGGCGCCGCCCGCGCCGAGGGGCTCTCGCTCAGCCCGCGCGACGTGTTCGAGCGCCGCACCCCGGCCGCCCTCGCCGAGCTGGCCGACCGCCGCGAGGCGGCCGGCGCCGCCCCGGAGCTGCCCGAGCTGCCCCCGGCGACCGAGGCCGAACTGGCCCTCGTCCGCGCCGCCGTGCCCGAGCTGGAGATCGAGGACGTCTGGCCGGTCTCCCCGCTCCAGGAGGGCCTGCTCTTCGAGGCCGGGTACGACGAGCAGGCGCTGGACGTCTACACCTCGCGCGACGTGCTCTCGCTGACCGCCCGGATCCCGCTGGAGGTGCTGCGCGCCGCCGTGGCCGCCGTGCTGGACGGCCATCCCAACCTGCGGGCCGGCTTCCTCCAGGACGGCCTGGAGCGCCCGGTGCAGTTCCTGCCGCGCGCCGTCGACGTCCCGCTCACCGAGGTCGACCTGTCGGCGCTCGGCACGGACGACTTCGAGGCCGAACTGCGCCTCCTCAAGGAGCGCGAGGCGTTCACCCGTTTCGACCTCGCCGCGCCGCCGCTGCTGCGGCTGGTCTCGGTGCTCGCCCCCGACGGCGGCCAGCGCGTCCTGATCACCAACCACGCGCTGCTGTGGGACGGCTGGTCCTCCGGGCTCTTCCTCCAGGAGGTGCTGACCCGCTGCGCCGGCGAGCGCCCGCCGGCCGCCGGTCTGCCCTACCGGGACTTCCTGCGCTGGCTGGCCGGCCAGGACCAGGAGGCCGGCCGGGCCGCCTGGCGCTCCGCGCTGGAGGGCCTGGCCGAGCCGACGCTGCTCGCCCCGCAGGCCCGCGAGCGGGCCGCGCTGCTGCCGGAGGAGGTCGTCGTCGAGGCCCCCGCCGGGCTCGGCGAGCGGCTGGCCGCCTTCGGCCGGGAGCACGGCCTGACCCTCAACACCGTGCTCTCCGGCGCCTGGGGCCTGCTGCTGGCCGGTCTGACGGCCCGCGAGGACGTGGTGTTCGGCGCCACCGTCTCCGGCCGCCCGGCCGAGCTGCCCGGCATCGACGCCACCATCGGCATGTTCCTCAACACGGTGCCGGTCCGGGCCCGGCTGGACGGCGAGGAGGGCGTCGCCGCCTTCCTCACCCGCCTCCAGGACGAGCAGAGCGCCCTGCTGGCACACCACCAGACCGGGCTGGGCGAGATCCAGCGCGGCACCGGCTTCGGCCGGCTGTTCGACACCCTCCAGGTGCTCCGCAACACCCCGGCCGACGAGGGCCTGCGGGACCGCCTGCGCGAGCACCTCGGCCTGCGCCAGGTGACGGACGTCGACGCGACGCACTTCCCGCTGATCTTCATCACCAACCCCGGCGAGCACCTCACCTTCGAGTGGAAGTACCGCCCGGACGTCTTCGAGCGGGCCGTCGTCGAGGAGCACGCCGAGCGGCTGCTGGCCCTCCTGGAGCAGATCCTGGAGCGCCCCGACCGCCCGGTCCGCACCCTGGATGTGTTGACGGTGCGTGAGCGCGGCCTGATGTTGGGGGAGTGGGTGGCGACGGGTCGTGGGTTGCCGGGGGCGACGGTGGCGGATCTGTTGGCGGAGCGTGCGGTGGCGGTGCCGGGTGAGACGGCGCTGGTGTTCGGTGGGGTGTCGTGGTCGTATGCGGAGTTGGATGCCCGGGTGAACCGGTTGGCGCGGTTGTTCGTGGCGCGGGGGGCGGGGCCGGAGAGGGTGGTGGCGCTGGGGTTGCCGCGTTCGTTGGAGATGGTGGCGGCGTTGTTCGCGGTGTTGCGCACGGGTGCGGCGTATCTGCCGTTGGAGCTGGACTATCCGGTGGAGCGGTTGGCGTTCATGGTGGAGGACACCGCTCCGGTCTGTCTGGTGACGGACTCGACGGCTGCGGCGCGGATGCCGTCGTTCGAGGGTGTGCTGCTGTTGGACTCGCCGGAGGTGGTGGCCGAGTTGGCGGCGTTGCCGCAGGGTCCGTTGGGTGTGGTGGTGGATCAGGACAGTCCGGCGTATGTGATCTTCACCTCGGGGTCGACGGGTCGGCCGAAGGGTGTGGTGACGCCGTACCGGGGTCTGACGAACATGCAGTTGAACCACCGTGAGGCGATCTTCGATCCGGTGGTCGAGTCCGCGGGTGGTCGCCGGTTGCGGATCGCGCACACGGTCTCGTTCTCCTTCGACATGTCCTGGGAGGAACTGCTCTGGCTGGTCGAGGGTCACGAGGTGCACGTCCTGGACGAGGCCCTGCGCCGCGACGCCCAGGGTCTGGCCGATTACCTGGACGTCCACGGGATCGATGTCATCAACGTGACGCCCTCGTACGCCCAGGCCCTGGTGGAGGCCGGTCTGCTGGACGAGGACCGGCACCGTCCGGTGCTGGTGCTGCTGGGTGGTGAGGCGGTGGCGGAGACGCTCTGGACCAGGTTGCGCGAGACGCCGGGCGTCATGGGTTACAACTTGTACGGGCCGACCGAGTACACCATCAACACCCTCGGTGGCGGGACGCTGGACTCGGCGACCGCGACGGTGGGCCGGCCGATCTGGAACACCCGGGCGTACGTTCTGGACGCCTGTCTGCGGCCGGTTCCGGTGGGTGTGGCGGGGGAGCTGTACGTCTCGGGTGTGGGTCTGGCGCGGGGTTACCTCAATCGGGCGGGGCTGACGGCGGAGCGTTTCGTCGCGGACCCGTTCGGCGAGCCCGGGGGCCGGATGTACCGCACCGGTGACGTGGTGCGCTGGCGTCAGGACGGTCTGCTGGACTTCCTCGGCCGTGTCGACGACCAGGTGAAGATCCGCGGCTACCGGGTCGAGCCCGGCGAGATCGAGGACGCCATCGCCCTGGACCCGGCCGTGGCCCAGGCCGCCGTGGTGGTCCGCGAGGACACCCCCGGCGTCAAGCGCCTGGTCGCCTACCTCGTCCCCGCCGCGACGGCCGTGGACCTCGCCGCCGTTCGCAACGAACTCGCCGCCCGGCTCCCCGAGTACATGGTGCCGTCGGCGTTCGTGGTGCTCGACGAGCTGCCGCTGACCGTCAACGGCAAGCTCGACCGCCAGGCCCTCCCCGCGCCCGCCGGCACCGGGACCGGCCCCGGCCGCGCCCCGCGCGACGCCCGGGAGGAGATCCTCTGCGGCGCCTTCGCCGAGGTGCTCGGCCTCGCCGAGGTCGGCCCCGAGGACCACTTCTTCGACCTCGGCGGCCACTCCCTGCTGGCCACCTGGCTGATCGGCCGGGTCCGCGCGCTGCCCGGCGGCGCCGGGCTCACCGTCCGCGACCTCTTCGAGGCACCCACCCCGGCCGGCCTCGCCCACCGGGCCGGCGCCGGCGACGACCCGCGCCCCGCCCTGGGCCGCCGCGAGCGCCCGGCCGACCTGCCGCTCTCGCACGCCCAGCGCCGGATGTGGTTCCTGCAGAACCTCGACGACTCGGGCGCCACCTACAACGTGCCCCTGGTGGTACGGGTCACCGGACCGCTGGACCGGGCCGCCCTCGGCGCCGCCGTCCGCTCGGTGACGCAGCGGCACGAGAGCCTGCGCACCGTCTTCACCGAGCGCGACGGCGACGTCCACCAGCGGATCCTGGAGGCCCCGGCGGCCGAGGCGGCCGTGCACCTGGTCCGCTCCTCCGAGTCGACGCTGGACGCCGACCTCCGGAGCGCCGTCCGGTACGGCTTCGACCTCTCCGCCGAACTGCCGCTGCGCGTCAGCCTGCTGGAGCTCGGGCCGGAGGACCACGTGGTGGTGGTGCTCTTCCACCACATCGCGGGCGACGAGTGGTCGATGCTCCCCTTCATCGAGGACCTCACCGGCGCCTACGCGGCGCACACCGACGGCCGCACCCCCGACTGGGCGCCGCTGCCGGTCCAGTACGCCGACTACACGCTCTGGCAGCAGGAACTGCTCGGCTCGCCCGAGGACGAGCGGAGCCTGCACGCCCGTCAGGCCGGGTACTGGAAGCAGGCACTCGCCGGGCTGCCGGAGGAGCTGCCGCTGCCGACCGACCACCCGCGCCGTCCGGTGGCCGGCTACCGCGGCGACACCGTGCGCGGCCAGGTCCCCCCGGCCGTCTACCGCGGTCTGCGCGAGGCCGCCCGGGCGACCGGCACCACCACCTTCATGGTGCTCCAGGCGGCCGTGGCCACCCTGCTGCACCGCCTGGGCGCCGGCACGGACATCCCCCTCGGGGCGCCCGTCGCCGGGCGTTCCGACAGCGCGCTGGACGGGCTGGTCGGCTTCTTCGTCAACACGCTGGTCCTGCGCAACGACCTGTCCGGCGACCCGACCTTCGCCGAGTTGCTGACCCGCACCCGGGACACCGACCTGGCGGCCTTCGCCCACCAGGACCTGCCGTTCGACCGGCTGGTCGAGGCGGTCAACCCGCCGCGCGTGCCCGGCCGGCACCCGCTGTTCCAGGTGATGCTCGGCTACCAGCACAACGACGGCCAGGCCGGACGCCTGCTCGGCCTGGAGAGCCGGATCCTGCCCTTCGAGCTGGGCGCCGCGAAGTTCGAACTCGACTTCAACTTCGAGGAGACCTCCGCCACGGAGGAGATCGACATCGCCTTCGAGTACGCGGCCGACCTCTACGACCGCACCACCGCCGAGGCCCTGGTCGAGCGACTGCTGGCCCTGCTGGAGCAGGTCGCGGCCGACCCGGGCCGCCGGATCGGCGCCCTGGACGTGTTGACGGTGCGTGAGCGCGGTCTGGTGTTGGGGGAGTGGGTGGCGACGGGTCGTGGGTTGCCGGGGGCGACGGTGGCGGATCTGTTGGCGGAGCGTGCGGTGGCGGTGCCGGGTGAGACGGCGCTGGTGTTCGGTGGGGTGTCGTGGTCGTATGCGGAGTTGGATGCCCGGGTGAACCGGTTGGCGCGGTTGTTCGTGGCGCGGGGGGCGGGGCCGGAGAGGGTGGTGGCGCTGGGGTTGCCGCGTTCGCTGGAGATGGTGGCGGCGTTGTTCGCGGTGTTGCGGACGGGTGCGGCGTATCTGCCGTTGGAGCTGGACTATCCGGTGGAGCGGTTGGCGTTCATGGTGGAGGACACCGCTCCGGTCTGCCTGGTGACGGATTCCACGGCTGTCGCGCGGATGCCGTCGTTCGGGGGTGTGCTGCTGCTGGACTCGCCGGAGGTGGTGGCCGAGTTGGCGGCGTTGCCGGTGGGTCCGTTGGGTGTGGTGGTGGATCAGGACAGTCCGGCGTATGTGATCTTCACCTCGGGTTCGACGGGTCGGCCGAAGGGTGTGGTGACGCCGTACCGGGGTCTGACGAACATGCAGTTGAACCACCGTGAGGCGATCTTCGATCCGGTGGTCGAGTCCGCGGGTGGTCGCCGGTTGCGGATCGCGCACACGGTCTCGTTCTCCTTCGACATGTCCTGGGAGGAACTGCTCTGGCTGGTCGAGGGCCACGAGGTGCACGTCCTGGACGAGGCCCTGCGCCGCGACGCCGAGGCGCTCTCCGCGTACTGCGCCGAGTACGCCATCGACGTCATCAACGTGACGCCGTCCTACGCCCAGGCGCTCGTCGACCGGGGCCTGCTGGAGGAGGACCGGCACCGTCCGGTGCTGGTGCTGCTGGGTGGTGAGGCGGTGGCGGAGACGCTCTGGACCAGGCTGCGCGAGACGCCGGGCGTCATGGGCTACAACTTGTACGGGCCGACCGAGTACACCATCAACACCCTCGGTGGCGGGACGCTGGACTCGGCGACCGCGACGGTGGGCCGGCCGATCTGGAACACCCGGGCGTACGTTCTGGACGCCTGTCTGCGGCCGGTTCCGGTGGGTGTGGCGGGGGAGCTGTATGTGTCGGGTGTGGGTCTGGCGCGGGGTTACCTCAATCGGGCGGGGCTGACGGCGGAGCGTTTCGTCGCGGACCCGTTCGGCGAGCCGGGGGCCCGGATGTACCGCACCGGTGACGTGGTGCGCTGGCGTCAGGACGGGCTGCTGGACTTCCTCGGCCGTGCCGACGACCAGGTGAAGATCCGCGGCTACCGGGTCGAGCCCGGCGAGATCGAGGACGCCATCGCCCTGGACCCGGCCGTGGCCCAGGCCGCCGTGGTGGTCCGCGAGGACACCCCCGGCGTCAAGCGCCTGGTCGCCTACCTGGTGCCGGGTGAGGGTACCCTTATCGAGGCCGCCGCGGTCCGGCGTATGCTGGCCGCCCGGCTGCCCGAGTACATGGTGCCGTCGGCGTTCGTGGTGCTCGACGAGCTGCCGCTGACCGTCAACGGCAAGCTCGACCGCAAGGCCCTCCCCGCGCCCAGCGCCATCGACTTCACCGCGTCGGGACCACTGCGCGGACCGAGGTACCCGAGCGAGCAGGCCGTGCACGCGGCGTTCACCGACGTGCTGGGCCTGCCCGCACTCGGGATCGACGAGAACTTCTTCGACCTCGGCGGCCACTCGCTGCTCGCGATGTCGCTGCTCCAGCGGATCCGGGCGGAGTTCGCCGGTGACTTCGGCCTCGCCGACCTGCTGGCCCGGCCGACCGTGGCGGCGCTCGCCGAGTTCCTCGTCGACCGTCTCGTCACGGCCTCGCTCGGCGAGGAGCCTGAGAGCACGCCGGCCTGTTCCGGCTGACCGCCCGTCCACCGACCACTACCCCCAAGGAGACGACATGAGCGCCACCAACCCGTTCGAGGACGACGACGCCCGTTACTTCGTGCTCGTCAACGCGGAGAACCAGCACTCCCTCTGGCCCGCCTTCGCCGAGATCCCGGCCGGCTGGACGGTCGTGCACGGCGAGGACAGCCGTGAGGCGTGCACCGCCTACGTGGACGCCAACTGGACGGACATGCGCCCGGCCGGCCTGGTCGCCCGTACGGCCGCCGCCGGCGTCTGACCCACCACAGGGGGGACGGCCCGACCGGGCCGTCCCCCCGCCCCGTATTCGAATCAGTGACCAGACGGGCGAGCGATCGAGTGAGCGATGTGAGCAACCGACAGACGGAACCCGCCGCGGGGCCCCAGGACGGCCTGACGGCCGAGGAACTCGCGGACGAGGACCTGGCGCCCGGAGCACTCTCCCCGGAGCGCCGCCGTCGGGCCCGCGCCCTGCTGCGAAGCTCCCTGCGGCCCCACCGGGCCACGGTGGCCGCGGCGATGGTGGCGGCGGCGATCCGCCAGATCGCCCTCCTGGCCGTGCCGTGGTGCGTCAGCCAGGCCCTGGACGAGGGCATCAAGCCCGGCGACGGCGGGGCCCTGCTGCTCTGGTCCGGCGCCGCCGCCGGCGCCGCCGCGGTCCAGTTCGTCGGCCTCTACGGCTGGCAGTACTGGGCCGGCTACGCCGATGCCAAGGTGGGCGCCGACCTGAGGGGCCGACTGCTGCGCCACCTCTCCGGCCTGGACCGGGCCGCGCTCGCCTCGCGCGGGCACGGCGACCTCGCCATGCGCGCGACCCGCGACACCGACCTGGTCCGCGAGTGGGTGCACGGCCTGGCCGTCTGGGTGGTGCTGGCCACCACCTTCGTGGTCCTCCTGCCCGCCCTCGCCGCCCTCGACCTGACCCTGCTGCTGGTCACCCTCGCGACCCTGCCGTTCCTGGTCTGGGTCAACCTCCACTTCCCCAAGCGGTTCGCCGCCGCCAGCGGTGAGCTCTCCCGGGCCCACAGCGAACGCGCCGACGCCGTCGCCGACCTGCTCCAGGTGGGCACCGGCCTGCGCGGCACCGGCGGCCACCGGCCCCTGGTCGACCGCCACCACACCGCCAGCGCCGACGTCACCGACCGGACCGTCGTCGCCGCCCGGGTGGAGGCCGGCTGGGCGGCCGTGGCGCCGTTCGTCCCCCGGCTCGCCGTCGCGGCCGGCGTCGGCATCGGCGGCCTGGCCGTCCTCGACAAGCGGCTCTCCATCGGCGACCTGGTCGCCTACACCTCCTGGATGGCGATCATCACCCTCGCCACCCGGGTCCTGGTGGACCGTCTGCTGGAGCGCGGCCAGGCCGACGTCGCGGCCGCCCGGATCGACGAGGCCCTGTGCATCCGCCCGGTGGTCGCCGAACCCGCCCCCGACCGGGCCGTGGACCTGCCCGCCGCCGGCACCCTGGTGCTGGCCGGCGCCACCGCCGTCCGGGACGGCCGGACCGTGCTCGGCCCGGTCGACCTGGCGGTCGGGGACGGCGAGTTCGTCGCCCTGGAAGGCGCCACCGGCTCCGGCAAGAGCACCCTGCTGCGCCTCGCCGTCCGCCTCGACGACCCGGACGCCGGAACCGTCTCCTACGGCGGCGTCGACCTGCGCGACGTCCGGCTGGACGAGGTCCGCTCGCGGATCGCCTACGTGTCCCAGCGGCCGGTCCTGCTCTCCGGCACCGTCGCCGACAACCTCCGGCTCGGCCGCGAGTTCGACGACGCGGCGCTGCACGAGGCCTGTCGGACCGCCGGCATCCACGACCAGCTCACCGCGATGCCCGACGGCTACCTGACCGAGCTGGGCGAGGGCGGCACCGCCCTCTCCGGCGGCCAGGTCCAGCGGCTGGCGATCGCCCGCGCCCTGCTCGGCGACCCCAGGGTGCTGCTGCTGGACGACTCGACCTCCGCGCTGGACACCACGACCGAGAAGCTCGTGCTGGAACGGCTGCGCGGCTGGGCCGCCGGCCGCACGGTCGTCTTCGCCTCGCACCGCGGCGCCGTCCTGGAGGCCGCCGACCGGGTGGTCCGGCTGCGCTCCCAGGCGTCCGACGACACCGCCACGACGACCCCCGGCACCCCCGGAGCCGACCCGACCGAAAGGCCCGAGAGCGCCATGACTGCGACCACCGCGGAGGCGGCCCATGGCTGAGCAGCCCCTGCTCCAGGACGAGGCGGACCACCGGGGGGTGCTGCGCCGGGCGGCGCCGTACCTGCGCCCGCACCGGGCCCGGCTCGTCGTCGCGCTGCTGGTCGGCCTCGCCGACTCCGCCGCGCTGGTCGCCGTCGCCCCGCTGGTCGGCGTGGCCGCCTACGCGCTCGACCACGAGGACCGCGGCGGCCTCGGCCTGGCCGTCCTGCTGCTCGCCGTGTTCGCGGTCGGCCAGCTGGTGCTGGCCCGGGTCGGCGAACTGCTGCTGATCCAGGGCGGCGAGCAGGTCGTCCGCACCCTGCGCGAGCAGTGCGTGGAGAACCTGGCGACCGCGCCGCTGCGCTTCCTGGAGACCCACCGCAGCGGCGAGCTGCTGCGCCGCTCGACCGGCGAGGTCGCCGCGCTGGCCGCGTTCGTCCGGCTGCACCTGCGCAGCCTGGTCGCCTCGGTGGCGACCCTGGTCTTCACCCTGGTGATGCTGGCCTGGTACTCCTGGGTGCTGCTCCTCGTCCAGCTGGTCGTCTTCGTCCCGCTGACCCTGCTGGTCACCCGCTGGTTCCAGCGCGACGCCGGTGCGGCCTTCGGCGCCAAGGCCGGCGCGGAGGCCACCGTCGCGGCCACCTTCTCCGAGACCCTGACCGCCCGTGAGGCCCTCCAGACCTCGCGCGGCCTGGCCGGGTGGACGCGCCGCTTCGACGGCGAGAACACCCGGGCGGTGCACGCCGCCCGCCGGGCGCTGCGGGTGGAGAACCGGATCGACCTGGTGAGCCTGATCGAGGGTCTGGCCCTCGTGGTGCTGCTGCTGGTCGGTGGCTGGCTGGTCGTGCGGGGCACCCTGACCATCGACGCCGTGGTCGTCTTCGTGCTCGCCAGCCGCAACCTCTTCGACTCCTTCGCCGACCTCTCGCAGCTGGTCGGCGAGGTGCAGACGGCGCGCACCGGCCTGGCCCGGCTGCTGGACCTGCTGGCGGCGACCGCCCCCGCGGACCGCCCGAAGACGGCCGCCGCCCTGCCGGCCCGGGGCGACCTGCGCTGCGAGGGCGTCGAGTACGCCTACCGGGCGGACGGCCGCACCCTGCACGGAATCAGCCTGGACTTCCCCGAGGGGAGCCGCACCGGGGTCGTCGGCGAGACCGGCTCCGGGAAGACCACGCTGTCCAAGCTGCTCTGCGGCCTCTACCACCCGGACTCCGGCACCGTCAGCTTCGCCGGCACCGACCTCGCGGCCGTGCCCGAGGCGGAGCTGCGCCGCCGGATCGTGCTGGTGCCGCAGGAGGTGCGGATGGTCACCGGCACGGTGGCCGAGAACCTGGCCCTGGTCCAGGGCGCACCGGACCGCGCGGCCATCGAGCGGACGGTCGACCAGCTGGGCCTGCGGGCCTGGCTCGCCGAACTGCCGGGCGGTCTGGACGCGGAGGTCGGGCTGCGCGGCGGCAATCTGTCGGCGGGGGAGCGGCAGATCCTCGGCCTGGTCCGCGCGGTGCTGGCCGACCCGGCCGTCCTGGTCCTCGACGAGGCGACGGCCGACATCGACCCGGCCACCGCGGCCCGGCTCGAGCACGCCCTGGACGAGCTGCGGGCGGACTGCACGCTGATCGTGATCGCGCACCGGCCGGCCACCATCGCGCGGCTGCCCCGCGTCGTCCGGCTGGACGGCGGTCACCTGGTCGGTGACGAACCGGCAGGTGGGCTGGCGATCGGGGCGACGCGACTGGTCTGACAATACGAGGTTAGGCTAACCTAATCGGAAGTGAGTGCTGGTGCCGCTCCCCGTTCACCGGGGGGCGGCACCCGCGCCTCCCGGCCTGCGCACACCTCCCACCGGATTGGGCTGACCGATGACCACGGAAACCGCGCCGCCGCGCATGCGGATCGTTCGCCACCCGCTGAAGTACCGCCTGCTGGAAGTCCGGCGGGTCACCCGGGTCACGCCCGGCACGGTGCGGGTCACCTTCGGCGGTCCCGACCTCGAAGGTTTCTGCGAGCAGGCCCCGACCGACCACGTGAAGCTCTGCTTCGCCGAGGACGGGGCCGCCCTGCCGGTCGCGCCGGTGGTCGAGAACGACACCTGGATGGACGCCCCGGTCGAGCCGATCACCCGCGACTACACCGTGCGCCACTACCGGCGGGCCGAGCAGGAGCTCGACATCGACATGGTGCTGCACGGCACCGGCGTCGGCTCCAGCTGGGCCGAGGCCGCCGAACCCGGCATGCGGCTGGGCGTCCTGGGCCCGCGCGGGTCGGAGGAGATCCCCTTCGTCCACGACTGGTACCTGCTCGCGGCCGAGGAGACCGCCATCCCGGCGCTCGGCCGCTGGCTGGAGATGCTCCCCGCCGGCGTCAAGGTGATCGCCTTCGCCGAGGTGCCCGGGCCCGAGCACGAGCAGGTCTTCGAGACCGCCACCGACGCGACCGTCACCTGGCTGCACCGCGGCGACGCCCCGGCCGGCAGCACCGACCTGCTGGAGCGGGCCGTCCGCGCGGCGCAGCTGCCGCCCGGCCTGGGCTTCGCCTGGGTCGCGGGTGAGGCCAACGCGCTCAAGCCGATCCGCCGTCACCTGCGGGCGGAGCGCGACCTGGACCGCCACCAGGTCGACGTGGACGGCTACTGGAAGCGTGGCGTCGCCAACCACGACCACCACGAGGGCGAGCACGAGCACGCATGACGACCGCCACTGCGCCGCGCGCCGCGGCCGGGGCGAAGACCACCCCGCCCGGGCGGATCGGCACCGGCCGACGGCTGGCCTGGCTCCTCGGAGCACTGGTGCTGCTGGCCCTGCTCGCCCTCGCGGGCATCGCGATCGGCGCCCGTTACATCCCGCCCGGCCAGGTCCTGCACGTCCTGTTCCACCACGAGCCCACGTCCGAGGACTGGATCGTGGTGCACCACGCGCGGATCCCGCGCACGCTGCTCGGCATCGCCGTCGGAGCCGCCCTCGGCGTCGCCGGCGCGATGATGCAGGCGCTCACCCGCAACCCGCTGGCCGACCCCGGCCTGCTCGGCGTCAACGGCGGCGCCGCCGCGGCCGTCGCGGCCGGGACGGCCCTGTTCGACCTGCGGAGCTTCCACTCCTACATCTGGTTCGCCCTGGCGGGCGCCGCCGTCGCGGCCCTGGTGGTGCAGATCCTCGGTGGCGGCGGCCGGGCCTCGGCGACCCCCGCGCGCCTCGCGCTGGCCGGAACCGCCGTCACCGCCGTGCTGACCGCCTTCGTCAACGGCCTGATCCTGCTCGATCCGCTGACCCTCAACCGGTTCCGGTTCTGGCAGGTCGGCACGCTGGCCGGCGTCGACTCCGCGGTGCTCGGCCAGGTGCTGCCGTTCCTGGCGGCCGGCGGAGCGCTCGCCCTGCTGCTGGGCCGTCCGTTGAACGCCCTCGCCCTCGGCGACGACGCCGGGCACGCGCTGGGCGCCCACCCGGCCCGCACCCGGGTGTTCAGCCTGGTCGCCGTCACGCTGCTGTGCGGCGCCGCCACCGCGGCGGTCGGCCCGATCGCCTTCGTCGGCCTGGCCGTTCCGCACCTCGCCCGCCACGTCTGCGGCCCGGACCAGCGCTGGATCATGCTGCTCTCGGCGGTCCTGGCCCCGGTGCTGCTGGTCGGCGCGGACATCCTCGGCCGGGTGCTCCTGCACCCGGCGGAGCTCCAGGCCGGCGTGGTCACCGCCTTCATCGGCGCGCCGCTCTTCATCGCCCTCGTCCGCGGCCGAAGGATCGCCCAACTGTGAACAGCCCCCTGACGGTCTCCCGGCCCGCCCCACCCGTCGTGACCGGACCGGACGGCCCCGCCGCCCGGCCCCCCGTCCCGCTGCGGGCGCTGCGGCTGCCCGGCGGGCGCTCGCTGCGCTGGCACCGCCGGGCGACGGTGGTCGGCGGGCTGCTGGTGCTCGCGCTGCTCGGCGTCTGCGCCTGGCTGCTGACGGCCGGTGACTACCCGCTGCCGGTCTCCGACGTGATCGACGTGCTCACCGGCGGCGGCGTCCGCGCGGACCGCTACATCGTCATGGAGGTGCGGCTGCCGCGGCTGCTGACCGCCCTGCTGGTGGGCGCCGCGCTCGGCCTGGCCGGCGCGCTCTTCCAGACGCTCGCCCGCAACCCGCTGGGAAGCCCGGACGTCATCGGCTTCACGGTCGGCTCGGCCACCGGGGCGCTGGCGGTGATCCTGGTGATCGGCGGCAGCGCCGCCACCGTCGCCTTCGGCGCCGTGGTGGGCGGGCTGGTCACCGCGTTCCTGGTCTACCTGCTGGCCCGGCGCGGCGGCACCCAGGGCTACCGGCTGGTGCTGGTCGGCATCGGGGTCAGCTCGCTGCTCTCCTCGCTCAACGCCTACCTGATCGCCCGGGCCTCGTTCAGCGACGCGCAGAGCGCGGCGGTCTGGCTGACCGGCAGCCTCAACGCCCGCGGCTGGGAGCACTGCGGGCCGATGGCGCTCGCGCTGGCCGTCCTGCTGCCGGCGGCGGTGCTGCTCGGCCGCCCGCTGCGGATGCTGGAGATGGGCGACGACGCGGCCTCCTCGCTCGGGGTGCGCACCGAGCGGGTGCGGATCTGGCTGGTGCTGATCGGCGTCGCGCTGACGGCCGCCGCCACCGCCGCGGCCGGCCCGGTCCCGTTCGTGGCGCTGATCGCCCCGCAGGCCGTCCGCCGGCTGACCCGGGCCACCGGCCCCAACCTGGTGGGCTCCGCGCTGCTGGGCGCGGTGCTGCTGGCCGTCAGCGACCTGGCGGCGCAGCGCCTGCTCGCCCCCACCCAGCTGCCGGTCGGTGTGTTCACCGGCGTGGTGGGCGGCTGCTACCTGGTCTGGCTGATCGCCGGTCAGTGGCGGGCCTCGCGCGGCTGACCCCGGACAGCCGAAGTCCCCGGGCCCGATCACGGGCCCGGGGACTTCGGCTGTCCGGCGGCGGTCTCAGCCCTCCAGCGTCCTGAGGAAGACCAGGGAGCGGCGGGCCGGGTCCAGCCGGTCGGCCCAGGCCCGCGGTGCGAGCGCGGCCGGGATCTCCTCGAAGCCGTAACGGCGGAAGAGCGCTCCGCCGCCGGTGCTGGCGGTGACGAGGGTGCGCACCCCGTGCCGCCCGGCCTCGTCCAGCAGGGCGTCCAGGAGCTGCGAGCCGAGGCCCGCGCCGCGCAGGCCCTCGCGGACGCAGAAGTTGTGCACCAGCCCGGGGGCGGGGTGGGCCGGGAGCTCGGGGGCGAGCAGCCGCAGCGCCACGCAGCCGTCCGGTCCGGACGGGCCGTCGACCAGGAGGAAGCGGTCCTCCGGCGAGCGGTAGTCGGCCGGCCGGCGGCGGCGCAGCTCACCCGAGACCATGGACGGCTCGGAGAGCGCGAAGAGCGCCGCCGCGTCGGCCGCCGTCGCCCGCCGTACCGGCAGGGTTCCGGTACCGGTGCGGCTCACCTGGTCCTCGACCGGTGTCCGGGTGCCATCGGGACCACCAGCGGGGTACCGGTCTGCGGGTCCTCGATCACCTGGCAGGGCAGGTCGAAGACCTTCTCGACCAGTTCGGCGGTGACGATCTCGCCGGGCGGGCCCTGGGCCACCACCGCGCCGTCCCGCATGGCGATCAGGTGACTGGCGTAGCGGGCGGCCTGGTTGAGGTCGTGGAGCACCGCGACGAGGGTGCGGTCCTGCTCCCCGTGCAGCCGGGCGCACAGGTCGAGGACCTCGACCTGGTGGGCGATGTCGAGGAAGGTGGTCGGCTCGTCGAGCAGCAGCAGCGGGGTCTGCTGGGCGATGGCCATCGCCAGCCAGACCCGCTGGCGCTGGCCGCCGGAGAGCTCGTCGACGAAGCGGGCGGCGAGGGTGTCGACGTTGGTGGCCGCCATCGACTCCGCGACCACCCGGTCGTCCTCCCTGGACCACTGCCGGAACAGCCCCTGGTGCGGGTAGCGCCCGCGGGAGACCAGGTCGGCCACGGTGATGCCGTCGGGCGCGGTGGAGCTCTGCGGGAGCAGGCCCAGCCGGCGGGCGAGTTCCTTCGAGGGCAGCGCGCTGATCTGCTCGCCGTCCAGCAGGACCCGGCCGGCGGCCGGCTTGAGCAGCCTGGCGAACGCCCGCAGCAGGGTGGACTTGCCGCAGGCGTTGGGGCCGACGATGACGGTGAAGGAGCCGTCCGGCACGCCGATCGACAGGTCGGTCGCGATGGCGCGGTCGCCGTAGCGCAGCGTCACGTGGTCGGCGTAGAGCCGCCCGGACTCCTCGGGCGCGGTCACGAGGCCTCCAGGAGCTGGTCGGTGGTCAGCACGACGGCGCACTTCTCGGCGGCCCAGCGCAGGCCCTCCAGGTGCTTCTCGGCGGAGAAGTCGGCGGTGGCGTCGGCCACCACGAAGGCCTGGATGTCGCGGCTCCAGGCGTCGGCCGCCGTCATCAGCACGCCGATGTGGGCGTAGACGCCGACCAGCACCAGCTGGTCGCGGCCGGACCGGGCCAGGATGTCGGCCAGTTCGGTGCGGGCGAAGGCGCTGTACTTCCACTTGAGCAGCAGGGTGTCGCCCTCGGCCGGGGCGACCGCCTCCGGGACGGCCTGCGCCCACGCGTCGGCGGGCAACCCGGGCCCCCAGAAGTCCAGTTGGAGGCCGCGCTGCTCGGGGGTCTGCCCTCCGCGCTGGTGCGAGTAGACGACGGGCACGCCGTTCCCGCGGGCGTACTCCAGGACCTGGGCGGTCCGGGCGAGGGCCGGGGCCAGCGGCGGGCCCTCGGCGGGGAACGCGGACAGGAAGTAGTTCTGCAGGTCGTGGACGAGCAGGACGGCCCGGGCGGGGTCGACCCGCCACGGGACCTTGGGCGCGGGGAGCTGGTCGACCCGCGGGGGATCGTACGGGGCGATGGTGGGCAGAGCCATGGTGTCTGGACTTGCTCTCTTCCGGGGCGGAGCGTCAGGAGGTGGGGGTGCGGAGGTCCTTCTTGCTGACCTTGCCGATGCCGGTCTGCGGGAACTCGGTCACGAACTCGACCAGGTCGGGCACCTTGTAGTCGGCCAGGCCGCGGGCGCGCACGAAGGCCTTCAGCTCGACCACGCGCGGGCGGGGCGCCTCGGGGCGCAGGATCACGTAGGCCCGGCTGCGTTCGCCGAGGTGCTCGTCGGGCACCGCGACCACGGACACGTCGTGGACGGCCGGGTGGGCGAGCAGCACGTTCTCGACCTCCTCGGCGGCGACCTTCTCGCCGCCCCGGTTGATCTGGTCCTTGGCCCGGCCCTCGACCACCAGGTGGCCGGTGGCGGTCCGGCGGACCAGGTCGCCGGTGCGGTAGAAGCCGTCCCCGGTGAAGGCGGTGGCGTTGTGCTCGGGCGCGTTCCAGTAGCCGCGGATGGTGTACGGGCCGCGGGTGAGCAGGTGGCCGGTGGCGCCGTCGGGCAGGTCGCGGTCCTCGTCGTCGACCACCCGCACCTCGTCGGCGGGGGAGATCGGACGGCCCTGGGTGGTCAGCACGGTGTCCTGCGGGTCCTCGGGCCGGGTGTAGTTCACCAGGCCCTCGGCCATGCCGAAGACCTGCTGGAGGGCGCAGCCGAGCGCGGGACCGAGCCGGCGGGCGGCCTCCTCGCTGAGCTTGGCCCCGCCCACCTGGAGCAGGCGCAGACTGGAGAGGTCCCGGCCGGCGCCGGGCGCCGCGTTGGCCCAGGCGAGGGCGAGCGGCGGGACGACGCCGGTCAGCGTGACCCGCTCGCTCTCGATCAGCGCCAGCGCGGTGGCCGGGCTGGGCTCGGGGGCGAGGACCACCCGGCCGCCGGCGTGGAAGACACCGAGGCTGCCGGGGGAGCTGAGCGGGAAGTTGTGCGCGGCGGGCAGCGCGCAGAGGTAGACGGTCTCCGCGCTCAGCTCGCAGATCGCGGCGGACTCGCGGACGCTGTACAGGTAGTCGAAGTGGTAGCGGGGGATCAGCTTGGGCAGGCCGGTGCTGCCGCCGGAGAGCTGGAGGAAGGCCAGGTCGGTGGCGGCGGGAGGGTCCTGGACCGGGGCGGGCTCGTCGGCGCGCAGGTCGTCCAGCGAGGTGTAGGGCCCCGGGTCGCCGGCCACGAAGACCTCGGCGAGGGCGGGCACCGCGGCGGTGACCCGGCCGGCCATCTCCCGGTAGTCGAAGCCGGCGTGCCGGTCGGCCACGATCAGCGCGCGGGCCCCGGCGAACTCGCAGAAGTAGGAGATCTCGGCGTGCCGGTGGGCGGGCAGCGCCATCACCGGCACCACCCCGGCGCGCAGCGCGCCGATGAACACCTCGTAGAACTCGGCCACGTTGGGGAGCTGGAGGACGATCCGCTCGCCCCGGCGGATGCCCCGGGCCAGCAGCCCGGTGGCCATCCGGTCGGCCCGCCGGTCGAGTTCGGCGTAGCTCCACCGACGCTCCCCGTCGACGACCGCGATTTGCCCCGGCCGCTCGGCGGCGTGCCGGCGGACCATCTCGTCGAGCAGCTCGTCGGTCCAGTAGCCGGCCGCCCGGTAGCGGCGGACGTACTCCTCGGGCCAGTCGGTCACTTGTCGTCTCCCAGTCCGGCGGCGTGGAGAAAGGTGCGGAACTTCGCGCTGGTCTCGGCGAGTTCGTGCTCCGGCACGGAGCCCGAGACGACGCCGGCGCCGGCGAACAGCCGCAGGCCGTCCCCGTCGGCCTCCGCGCAGCGGAGCGTGACGACCCATTCGCCGTCGCCGTCGGCGTCCCCCCAGCCGACCACCCCGGTGTAGAACCCGCGGTCGAAGGGCTCCAGCGTACCGATCAGCGCGCGCGCCCGGTCGGTCGGCGTCCCGCAGACCGCCGGCGTGGGGTGCAGGTCGAGCGCGAGGTCGAGCGCGCTGGTGGCGGGGTCGCGCAGGGTGCCGGTGACGACCGTGGACAGGTGCCACATCGCGGCGGTGCGGATCACCGACGGCCGCTCGGGCACGACCAGGTCGTAGCAGTGGGGTTCGAGCGCGCGCCGGACGGCGTCCACCACGAAGGCGTGCTCCGCGAGGTCCTTCGGCGACTCCAGCAGGGCGGCGGCGCGCCGCCGGTCCTCCACCGGGTCGTCGCTGCGCGCGGCCGAGCCGGCCAGCGGGTTGGAGGTCACGGCGGTGCCGCGTCGGGAGACCAGCAGCTCGGGGCTGGCGCCGACCAGGGTCGCGCTGCCTTCGCCGGGTACGGCGAAGGTGTAGCCGTGCGGGTCACGGTGGATCAGCCGGCGGAGCATGGCCGGGAGGTCGGCGCCGCCGGGGGTGGACAGCTCCAGGGTCCGGGCGAGGACGACCTTGCTGAGTTCGCCGTCCGCGGCGAGGATCCGGACGGCGTCGGCGACGGCGTCCCGGTAGCCCTCGGGGGCCGGGACGGCACGGCTGGTCCAGACCGGGCCGGTGCGGTCCTCGGGCGCGAGCCGCAGCAGCGGGTCGTCGTGGACCGGCTGGGCCCACTGGGTCCGGTCGGGTATGAAGAGCGCGGCCGGGCGGCCGGGGGCGAAGGGGACGGCGCCGACCACGAGCGGGTCGGACCGCTCCGGGGTGCGCGCCTCCCGCAGCAGGCGGGTGGCCTCGGCGGGATCGGTGACGGCCGCCCGGCTGCCCGTGGCGAGCAGCGTCCGTCTCGGACCGGCGAAGAACGCCCGGTCGGGCCCCGGGCGGTAGGCGGCCAGCAGGGCACCGCCGACGCGGTGGTCCGCGGTGGTGCCGCCGGTCTCGTTCACTGTGGTCATGCTGCTCCGTTCGGAAAGGCGGGATCGGCTCTGCCCGGTGGATCGTCCGACCGGTGGATCGAGTGCGGGGGAGAGGACGGGCTCAGGCGCGCAGGGTGGCGCCGCCGTCGACGTAGAGGTCCTGCATGGTGATGTGCCGGGCCCGGTCGCCGGCCAGGAACACCACGGCCTCGGCGATGTCCTCGGGGTCGGCGATCCGGCCGAGGGGTATCCCGACCCGGTAGCTGGCCGGGTCGCCGTCGATGACGCGCTGTTCGGCGGCGTCGTCGCGCCACAGGGAGCGCTGCATCTCGGTGTCGGTCGAGCCGGGGGAGACCAGGTTGCAGCGGACGCCCGAGCGGGCGAGCTCCAGGCCGAGGCAGCGGACGAACATCGCGGTGGCGGCCTTGGAGGCGGCGTAGGCGGCCATCGTGGTGCGCGGCACCCCGGCGGCGTTGGAGCCGACGGTGACGATGCTGCCGGCGCCGCGCTCGGCCATCCGGCGTCCGACCGCCCGGCAGGTGTGGAACACCCCCGTGGTGTTGACGGCGAAGGTGGCCGCCCAGTCCTCGTCGGTGGTCTCCACGGCGAGGGCCGGGCGCAGGATCCCGGCGACGTTGACCAGGATGTCGATCGGGCCGACCGTGCGCTCCACGCGCTCGACCTCGGCCTCGACGGCGGCGGCGTCGGTGACGTCCAGCAGGCCGAGCCCGGGGCCGTCGGCCCGCCGGTCGGTGGCCACGACGTGGGCTCCGCGCTCGGTGAGCAGGCGGGCGACCGCGGCGCCGATGCCCTGGGCCGCGCCGGTGACGAGCGCGACGCGCCCGTCGAACTCCGCGGTGCGGTCGGGGCCGGCCGAGGCCCGGACTCCCGTGTCGGTGGCGGGCGGAGCGGGGACGTCCACGGGGGAAGTCGGCATGAGAGATCTCCGGGAGCGGGCAGGTCGGTCGAATGGGCTGAGCACGACAGTTCGGTAAGGCTAGCCTAACCATGTTTCCCGGGGGCGACCAGGGTGGGTGTGCCCCGGAATGCGAGCGGTGCCGGGGTGCGGCTCGGGGTGCCTCGCCGGGCGCGGCCTGCACAGGTCGTGGTGCGCGGCTCGCCGGCCTGGATGGGCACCTCCGGCCACCGCTCGGGTGATGGGGCATCAGTTCAGGCCGTGGGGGCGGGAATTGCTTCGCTCGCGGCGTTGGCAGTGGGTGAGGCCGCGTCGGCGAGCGGTTGAACCGCCTCCTCGGCGCGAAGGTCGTCGGCGACATCGTGCGGGAGGCGGCCGGGCCAGCGGCGTGGCGTTCTCGGCGCCGCGATCAAGGAATCCCCGCTGCCGGCTGACGGGCTGGTGTCCGGCCCTGACGCCCCCACCGGGCCCGCTGTCCCGGATTCCCCCGACGCTCCCCCGGTCGCTGAGGGATCCTTGACGTGACTTCATAAGTTAGGCGAGGCTAACCTTATGTCGATCGATCCCGGGTCACGGGCCGGCCGGGGTGGCCGAGGCCCGTCCCGCGCCCCCCGTGCGGACGCGCGCACGCCGATCGGCTGCTCCCCGGCGGCGGGTTCCACGCCCCGCCGGCCGTCGCCGACCACCCGGCCGGCGACGGCTCCGCCCCGCATGTGCAACGGCTCCCGCCCGGGCCCGTGTCCCGGTGAAGATTGGCTGACCGGATGAATCCCTCCGCACCAGGGCTGCTGACGCTGAGCAGCTTCCTCATGTCCCGCACCGGCCAGGCCGCCCGCCGACGCCTCGCGATCCAGGCGGAGCGCCGCGGGCTCCGGCTCTGGCACGTGATGGTGCTCTGCGCACTGGAGGAGGACGGCAGTCACTCCAAGGGCGAGCTGGCCGCCCGGCTGGAGATCGGCTCCAGCGACGTGATCAAGGTGGTCGACGACCTGGTCGGCGCCGGGTACGTCACGTGCACCCGCTCCTCGGCCGACCGCCGGCGGGTGCACGTCGACCTCACCGCGCCGGGCCGCTCGGCGGCGGCCGGGATCAACTCGGACCTGGCCGCCGCCGACGACGAAGTCCTCGCCCCGCTGTCCGGCGAGGAGCGGCTCCGGCTGTTCGACATGCTGAACCGGCTGAACGGTCACCTGGGGCAGGCCGAGGCCGGGCCCGACCGGCCCGCACCCCGGCCCGCACCCCGGCCCGAACCTCGGCCGGTCCGCGGGCACGCCCGGTGAGGTGTCGGCCCGTCAGCAGCTGCACCCCCACTCGGGCGCCCGGGGCGTGTCGGGAAGGGCGGTGGCGCGGAGCGCCCCGGCGGGCGCGGGGTGGACGGTGCGGCCGGCCTTGATGGTCTCGACGACGGTGATGTCCTTGATCTCCTCGGGGTCGACGGCCAGCGGGCTGGCGCTGAGGATCACCAGGTCCGCGAGCTTGCCGACCTCGATGGTGCCCTTGCGGTCCTCCTCGAAGTACTGGCGGGCCGCGTTGACGGTGATCGCGCGCACGGCGTCCAGGGCGTCGACGCACTGCTCGGGGCCGACCACCACGCCCTCGGTCCGGCTGCGCCGGGTCACCTGGCTGGACAGGATGGCGATCGAGTTGGGCAGCGCCACCGGGGCGTCGTGGTGCGAGGTGTAGGCGAGGCCCTCGTCCAGCGCCCAGCGGGCCGGCGAGATGGTCGCGGCCCGCTCCTCCCCGAGGACGGTGCGCCGGTACCAGTCGCCCCAGTAGTAGGTGTGCATGGAGAAGAAGGACGGGATGACGCCCAGCCGGGCGAACTCCCGGACCTGGTCCCGGCGGGCGGTCTGCGCGTGGATCGCCACCGTCCGCCGGTCGGCGGGGCCGGTCAGCTCGGTGGCGCCCTCGACCGCCCTGAGGAACTGGTCGATCGCGGCGTCCCCGTTGACGTGGGCGAGCACCTGCCAGCCCCGGGCGTAGGCGGTGCCGACCTGCTTCAGGACGGTGCTGTCGTCCTCGATCGCGGGGTAGCCGCGGTAGTCGTCGGGCAGTCCGGCCGGCGGGGTCAGGTACGGCTCGGTGAGCCAGGCGGTGCGGCCCTGCGGCGAGCCGTCCAGGACCAGCTTCACACCGGCCGCGCGCACCCCGTCGACGTACTCCCGGCTCGCGCCGACCGGGTCGTCCTCCGGGGCGTCGGCGAGCAGGTCGGCCTTGACGTAGGCGACCACGTCGATCTTGAACGGCACGGCGGCGGCGGTGTCCCGCAGCGCCTTGAGGTTGGCCGGGCTGGTACCGCCCTCCTGCACGGTGGTGAAGCCGAACCGCGCCGCCGACTCCGCGCCCTCGATGAACAGGGCCAGCAGCGCGGCCTCGGGCAGGCCCGCCATCGCCAGCTCCGAGGCGGGATTGAAGGCCTTCTCCTCCAGCACCCCGTCGGGCTCGCCGTAGGAGGGCGGCACCGCGAGCTCCCGGCGGCGGATGACCCCGCCCTCCGGGTCCGGCGTGGCGGCGCCGTACCCCAGCCGCTCCAGGCCCAGGCTGTTCACCGCGCCCAGGTGGAAGGACTGGTGGATGGCCAGCACCGGGCGGCTGGTGGAGACCTCGTCGAGGTCGTCACGGGTCGGGTGGACGCCCTCGGCGAGCATCGCGTCGTCGTAGCCGAAGCCGACGATCCAGTCGGAGTCCCGGCCCACCGGGCCCTCCGCCCAGGCCCGCAGCTTCTCCTTCAGCGCGGCGAGGTCGGCGACGTCCCCGTCGGGCGCGGCCAGCAGGTCGGCGATGGTCGCCTGCAGCCCGATTCCGCCGAGGTGCCCGTGCGCGTCGACGAACCCCGGCAGCAGCGCCCGTCCCGCGAGGTCGCGCAGCCGCGTCCGAGGCCCCCGCCAGCCGTCGACCGCTTCGTCGAGGCCGCCGACGAAGACGATGAGCCCGTCCTTGACCGCGACGGCCTCCGGCGCCGGCCCGTCGGCGACGGTCACGATGTCGCCGCCGTGGAAGATGAGGTCGGCCTGCTCGGCCATGCTGCTGCCCCTTGGGTGGGATGCGAATGGTGACCGGGTCACTACCCCACGTGATCGTTCGTCAACCGTGCACCGGACCGCGCCGCGCCCCTGCGGCGAGCCGCCCGCCTCCGGCACGATCGCCCCGCGCCGGGCGGGGAACGGCCGACCGCGCACCTCGCGGTCCGGGCCGGCCACGCGGTCTGCCGGGGCCCTTCGGCGAGGGAAGCCCAGGTGCCGACCCGCCCGCCCGGAGGCGCTCTTGTCAGGAACCCGGGAACGGCGTGGACGGGAGGCCCGCACCGTCGTCTCCTGAGCCACGGGCGGCCCGGTCGGTGGCCGCCCCACCGGCCGCCCGTCGTTTCGTCCGCTGCCCGGGCCGCCCGGGGTGCCGGGCGGCCGGCATGTGCGCGGACCCGCGGTGCACTGGCATGATCGCCGCATGGCAGAACGCATCATCGGCGCTTGTGACGGCGCTTCGAAGGGCAACCCCGGTCCGGCCGCCTGGGCCTGGGTCATCGCCGACGCCGACGGCCGGCCGCAGCGCTGGGAGGCCGGCCCGCTCGGCCGCGCGACCAACAACGTCGCCGAACTGACCGCGCTGAAGGAGCTGCTGGGCGCGGTCCGGCCGGGAGTGCCGCTGGAGGTCCGGATGGACTCCCAGTACGCGATGAAGGCGGTCACCCAGTGGCTGCCCGGCTGGCGCCGGAAGGGCTGGAAGACCGCCGCCGGGACACCGGTCGCCAACAAGGACCTGATCGTGGCGATCGACGCGCTGCTGGCCGGGCGCGACGTCGAGTTCGTCTACGTCCCCGCGCACCAGGTCGACGGCGATCCGCTGAACGCCGTCGCCGACCGGGCGGCGAGCGACGCGGCGGTGGCCCAGCAGCCGGCGAGCGGCACCTCCGTCGACGCGCCGCTGCCTGCCCCCCGCGCGGACGCCGCACCGTCGGCCGGGCCTCGGCAGGCCGGGGCCCCGGCCGCCAAGCGGACCGGCGGCCGGGCGGGCGCCAAGTCCGCCGGGGGCCGGGTCAAGGCCAAGTTCCCCGGCTCCTGCCGCTGCGGCCGCCCGTACGCCGTCGGCGACCCGATCGCGAAGAACCCGGACGGCTGGGGCCACCCCGACTGCGCCCAGGCCGCCGAGGCCGGCACCCGCTCCACCTGAGCCGTCCCGGTCCGTCCGGCCTGTTCGGGCGGACCGCCGGCCGGGCGGTCAGCCCCGGTCCGACCCCTTGCGGGAGTTCAGCAGCAGCGGTAGCAGCGAGAGCACCACGACGCCGCCCACCAGCAGCCACAGGTAGCTCTCGATCCCGGGGACGGCGGCGCCCAGCCAGTACCCCAGCAGCACCAGGCTCTGCGACCAGAGCACACCGCCGACGATCTGCCACACGGTGAAGGTCCGGGTGGGCACGTCCAGCATGCCCGCCAGCGGACTGAGCACCGTCCGGACCAGCGGCACGAAGCGGCCCAGGACGATCGCCTTCCGGTACCCGTAGCGGCGCAGCAGCGCCTCCCCCCGGGCCGCCGCCGACTTCAGCCGCCCGCTGCGGCTGCGGGCCAGCGCCGGCCGGCCGCCGTGGCGCCCGAGCAGGAATCCCACCTGGGCCCCGGCCACCGCCCCCACCGCGGCGCAGAGCATCACCTGCCAGAGCGACAGGTGGGGCCCGGAGCGGCTGCCGGCGGCGCAGAGCACCCCGGCGGGCAGCAGCAGGGTGTCACCGGGGAGGAAGAACCCCACCACCAGCAGTCCCGACTCGGCGAACACCACCACCAGCACGGCCAGCGCGCCGAAGGCGGCGAGCAGGGAGTCCCCGCTCGTCGGGTCGACGGCCAGCAGCACGCCGCTCACCCGGTCCCGGCCGCGGCCGTCCGACGGCTCGGGTGTCGTCCTGCGGGAGAACTGGGCACGTGGTGAACCGTACTCGCGCGCCCGCGGCACCCGCCACAGCAAGCGGTGCGCGGCCCGGCGGGGCCCGCCGTCCGGCCGCCGCCGGCGAGGGTGAGTTGCCCGCCTGTGCACCGGGCCGACATGCGCGGGACGCCCGGAGGTCACGCGGATCGCGTGGGATCGGCCCGGCTCTCCCGTTCCCGAGCGACCCCTGGACCCCCCATGCGACGCACCCTCACCTCCACCGTGGCGCTGGCCGCTTCCGCGCTGCTGTCCCTGGCCGTGGCCGTCCCCGCCCAGGCGCACGGCGGCCCGGCGGCGGGCCCGGCCTTCGGTACGCCGGCCGGCGCCACCACCAAGGCGCCCTACCGGCCGCTGCAGAGCGTCCGGAGCCTGCAGCAGGCACCGGCCGGCTACACGGCGGTCCTCACCCAGACCGTCTCCCGGCACGGCGCCCGCGCGCTCAGCGACAGCGAGGACGGCGACCTCCTGGTGAAGCTCTGGCAGCAGGCCGCCGACGAGGGGGCGCTGACCCGGGTGGGCAAGGGCTTCGGCCCGGACGTGCGGGCGCTGCTCGACGCCAACGCGAAGGTGGGCTACGGGGCGCTGACCGGGCAGGGCCGGCGGGCGCTCCAGGACACGGCCGAGCGGATGGAGCAGCGGCTCCCCGGCCTCTTCCGGCGGATCGCCGCCGGGGCCGACGACCCGGCGGGCCCGGACCGGATCGACGTGGTCAGCTCCGGCCAGCCCCGGGCGGTCGACTCGGGCACCGAGTTCACCAAGGGCCTGCTGGCGGGCGAGCCGGCGCTGGCGAAGGCCGTCGACCCGGCCCGGACCGACACCGACCTGCTCTACTTCCACAAGTCCGCCGTGAACAAGGACTACACCGACTACGTCAAGAAGGACCCGCGGCTGGCGGCCACCCTCGCGGCGGTCCGGGACCAGCCGCGCAGCCACCGGGCGGCCCGGAAGGTGCTGGAGCGGATCTTCACCGGGCCGTTCGTCGACCGCCTCGCGGCCGGCGGCTACCCCTTCGCCGGGAACGAGGTCGACGCGGCCCAGGCCGTCTTCAACCTGTACAGCGTCACCGCCGACCTCACCGACGAGGGCGACTGGCACCTGGGCCGCTACATCGGCTCCGAGGAGGCCGCCTGGTTCGGCTACCTCGACAACGCCGAGGAGTACTACACCAAGGGCCCGGGCTTCGCCGGTCAGGACATCACCTACAAGATGGCCGGGGTGCTCCTCGACGACCTGTTCCGCAAGGCCGAGGACCGCCGGGCGGGCACCGGCGGTCCGGCCGCCGAGCTGCGCTTCACCCACGCCGAGGAGATCATCCCGCTCGCCGCGCTGATGCGGCTGCCCGGCAGCACGACCCAGGTCACCGAGGCGTCCCCGTACACCTACGCGAGCAACGCCTGGCGCGGCGCGACGGTGGCCCCGATGGGCGCGAACATCCAGTGGGACCTCTTCCGCAAGGGCGACGACTACCTGGTCCGGATGCTCTACAACGAGCAGCAGACGGCCTTCCGGCCGGGCTGCGCGCCGGTCTCGAAGGGCAGCTACTTCTACGACCTGGACGAGCTGGAGCGCTGCTTCGGCCGGACCGCGTAGCGGACGGGGCACCGGGCGGGCGGTGGCCGCGGGCCCGGTGGCACGGAGGGTCAGCCCCGTGTGCTCTACTACGCGTTCACCGATTCCCCACAGCCCCTCAGGAGTGACCCGCCGGATGAGTGCCACCTGCCCGCAGTGCGAGGCGTCCGACCGGTCCGTCCCGGTGTCGCGGGCCCTCGCGGACACCACGGAGCCGCTCGAGGAGCCGGTTCGCGCGCTGCTCGCCCCGCCGCCCGAGCCGAAGCCGGCCCGGGAGCTGAGCGGCGGCGCGATCGCGCTGTCCGCCCTGGCGGCGATCTTCGCCGTGGTCGGGATCCTCTCGCTGGTCCGCGACCGGGAGGACCTCTCCGGGTACGACGCGGCCTACCGGGCGGGCTACCTGGCCGGTCCGTTCGTCCTCCCGCTGGTCCTGCTGGCGGCCGCCGCGATCGTGGAGCTCGTCGCGCGCTCCCGCCGCCGGCCCGGCTCCGGGTCGCCCGAGGAGGCGGCGCACCGGCAACCGCACGCCCGGGTGTGGCAGGCCGGGTGGCTGTGCCGGCGGTGCCGGGTCGCGTTCTTCCCCGAGGCGTCGATCCGCCCGGGATTCCCCGCCTCGCCGGCGATCCCGCTGGAGCAGTTCCCGCACTGGGTGATGACCGCCGCCGAGCGGGCCTTCGGCGCGCAGGCCCGGCCCGTGGCGGGCTGACACCGTCCGGGCGGGTCCTCCGCCGGCGCCCGGTACGGCCGGTGGCGGCGCCGGGGCCGGGGGAGGAGGATGGCCACGCCGAGGAGGTGTGGCCGAGTGGTGGACGAACAGGGCATCCCTACGGGCGCGGTGAGCGGCGCGGTGGGGGCCGGCGACGGCCCGGCGCTGCGCCTGGAGGAGGTCGCGCGGGAGGGGCCGGGCGCCCGGCAACCCGCGCTGAGCGTGGCCGACGCCCGTACCGGGCGCAGCACCGGGATCCCGCCCGGGCGGCGGATGCTGCTGCGGGTCGGGGTCCGGCTGGGCTGCGCCGGCGGCCGGATCGGGGCGGGGGACCTGCGGGCCGCGCTGGTCGGTGACGTCCTGCAGAGGGTCGCCGAGATCGAGGGCCTCCAGGTGGTGCGGGTCCTCGCCGTGGCGGAGGGCGCCGCCGCCGACTTCGGGCGTGCCGCCGCCGCTCTCGGTGTCCACCCGCCGGTCGCCGTCGTCGCCTCCGGTGATCCGGACGGTCCGCTGGGCGGCCCGCCGGACGTCCAGGTCCTGGCGGCGGACGCCGAGCGGGCGGGCGCGGCGGGCGTCTGGCTCGGGGTCGGCCCCGCCGGGCCGGACCGGGGCGGCGAGCTGGCGGCCGGTCTCGGCTCCGGCGCCGTCGACGCCTCCGCGCTGCGGCTGGCCCTGCTCGCCCGCCCGTACGGCGAGCCGGTCGTGGCGGGTCCGCGTGAGCTGGCCGAGGCGGCGGGCACGCTGCGGGACTGGCGGCGACAGGTCGCCGACTGGGCCTGGGGGCCCTCGAAGCCCGTGCCGGACGAGATCCGGCGGGAGGCCGCGGCCGCGTTCACCGGGGACCTCGACACCCCTGCGGTGCTCGCCCTGCTGCACCGCGTCGGGGCGGCCTCCGGGCTCGCGGACGGGGCCCGCTTCGAGACCTTCGCCGCCCTGGACCGGGTGCTGGGGCTGGAACTCACCCGCGACGTCGGCCGCCGCTGACCGGTCCGCCCTCCCGCCGCCGACGCGCCGTCAGCCCCCTTGAGCCCTGGGCACGGCGGACGGCGCCGGCCTCGCCCCGGGCAGGCACCGGCGCGGCCACCGACGCCCTCGGCCGTGGCCGCCGCCCGGCCGGGGATCAGGCCTGCGGCCGGGGCGTGACCAGGGTGCCGTTGATGACGGTGCGCAGGATCCAGGCCAGCCGCTGCTCGGGCGTGCCGGAGAGGAGGTCCGTACCGAGCGCGGTGATGCGCGGGTGGTCGGCCGCGCTGGTCGCCCGGAGCGCGTCGGCCAGCGCGTCCTGCTCCGCCTCGGCGCGGGCGTCCTGGTCGCGGCCGGCCTGCTCGGCGGCGATCGCGGTGGCCGCCAGGAGCAGGACGTCGACGCCCCAGGCGGCCTGGCCGTCGGGGACGTCCCCTTCGTGCAGCAGGGCGAGGACGGCCTCGACGAGCGCGAGGTAGTTCGACCCCGAGGGGCGGGCCAGCAGGGCCGAGTGCGCCAGGCTGGGGTGCTGGAACAGGACGTGCGTGTACGAGCCGAGGACGGCGGCGAGTCGCTCGCGCCAGTCGCCCGGCGCGCTCAGCGGCCCGAGGTCGACGGCGCCCAGCAGCTCCTCCAGGATCGCCGCGTGCAGCTCGGCGGTGTTGGCCAGGTAGACGTACAGCGACGCCGGGCCGGTGTCGAGCTCCTGGGCGAGCCGGCGCATGGTGACGCGTGGAAGGCCTTCGGCCCGCATGATCCGGACGGCCGTGTCGACGATGCCCTCGTAGGTGAGCGCGGGCTTGGCGGGCCGCTCGCGGCGGCTCCGGGGGGCGGGGGAGCGTGACGTCACGCCGCCGAGCCTAACGATCGCGTTCGGGACGAACAAGTTCGGCGCCCCCGACGAACACTTTGGCACCCGGACGAACATGTTCGTTAAGACCTTGTTCCTGACGAACATGTTCGTTACGTTGGAAGGGAGGGCGCGCCGCCCGCTCGTCCCGAGCCGCCGGCCCGACCGCCCCACCCGCAACCCCACGCCCGTACCCGCCCGAGGAGCACGCCATGACCACCACCCACCACCCCCTCGCGATCGTCGGCGCCGGCCTCGGCGGTCTGACCCTGGCCCGCGTCCTCCAGGTGCACGGCATCGCCGCGACCGTCTTCGACCTGGAGCCCTCCCGGGAGGCCCGCACGCAGGGCGGCATGCTCGACATCCACGGCGACACGGGCCAACGTGCGCTCCGCGCGGCCGGTCTGTACGAGCCCTTCCTCGGTCTCCTCCACCCGGGCGGCCAGGCCATGCGGATCGTCGCCCCGGACGGCGCCGTCCGCCACACCGAGGAGGACGACGGCAGTGGCGACCGCCCCGAGGTGGACCGCGGCCGGCTGCGCGACCTGCTGCTCGACTCCCTCGCGCCCGGCACCGTCCACTGGGGGCGGAAGGCGACCGGCGCCCGCCCGCTCGGCGACGGCCGTCACGAGCTGCGCTTCCAGGACGGTTCGGCCGTCACCACCGACCTGCTGGTCGGTGCGGACGGCGCCTGGTCCCGGATCCGCCCGCTGCTCTCCGCGGCGACGCCGGCCTACACCGGCGTCTCCTTCGTCGAGGCCGACCTGCACGAGGCGGACACCCGTCACCCCGCCGCGGCGGCCCTGATCGGCGGGGGCTTCTTCTTCTCCCTCGGGGAGGGCAGGGGCTTCCTGGCCCACCGGGAGGGCGACGGCAGTCTGCACGTCTACACCGCCCTCAAGGTCGCCGAGGAGTGGCTGGACGGCATCGACCTGGCTGACACCGCCGCCGCCAAGGACGCCGTCCTGGCCCACTTCGACGGCTGGCACGAGAGCCTGCGGGCGCTGGTGGGGGAGGCCGACGGCGCGCTGGTCGGGCGGCGCATCCACGCCCTGCCGATCGGCCACCGCTGGGAGCGGACCCCCGGTGTGACGCTGCTGGGCGACGCCGCGCACCTGATGTCCCCGTTCGCGGGGGAGGGTGCCAATCTCGCGATGCTCGACGGGGCCGAACTCGGCCTGGCCCTCGCCGCCCACCCGGGCGACGTCGAGGCCGCCCTGCGGGCCTACGAGGAGCCGATGTTCCCGCGCGGCGCGGCCTCGGCCGCCGAGTCCGCCGCGAGCCTGGCGCAGATGTTCGGCGAGCACGCGCTGGAGGGCCTGCTGGAGCGGTTCGCCGTCACCGGCTGATCGCCCGCCGGTCCGGGTTCCTCGCGCTCGCGGCCCTACGCGGGGGCCACGGCCCGTTCCAGCAGGCCGTGCAGCAGCTGCCTCTCCTGTGCGGTGAGGCTTCCCAACGGCGAGCCCTCGGTGAGGAGTTCGAGGAGCCGTTCGCGCAGTGCGGTGCCCTCGGCGGTGAGCACGAGCTGCTTGGCGCGGCGGTCGGTGGGGTGCGGGTGCCGCTCGATCAGCTGCTGCTTCTCCAGCTTGTCGACGACGAAGGTGGTGTTGGAGGGCTCGCAGCTCATGCGCTCGGCGAGCTCGCGCATGGTCATCGGCCCGCTCATCTCCCGCAGCGCGGCCGCCTGGGAGGGGGTGAGCCCGAGGGTGGCCGCGCGCACGCGCACGTGCTCGACGATCCGCTGGTTCAGCCCGTTCACCAGGCCGCACAGCTGTCGCACGGCGATGGCCTGCGGCTCGGAGAACGTCGTCATGGCGCCCACTCTAGCAGTTCGTCAAGCCAACATAATTGCAGCTTGAATGATTCGAACTTGATGCTTATGGTGGCGTCGACGGCGCCGGAACCCGGCGCCGAACTGACGACGACACACGGGAGAGAACCCATGGCCGACATGACGGTGGATCAGGGCGAGCGACTGCGCCGGCCGGCGGGGGTCCGCTCGATACGGCTGGGCGACACCACGGTGTCGTACGTGCCGGACGGTGAGGTGCGGCTGCGCCCCCTGGACGTGCTCCCGGACAGCACCGGCGAGGTGTGGGCCGCGCACCCGGAGTACCTGGACGCCGGGGGCCACCTGGTCGGGAGCGTCGGCAGCCTGCTGGTGGAGCACGGCGACCGCGCGCTGCTGATCGACGCGGGCTTCGGCCCCCGGTCGCACGCCGCGCCGGCCGGGCCCCTCGCCACGATCCGCGGCGGCGCGCTCCCGGACGGCCTGGCCCGGCTCGGCCGCGCCCCCGAGGACATCGAGGCGGTGGCCTTCACCCACCTCCATGCCGACCACCTCGGCTGGGCCGCCCTCCCCGCCCCCGGCGGGGACCGGCCGCTGTTCGCCCACGCCGACTACCTGGTCTCCGCGCCGGAGTGGGAGCAGCGGGACCTCGCGGACGAGCAGGTCGCGTCCCTGGCCCCGCGCGTCCGGACGATCGCGGACGGGCAGGAGGTCTTCCCGGGCGTCCGCGTGCGGATCCTCCCCGGGCACACCCTCGGGCACGCCGAGTACGTCATCACCGGGGGCGGCCGGCGGCTGATCGCCTTCGGTGACACCGCGCACTCGCCGATCCAGATCGACCACCCGGACTGGTCCTCGGGCTTCGACCACGACCTGACCCGGACCGCCGAGCACCGCCGCCGACTGGTCGCCGAGCTGGCGGAGCCCGGCACGATCGGCTTCGGCGTGCACTTCGCCGACGTGGTGTTCGGCCACGTCCGGCAGGGCGGGCCCGGTCCGGCCTGGCAGCCGCTGGACGCCTGACCCGACGGACCGGTCAGCCGGCCTGCCAGCCGTGTTCGAGGAGGTCGAAGGCGGCGTCCAGGGCCCGCGCCGGGTCCGCCGAGTCGCGGGCGAGCGCCGAGGCTTCGAGGGTGAACCGGGCCAGCGCGGCGCAGCGCGGGTCGTCGGGCTCGGCGCCGGTCGCGTCGGCGACGGCGCGGGCCAGGGCGTCCTGGTGGCGCGTCCACATCCGGCGGGCGTACTCGCTCAGCGCGGGGGTGTCGCGGACGAGGTCCGCGAAGGCGCGGAACCGGGGGTCGGCGTCCGGGGCACGCAGCTGGGCGTCCTCGACGTACGCGCGCAGCGCGGCGGGGACGGACCGGTCCGGCGCCCGGTCCCGCACGGCCGCCACCAGGTCGGCCTCCCGGTCGGTCTCCTGGTCGAAGACCAGGGCCTCCTTGCTGGGGAAGTGCTTCAGCAGCGTCGTCGTCGACACGTCCGCGGCCTCGGCGACGTCCCGGACGGTCACCCGGTCGTAGCCGTGTTCGGTGAAGAGGCGGAGGGCGGCGTCCGCGAGGGCCTGGCGGGTGGCGGCCTTCTTGCGTTCGCGGCGTCCGACGGTGGCATCCATACCGGCATCGTACCGGAAGGTGTGCGAGACAAAAAGTTGTGTCGTTGCACTTTTGTACTCGGTGTGCTTTTGTGAGGGAGCGGCCGGTGAGCCGGGGCCCCGGCACGGCCGCACCTCCCGGCCGCCCGCCCACCGCGAGGCCCGTCGGGAGCACCGTCCGGTCCACCGCCCCGCACCGTGCCACCCAGCAGGAAGGCCACTCCCATGTCCACCAGCACGCCCCGCATCGCGATCGTCGGCGCCGGTCCCGGCGGTCTGATCTGCGCCCGCGTCCTCCAGCGCCACGGCGTCCCCGTCACCGTCTACGACCTGGACTCCTCCCGCACCGCCCGTGACCAGGGCGGCAGCCTCGACATGCACCCCGACTCCGGCCGGCGCGCCCTGGCCGAGGCCGGAGTGCTGGACGCCTTCCTCGCACTGGCCCGCCCCGAGGGCCGGCAGATGCGGGTGGTCGGCCGCGCCGGGGCCGTCCTCTTCGACGCCCTCGGTCCGGAGGGCGACGAGGAGGGCAACCCCGAGATCGACCGAGGTCAACTGCGCGAGCTGCTCCTCGACTCCCTCGCACCGGGCACCGTGCGGTGGGGGCACCGGCTGGAGAGCGCCGAACCGCTCGGCGACGGCACCCACCGGCTGCGCTTCGCCAACGGCGCCATCGCCGAGACGGACCTCCTGGTCGGGGCCGACGGCGCGTGGTCCACGGTCCGCGCACTCGTGTCGCCCGCCCGGCCCGGCTACACCGGCGTCACCTTCGTCGAGACCGGCCTGGACGACGCCGACGCCCGCCACCCCCGGCTCGCCGCCCTCACCGGCGACGGCACCATGATGGCCCTCGACGACAACCGGGGGATCATCGCCCAGCGCAACAGCGGCGGCCACATCCGGGTCTACGCCGGGCTGCGCACCGACGAGGCCTGGCACCGTCGGGCCGGCCTCGACCTGACCGACACCGCCGCCGTCCGGGCCGCGCTGGTCGGGGAGTTCGACGGCTGGAGCGGTGACCTGCTCGGCCTGGTGACCGACGGCGACACCGGCTACGTCAACCGGCCCCTGTACGCGCTGCCGGTGCCGCACAGCTGGCCGCACACCCCCGGCGTCACCCTGCTGGGCGATGCCGCCCACCTGATGTCCCCCTTCTCCGGCATGGGCGCCAACCTCGCCATGCTGGACGGCGCCGACCTCGCCCGCGCCGTCCTGGACCACCCGACCGTCGACGGCGCCGTCACCGCGTACGAGCGCGTCCTGCTGCCCCGTTCCGCCGCGGCCGCCGCCGACGCGGCGGAGGGCATCGAGGGCGCCTTCGCCCCCGACAGCGCCGAGCAGCTCCTGGCCCACTGGGGGGACCACCAATGACGGCCGGTACGTCGCGGGAAGGCCCGCCCGCCCCCGGATCCGGCGACGGCCGCCGTTCGGGGGGCGGCCCCGACGGCCCGGTGAACCGGATCAGCCGGGTACCCCGTGCGGTGTCCGCCGCCACCGGTTCGGGGGAGGCCGCCGAACGTGACATCGTGTGCGTGAAGCCGTCAACCGGCAGCACCCTTCCAGGAGGTCCCGTATGAGCAGCGAATCAACGTCGTCCGACCACGCCGAGAACACCGAGAAGGCCACGGGCGCGGAGGCCGACCAGGCCGCCGCGGCGCCCGCCACGCAGGACGACGTCAAGGCCCGGTTCCTGGCCGCGCTGGAGCGCAAGCACGGTACCAAGGGCGGCGCCGCGTCCGGCGGTCCGAACGGCGACTCGAAGATCCACGGCGCCCACGCCGCGGCCGGCGGCAAGCGCAACTTCCGCCGCAAGAGCGGTGGCTGAGCACTCGACCGCTCGGGCGGCGCCGGATCCGGCGCCGCCCGGTCCACCTGGCGTCTGCGCCGCCCGGTCCCTCGCGGGGCGGGCGGCGGAGCCGTTCACCCGGGCCTCGGTCCGCGGGCCGGTCGGGCCGGCCCGACCGGTCAGGCGGGCAGGGAGGCCAGCCAGTCGGTCAGGAGCCGGTTGACCTCGTCCGGTCGTTCCTGCTGGATCCAGTGCCCGCAGCCGTCGAGGACGTGGCAGGAGAGCAGACCGGGAAGCGTGACGGGGTAGGCCGCGATCGCCTCGGCCAGCCAGGTGGTGGAGGCGTCCAGGGCGCCGCCGGCGAACAGCGAGGGCTGGGTGATCGGGGCGCCGTCGAAGCGGGCGAGGTCCTCCCAGTCCCGGTCCATGCTGCGGTACCGGGCCAGCGCCCCGCGCAGGCCGGTCCGCTCGAACTCACCGGCGTAGAAGTCGAGGTCCTCCGCACTGAGCCAGCCGGGCAGCCGGCCGGCGGGGAACCGGTCGCGCAGCGTCCCGCCGGGGCCGACGAAGTGCGGATCGGGGGCGCCCGGGGCCGGCATCGTGTCGGCGGACAGCGCCGCGTAGAAGCCCGCGAGCCAGCCGCGCACGTCGGGTTCGATCTCGGCCTCGGCGCGGCCCGGCTCCTGGAAGTAGGCGACGTAGAACTCCTCGTCGCCGCCCATCCCCGCGAAGACCTCGCTGGGGCGCGGCCCCCCGCGCGGCAGGTACGGGACGCTCAGCAGTCCCACCGCACGGAAGACGTCCGGCCTGACCAGGGCGGAGTCGGCGGCGATGGTCGCCCCCCAGTCGTGCCCGACGATCACCGCGGACCGCTCGCCCAGGGCGTGCACCACCGCGACGTTGTCCTCGACGAGGTCGAGCATCCGGTACGCGGCCGGGTCCTCGGGTGCGGCGGAGCGCCCGTACCCCCGGACGTCGACGGCGACCGCGCGGTACCCGGCCGCGGCCAGCGCGGGCAACTGGCGGCGCCAGGAGTACCAGGACTCCGGGAACCCGTGAACGAGCAGGACCAGCGGCCCGCTGCCCTGTTCCACCAGGTGGATCCGGCCGCCGGGGGTGGGGACCAGCCGGTGGGTGGCGCCCGCGAGGTGGGGTGACATGCGTCCTCCTGACGATTCGGTCGGCCGGGCGCGGGGTGGCGCTCCGGCGCACGCTGTCTCGCCGCCGATCATGGTGCGCCCGGTCGGTTCCGGGCGAGGGCTGTTGCCGGTTCGGCAAACCGCCCGGCCGGCGTCGGCTCCCGTGCTCCCCGCTACCGCTACCGGCTGCCCGCGCTCCCCGCTACCGCGCCGCGAACGGGCGGCCGGGGCCGAAGGCCAGGGCGGCGAAGCGCTCGCCGATGCGGCGGTGCGCGGCGGTGTCCGGGTGGAGCGCGTCGGGCAGCGGCAGCTCGGCGAAGTCCGCCTCGCCGTACAGCTCGCGGCCGTCGAGGTGGTGCAGGTTCGGGTCCTGGGCGGAGCGCTGCCGGACGATGCGGGCCAGCTCCTCCCGGATGACGCGCATGGTGAGCTTCCCGCCCGCCCGCTCCGCCGGGTCGCCGGTGGCCAGGAACCGCAGCCGCCCGGTGGCGAGGGCGGTGAGGTCCGGGGCGCTGGGGCCGGGGGTGTCCTCGTGGATGGGGCAGAGGATGGACGAGACCACCAGCAGCGGCGCGTCCGGGTGCCCCTCGCGGATGGTGTCGAGGAAGCCGTGGACGGCCGGGGTGAAGGCGCGCAGCCGCATCAGGTCGGTGTTGACGAGATTGATGCCGATCTTGACGCTGATCAGGTCGGCGGGGGTGTCGCGCATGGTCCGGGCGGTGAACGGGTCGAGCAGGGCGCTGCCGCCCAGGCCCAGGTTGACCAGCTCCGCACCGCCGAGCGCGGCGGCGAGCGCCGGCCAGGTCGTGCTGGGGCTCGCGGTGTCGGACCCCTGGCTGATCGAACTCCCGTGGTGCAGCTAGACCTTGCGGCCCCGGTCGGTCGGGTGCTGCTCGACGGGGGCGTCGGTGCGCAGCGCCACCAGTTCGGTGGTCTCGTTGTGCGGCAGCCAGATCTCGACGTCCTTGACGCCCTCGGGCAGTGCGGGGAACCGGGCGGTGCCGACCGGCCCGGGCCGGGTCTGCGCGGACCCGGTGGCCAGGTCGATGGTCAGGGTGTTGCCGGTGGGGACGGTGGACTGCCCGGCCGGGCGGCCGTCGACGAGCAGGTCGTACACGCCGTCCGGGCGGGGCGGTGCGCCCGGGTAGACCCGCTTGGTGGGCAGGGTGTCCAGTTCGATCGCGGTGGCCCGGGTGCGGAAGGCCAGCCGTACGCCGGAGGGTTGGGACTCGGCCATGGCCAGCTGGCCGTCGGTGTTGCGGGCGCGGACCCAGGCGGGCAGCCGGTGCGGGAGCAGACCGTGCTCGGTCCGCTCCAGGTCCAGGGCGCCGCGCAGCAGCTCCGCGGTGACGGGCGTGGTGATCCAGGTGTGCGGGGTGGTGTTCATCGCTTCAACCTTGTGCTTCGGGAAGTGCGGGGGCGTCGGCCCGGACGCGGGCCGGTCGGCCGGTCGGGCGCCGCCCGTGGCGGGCGGGGGCCCGGGGTCAGGGCGCGGGCCAGTTGCGCAGCAGGGCGTCGAGGGCGTCCAGGATCCGTGTCCAGGACTCCTGGGAGTCGGGGGCGCTGTGGCTGAAGGCCTCGGCCAGCTCCAGGCTGACGTAACCGTGGAAGACGCTCCCCAGCAGGCGGACGGCGTGGGTCTGGTCCGGTTCGGTGAGGTCGTACCCGCGCAGGATCGCCCGCGTCATCTCCGCGTGGCGGCCGCCGGCGCTGGCCGCCGCCGCCTCCGGGGTGAGCGGCTGACGGGTCGCCGCGTAGCGGCCGGGGTGCTGGCGCGCGTAGTCGCGGTAGACGTCGGCCAGCGCCGTCAGGGCGTCCTTGCCCGCCCGCCCGGCCAGCGCGTCGGCGCCGCGGTCGGCGAGTTCCTCCAGGGCGAGCAGGGCGATCCTGGTCTTGAGGTCCTGGGAGCTCTTGACGTGCGAGTACAGGCTCGCGACCTTGACGTCGAACCGCCTGGCGAGTGCCGAGACGGTCACCTGCTCGAAGCCGACCTCGTCGGCCAGCTCGGCGCCCGCCCGTGTCAGGCGCTCGGTGGTCAGCCCTACGCGTCCCATGTCCAGTCCTCTCGTTCGACAGAACCGATGATGCATCTGCCTAATACCTATAGGCAAATCGACGTGAGATATAGGGAGGGATGGCGAGGCGGCCGGGCGTGCCCGGGTCGCGGGAGCGGGCTCTCGTTCAAGTGATTGACAGCGTTCCGTCATGGGAGTTCACTTCGTGAAGAAAGGTCCCGGCCGGGCTCTCCCACGACCCCTCCAGACCAAGGCGGTTGCGTATGCCCTCGTCGATCCACCGACAGTCCCTGGCAGCCACGTTCGGGCTGCTGCTGGCCATGGTCGCGACCTTCGCCTGGGGACCGGCCCAGGCCACGGCGGCCCCGACCTCCGTTCAAGCAGTGAACTTCGAGGACAACTTCGACGGCCCCGCCGGGTCGGCGGTCGACGCGGGCAGGTGGCAGACCGAGACCGGCGACAACGTCAACAACCACGAGCGCCAGTACTACACGGCCGGGAACGCGAACGCCGCGCTGGACGGCCAGGGCCACCTGGTGATCACGGCGCGCCGCGAGAACCCGGCCAACTACCAGTGCTGGTACGGCACCTGTCAGTACACCTCGGCCCGGCTGAACACCTCCGGCCGGTTCGCCCAGGCCTACGGGCACGTCGAGACCCGGATGAAGGTCCCGCGCGGCCAGGGCATGTGGCCGGCCTTCTGGATGCTGGGCAACGACATCGGCCAGGTCGGCTGGCCGAACAGCGGTGAGATCGACGTCATGGAGAACGTCGGCTTCGAGCCCGGCACGGTGCACGGGACCATCCACGGCCCCGGCTACTCGGGCAGCGGCGGCATCGGCGCCGGGTACAGCCTCCCGGGCGGCCAGGCCTTCGCGGACGCCTTCCACACCTTCGCCGTCGACTGGGCGCCCGACTCGATCTCCTGGTCCGTGGACGGCACGGTCTACCAGCGCCGCACCCCGGCCGATCTCGGCGGTCGGAGCTGGGCGTTCAACAAGCCCTTCTTCCTCATCCTCAACCTCGCCGTCGGCGGCTACTGGCCCGGTGACCCGGACGCCGGCACCGCCTTCCCGCAGCAACTGGTCGTGGACTACGTGCGGGTGACCACCTCCGGCGGCACCCCCACGGGCGGCACCCTGACCGGGCTGGCGGGCAAGTGCCTGGACGTGGCCGCGGCGGGCACCGCCAACGGCACCCAGGTCCAGCTCTACACCTGCAACGGGACGGCCGCGCAGCGCTGGACGGTCGGCACCGACGGCACGGTGCGCGCGCTCGGCAAGTGCCTGGACGCCAATGCCGCGGGAACCGCGGACGGCACCAAGGTGCAGCTGTGGGACTGCAACGGCACCGGCGCCCAGCGCTGGTCGTACAACGCGGCCACCCGCGACCTGGTCAACGTGCCGGCGAACAAGTGCCTGGACGTGGCCGGCAACAACCCGGCCGATGCCACCGCGACCCAGCTCTGGACCTGCACCGGGGCCGGCAACCAGAAGTGGACGCTGAACCCCTGACGAACGGCGCCGTGGGGGGGGGGGGGAGGGGGGGGGGGGGGGAGGGGGGGGTTTTTTGTTTGGGGGGCGAGGAGCGGCTGCTGCCGGA
>NZ_JBVHVO010000004.1:38673-45739 GCF_055564815.1 Kitasatospora sp. NPDC028961 | reverse complement strand
AAAGGACAAAAAACAAAGAGAAAAACCACGCCCCCCCCGAGCATTATCCCCCCCCCCCCCCCCCCCCCCCCCCCCCCCCCCACGGCGGTTCGTCCGGGTCGGATGACCCGCGGTCAGCGCAGGTCGAAGCGGTCGAGCTCGGACACCTTGGTCCAGGCCGCGACGAAGTCCGTCACGAACTTCTCCTTCGCGTCGTCGCTCGCGTAGACCTCGGCGAGCGCCCGCAGCTCCGAGTTGGAGCCGAACACCAGGTCGGCGCGGGTGCCGGTCCAGCGGACCTCGCCGGTGACGGCGTCCCGGGCCTCGAAGGTGTTCGCGTCCGCGGCGGTGGCCTTCCACGTCGTGCCCAGGTCGAGCAGGTTGACGAAGAAGTCGTTGGTCAGCCGGCCGGGGGTGTCGGTCAGGACGCCCAGCGAGGACTGCTGGTGGTTGGCGCCCAGCACGCGCAGGCCGCCGACCAGGACGGTCAGCTCCGGGGCGCTCAGGGTCAGCAGGTTGGCCCGGTCCAGCAGCAGGTACTCGGCCGGCAGCCGGTTGCCCTTGCCCAGGTAGTTGCGGAACCCGTCGGCGGTCGGCTCCAGCGCCGCGAAGGACTCGACGTCGGTCTCGTCCTGGGTGGCGTCCACCCGGCCCGGGGTGAACGGCACCACGACCGGGAAGCCGGCGTCGGCGGCGGCCTTCTCCACACCGGCCGCGCCCGCGAGGACGATCAGGTCGGCGATCGAGATCGCCCTGCCGTCCGTCCGGCCGGCGTTGAACGAGTCGCGCACGCTCTCCAGGGTGCGCAGCACGGTCGCCAGCTCGTCGGGCCCGTTGACCTCCCAGCCGCTCTGCGGTTCCAGCCGGATCCGGGCGCCGTTGGCGCCGCCGCGCAGGTCACTGCCGCGGAACGTGGAGGCCGAGGCCCAGGCGGTGGAGACCAGCTGGGCGACGGTCAGGCCGGAGGCCAGCACCTGCTGCTTGAGGGCGGCGATGTCCGCGGCGTCGACCAGCTCGTGCGTGACGGCGGGCAGCGGGTCCTGCCACAGCAGGGTCTCCGACGGGACCTCGGGGCCGAGGTAGCGCACGACCGGACCCATGTCGCGGTGGGTGAGCTTGAACCAGGCCCGGGCGAAGGCGTCCGCGAAGGCCGCGGGCTCGGCCAGGAAGCGCCGGGAGATCTGCTCGTAGACCGGGTCGACCCGCAGCGCGAGGTCGGTGGTCAGCATGGTCGGCGCGTGGGTCTTCGAGCTGTCGTGCGCGTCCGGGACGGTACCGGCGCCGCCGCCGTCCTTGGGCCGCCACTGGTGGGCGCCGGCCGGGCTCTTGAACAGCTCCCACTCGTGGCCGAAGAGGATCTCGAAGAAGGTGTTGTCCCAGGTGGTGGGCGTGTTGGTCCAGATGCCCTCAAGGCCGCTGGTGATCGTGTCGTCGCCCTTGCCGGTGCCGTAGGTGCTCTGCCAGCCCAGGCCCTGCAGCTCCAGCGGGGCGGCCTCGGGGTCGGGGCCGACGTTGTCGGCCGGGCCCGCGCCGTGGGTCTTGCCGAAGGTGTGGCCGCCCGCGATCAGGGCGACGGTCTCCTCGTCGTTCATCGCCATCCGGCGGAAGGTCTCGCGGATGTCGCGGGCCGCGGCCATCGGGTCCGGGGTGCCGTTGGGGCCTTCCGGGTTGACGTAGATCAGGCCCATCTGGACGGCGCCCAGCGGGCTCTCCAGGTCACGGTCGCCGGTGTAGCGCTCGTCGTCGAGCCAGGTCGTCTCGGGGCCCCAGTAGACGTCCTCCTCCGGCTCCCAGACGTCCTCGCGACCGCCGCCGAAGCCGAAGGTCTGGAAGCCCATCGTCTCCAGCGCGACGTTGCCGGCCAGGATCAGCAGGTCGGCCCAGGACAGGCTCTGGCCGTACTTCTTCTTCACCGGCCACAGCAGGCGGCGGGCCTTGTCGAGGTTGGCGTTGTCCGGCCAGCTGTTCAGCGGCGCGAAACGCTGCTGGCCGGCACCGGCGCCGCCGCGGCCGTCGCTGATCCGGTAGGTGCCCGCGCTGTGCCAGGCCATCCGGATGATGAAGGGGCCGTAGTGGCCGAAGTCGGCCGGCCACCAGTCCTGCGAGGTGGTCAGCACCTCGGCGAGGTCGCGCTTGACGGCGGCGAGGTCGAGCGTCTTGAACGCCTCGGCGTAGTCGAAGTCCGCACCGAGCGGGTTGGCCACGGCCGGGTTCTTGGCGAGGATCTTCAGGTTGAGCCGGTCCGGCCACCACTGGCGGTTTCCACCGCCCTGGGTCGGGTGCGCGGCGCGCCCGTGCGCGACGGGGCAGCCTCCCCCCTCCGCCTTCGCATCGGTGACGATCGCGTCGTGGTTCTCAGACATGGGAATCCTTCCGGGCCGGGCGGATCACGTTGTTCAGGAACGATCGAAGGGCGGAGCACCTGGGGGGGTCGTTCAATGAGGAGGACTAGCTCACCCGACGCGGAGGTGCTCACCGCCGTTCCGGAGCCTCACTGCCCCCTAGGCTATCGCCGGAACCGATCCTACGATGGACAGATTCCAAGTCAAGAACCACACCGAGTCACTATCCCGTCGGGGTTCGGAAGGCCACTGCTAGAATCCGGGGTTCCCCCATGAGCCTGAATAGGTGAACCGATATGAGTGACCTGCTGGTACGGCTGAGAGGGCGCGGCTGGCGACTGACCGCCCAGCGGCGCGTCGTCGCGGAGGTCCTCGACGGCGATCACGTCCATCTCACGGCCGACGAGGTGCACGCCCGCGCGGTCCAGCGGCTGCCGGAGATCTCCCGCGCGACGGTCTACAACACCCTCGGCGAACTGGTCGGCCTCGGCGAGGTCATGGAGGTCGCCACCGACGGCCGGGCCCGGCGCTACGACCCCAACGCCCACCGCCCGCACCAGCACCTGGTGTGCTCCGGCTGCGGCACGATCCGCGACGTCCACCCGGCCGGGGACCCGCTGGCCGACCTTCCGGCCGAGCAGCGGTTCGGCTTCGCCGTCGCCACCGCCGAGGTCACCTACCGCGGGATCTGCCCGGACTGCGCCTGACGCCCGGGGCCGACACCTCGCCGACACGCCGAAGGGGCCGGCCGAACCCAAGGGTTCGGCCGGCCCCTTTTCGCTGCCGTGCGGTCGACGGACGGCCGCTCAAGGTGCTCGAACTGCTGCTGCTCCCGTCGACGACGATGGTCTCCCCGCTGGAACTCGGCGAACCACCGCCCCGGCCAGCGCCGTGGGTGTCGCCGTCGTTGACGCCGCCGGTGGCGAGGGCGCGGCCGTCGGGCTGAGGGCGCAAAGGGTGGGACAGGGGGGTGCACAAGCGTTTACCCTGGGATGGGTGAACGTCTGTGCACCCCTCTGTGGACCAGCGTCTGGAGCACGATGACCCCGGTGACGGCCGCGCCCGGCCCGACCTCCCCCACCCCGTCCGCCAGGACGCCGCGGGCCGACCTGATCGTGCCCGTCCTCGCCTTCTGCGGCGTCGTGGTCGCGGTCATGCAGACCCTGGTCGTGCCGCTGCTCCCGCACGTGCCCGCGCTGACCGGCAGTTCGCCGGGCGCGGCCGGCTGGCTGGTCACCGTCACCCTGCTGACCGGCGCGGTCTTCACGCCCGTGCTCGGCCGGGTCGGCGACATGTACGGCAAGCGCCGGGTGCTGCTCGCCTCGCTGGGCGTGCTCACCGCCGGGTCCGTGCTGTGCGCCGTGAGCTCGCAGATCGGCGTGCTGATCGCCGGCCGCGCGCTGCAGGGCGCGGCCCTCGCCGTCATCCCGCTCGGCATCAGCATCATCCGCGACGAACTGCCGCCCGAGCGCGTGCTGCCCTCCATCGCCCTGATGAGCTCCACCCTCGGCATCGGCGCCGCGATAGGCCTGCCGGTGGCGGCGCTGGTCGTGGAGAACTTCGACTGGCACACCATGTTCTGGGCCTCCGCCGCGCTCGGCGTGCTGGACATCGCCCTGGTGCTCCGGATCGTGCCGGAGTCGCCGCTGCGCTCCCGGGGGCGCTTCGACCTCCCCGGGACCCTCGGCCTCGGCGCCGTCCTGGTCGGCCTGCTGCTCGCGATCACCCAGGGCGCCGGCTGGGGCTGGACCTCGCCGCGCACGCTCGGCCTGCTCGGCGGCTCGCTGCTGCTCGGGCTGCTCTGGGGCCGGTACGAGCTGCGCACCGCCTCGCCGATGGTGGACCTGCGGGTCTCGGCCCGGCCCGCGGTGCTGCTGACCAACCTGGCCGCGATGCTCATCGGCTTCGCCTTCTACGCGAACTCCCTGGTCACCGCGCAGATGGTGCAGGAGCCCAAGGAGACCGGCTACGGTCTCGGCGCCTCGATCGTGGTGGGCGGGCTCTGCCTGCTGCCGGGCGGCCTGGCGATGGTCGCGCTGTCCCCGCTGTCCGCCCGGATCTCCGCCAAGTACGGCCCCCGGACGACGCTCGCCGTCGCGGCGTCCGTGATGGTGGTCGGCTACCTGGTGCGGTTCTTCACCAGTCACAGCCTCTGGCTGATCGTGGCCGGGGCCACCGTCGTCGCCTCCGGCACCGCCCTCGCGTACTCGGCGCTGCCCGCGCTGGTGATGCGGGCGGTGCCGGTCAGCGAGACGGGCGCGGCGAACGGGCTGAACACGCTGATGCGCTCGGTCGGGCAGGCCTGCTGCAGCGCGGTGGTCACCGCCGTGCTCGCCCACGTCACGTTCACCGTCGCCGGGCGCACCGCCCCCACCCTGCACGCCTATCTGCTGATCTTCCTGATCGCGGCCGGGATGGCCGCCGCCGCGCTGGTCGCGACCCTCTTCCTGCCCGCCGGCCGCACGGCGCGCCCGGGCCCCGCCGCAGCCGGTACGGTCGGGGTGACGACCCCGGCGGCCCCGGCCCAGGAGAGCGCATGACCATCGCCGACGAGACCGGCGCGACCGAACCGGCCACCGGGCCGGTGACCGGGCGGCCCGAACAGCTCGGCGAGGCCGAGCAGGGCACCGGGCGGGACGCGATCCTGCGCGCCGCGCGCCGGGCCTTCGCCCTGCGCCCCTACGCCGACGTCACCATGCGGGGGATAGCGGCCGACGCGGGCGTCAGCCCGTCGCTGATCGTGAAGCGGTTCGGCAGCAAGGAGCACCTGTTCAACACCGTCGCCGACTTCGGGCCGGCGGCGGACGAGCTGTTCGCCGCCGAACCCGGCGCGCTGGGCCGCCACCTGGTGCTCACCGTGGTCCGGATGCGCCGGGAACAGCGCGGCGACCCCCTGCTGCGCGTGGTCTTCTCGCTCGGCAACGACGACGAGCGGACCCTGCTGCGCGAGCGGTTCCGCCGCCAGGTGACGGACCGCCTCGCCGCCTCCCTGCCGGGGCCGGACGCCGAACTGCGCGCCGAACTGATCGCCGGCCAGCTGCTCGGGCTCGGCGCGACGCTCAGCCTGCACCGCCCGGGCGCGGGCGACCGCGCCACCCCCGAGCGGCTGGCCGACCTGTACGCCCCGGCGCTGCAACGGCTCGTCGACGGCGCCTGAGACCGGCCGGCCCCCGTGCGGCGCCCCGACCGGTCACGCCGGTCGGGGCCCCGCCGTCAGGCCGGTTCGACCGGCTCCGGGGCGGTGGCGCGGGTGCGGCGCAGTGCGGCGAGGGCGGTGGCGACGGCCAGGAAGGCGGCCACGACCCCGGCGTCGCGGGCGAGTTCGGCGAACCCGATCGGCGGCGCCCAGTAGTAGGGCGGGGCCAGCATGGCGGTCCAGGGGAGGACGGCCAGGGCGGCGCCGGCGGCCCGCAGCCGGTCGGGGCGGGCGGCGGCGAGCTGGACGAGGTAGGCGATCGTCATCACCAGGGCGGGCCAGGCCGTGGAGACGTCGAGGAGGGTCCGCAGGCCGTCGGAGAAGACGGGCTCGGAGAGGTCCCCGGGGCCGGCCCACGGCCAGCGCAGGACGAGCGCGGTCATCGGCAGTGCCACGGCGACGGCGGCGAGCGCCGCCCCGGTGCGGCCGCGCGCGGACCGGTCGACGGCGTCCGGCGGGGCGATCAGGACCGGCACGGCGAGCAGCAGCCAGAGCGGGAGCAGGAAGACGTACTGGAGGAACGCCCCCGACGGGTACGCGAGGAAGGCGGCCGGAGCGCCGGCCCCGGCGAGGACGCCGGCCAGGACCAGCAGCCGGGCGTGGCCCCAGCGCCCGAGTGCGGCGAGGACCAGCGCGAGGATCCAGGGCGCGGTCTGCACCGCGCCCACCGCGGCGGTGGCCGTGGCGTTCGGGCTGAACAGGTTCACCCGGGGCACCGTGAGGAAGAGGCTCATCACCAGGTGCACGGTGGCCAGGGCCGCGCCGCCGGCGAGGGTGAACGGCGCCGCGCCGGCGAGGACGCGGCCGGCGGGGTCGCGTGAGCTGAGCCGGGTCCGCAGCCGGACGGCGTGCGCGGCGAGGGCCGTCCACTCGCGCAGGACGGTGCGGCGGTCGCCGTCCTGTACGGACTCCGCGAAGACGGCGGCGATCTCCTCGCCGTGCGAGGACCGGTAGGCGGCGGGGTAGAGCCCCAGCAGGGCGAGCCTGGCGGGCGGCGGGGTGGCCTGGGCGTGCGTGCTCATGCGGTGGCTCCGTTCAGTCGGGGCGTGCTGAGGCCGGTTCCGCGTCCGGGGTTCGGCCCGCGGCCGAGGGCGAGCCTGCGGTCGGCCTCGGCGACGCCGGCGCGCAGGCGCTCCGTCTCCTCGCCGAGCACCTGCCGGCCCTCCTCGGTGAGGGCGAAGGTGCGGCGCATCCGGCCCGCGACGGTCTCCTCGTGGTCGATCCGGATCAGCCCCTGCTGGAGGAGGCGGTCCAGTGCCGTGTAGAGGGTGCCGGTGAGGAGCTTGGTCCGGCCGCCGGAGATGGCCAGCACCTCCTGGACGATCGCGTAGCCGTGCCGGGGGGCGTCGGCCAGCGCGGTGAGCACGAGCCTGGTCGGCTCCTGTAGTTGACGGTTAGCCATGGGGGCGAGCATAGCTAAGTGATCAGAGTATGTCGATGATTTAGCTATCGGGCCGTCAGAAGATGCCGACGGCGGGGGGGGGGGGGGGGGGAGGGGGGGGGGGGGGGGGGGGGGAGGGGGAGGAGGGGGGGGGGGGGGGGAGGGGAG
>NZ_JBVHVO010000004.1:0-38663 GCF_055564815.1 Kitasatospora sp. NPDC028961 | reverse complement strand
CCCGCCCCCCCCCCTCCACTCCCCCCCCCCCCCCCCCCCCCCCCCCCCCCCCCCCCCCCCCCCCCCCCCCCCCCCCCCCCCCCCCCCCCCCCCCCCCCCGCCGCCGGATCGTGTCGGCCCGGTCAGAGGCCGGGGGAGCGGTGCGTCGGCCGCCCGTCCACGACGGTCAACAGGACCGGCAGTGCGGCCAGTTCGGTACTGGGGACGGTGAGCGGGTCGTCGGCCAGCACGGTCAGGTCGGCCCGGTGGCCGACGGCGAGCCGGCCGGCCGTCCCCTCCTCCCCGGCGGCCCGGGCGGGGTTGACGGTCATGCCCCGGAGGGCTTCCAGCGGGGTGAGCGCCTGCTCGATCCCGTGCGGCGGCTCGGTGAGGTCGCGGCTGGGGCGGCGGTGGCGGGCTCCGGCCATCACGCCCAGCGGCGGGTAGGGGGCGATCGGCCAGTCCGAGCCGAGGACGACGGTGGCGCCGGCGTCCCACAGGTCGCGGCAGCGGAACGCGCGCGAGGCACGCTCCTCGCCGAGCCGCCGGGACCAGTTGTCGGTGTGGTCGGCCCGGGTGTAGTCGGTGCAGTGGGTGGGCTGCATGGAGGCGACGACGCCGAGCGGGCCGAACCGGTGCACGGTGTCGTCGGGCACGGTCTCGATGTGCTCGATCCGGTGCCGGACGGCCCGCCCGGGGCCGGCCGGGCCGGCCTGTGCCCGCTCGACGGCGTCGAGCGCGTGCCGGACGGCGGCGTCGCCGATCGCGTGGGTGGCGGTGGGCACGCCGGCCCGGTGGAGCCGCTCGATCGCCCGGGTGTAGGCCAGGGGGTCGGGCCAGAAGGCGTGGGTGGACTGGCCGTGGCAGTCGGGGTGTTCCAGCCAGGCGGTGCCGTTGTCGATGGTGCCGTCCATGAACAGCTTCACCCCGTCGACCCGCCAGCGGTCACCGCCGGTGCCCTGGAGCCGGATCAGTGCGGCGAGGGCCTCGGCGTCGGCGTCGGGCTGGAGCCAGGGGGCGATGCGCAGCCGCAGCGCGAGGGCGCCGTCGGCCTCCAGCGCGGCGTAGGTGGCGAGGCTGTCGCCGTTGGCGTCCATGGCGTGACCGCCGGTCAGGCCGGCGGCGGCCATGTCGCGCAGGACGGCTGCGGCCCGCTCGCGCACCTGGTCGGCGGTGGGCCGGGGGGCGACGGCCTCGACCAGGTCGCAGGCGGCGTCCTCCAGCAGCAGCCCGGTGGGGCGGCCGGTCGGGTCGCAGACGATCTCGGCGGCCTGCTCGAAGGTGCGCGGTCCGTCGATGCCGGCCAGTTCGAGCGCGCGCCGGCTGACGACCATCGAGTGGCCGTCGAAGAGGTCGAGCGCCGCGGGGAGGCCGTCGAGCACGGCGCCCAGGGCGGCCGCCCCGACCGGCAGGTCGCCGAAGGCGTTGGGGTCGAGCCCCCAGCCGCGCAGCCAGCCGCCGGGGGTGAGGCCCCGGGCTTCCCGGGCCAGCGCCTCCTGGACGGCCGGCAGGTCGGCGCAGCCGGAGAGGTCGACGCCCATGGTGCGCTCGGCGCCGGAGACCGGGTGCAGATGGCCGTCGACGAGGCCGGGGGTGACCACCGCGCCCTTGAGGTCGACCACGGTGGTCGCCGGGCCGGCGAGCGCCCGGATCTCCCGGTCGTCGCCGAGGTGGGTGATCCGGCCGCCGCCGGCCGCGAGGGCGGTGTGCGGCAGGAAGGCGCCGGTGCCCGGGTCGAGCAGTCGGCCGGAGAGCAGGACGAGGTCGGTGGGCATGGGCGGCTCCTTGCGTTCGCCGGGCCGCCGGGACGGCGGCCCTCGGTGGGTCGGGCGGGGTGGGTCAGGGGACGGCGGTCGGCTCGGTGAGGGTGCCGGCGGCCAGGCCCAGGGCGCGTTCGGCGGTGGTGGCGGCCAGCGCCTTCGCGGCCGGCGGGTGGCCGCTGCGGTCGGTGTTGGCGTGGACGCCGAGCCCGTCGAGGACGACGAGGATCTGGACGGCGGCGAAGGCCGGGTCGTCGGTGCGGAAGGCCCCGCTGTCGACGCCGTCGGTGATCAGGCCGGTCAGCCGGTCGCGCCAGAGCGCCTCCTGGCGGCCGACCTGCTCGCGCAGTCCGGCCCGGAACCGGCTGAGGTGCCGGGCGTTGAGCCAGAGCCGGCTGAGGTCGTCGTACTCCTCGCCGGTGGTCCGGGAGAGGAACCGGGCGAGCCGGTCGAGGGCCTGCCCCGCCGGCCGGTCGGCCGGGATCAGCTCGTCCAGCTCGGCCGTCGCCGCGGTGGCGAAGGCCTCGGTGACCAGATCCTCGGCGACCGGGAAGTAGTGGCTGATCAGACCGGGCCGGACGGCCAGCTCGTCGGCGATCCGCCGGAGCGTGAGGCACTCCAGGCCCTCGGTGAGGGCGACCGTCGCGGCGAGGGTCACGATCTCGGCGCGGCGGGCCTCGGGGGTCTTGCGGACCCGTTTCGGCGGAACGCTTGACGGCATGCCCGGCACGCTATTGGATGTGCGACCAATAGACAAGCCCGCTCCTGTGCTCGACATTTCGGAGGACTCCATGGAATCCACGATTCCAGACCCCCACACGGAGGTCCCCAACCCCCCGCGCACCACCGACCGGGCCACCCGGGTGGAGGCGCACGGCATCGACCACATCCCCGACTCCGAGCGCCGCGGCCGCCCCCGCGACCTGTTCGGCGTCTGGGCCGCGGCCAATGTGAACTACCTCAGCCTGGTGGTCGGCGGCGCCCTCGTCCTGATGGGCCTCAGCCTCTGGCAGGCCGTCGCGGTGATCGTGGCGGGCAACCTGTGCTGGCTGCTGACCGGCCTGCTCGCGGTCTCCGGCCCGGCCTCGGGCACCCCCAGCGAGGTGATCACCCGGGCGCTCTACGGCGTCCGCGGCAACCGGGTCAACAACGCGGTCACCGGCTGGACGATCTCGGTCTGCTACTTCGCGCTCAACCTGGCCGCCGCCGCGGTCGCCGCCTTCTCCCTGGTCGAGAAGGTCGGCATCCCCGCCACCACCGGGGTCAAGGCCGTCGTGGTGGTGCTCGTCGCCGCGCTCACCCTCGCCATCAGCGTCTACGGCCACGGCGCGATCATGAAGCTCTACCTCCCGATCACCCTCGTCCTGACCGCCGTCTTCGCCGTCGTCGCCGTCCGTGTGCTCGGCCGCACCGACTTCGGGTACCGGCCGGCCGAACCGCTGAGCGGCGGCGCCCTGTGGGCCACCCTCGCCGCCGGGGTCACCCTGATCGCCGCCGGCCCGCTGTCGTACACCACCAGCGCCGACTTCTCCCGGTACCTGCCGCGCACCGCCTCCCCCCGGGCGGTCGCGGGCTGGACGGCCCTCGGCGGCTTCCTGCCCAGCGTCGTGGTCTGCTCGCTGGGCGCCTTCGCCGCCACCGCGGTCGACATGACCGACCCGCAGCGCGCGCTGGAGTCCCTGCTGCCCGGCTGGTTCACCCCGGTCTTCCTGCTCGCGCTCGTCCTCGGCACGATCTCGCTCAACGCGCTGACCGCCTACAGCGCCGGCCTCGCCCTCCAGGCCGTCGGCCTGCGGATCCGCCGCTCGCTCAGCGTGCTGGTCGACGGCGCCGTCTCGGTCGGGCTGACCCTGTACGCGCTGCTGGTGGCCGACTTCCTCGACACCGTCAGCGACGTCCTCCAGCTCACCGTCGTCCTGCTCGGTCCCAGCACGGCCGTCTACGCGACCGACGTCCTGCTGCGGCGGGGCCGCTACGACGGCCCGGCGCTGACCGACGAGACCCCGGGCGGCCCGTTCTGGTACACCGGGGGCGTCAACCCGGCGGGCGCGGCCGCGATCGCGGCGGGCGTCACCGCCGGCGCGCTCAGCGTGGACACGCTCTACACCGGTCCGATCGCCGGTGCCCTCGGCCTGGACCTCTCGCTGCCGGCCGGCCTGCTCACCGCCGCCGGGGTCTACGCCCTCCTGACACGGGGCGCCGCCGGGCGCCGGCACCTCCGGTGAGCGGCCCGGGGTAGCCGGCCGGCCACGTGTCGTGGGTCTCATCGGGGGCCGTGGCCAGTTCGTCCGCGTCCCAATGTGGTGAGATGTGCGCGTCACAGAGTGATGGCGCTGACGGGGGTGCGTGATGAGGAGTGGACGGCTGTTCGGGCTCGGGTCGGACACCGATGCGGCGGATCTCGCCGCCGTGGGGCTGATCCGGCTGGCGACCGGCGAACGGCTCGGGGCCGGGGCCCGGCCCTGGCTGTGGCAACTGCGGGCGGCCTCGTTCGCCGACACCTGGCTGGCCTTCGCCGACCCGGCCGCGCCCGGGCTCCGGGTGCCGGCGGGCGCGGCTCTGCACCAGCTGGTCCGCCGGGCGGCGGAGCTGGTCCTGCTGACCCGCGACGGGGACGGGCCGGCGGCGCTGGAGCTGCTGGGCCGGGAGTCGGCGGAGGCGCACGAGCGGTCGCGGTGCTCCGACACCGCCCACCCGGTCGAGCCCGTCGCGCTCGCCCTGCTCTGGCACGGCGTGCAGGCGGCGACCGCCGACGGCCCCGACGCGGCGGCGGAGCGGGAGTGCCACGACCGCCGCATCGCCGAACGGTCCGAGGCCTACGTCCGCCGCCGGCACCGCCGCCAGGACACGCTCGCGCTCATCCTCGCCTGCGCCCGCTCCGCCGCCACCGCCCTGGCGGAACTGAGCGGCGACGACCCGGGTAGGGCGGCCGCCACGTTGGAGGAGTACGCCATCCGGTCGATGGCCCAGGCCGGTCCGGTGCCGCTCTGGGTGCCGGGGCGGCCCGGGCAGCTCACCTCCTGAGCCTCCGGCCGGCCGGCCCGGTGGCCTCCGTATGCTGGCCCGATGCCTTTGCGGAGCCTGCACGACCGAGCCGCCCTCGAAGCCCGCTTCCGACGGGACCCGGCGTTGCACCTGATGGAACTCGGTGACCTCGACGACCTGCTGTGGCCGCACACCTCCTGGTACGGCCTCGCCCCGGACGGTCCGGTGGCGCTGCTGTACGCGGTCGGCGACACCCCCACCCTGCTGGCCTTCGGCGGGGCCGCCGAGGCACCGGAGGTGGCGGAGCTGGTCCGGGAACTGCTGCCGGTCCTGCCGCGCCGCTTCTTCGGCCACCTGACCGGCGACGCGGCCGAGGTGCTGGCCGAGGAGTACGAGGTGCGCCGCCACGGCACCCTGCTGCGGATGGTGCTGACCGACCCGGAGCGCGCGGCCGCGCACCCCGCCGACCCGTGGGCGTCGGTCCCGCTGGGCCGCGCGGACCTGCCCGAGCTGGTGAAGCTGTTCGCCGAGGCCTACCCGGGGAACTGGTTCGACGACCGGATGCTCGACACCGGCCAGTACGTCGGCGCCCGCCGGGACGGCCGGCTGGTGGCCGTCGCGGGCGTGCACGCCTGGTCGCCCGCCCAGCGGGTGGCCGTGCTCGGCAACGTCACGACGCACCCCGCGGTCCGGCGCCAGGGCGCGGCCGGGGCCTGCGTGGCCGCGCTCTGCCGGCAGCTCGCGGACGGCAGCGACCACATCGGGCTGAACGTCCGTGCGGACAACGCGGCCGCCGTGGAGCTGTACCGGCGGCTGGGCTTCACCGAGGTCACCTCCTTCACCGAGGGGACGTTCACCGCGCGCTGACCGGTACGGCCGTCGTCCCGGGCGCCCGTGCCCGCCCGCGGGGCGGCCGGAGTTCAGGTGGAGGCCGCGGTCGTCCCGCGCGTCCTCGCCCGCCCCGACGACCACGCGGCCGCACCCCCCACCAGCAGGGCCGCCCCCAGCGCGTAGACCGGCAGCCAGTGGGTCGTCGTCGCCGCCAGGCAGTCGTCGACGACCGCGCGGCTCTGCTCCCGCTGCGCGGACTCCAGCGCGTCGGGGTCCGCCCCGGCCAGGCCCCCCAGGGCGGCCTGGGTCCGCAGGCTCTCGTACCGGCCCGCCTCCGGGCAGGACTGCCGGGTGCCCGGCATCGGGAACAGCCAGTCCCAGCGCTGCAGCGCCGGGGCCAGCGCCAGGGCCACACAGAGGCCCACGACCAGCGCGTACGCCGCCAGGCTGCAGGCATAGCTGACGCGTCGGCCCGGCGTGCGGACGGGCACCCGGCCGAAGGAGAGGACCACCGCGAGCAGCGTCACACCGAGGTAGGTGGAGAACCACTGCCAGGAGCCCTCGGCGAAGGAGAACGCCAGCACCACGGCGAGCGCCGTCCCGAGTACCCCGGGGTCGGCGGACAGGTCCGCACCGCCCGCCGCCGCGCGGCCGCGGACACCACCTCGACGGCTGGGCTCACTCACGGGCTCTCTCCTGCCTGCCGCCGGCTCCGGAGCACCAGCCTCCCGCCCCGACCCGTGGTCACCCCCGGCTCCCACACCGGTCCCCGCCCGACCCCACCCGCTCGGCCCAGCGGCGCGGGCCGGTGGCCGGTCAGCCGCGGGCGGTGTCGGCCGGGCGGCAGAGGTGGAGGCTGTAGGAGGCGCGGCACTCGGTCTGCGCGGGCACCACCCCCGAGCCGCGCACGCCCTGGACCAGGCTGACCAGCACGACGGCGACCAGCGCGGCCTTGACGGCCCCGGTCAGCGCCCCGTCGTACCGGGCCGCCGAGAAGCGCCTGAACGCGTAGACGACTCCGCAGAGCGCGGCGACGATCGCCGAGACGCTGAGGTAGCTGTAGCCGGTGATCTCGCCGTTCTCCCGGACGGTGTTCTCGAAGTGGAAGTCGGCGACCACCGGGAGGAGCGCCAGGAGGGCCGCCGCCCAGCCGATCCTGACGGCCCGGCCGCGGCCACGGAAGTACTCGATCATCGGCGTCCCCCTGGTGTACCGGAGCGGGGCCGCCCGACCCGAGGGACGGCCGCCCCCGCACGTCGGCCGTCCTCGTCGCGGAGGAGGACGCCGGGGGGCGATGCCCGGTTCCCGTAGGCGAGGTGACGCGGCGTCAGCCGAGCGCCGCCGCCTTCCGCAGCAGGACCGACCGCTCGCGGGTGTTGCGGCAGAGCCGGGCGGCGAGTTCCAGCTCCGCCCGCGCCTCGGCGGTGCGGCCGAGCCGGGAGAGCAGCTCGCCGCGCACGCTCGGCAGCAGGTGGGAGCCGGACAGCCGGCCGGCGGCGGCCAGCGCGTCCACCAGGGGCAGCGCCTCCTGCGGCCCCGACGCCATGGCGACGGCGACCGCCCGGTTGAGTTCCACCACGGGGGAGGGCGCGACCCGGCCGAGCGCCTCGTAGAGCAGCACGATCCGGTCCCAGTCGGTCTCCGGGACGGAGGGGGCCGTGGCGTGGCAGGCGGCGATCGCCGCCTGCAGGCCGTACGGCCCGAGGCCGCGCCCGGCGGCCGTCGCCCGGGTGAGCGCGGCCAGGCCGCGGCGGACGGCGGAACGGTCCCACAACCGGCGGTCCTGGTCCTCCAGCAGCACGGCCTCGCCGTCCGGACCGGTGCGCGCGGGGAAGCGCGCGGCGGTGAGCTCGAAGAGGGCGAGCTGCCCGAACACCTCCGGTTCCGCGGGCAGCAGCGCGGTGAGCGTGCGGGCCAGCCGGATCGCCTCGTAGGCGAGATCGGGGCGCAGCAGCCGGTCACCGGACGTCGCCGTGGAGCCCTCGGTGAAGATCACGTAGAGCACGCTGAGGACCCCGCCGAGCCGCTCGCGCCGTTCCGTCGCCGGGGGCAGCTCGAAGGGCACCCCGGCCGCGCCGATCGTCTTCTTCGCCCGGGTGATCCGCGCCTGGACGGTCGGCACGGGTACCAGGAAGGCCCGGGCGATCTCCTCGCTGGAGAGGCCGGCCACCACACGCAGGGTCAGCGCCGTGCGGGCCTCGGGCGACAGCACGGGGTGGCAGGCCACGAAGATCAGTGCGAGGACGTCGTCCTCGATCCGGTCCGGGTCCCAGGGCGGGTCGTCGGACCGGTCCGCGGGCGGCTCGGCGCCCGAGCTCGCCCCGCCCTCGCCGAGCCCGCCGGCCAGCGCGGCGTAGCGGTCGTCGAGGGCGGCGCGGCGGCGGAAGTGGTCGATGGCGCGCCGCCGGGCGGTGTTCAGCAGCCAGCCCACCGGGCTGGCCGGCTCGCCGTCGCGCGCCCAGGCGACGAGCGCCTGGGCCAGGGCCTCCTGCGCGACGTCCTCGGCCAGGTCGAAGTCCGCGGTGTACCGGGTGAGCGCGCCGACGATCCGCGCGGACTCGATCCGCCAGAGGGCCTCGACCGCCCGCCGGGCGGCCGCGCCGCCCAGCGGATCGTCCGGTGCCGGAGGTGTCAGAGCTGGCCGGTCCGCTCGCGCCATGCCCGTTCCTTGATGATCCACTCGTTGTCCTGCGGGAACTCGTCGATCACCGGCACGCGCCGGATCTCGATCTTGGTGCCGGGGAAGGACGGCAGCCGCTTGGCCCACTCGACCGCCTCCTGCTTCGAGGCCACGTCGAGGATGTAGAAGCCGCCGAACAGTTCCTTGGTCTCACCGTACGGGCCGTCGGTGACAACCGGGGTCTCCCCGCTGACGTCGACCACCACGCCCTGCGCCGCGTCGTCCAGGCCCTCGGCCGCGACGAGCACGCCGGCCCGGATCAGCTCCTCGTTGTAGCGGCCCATGGTCGCGAGCATCTCGTCGAACGGCGTCTCCATCATCTTCGCGATCGACTCGTCGCTGCCCCGCATGATCAACATGTACTTCGCCACGACTGCTCTCCTTCGTCCCGGGGACCGTTCTTCGGTCCTCTCTATCCCAGGTCGAACGGGACGGCCGCGGATCGACACGGCGGCGAAGGAGTTTCCGGGCCGGATCCTTCCAGGCCCTTCCGGGTTCCTTCTGGGCCTGGAAGGATCCGGCCGACCGTTCCCGCCGCCGGGCCGCGGGAACGGTCGGCCGGGGGGTCTACCCGGCGCTCCGGCCGGCCGCCGCCGTCCGGCGGGCGGCCGGGGCCGGGGCGTCCAGGCCGTCGTCGTCGAGGGCGCGCAGGATGTCCTCGACGCTCTGCTTGGCGTCGCCGAAGAGCATGGCGGTGTTCTCGCGGAAGAACAGCGGGTTCTGGACCCCGGCGTAGCCGGAGGCCATCGACCGCTTGAACACGATCACCTGCTCCGCCTCCCACACCCGTAGCACCGGCATGCCGGCGATCGGGCTGGTCGGGTCGTCGGTGGCGGCCGGATTGACGGTGTCGTTGGCGCCGATGACGAGGACGACGGAGGTGGCGGCGAGGTCGTCGTTGATCTCGTCCATCTCCAGGACGATGTCGTACGGCACCTTCGCCTCGGCGAGCAGCACGTTCATGTGCCCCGGCAGCCGCCCGGCGACGGGGTGGACCCCGAAGCGGACGTCGACGCCGCGCTCGCGCAGCCGGCGGGTGAGCTCGGCGACCGGGTGCTGCGCCTGCGCCACCGCCATCCCGTACCCGGGGGTGATGACGACCGACCGGGCCTGCGCGAGCTGCCGCGCAGCCTCCGCGGCGCGCACCTCGCGGTGCTCGCCCTGCTCCTCCGTCCCGCCGGACGGCGCCTCGATGCCGAAGCCGCCGGCGATGACGGAGAGGAAGGAGCGGTTCATCGCCCGGCACATGATGTACGAGAGGTAGGCGCCGGAGGAGCCGACCAGTGCGCCGGTGACGATGAGCAGGTTGTTGTCGAGCAGGAACCCGGCCGCGGCCGCGGCCCAGCCCGAGTAGCTGTTGAGCATCGAGACGACGACGGGCATGTCGCCGCCGCCGATCGAGGCCACCAGGTGCCAGCCCAGCGCGAGGGCGAGCGCGGTCACCGCGATCACCAGGCCGAGGCCCGGGCTGACGGTGAACCAGACCGTCAGCGCGACGAACACGCCCAGCGCGCCGAGGTTCAGCGCGTTCTTGCCGGGCAGCATCAGCGGCCGCGAGGCGATCCGGCCGGACAGCTTGAGGAAGGCGACGACGGAGCCGGTGAAGGTCACCGCGCCGATGAAGATGCCGATCACGACCTCGGCGTGGTGGATCCGCAGCAGGTCGGCGGCGACGGCGACCTGGGCCGATCCCCGCGACTCGACCTCCAGGTAGCTGTTCCAGCCGACCAGCACCGCGGCGAGGCCGACGAAGCTGTGCAGCACGGCGATCAGTTCCGGCATCTGCGTCATCTCGACCTGCCGGGCCCGCCACAGCCCGATCACGGCGCCCAGCGCCATCGCGACGACGATCAGGGCGACCGCGCCGGCGGTGATGCTGCGGGACGCCAGCACGACGGTGGCGACCAGGGCGAGCGCCATGCCGGCGATGCCGTAGACGACCCCGGCGCGGGAGGTGCGGTGCTGGGACAGCCCGGCCAGACTGAGGATGAACAACAGGGCGGCGACCAGGTCCGCGGCATGGGCGGCCGTCGTGGTAGTCATCGGGGCTCAGCCTTTCGAGAACATGGACAGCATGCGGCGGGTGACGGCGAAGCCGCCGAAGATGTTCACGCTCGTCAGCAGGATGGCCACGAAGGACAGGACGGTGACGAGCGCACCCCCGTGTCCGATCTGCAGCAGCGCGCCGACCACGACGATCCCGGAGATCGCGTTGGTCACCGACATCAGCGGGGTGTGCAGGGCGTGGTGGACCTTCCCGATCACGTAGTAGCCGATGACCACCGCGAGCGCGAACACCGTGAAGTTCTCGGCGAGTTGGGCCGGTGCCACGGCGACCAGGAGGAACATCGCCAGCATGCCGAGGCCGATCAGGCCGAAGCGGGCGGCCGGGGTGAGCCGGGGCTGCTTCGGTTCCGGCGCGGCCGGCGCGGCCGCGGGCTGCGCGGCGGGCGCGGCCGAGACGGCCACCGGCGGTGGCGGCCAGGTGACCTCGCCCGCCCGGACCACGGTCACCGCGCGCTGGACCACGTCGTCGAAGTCGAGGACCAGCCGCCCGTCCTTGCCGGGGGTCAGCAGGGTGAGCAGGTTGACCAGGTTGGTCCCGAACAGCTGGGAGGCCTGGGCGGGCAGCCGGGCCGCGAGGTCGGTGTAGCCGATCAGGGTGACGCCGTTGGCGGTGACCACCGTGCGGCCCGCCACCGTTCCCTCGACGTTGCCGCCCTGGGCGGCGGCCATGTCCACCACGACGCTGCCGGGCTTCATCGCCGCCACGTCCGCGGCGGTGAGCAGCCGCGGGGCGGTCCGCCCGGGGATCAGCGCGGTGGTGACGACGATGTCCACGTCCTGGGCCTGCGCGTGGTACAGCTCGGCGGCGGCCCGGTCGTAGTCGGCGGAGGTCGCCTTGGCGTACCCGTCGGTGCTCGCCTCCTGGGCGACCCGCACGGGGAGGTACTCGCCGCCCAACGACTTGACCTGGTCGGCGACTTCGGGCCGCGGGTCGGTCGCCCGGACGATCGCCCCCAGACTGGAGGCGGCGCCGATGGCGGCGAGCCCGGCCACGCCGGCGCCGGCCACCAGGACCTTCGCCGGCGGGACCTTGCCCGCGGCGGTCACCTGGCCGGTGAAGAAGCGGCCGAACACGTGGGCGGCCTCGATCACGGCCCGGTACCCGGCGATGTTCGCCATCGAGCTGAGCACGTCCATCGACTGCGCGCGCGAGATCCGGGGCACCGCGTCCAGGGCGAGCGCGGTGACCGGGCGCGCGGACAGCGCCTCCAGCAGGTCGGGCCGCTGGGCCGGTGCGAGCAGGCCGACCAGCGTCGCGCCGTCACTCAGCCGGGCGATCTCGTCGGTGGACGGCGCGTTGACCTTCAGGACGATGTCGGCCCGCCAGGCGTCCCCGATCCGCGCGCCGGCCTCGGTGTAGGCCTCGTCGGCGAAGCCGGAGGCCGCGCCGGCCTCGGACTCGACCGCGACCTCGTAGCCGAGCGCCAGCAGTCCGCGCACCGTCGAGGGTGTCGCGGCGACGCGGGTCTCCCCGGTGGCCGATTCGGCGACCACACCGATGCGCAGCGGGGGGTGGTGCGTGGCGTCCTGTGCAGACATCACTCGTGCCTCTCTCGTCGGAGGAACTCTTGACGGCGGGACCTGCGCCCGAAGGGGGAGTCTCCTCCCCTTGGACGCAGGAACCTACCCGCCCGGGCCCTGCCGGGGGACGGGGCGAGGCCGTGACATGCTTCACCCGTTCGCGCCCTGTCGGGCGGGTCGGGTCGCGTGCTCGCCACCCGGGCGCGCCCCGGGTGTCGTGCCATCCTCGCTCCGCTACAAGGTTTCTGACACCCCGTCCGATTGTTCGTCGCTGCGCGCCCGCGCTCGGTAACAAAGGTTGCCAGATGCGATTTCGGAAACTAGGGTTGTCGCATGACTTCGGCCGAGATCACCCTGGAAGAGCAGGCGCAGCTGGCCAAGGCGCTCCTCGACGCCCTGAATCCGCTCGCCTCGGCCCTCCACGCGCGCACGTCCGGGCTGCCCGAGGAGCGGATGTGGGAGGCGGAGCCGGTCGAGGTGACCCTGTCCGTCCTCGCCGCCTGGAAGGTGGTGGACGCGGAGGTCAAGCGGCTGACGGCGATCGCGGCCGGCACCGCCGGCTCCTACGGCGCGAGCTACGAGCAGCTCGGCGCGGTGTGGGGGATCACCCGGCAGGGCGCGCGCAAGAAGTGGCCCGAGGCGGTCACCCGCCCCGCGGCGCGGGCGGCCGGGGCCCTACGGCTGTTCGGCGGTACGGCCGAGCTGGTGCGGGCCCCGGAGTCCGGCGGCTGGAGCTGGTCGGGCGAGGGCGCGGACGGCACGCGCGGCGCCGCCGACACCCGGTGCGCGAGCAAGGAGGAGGCCGCCGCCCACGCCGGAGCCTTCCTGGCGGCGCACGCCGCCTGACCCTCGCGGACCGGCCACCCCGCCGGACGGAGGTGGCCGGGCGGTCGGGCTTGTGTGATCATCTCCGGATGATCTTCCGTGCTGCTACCGCAGACCCCTCCGACCTGGACCGTGCCGTCGCCTACCCGGCCGACGGCCCCGTCCCCGCCCTGACCGCCGAGAAGGTCCGCGAGGAGCTTGCCGAGAACCGGATCCGCCCCGAGTGGGTCTGGGTCGCCCAGGACGAGGACGGCGGGATCCTGGCCCGCGCCCTGTGGTGGGGCCGTTCCGACAGCGAGCGCCCGATCGCGCTGGACTGCCTCCAGGTCCGCGCGGGGGTGGCCGATCCGGCCGCTGTCGCCACCGCCCTGCTGGAGGCCGGCCACGCCGCCTTCGGGAACCGTCCGGGCTACCACATCTCGCTGCCGCGCGGCTGGCGGGCGGAGCCCGAGCTGGCCGAGGCGGTCGCCTGGCGCCGGCAGGCGGCGGAGCGGGCCGGTCTGACCCGGGAGATCGAGCGGCTCCGCTACGAGTGGACCCCGCGGCGCGGGACCGCCGAACCGACCGGGCGGCTGGTCTTCCGCGAGGGCACCGACGAGGAGTTCCTGGAGGCCTTCGTGCGCCTCTCGCAGGACAGCCTCGACCTGGCGACGCAGAACGAGCTGCTCACCATGGATGCCGGGCAACTGGCCCGGGAGGACTTCGACTTCTACCTGAGTTGCCCCGGCGAGCGCTCGTGGTGGCGGCTGGCCGAGCTTCCGGACGGCACGCCGGCCGGAATGGCGATCCCCTCCGCGACGCCCTACCACCGCAACGTCGGCTACCTGGGCGTCGTGCCGGAGCAGCGCGGCCGGGGCCTGATCGACGAGATCCTGGCCGAGATCACCCGCTTCCACGCGGCGGCGGGCGCCGAGCGGATCACCGCGACCACCGACACCGTCAACGTCCCGATGGCCGCCGCGTTCGACCGTGCCGGGTACGAGGTCACCGAGATCCGCCTGGTCCTGGAGTGCCCCCCGCGGTAGCCCGGGGACCGGTGGCGACCGGCGCCGGACGCCACCGGCTTCCGGAACCTGACGCTCCGTCATCCCCCCGTGTCCGGTTCGGAACACGGCGCGCGGCGTGCCCGTGCCACGGGCGGGGGAGGCTCGGGGAATGCGCGCGATGGGGGAGTGGGGAGCGGTCCGGCCGGTCGTCCGCTGGGCGGGGCACCCGGGGACGGCGGGCGCCGTGCTGGTGCTGCTGGTCAACGACCATGTCGCCAAACGGCTCTGGCCGGGTGCGGTCACCGGGAAGGTCAGCGACCTGGCGTGGATGCTGGTCTCGCCGGTGGTCCTGGCCCTCCTGCTGACGCCGCTGCTGCGCCTGCGCGGTGACCGCCCGGCGATCGCCGGGCTGGCGGTCACGGCGGTGATGTTCACGGTCGCGAAGTCCGGCGAGGCCGGGGGCGAACTCGCCTCGACCGTCTGGTCGTGGAGCGGCGTACCGAGCCGGATCCAGGGGGACCGGAGCGACCTGCTGGCCCTGCCGGCGCTGGGCGTCTCCTGGTGGCTGTGGAAGCGGTCGCGGGCGACGCGGCGGCCCCGGCGGTGGGCGGCGCTGCTGGGCGTGCCGCTGGCCGTGGTCGCCATGGTGGCCACCGCCGAGATCGGGGAGCCGCGGCCCGTCCTCTGGCAAGCCGGGGCGCGGGCGATCCTGGACACCGAAGCCGGCCGGTGGGCGTCGCAGGACGGCGGCGCCACCTGGATCCAGGAGAAGCGGTCCGGTGACGTCGAGGAGTCCCGGCGGAACAGCCGGCCGCAGGACGGCCACTGCCTGGAGGACGAGCCGGGGCCGTGCTTCCGACTGCTCGACTCCACCTCGCCGATCGAGATCAGCGAGGACGGCGGCCGGACCTGGCGGGCCGCGTTCGACCCCGGTCCGCCGTGGCGCGCCGTGCTGCTCCCGCCCCCGACTCCGTCCCCCACCGGCGTGGACGGGGCACCGGTCGACCCCGCCGTGCCGTCCCCCGCCGTGCCGTCCCCCGGCGCGGAACCGACCGGGGGCCGCGCCGGGTACCCCGCCGACCTGTTCATCGTCCCCGCGCCGGAGGGCTGGGCGGTGCTGGCCCACTACCCGGGCGGCGGACTGGTGCGCGGCACCCCCGACGGCACCTGGTCGCGCCAGAGTTACCCCGCCCACCAGACGATCGTCGTCCCCGAGCAGCCCCGCCGTCCGGCGCTGGGCCTGCCCGTGGCGCTGACCGCCGGTTTCGCCGGCGTGCTGGCGGCCACGGGCGCCCGGCTGCTGGTCGCCGCCGGACCGGCCGGGCGGTCGCGCGAGCTGCTGCTCCTGCTGCTCCGTCAGGGAATCTGCCTCCTCTGGGTCCGCCTCGCGGCGTACCTCTGCGGCGGCGAGCTGGTCCCGAAGGTGCCCGGGGTGCTGCCGGCGAGTGTGCTGACGGTGGGCCTGCTGCCGATGCTGTGGTTCCTGCGGCGCGGCCCCGCGCCGACCGGCCGCGCGGTTCCCGTCCTGGCCGTCCTCGGCTCCGGGGCCGCGGCGGTGGCGTTGATCCCCTACGTCCACTGGGCGGCCCACCGGCTGGCGGCCTGGTCGGACGCCTCGGACCAGGCCTTCCTGTGGGCCCTCGCCGCCACGGCCGCCGGCGCGGCGGTGGGCGCCCTCGGCCACCTCGCGGGGCGGCCGAGGCGGGTGTGACGCGACGAGGCGGGTGTGAGACGCAACCGCCGGTGATTGCCTCGATCCCACGAGATCGCTCCCATAGGCGGGGGAGCGGTTCCGGTCGGTTCGGCGGGGCCCGTCACCGTCCGACGCACGGGCCCACCCCGCGGGCCGCCCGCCGCCGTGACCGCTCCTACCCGCCGTGCACGAGCTGGATCAGGTTGCCGCAGGTGTCGTCCAGCACCGCCGTGGTCACCGGGCCCATCTCGCGCGGCTCCTGGGTGAAGCGGACCCCGAGCGCGCGCAGCCGCTCGTACTCGGCGGGCACGTCGTCCACGGCGAAGGAGGCGGCCGGGATGCCGTCCTCGACCAGCGCCCTCCGGTACGGCCGCACCGCGGGGTGGCCGCTGGGCTCCAGCAGGAGCTCCGTGCCGCCCGGATCCTCCGCCGAGACGACGGTCAGCCACCGGTCCTGGCCGAGCGGGACGTCGTGCTTCGTCACGAAGCCCAGCACCTCGGTGTAGAAGCGCAGGGCCTCGGCCTGGTCGTCGACGAAGACGCTGGTCAGGTGGATCCTCATGGCTACTGCTCCCGGGTCATGATGCGCTCGGTGGACAGGTGGGTGACGGCGGCCGGAGCCGGTCGGTCCGGCCCGGCGTGCGGACGGCTCTGACGCCCCGGGCCGGCCGTCCCGTTCTACCAGGCCGTCCGGAGCGGAGGCAGCCTCGGCCCCGCCGTGTCGCGACCGGGAACGCCCCCTGGGGGCGCGCCGGGAACCGGGTGGTTTGTCCGGCCGGATCCGGGTGAGAAGAGGACCGGGTGGGAAGAGCGTGACCCGGGCGGCGGGTACCCCCACTCCTCGCCGTCCGGGCCCGTCCCGCCACGGCTCAGAGCCCGGCCACCGTGACGACCGCTACCGGCGGCCGGGCGGCACGCCGAATCCGTGCCGCGTCCCGCCGTGACGCCCTGAGCCCGCACCCTCCTCCTGCGGAGGGCCACGGCCATTCGGCGCAGCCCGGCCCGCGCGTCGCCGACCGGGTGCCTAGCGTGGGCGGATGACCGATCGTCGGATCGCGCGGCCGGCCGCCGGACGGCTGGGCTACCTCGGGGCCGCCGCCGCCTTCGCCGTCTGCATGGCGGGCACCACGCTGCCCACCCCGCTGTACGGGCGCTACCAGGCGGAGCTCGGCTTCTCCGAGCTGATGGTGACGGTCGTCTTCGCCGTCTACGCGTTCGGCGTGATCGGTGTCCTGCTGCTCGTCGGCAACGTCTCCGACTCCGTCGGCCGTCGGCCCGTGCTGCTCGCCGGGCTGGCGCTCGCGGCCTGCAGCGCCGTCGCCTTCCTGGCGGAGGGCGGTCTGCCGCTGCTCTGCCTGGGGCGGTTGCTGTCCGGGCTGTCGGCGGGTCTGTTCACCGGGACCGCCACCGCGTACGTGCTGGAACTCGCCCCGCCGGGGCGCGAGGCCAGGGCGGGCTTCGTGGCGACCGCCGCCAACATGGGCGGCCTGGGCTGCGGCCCCCTGCTGTCGGGGCTGCTCGCCGAGTACGCGCCCGGGCCGCTGGTGCTGCCGTTCGTCGTGCACCTGGTGCTGCTCGCCGCTTCGTTCGCGGTCCTCTGGTTCCTCCCGGAGACGGTCGACGGGGCCCGGCCGCTGCGCACCGCCCGGCCGCACCGGCCGTCGCTGCCACCGGAGGTCCGGGGGGTGTTCGTGCCGGCCGGGATCGCCGCCTTCGCGGGCTTCGCCCTGCTGGGCGTCTTCACCTCGGTCAGCCCCGCCTTCCTCGCCGAGAGTCTGGACGTCCACAACTCCGCGGTCGTCGGCCTGATCGTCTTCACGGCCTTCTTCGCCTCCACCCTCGGCCAGCTCCTGGTGCCCCGCCTGGGTACGGCACGGGCGATCCCGCTCGGTTGCCTGGTGCTCATCGCCGGGCTGGCCCTGCTGGCCGCCTCGCTCGCCCGGACCACCCTCCCGCCGCTGGTGCTCAGCGCCCTGGTGGGCGGCGCCGGCCAGGGCATGGGCCTGCGCGGCGCGGTGGGCGAGATCGCCGCCGCCGCTCCCGCCGAGCACCGCGGCGGCGCGCTCTCGGCGCTCTTCGTGGTCGCCTACTTCGGCATCTCGATCCCGGTCATCGGGGTCGGCCTGCTCGCCGAACCGCTCGGCCTGGCCGACGCCGGCCTGGTCTTCGCCGCCTGCATGGCCGTCCTCGCCGCCGCCTCCGCGCTCTACCTGCTGCGCCGGGCCCGCACCGCCCACCGACCGCGCGCCGGCCACTGACCCCGCACCGCCCCCCGGCCGCGCGGCGGCCAGTGACCCCGCGCCACCCACCGACCGCGCGCCGGCCACCCGCTTGCCGCCCGGCCTCCCGCTCCGTCGGCGCGGGAACCGCCCGTGCGGCGTCCCACCCGCTATCCATGATCCATGTCGCCTGCGCACCCCCGTAGCCCCCGGTCCCACCGCCGGCCCCCGACGCCGGGCGGCCGCCCACCCGCGCGTGGTGCCGGGCCGGCGGGCGCGGCGGCCGGCGGTGCGGCATGCGGGTGAGACGGCCCGGCCCGCGCAGAAGGCCGGCTCCCGCGGCGGCCGCCCCCGGCGCGGGCCCGGGGCTGCGCCGGCTCTCCGACTACGCCTGGCGGCTGCTGGTCGTCGCGGTGGCCGCGTACCTGGTGCTGACGGTGCTGGGGCAGTTCCACCTGATCACGCTGGCCGCCTTCCTCGCCCTGGTGATCACCTCGGTGATCCGCCCGCTGGTCGATCTGGCGGCCCGCGCGGTACCCCGCCCGCTCGCCGTCCTGATCGGCCTGGCGGTGGCGCTGCTGCTGCCGGCCGGCCTGCTCGCGCTGATCGGCGAGAACGTGGCGGACGACGTGTCACGCCTCGCCAGGGAGTTCCAGGGCGGCCTGGACCGGCTGGAGAAGCTGCTGAAGGGACCGCCCCTCCACCTGGAGCCGACGTCCTTCGACGACCTCGAGCAGAAGGTCTCCGACTTCGCCGCCAAGCACCGTGCGACGCTGATCAGCACGGTCGTCAACGGCGCCCACCGGGCGGTCGAGATCGGGACGGGCGCGGCGCTCGCGCTCTTCATGTCGGTCTTCTTCCTGCACTCCGGCGAGCGGATGTGGCGCTGGATCGCCGCCCAGTTGCCGCCGGCCGCCGCCGACCACCTCGACCGGGGCGGGCGGGTGGCCTGGCGGACCTTCGCCGGCTACACCCGGGGCATCTTCGTCGTCGCGGCGAGCAACGCGATCATGGTCGGCATCTCGCTGTTCCTCCTCGACGTGCCGCTCGCCCTGCCCCTGACGGTGCTGGAGTTCCTCGCCTCGTTCGTCCCGCTGGTCGGCTCCCCGATCGCGATGCTGGTCGCCGCCCTGGTGGCGCTGGCCGCCCGCGGCCCGGTGATCGCGATCGTGGTGCTACTGCTGATCGTGGTGATCGGTCAGATCGAGGGCCATCTGCTCCACCCGCTGGTGATGAGCCGGGCGGTGAGCCTGCACCCGGTGGTGGTCGCGGTCTCGGTGCTCGCGGGCAGCATCGCGGCCGGGGTGATCGGCGCGGTGGTCGCCGTCCCCGCCGTCTCGGTGCTCTGGTCGGTCTACGCCGAGCTGCGCCGCCGGCGACCGGCGCCGCCGCCGACGCCCTGACGGCGAGGAAGGATCCGCCGGGTACGAACGGAGGGCGCCCTCCGGCGGCGCGGGGCGAGGTCTTTCGGACGCGCCGTCGGTGCGCGACCGGCGGTGGCGCGCAAGGCCGTTCACGACCGGGTGTCGGACAGGTGTTCAAGAGATGCCAAAATAATGGCGCACCCCCTTGCGGATTGTGTGATCAGATGTGACGTCGCTGTGGCGCTTCCTGCCACAGGGGAGGGATCGGCCTGCCTCCGCACCAGGCCCCGTCACACAGGAGACGTACCATCAACACCGCTATCCGCCGGGCCGCGCGCGGCGCAGTTCCCGTCGTCGTCAGTGCCTCCGTCCTCGCCGCGGGCCTGACCGCCTGTGGCACGGTCGAGCAGCTCACCGCCGCCCAGAAGGTGACCAAGGCCTTCGACAAGCTCGGCGACAGCAAGGCCGCCGGCCTCACCTTCTCGGTGGACGCCTCGCCGGAGCAGATCGTCGCCTTCGGCAACGCCACCGGTGACAAGATCGAGCAGAAGACCGCCGAGGCGCTGTCCGGCCTGAGCATCTCGGTCGCGATGGCTGCCGACAAGCCGCTCAAGGACCTCGACACCTTCAAGAACACCCGGGGTGCCGGAAAGGAGGTGACGCCGGACAAGTCGCTGCGCGTCTCCTACCTGCTCGCCGACAAGAGGGGCACCGCGCTCCTGGAGTTCCGTCAGGTCGACGCCAAGGCGTACGTGCGCGCCGACGCCAAGGGCCTGGTGAAGCTGGTCGGCGAGGACCCGGCGGAGGTGGACGCGGTCGCGGCGGACCTGCCCACCGAGCTGAACCCGGTCAAGGACGTGCTGGCCGGCAAGTGGGTCGCCTTCGACCTGCAGGAGCTCGCGGACACGGCCAAGAAGCCCGCCGACGCCGGCACCCCCGCCCCGTCCGGCCGGCCCACGCTGGACCCGGAGACCGCCGAGCAGCTGGCCGTCTCGCTGAAGGACGTCTTCTCCCGGACCGTCACCTTCGACGACAAGGGCAAGAAGGACGGCGCCGAGCACCTCCTGGTGAGCGCCCCGGCCCGACAGCTGACCGACGAGCTGCTGAAGGCGCTCAAGCCGCTCTCCGCGAAGCTCCCCGAGCAGTTCGGCAAGCTCCCCACCAAGGTCCCGGACGACCTGGCCGACACCAGGATCGGCGTCGACCTGTACCTGAAGGGCGGCACCTTCTCCTCGGCCACCTTCGACCTCGCGCAGCTGGAGCCCAAGGCCGGCCCGGGCAGCACCTTCCCGGTCAAGCTCGCGTTCAACAGTTCCGCCCCGGCGGTCCAGGCGCCCGCCGACGCGGTGAAGATCACCGACAAGGACATCCAGAACGCGACGCTCGCCCTCGTGAGCGCCGCCGCCGGTGAGGCCGGTGGCCCCGGTGCCCCCGCCGGCGCCGGCCGGCCCGGCACCCCGGGCAAGCCGCTGACCGACGCCCAGGTCAAGGAGCTGGTCGGCCTCGGCATGCCCGAGCAGCAGATCCAGGTCTTCAGCCGGCTCGGCATGGACTACGAGGAGATCAAGAGCCTCGCCCAGGAGGGCTGAGAGCAGTCCGGTGGCGCCGGGGCGTGGTGAGTCGGTTCGGCCGGCCCGCCACGCCCCGGCGCTCGTCGGGGCCCGTCCGGCCGCGGCCGTCGTCGCTCAGAACGTCCACCGGGTGTGGCTGTAGACCCCGTCGTCCCGGCCGAAGCCGTACGCGGTGACCGGCGCCACCGCGAACACCGTCACGCTCCCGTTCCGGAACGCGTCCCCGATCCCGTGGAAGGTGCCCTCGGGCGAGGTGATGTGCGAGCCGTACTGCGACTCGTACGCCGTGATCACCGCTTCCAGCACCGCCGGATCGGTCACCGGCTCGGCCGTGCCCTCGATCACCAGGTCGAGGCCTTCGGTGAGCGAGTTCCCCCCGGTCGTCAGCGCGCAGTGCCCGTCGTGGGCGAGGTTCCTGGCCTTCTGCTCGTCCGGGCCGGTGGAGAAGTACAGCACCCCCTCGTACCAGGCGGCGATCACCGGAGTGACGTGCAGCCGGCCGTCGGGCCGCACCGTCGACACCCAGAAGATCTCGGCGGCCTCCAAGCGGCGCCGGGCCTCGGCCCACGGGGTGGCCGTGACCTCCTCGGGGCCCGGACGGGGCCGGAGCGCGGAGCTGTAGCGGGCGTCGAGCTCGGTGGTGGGCTGCTGCGCGGATCCGTGGGCCTGCATGTCGGTCCTCCTCACCTGTGGCCACCCTCCGGGTCATTCTCCCCGCCGCCCGCCGGCCCTGCCACGCGTCCGGCACCCGCCGGCGACCCGGGCGACCGGGGCCGGGCGGCCCGCCCCGGCGATCGGTGGCGGCGGACCGGCCGACGGGCCGATCCTGGAAAGCGGAGGGCCCGGTCCGTCCACCCCGGCGGTCTGCCCGCCTGTCCGCCTGTCCGTGCGCCCGGCCGTCCCCCGCCTGTCCGTCCGCCGTCGCCAGGAGGTCCGCCGTGATCACCGTTGCCGCCTACGCCGCGCCCGCCGCCAAGGCCCCGCTGGCGAGGACGACCATCGAGCGCCGCCCGGTGGGGAAGCACGACGTCCTGATCGACATCGCCTTCGTCGGCATCTGCCACTCCGACATCCACCAGGCCCGCGAGGGCTGGGGTTCGGCGATCTTCCCGATGGTGCCCGGCCACGAGATCGCCGGCACCGTCGCGGAGACCGGCCCCGGCGTGACGAGGTTCGCGGTCGGCGACCGGGTGGGCGTCGGCTGCATGGTCGACAGCTGCCGGGAGTGCGAGAACTGCCGGGCGGGCCTGGAGCAGTACTGCGCCGAGGGCCCGGTCTGGACGTACAACGCCGTCGGCAAGGACGGGCGGCCCACCTACGGCGGCTACTCGCAGAAGATCGTCGTCGACGAGAACTACGTCGTGCGCATCCCGCAGGGGCTCTCGCTCGACGTGGCCGCCCCGCTGCTCTGCGCCGGGATCACCACCTACTCGCCGCTGCGCCACTGGGGCGCCGGCCCCGGCCGGCGGGTCGCGGTGGTCGGCCTCGGCGGCCTCGGCCACGTGGCCGTCAAGCTCGCGCACGCGCTCGGCGCCGAGGTCACCGTCCTGTCGCAGTCCCTGCGCAAGAAGGAGGACGGCCTGCGGCTGGGCGCCGACCACTACTACGCCACCGGCGACCCGAAGACCTTCGAGGAGGCGGCGGGCCGGTACGACCTCGTCCTCAACACCGTCTCCGCGCCGCTCGACTTCGCCGCCTACCTGTCGCTGCTGCGCACGGACGGCACCATGGTGAACCTGGGCCTCCCGGAGGAGCCGGTGCGGCTGACCCTCCAGGCGCTGTCGGGCAACCGCCGCAGCCTCAGCAGCTCGGGCATCGGGGGCATCGCCGAGACCCAGGAGATGCTGGACTTCTGCGCGGCGCACGGCGTCGGCGCCGAGATCGAGCTGATCGGCGCGGACCAGATCAACGAGGCCTACGAGCGGGTCCTCGGGAGCGACGTCCGCTACCGCTTCGTGATCGACACCGCCACCCTGTGAGGCCCCGCGCGCTCGGCCGGGCGGACGCGGGGTCAGGTCGAAGCGCGGCCCGGCGCCGACCGCCCGGGGTCCGGCCGCCCGCGGCCCGGGGCCGCCGTAAATGCCGTGCGCGGCGGCCGGGTTGCGGGTTAGGGTCCTGAACATGTGCTTCCACCAGATCTACGGCTGACCGGACGGGGCAGGCCCCCGTCCCGTCTCGCAGACCCGAGTGACGCTCCGCCGGCGGGCTCTCCCGCGCCGGGCCGGGCGCACGGGTCTGCCGTGTCCTCCCCGCCGCAGACCTGAAACGAGTGATCGCCCATGTCCCGTCGCCGTGCCCACATCGCGATGGTCGGTGTCCCCGCCGTCAGCCACGTCCTGCCCAGCCTTGAGGTCATCCGCGAACTGGTGGCCCGCGGCCACCGGGTGACCTACGCCAACGACCCGGCGGCCGCCGCGCTGATCGAGGCCACCGGCGCCGAACTGGTCCCCTGCGCCTCCGTGCTGCCGGTCGGTGACCAGAGCTGGCCCGACGACCCGATCGCCGGGATGGACCTCTTCCTCGACAACGCCGTCCAGGCCCTCCCGCAGCTGCGCACCGCCTACGACGACGATCCGGCGGACCTCTACCTGTACGACATCGGCGGATACGCCGCGCGTGCCCTCGCCGAGTCCCAGGGCCGCCCCGTCGTGCAGCTGTCCCCGACCTTCGTGGCCTGGCAGGGCTACCACCAGGAGGAGGCGGTCCAGCTGTGGGAGCTGCCGGGGGCCGCCGCCCACCGGGCGAGGTTCGTCCGGTGGTTGGCCGAGAGCGGCGCCACCACCACCGACGTGGACGCCTTCGCCGGTCTCCCCGTCCGGGTCCTGGCCCTGATCACCCGGGCGATGCAGCCGAACGCCGACCGGGTCGACGCGGACGCGGTGACCTTCGTCGGCCCCTGCTACGACCTGAGCGCGGACGCGGACGCCTGGACCCGCCCCGCCGGTGCCGAGAAGGTCCTGCTGATCTCGCTGGGTTCGGCGTTCACCCGCCGCCCGGAGTTCTACCGGCAGTGCCTGGCGGCCTTCGGCGACCTGCCGGGCTGGCACGTCGTCCTGCAGATCGGGAAGTACACCGACCCGCGGGACCTCGGCACCGTCCCGTCCAACGTCGAGGTGCACCCCTGGGTCCCCCAGCGGGCGATCCTGGCGCAGGCGGACGCCTTCGTCACCCATGCCGGGATGGGCGGCTGCGGCGAGGGGCTGCTGGCCGGGGTGCCGATGATCGCCGTCCCGCAGGCCGTCGACCAGTTCATGAACGCGGACCGTCTGGTGGAGCTGGGGGTGGGCCGCCGGATCGACACCGAGGACGCCACGGCGCAGACCCTGCGGACGGCGCTGGCCGAGCTCGTCGGCGACCCGGAGGTGGCCCGCCGCTCCGCGCGGCTGCGGGCCGGCGCCCGGGCCGAGGGCGGCACCCGGCACGCCGCCGATCTGATCGAGCGCATGCTGGACTGATCGCCGGGGCGACCCGGCCGGGGGCGGTGGGCCCGACCCGGCCGGGGGCCGCGCGGGATCAGCGGTGCGGTGTGCCGCCGACGAAGTCCTTCAGGGCGTCGAGGCGGGTCCGGCGGTCGGGCGGGTAGCGCCGCAGCGCGCGCTCGGCCTTGCGCGAGCCGGGGCGGTAGCGCCAACGGGCCCAGGGGGAGGTCGGCTTGGCCAGCCGCAGGATGCCGACCAGCCCGACCACCAGGGGTACCAGCAGGCCGATCACCCCGAGCGCCGTCTTGCCCTTGAGGATCGTGCCGACGCACAGCGCCAGGTTGACGAGCATCAGCGCGGCGAAGACCAGGTGGTTGGCCGTGCCCTGACCCACATCGGAGAACGGGTTGAACCCGGCGACCAGCAGCAGGCCGACCGCCACCGCGAGGAACGCCGCGTCGACCGACTTGCGGCCCTCCTTCGCCCAGTAGACGTCCTCCAGGTGCAGCCAGAGCGCGAACTCGTCCACGGCCAGGGCGGCGCCGGCGCCGAACAGCACGGCCAGGATCTGCGCCCCGGGACTGTCCGGCCGGTAGGAGAACTCGATGGCGCCCGCCACCAGCATCGCGAGGATGCCGTACACCTGGTGGTGCACGTGGGTGCCGCCGACCGCGACGTCGCGGAACGGTCCGCGGCCCGCCCTGATCAGCCGGGTGACCACCCTGGTCCCGGCGAAGGTCAGCACGAACGCGCCGAGCATCCAGAGCCCGACGCCGTGGTTGGGGACGGTGATGACCACCTCGACCTGGACCGATGCGCTCCGCACGGCGGTTCCGTTCCCGTCAGCCGTGGTGCGCGGGGACCTTGAGCAGGTCGCGCATCGTGGCGGAGGGCAGGTAGCAGCGCAGCAGGGCCAGCCCGATCCGGGGCAGGTCGGCCTCGTCGCGGTAGAGCAGGAACATCGGCTCGTAGCGCGGCTGGAACTTCGCCTTGAAGGAGTGCAGCGAGCGGAAGCCGTAGTACGGCTCCATGGCCGCGCCCAACTGGTCGAGGATCCGGTCCAGCACGGTCGGTGCGTGGGCGGGGCCGGTGCGTGCCAGCGGCGCGCCGGAGAGCGAGAGGTAGTGCGCGCCGTCGTCGCGCAGGGCGAGGCAGCTGGAGGCGATCATGAACTCGACGACCGGCCGGAAGCCCTCGTGGCGGCGGCGCATCATGTCCAGGGTCCAGCCCTGCGGCACCCCGTCCGGGCCGTACACCGGCATCCACGAGGTCACCCCGTGGACGTGTTCGTCGCCCTCCAGCGCCAGGCCGACCCGCATCCGCGGATCCATCGCCTCCTCCACGCCGCCGAGCGTGAAGCCCATCTCCGGCAGCCCCATGTCACCGACCCACTCCTCGGAGATGCCGCGGACCTGGGACAGCACCGGTCGCGGCTGTTCGGCGAGGGCGCCGAGCCGGTACTCGACGCCGTCCTTCCTGGCGCGGTTCAGGGCGGTGCGCACGTCCTGCCAGGCCTTGCCGCGGAACTCCAGGTCCGGCAGGTCGATCACGGTGTCCTCGGCGACCTGGACGGACCGCCAGCCCAGCGCGTCGGTGGTCCCGGCGGCCCGGGCGGTGGCGGAGAACAGGCACGGGACCAGCCCCGCGCGGTCGCACATCTCGGCGAAGCGGGTGATCGTCCGGCCCCGGTCGTCCGGTGCTCCCACCGGATCGCCCAGCGCGACCGCGACGCCGGCGTGGGCCCGGTAGGCGATGTAGCTCCCGTCGTCGCCCTCGGGGAAGAAGTAGGAGTTGTCCGGCCAGGTGGTCATCCAGGAGAGGTTCGCCCCGCCGCGGTGGACCAGCAGGTCCGCGGCCCGGGTGCGCGGGTCCCCGTCGGACGCCGGCGCGGCTGCGGGCGCCGGCTCGGCACCGGGCACCCGGGCCCGGCCGCGCGGCCGCCTGGCCCGGAACGCCTCCCGGCCGGCGATCAGCACCACCAGCTCGGCCGTCCACACCACCGAGGTGGGGACGAACACCGCCGCGCCGGTGACCGTGACCTGCTCGTCGAGCGCCTTGCCGATCACGTAGGCGACCGCCACGAACAGGCCGAGCAGCGCGTTCAGCGCGCAGAGCAGCACCGTCCAGCGCCAGGCGGTGCGGCGCCCCCGGCGCAGCCCGTTGACCAGCAGGGCGATCAGCGCCACCGAGAGCAGCACCTGCCAGCCCGGTCCGCCCAGCCCCCTGGTCTCCCCGACCGGACCGCTGCCCGGTACCAGCCAGACGACCAGCAGGATCGCCGCGATCAGGACCAGGCCCGCCACCGCGAGCAGCCGCCACTCCCGGCGGCTGAGCCGGCCGGAGGTCCGGGCCGCGCCCGGGACCCGCAGCCAGTGGGTCGCCACGAGGCCGCCGGTGACCGCCAGCGCGTGCTCCAGGTCGTCGAGCCCTCCGACGTACAGCAGCGAGACGCCGGCGTAGGCTGCCAGGGCCAGCCGCAGCCGCTGCCGCCACGGCGAGGCGAGGGCCGCCGAGGCCACCGCGCCCGCGCAGAGCGCGCCCGCCGAGACGCCGACGTCGACGGTGCCGGCCAGGTCCTTCGCCCAGGTCCACGCGGTGTGCCGGAGGGCGAACAGCAGCAGGGCGGCCAGCAGGACGGCGCCGAGCTGGCCGGCCACCGTCACCGCGGCGGTCCAGCGCGTGCCGAGCCTCGCCTCGGCGAGGCCGCAGAGCAGCACGACGGCGACGAGCACCGGGAGGTAGTCGATCGGTGTCGAGCAGAACAGCGGACCGGTGGCCAGGGTCCACCAGCGGCCCTTCTCGAACGAGGGCAGGCCGTACGCGACGTTCGGGTACCACGAGCGGTCGGAGGTCGCGTCCCACAGGCCGCCCACGGCCAGCCCGACCACCAGCACCACCACGGCGGTGGCGACGGTGAAGGGGAAGCGCCGCAGCGCGGCGGTGACCGCGGGCAGGACGTCACGCCGCCACCGCGGCTCTGATTCTCCCGGCACCTCGCACCTCCGCACGGTGTGGCCGACACCCCCGCCTCGGGCCCGGAGCCTCCTAGCTCAGCGTAGCCGGATTCGGCGGACGGGGCCGGGCGGGGAGACCGGGCCGGGGCGGGCCCGTCCGGGCGACGGGACGGCCGCCCTTCGCTAGGCTCGGCGGTATCCGCGGCCCCGGCCACGGCCGGTGGGGCCGGCGGTGTGCCAGGGCGCCCCCGGCGCCACGACGGCATGACGGCATGACGGGAGGACACCGGATGTCCACCGACCCGGTCGCGCCGGGCCCGGCCGGAGCCGACGGCGGGTACGGCGAATCCCTCTTCGAGCCCTGGCAGCCCGGCGAGGGCGAACGCATCGATCTCGGCTCCCTCGCCTACGACCACGTCACCCGCGCCCGGCTGCGCGCCCTCGGGGTCGGCGCGGGAATGCGCTGCTGCGAGGTGGGAGCCGGTACCGGCACGATCGCGCGCTGGCTGGCGACGGCGGGCGGGGCCGGCGAGGTCCTCGCCGTCGACCGGGACACCCGCTTCGTCGAACCGTTCGCGGGCGGGGCGCTGCGGACGCTCACGGCGGACGTCTCCTCGCCCGACTTCGACCCCGGCGGCCGGTTCGACCTGGTGCACGCGCGCTTCGTGCTGATGCACCTGCCGGAACGGCACCGCGTCCTGGCCCGCCTGCGGGACCTCCTCGTCCCGGGCGGGTACCTCGTCCTCGGGGACCCGGTCGACCTCACCACGGCCGCGCCGCCGGACACCCCGTACCGGCTCGCGATGCGGGCGATGTGGCGGGCGCTGCGGACGTCCATCGGCACGGACATCAGCTGGACCCCCGACTGTCCGCGGCTGCTGCGCGACCTCGGGCTGTCCGAGGTCGGCGCGGAGGTGTTCGTGCCCGCCCTGGTCGCGGACGCCCCGATCACCGCGTTCTGGCTGGACACCTGGGACCGCACCCGCGAGGCCATGCTCGCCACCGGCCTCGTCGACGCCCGGCTCCTCGACGAGGCGCGGGAGTCCCTCGCCACGGGCACCGTCGCGGACCTCTCGCCCGGCCTGGTCACCAGCTGGGGGCGGCTGCCCTGAGTGGCGCACGCCCCGAGGCGGCGCTCAGGGGGCGGTGAACAGCAGCGGGAACCCGAGGGCGAGCCACGGCCTGCGCCCCCAGGCGAGGACCTTGCCCCGGGCCAGCACCGCGTACGGGCCGCACCGGCCGAGGGCGAGCAGCAGGAAGGCCACCGGCTCGGTGAGGATCGTGCAGTCCGGTCGGCGGGCCGGGTCGGCGGAGACCTCGGCCACGCCGTCGCGGAAGGTCACCGTGAAGCGGGCGCCGCCGCGCACCCGCAGGTCGTAGCAGGCGGTGTGACCGGCGGCGGAGCGGCCGTCGACCACCCGCGGCATGGCGGCCATCAGGAACGGCACGGCCAGCGCCACCCGGTGACGGTCCACCATGTGCGGCCGCCGCAGCGCGACGGCCAGGTCGTACCCGTGGCCGAGCATATGGGTGATCAGGTACGAGGCCAGCGTGGCCAGGTCCATCGGTCCGAGCGGGGTCAGCACCTCGGTCGACGCGGGCCGACCGGCACAGCCCTCGGTGAAGGCGCGGGCGTGCCGGACGATCTGCTCGGCGAGGACGACCGCGTCCCGTTCGGGGAACGCGGCCAGGGACGCCGCGTTGGCGGCGGCCAGGCCGGCCGGCGTGCCGTCGCCGTAGGTCCGCCGCTCACCGGCGGCCAGTTCGGCCATCAGCCCGTTGGCCAGGGCGAGATGGGCCGCCGCCTCGCCCACGGTCCACAGCGCGCCCGGGATCGGCCGGCCGGTGTCGGGGCGGTCGCGGAGCAGCGCCGCGATGTCCTCGGCCACGCCGAGGACGGCGTCGAGGAGGGCGGGCTGCACGGAGCCCCGGGGGGCCGGCGTAGGGGTCATGGAGCTGAAGCGTGGACCAGGTGCGCCCGGGTGTCCAGGGGTTCGGCAGCGGAGATTACCGGCGGGTAGGTCCGCCCGGCCGCCGCCGGACCGGCGGGGTGGCCGTCCCGGCCGGGGCGGCGGCCGGGACCCTCGCCGGACTGTCCGTCAGAGCGGCCGCCCCGAGGGCGGGTCGCGGCTCGCCCGAGGTCCGGTCGTCACCATCGGCCGCCCGCTGCCGGCGGGTTGGGTGTCCGGCGCGGGGCGGCGGGGCCGGACCAGCTGTCCGGGGGCCCCGTTGACGATCCGTGGCAGCTGCCCGCGCCATCACATATCAGGCAATTCAGACATTTACCGTGGTCGGGTGAGAAGTGTCACCCGGTCCGCCCGGCCGGAGCGCGCGGAGCGGTGCTTCCCGGGCCTGGCAGGCCGAAGCCCCCGACGCACGGGTCCCACGGCCCGTCCGGTTCGGGACCAAGGGCCCGGAACCGGCGGACCTTCGTCCCCGTCGGGACCGCTTCGGAGCGGGCAACCGTGGACGGTCGCCCGGTGGGTCCGGGTGACGGGGCCGTCCGACCGGGCGGCCCCGACTTCTGCCGTCTACCAGGCGCACGGAGTGCGGGAGCACTGCCGTACGCCCCGGAGGACCCGAATTCCATGTCCCGAACCATCGACAACGCCCCGTATACCGCCTTCCACCGGAGACTGGCCCTGGCCTGTTCCGGTGGGCCCCTGCTGGACGGTTACATCCTGAGCATCGTCGGCGTGGCCCTGATCGGGATGCGTCCCGAGCTCGGCCTCTCCACCGCCGAGGTCAGCCTGATCGGCGCCGCCGCCCTGGTCGGCATGTTCGTCGGAGGCGCGCTGTTCGGCGTGCTGACCGACAAGATCGGCCGGGAGGTGATGTACACCGCCGACCTGCTGGTGATGGTCGTCTGCTCGGTGCTCTCCTTCTGGGTCGACCAGGTGTGGGCGATCGCCGTGCTGCGCTTCGTGCTCGGCCTGGCCGTGGCCGCCGACTACCCGATCGCGACCTCGCTGCTCGCCGAGTGGCTGCCGGCCCGCCACCGCGGGCGGCTGCTCGGCCAGCAGATCATCGCCTGGTACGCCGGTTCCGTCCTCGCCTACCTGACGGGCTACCTGTTCCTTCGGATCGGCGGGAACGGCAGCTGGCGCTGGATGCTGGCCAGCTCCGCGGTGCTCTGCGTGGTGTTCCTGGTGATCCGGCGCGGGTCGCCCGAGTCGCCGCGCTGGCTGGCCGCCAACGGGCGGGTCGGTGACGCGGTGCGCGTGGTCGAAAAGCACCTGGGCGTCCGGGTCGACGGGCGGGAACTGATGCCCGACCCGGCCGAGGCGGGCCGTCCCAGCGGCCTGCGGCTGCTGATGACCGAGCCCTACCGGCGCCGCACGCTCTTCTGCGGGCTGTTCTTCCTCTGCCAGGTCGGCCCGCTCTTCGCGATGCTGACCTTCGGCCCGCAGATCCTGGCCTCCTTCGGCATGCCGGGCGGCACCGTGCTGGACACCCTCGGTACGGCCCTGGTGAGCCTGGTCTTCCTGCTGGGCTGCTTCCCGGCGCTCCGGCTGATCGACACCTGGGGCCGTCGTCCGGTGATCATCTGGTCGTTCGCCCTGATGATCGTGCCGCTCGCCCTGCTGGGTGTCTGGCCGGCCGCCCCCGCGGCCGTCGCCGTCATCGCGCTCTGTGCCTACGCGTTCCTGTGCGGCGGCCCGAACGTGCTCGACTGGACCTACCCGAACGAACTCTTCCCGACCGAGATCCGGGCGACGGCGGTCGGCGTCGCGACCTCGGTGAGCCGGATCGGCGCGGCCGTGGGCACGTACCTGCTGCCGCTGTCGCTCAGCGGCCTCGGGACCGGGCCGACCATGCTGATCGCGGCCGGTACCACGGCGGTCGGCCTGCTGGTGTGCGTCCTGTGGGCCGAGGAGACGCGCGGCACCGGCCTGGGGGCGGCCTCGGCCGCCGGCCCCGCGTCGGCCGCGCCGGCCCGGCCGACCCCTGAGCCGGTCGGCTGACGGCCGGGCGTCGTGGTCCTGCCGGAGTGGGACGTCGGCCCGTCCGACGCCCCACTCCGGCGTCAGCGCGCCGTACGGGGGGTGCCGGGGACGGACTCCAGCCGGTAGGCGTCGCCGTGGGCGACCACCCGGCCGGCGGTGGGCGGGGGGAAGTGGGTGCCGAGGACCAGCGTGCCGGTGCCGGCGAGCGACGCCAGCAGGGACCGCCGGGTCGCCCGCGACCGGGCGGGGTCGATGTCGACACAGCTGCCGATGGCCGGGTGGGCGAACTGGACCGGGTGGTGGACGCAGTCCCCGGTGACGAGGGCCGCGCCGCCGTCGCCGGACAGCTCGACGGCCAGGTGGCCCGGGGTGTGGCCGGGCGTGGGGAGCAGCCGCAGGCCGGGGGCGACCTCGGCGCCGCCCGCCGGGACGTCGACCAGGTCGAGCAGCCCGGCCTCCGCCACCGGGTCCACCGAGTCGCGGAACATCCGGCGGCGCGGCTCGTCCATCTCCCGGCCGGCCCAGAACTCGCGCTCGGTGCGCGAGGTGAGGTAGCGGGCGTGGGGGAAGGTGGGGACCCACGCCCCGTCCCCGTCGGCGCGGGTGTTCCAGCCGACGTGGTCGGTGTGCAGGTGGGTGAGGATCACGAGGTCGACGTCGGCGGGCGGGTACCCGGCGGCGGTCAGCCGGTCGAGGTAGTCGGTGTCGAGGTCGTGCCAGGCCGGGTTGGCGCGGTCCTTGCCGTTGCCGATCCCGGTGTCCACCAGGACCTTCAGACCGCCGACGGTGAACGCGAAGGTGTGGCTGTCGATCAGCAGTCGGCCGGCCGGGTCGGCGAAGTCGGGGCGCAGCCAGTCCTGCCCGCGCACGACCTCGGGCGTGGCGTCCGGCAGGAGCCACTGCCCGGTGCCGGGCGGCAGGGGGATCTCGTCGATCCGGTGCACGGTGAGGTCGCCGACGGCCCAGGCCGGGATGGTGCCGCTGGCGGGTGAAGCACCGCGCGGGTCGTCGGACGTCGTGTGCATGGACCGGGGTTCCCTTCGTACGGGTGGCGTCGCCGCGGCGGCGGGAGACGTTAAAGCTCCGCCTTTGCGTTAGCCGATCGTAGATCACGCCAGGTCACTAACGCAACGTCTTCGCTTTTAGGGGCGCGACGTCGGGCGGCCGGCTAGCGCAGGGCCGTCAGGTGGTCGAGCACCTCCTGGCGGGCCGTGGCCGGGGCGAGGAGGGCGAGGTGGTTGTCCGGTCGGACGAGGGCGAGGGTGTCGGTGGCGATCCCGTAGGTCCGGTGGGCGTCGTCGGACGGGTCGTCGAGCAGGACGGGCCGGACGTGGGCCGGGAGTCCGGCGAGTGCGGGGCGGGTGCCCGGGCCGAAGCCGAGCAGGGTGTAGTGGTCCCCGGCGAAGTGCTCGAAGAGTCGGGCCGGCCTGCCGTCGGGGCCGGTGAAGACGGCGTCCGGGGCCCGGTCGCCGGCCCGGAGCGGACCGTCGGGACCGGGGGCCGCGAGCCGGCTCCAGCGGTAGCCGAGCGAGAGGCCGGTGAGGTCGCCCACCCGGCCGGCCTCGACGCCCACGCCCGGAGTGCCGATGCCCGCCATGACGTTGGTCATGCCGGCCGTGGTGACGTCGAGCGTCCAGGCGGCGACCGGCCGGCGTTCCTCCTGGTAGGTGTCCAGCAGGGCCGGTGCGGCGAGGCCGCGCAGGACGTGCCCGAGCTTCCAGGCGAGGTTCCAGGCGTCCTGGATGCCGGTGTTCATGCCGAGCCCGCCGGCGGTGGGGTGGACGTGCGCGCAGTCGCCGGCCAGCAGGACCCGCTCCCTGCGGTACTCCTCGGCGATCCGGACGTTGACCCGCCAGGTGGAGAGCCAGGTGGCGTTGGTCAGCACGAGGTCCGTCCGACCGGTGTGCAGGGCGGCCAGCCGCCGGAAGCTCTCCAGGGAGGGGGCGACCGCCCGGCCGTCGGCGTCCGTCTCCGGGCTCGCCTGGAGCTGCCAGCGGCGGGTGCCCTCGAAGGGGCAGAGCATGAACACGCCCTGCGGTCCGAACCACTGGTGCCAGGCGCCGCGGTCGAGGCCCTCGACCTCGACGTCGCCGCAGACCATGAGCGGCTCCGGGTCGCCCTCGCCGACGAACGGTATCCCCAGCAGCTTGCGCACGGTGGAGCGGCCGCCGTCGCAGGCGACCAGGTACTCGGCGGAGATCCGTCCGCCGTCTGCGAGGTGGACCTCCACGCCCTCGTCGTCCTGGGTGAAGTCCACGAGCTCGGTGGCGAGTTCGACCGTCCCCCCGTACTCGGCCAGCTTCTCGCGCAGCAGTCGCTCGACCCGCGTCTGCGGCAGCCACAGGCTCGCCGGGTAGGGGGTGGCCGTGCTGCGGCGGGCGTCGGCGAACGGTTCGGTCTCGTTGACGAACTCGCCGCCGAAGTACTTGCGGAACGGGAGGTGCGTGCGGCCGGCGGCCGCCAGTCGCTCGCCGAGCCCCAGGTCGGCGAGGACCTCCAGGCTCCGCGGGTTGAGCGTCTTGCCTCGTGAGCCGGTGTGGAACGCGGCCGCCTTCTCGACGACCCGCACGGCGACCCCCTGCCGCGCCAGCCCGCAGGCCAGGGTCAGTCCGGTCGGTCCCGCCCCCACGATCACCACGGTTGTCATGGTGTGTCCGCCCTTCCGTCTCGTCGGTGATGCACACCAGCAAACTGCAACTCGGTAAGAAAAGCAACCGAGTAACAAACATTTCCCGGTTATGATCGAGTCATGAGCGAGTCGGACACGGGTCTGCGGACCCTCAAGAAGCAGCGCACCCGGCAGGCCATCGCGGAGGCGGCGATCGCCCTGTTCCTGGCCCGCGGGTTCGACCAGGTCTCGGTGGCCGAGATCGCCGCCGCCGCCGAGGTCTCCAAGCCCACCCTCTTCCGCTACTTCGGCAGCAAGGAGGAGCTGGTCCTGCACCGTTTCGCCGACCACCTCGGCGAGGCCGGGCGGGTGGTGCGCGCCCGCCCGGCCGGGACCACCCCGCTGGACGCGCTGGAGCGCCACCACCTGGAGCGGCTGGCCGCGCGCGACCCCAGCAGCGGGCTGACGGACAGCCCCGAGGTGCTGGCCTTCCTCCGGCTGGTCTACGAGACCCCCAGCCTCTCCGCCCACCTCTTCGACTACCTCGACGCCGACACCCGCGCGCTCGCCGAGGCGCTGGGCCCGGACGGGAACGTCACCGCCCGGCTGCTCGCGGCCCAGTACACGGCGGTGCGCCAGGTCCTCGCCCACGCCACCTGGGCGAGGCTCGCCGACGGGCAGGACGTCGGCGAGGTGGCCGTGCTGGCCACCGCGGAGACGGCCGAGGCGTTCGCCCTGCTGCGCGACGGCGCCGCCGCCCGCGGATTCTGAGCCCGGCGCGCCGGCGGCGGCCCCGCCCGGGGCGCGGTCCGCGACCGGGGGGCTCGCGGCGGTGGCGAGGTCCGGGTCGTGCTCCTGGGCGTCGCGGCCGCTACCTCGCCTGCGCGCTGCTCACGGCCGCCACGGAGGGTCGCCGGCCGGGCGTGGCCGGGGAATCCGGCCCCGCGTCGCGGTCAGGAGCCGGCGCTCCCGGGGGCGGCCCCGCGGTTCTCGACGAAGTGCTTGAAGCGCCGCAGGTCACCGCTGACCATCCGGTCGAGCACGCCCAGCTTGTCCGCGGCCTTCTCGGCGAATCCGGTGGGCTCGAAGTCCATGGTCATCCTGACCCGGGTGTGGGTCGCGTCGATCGGGTGCAGGGAGACCGTGCCGGTGTGCTTCACATTGCTGCTGCTGGTGCGCCAGGACACCCGTTCGTCGGGGACCCGTTCGACGATCTCGGTCTCGAACTCGCGGGACAGCCCGGCGATCCTGGTCTTCCAGTGGGCGTGCAGGTCGTCCAGCTGCCGGACCTCCTCCACCCCCTCCATGAACTCCGGGAAGCGCTCGAAGCTCGTCCACTGGTCGTAGACGACGCGGACCGGCACGTCCACGTCGATCGACTCCTCCACCTTGCTCATCGCCACACCCACCTCGACCTCGTCGGGCGGCCTGCCGGTGGACGGTCTCCCCGGGGCGGGTTCCCGCCGACAGCGCCACCACGAATGTCCGTCCTCCGGCGGTCGTCGGCAAGCCGCCCCGCCGGTCCGCCGCCCGTCGGTCGGACGCCCGGACCGGGCGCCGACCGGTGGCTCCCGGCGGCCGGGCGGAAGAGGCCCGCGGGCGTGGGGTTTGGCCCGGCGGATCGGGGTGAGAAGAGGGCGCGGTGGGTGCGCCCGCCGCGCCCGGACGGTGGCCGTCCCCCCTCGCCTGCCGTCCGGGCCGGGCGGCCCCCGACCGCGACCGGCGGGCCCGCGCGTCCCTGACGCCCGGTGGTGGCGGGCTCAGGAGGCGGGGCCGAGCACGGCGCCGGCGATCAGGCGGGCCACCGCGTCGGGCTGTTCGAGCAGCACCAGGTGCCCGCTGTCGGGGACCACCTCCAGGGTCACCGTGGGGCAGGCCGCCAGTGCGGCCCGTTCGGCGTCGGTGAGCCCCACCTCGTCCCGGTCGCCGCGGACCACCAGGGCCCGGGCGCCGGAGCGGCACAGCCGGGGTACCAGTTGGCCGTGCCGGTCCAGGTACGCGAAGTACTCGATCATGGCCCGGCGGCAGAACGACGCGGAGTTCTTGCCGAGGTCGGCGAGCAGGGCCTCCCGCCGCGACTCCGGAATGCTGTCGGCCAGCGCCTTCGGCGTCAGCCACAGCATCGCCGGCCAGGCCAGCGAGCCGAGCCCGGGGACCCGGCCGATCGCGGCGGCGATCGCCAGCGCTCTGGACTCGTCCGGTCGTGAGAACGTCGGGGAGAGCAGCACCACCGGCCCGGAGAAGTGCCCGCCGGCGACCATCTCCAGCGCGATGTTGGCGCCGATGCTGTGGCCGACCACGGTGGTGCAGCCGTGCTCGGCCGCGAAGGCACCGGTGATCGCCGCGTAGTTCTCCATCGAGACGTCCGCGGGTGCGACCGTCCCGGCGTGGCCCGGGACGGTCGCCGCCACCAGCCGGACCGGCGCGCCGGCGAGCGGCGGGGCGGCCATCACGTCCTCGTAGAACGCCGCGCCGCACAGCCCGCCGGGCAGCAGCAGGACCCGGTGCGGGGCGTCGGCCGGACCCGACTCGCGGACGTCCCAGGCGCGGAACTGCGCGGTGCTGTCCATGATTTGACCTCCAGTCTCGTACGACCTCCGGCATTGTTCCGCGCCGTCGGCCGCCGGTCGGCGACCTTGGGCCGTGCGCGGCATGTCGGGCGGTCCGGTCCCGGTCCCGGTCCTCATCCCGGTGCCGCACCGCGCACCGAAAAGAATTCGGTTGCGCCGATCTTGGAAGTCGCTAAGCTTTCACCGTTCCCGCCACGGTGCCGCCGTGGCGCCGCCGCGGTGCTCTCGTGCCGTGGCGCGAGGACCGACGTGGAGAAGCAGAGGAGGTGCGTACCAATGGTTGCCGCCGTGATGCGGCGCGCCCTCGTGTGCGCGCCAGACGCCTCTTCCTCTCGTCTTTCGCCCACCGGCTGACGACGCCTCACGACTGGCGCATCGGTGGGCCGTTCCTCAGGAGCCACCGCAGTGCGTGAGCGCTTTGCCGACAACGATTCCTTCTCCCGTATCCGCCCCAAGGGCGCGCCCCGTCGCGGCCGCCGGTCCGAGCGGGACGGCGACTTCGAGCCCGAGGTGGCCTACCACTTCGAGGCCTTCGAGCTCGCGGGCCACCCGCACGACACCCACGGCGCGGACAGCGCCGACGACTTCGCCGACGATGACACCCCCGACGGCAGCTACGACGACGGCTACGACCACACCTACGACGACGGTTCGACGCCCGCCACCGACGGTCCCGCCGAGGGCGATCGCTGGTCCACCTGGGACCAGTCCACCCCCACCGAGAAGGGCCCCGCGCCGCGTCCTGCCTGGGTGGTGACCGAACTCGCGGCCGTGGACACCGAACTCGGGCTGGTCAAGACCGGCAAGGAAGCCGACGTCTTCCTCCTGGAGCGCGGCGTGCCCGGGACCGACCGGCGCACGCTGATGGCGGCCAAGCGCTACCGCGACGCCCAGCACCGGATGTTCCACCGCGACTCCGGCTACCTGGAGGGCCGCCAGCACAAGGAGTCCCGGATCGCCCGGGCCATGGCCAAGCGCACCGCGTTCGGCAAGGAGGCCATCGCCGGCCAGTGGGCCGCCGCCGAGTTCACGGCGCTGTGCCGGCTCTGGTCGGCCGGCGTGGCCGTCCCGTACCCCGTGCAGATCCTGGGCACGGAGATCCTGATGGAGTTCGTCGGCGACGCCGGCGGCACCGCCGCGCCCCGGCTCGCGCAGCTGCGCGCCGAGGAGGTGGACGTCGAGGACCTGTGGGAGCAACTCGGCCGCAACCTGTCGCTGCTCGCCGTCGACGGCTACGCGCACGGCGACCTCTCGGCGTACAACATCTTGGTCCACGACGGGCGGTTGGTGATCATCGATGTGCCGCAGATCGTGGACGTCGTCGCCAATCCGCGCGGCCGTTCGTTCCTGGAGCGCGACGTGCGCAACGTCGGCGCCTGGTTCGTGTCGCGGGGCCTGCCGGAGCGCCGGGTCGGCGAGCTCGTCGAGGCGCTGACCTTCGACGCGCGCCTGCGGTGAGCGGGCCCGCCCGCCCCTTCCCGAGGTGTCGGGCCGCGCGCCGGCACCCCGGGCGGGGGCCCTCCCGGCGTGCACCCGACTACGTCATTTGACCGAAGGTCAGGCCGCGCCCCTGCCCGCACGGGGGCGCCGGCTTCCGCATCCCGTCAGTCATTGGACGGATCCGCCCCGGGCGGATCACGGCCATGCTCGATGTGCGCCGCCCCGCAGCTGCCGGGCGGCCCCCATCAACTCCTGACGAAACAGGGATACATGAACAGTTCCTCGCTGACCGGCCCGGCCACCACGGCCCAGGGCTCCGCGACCGGGCGCGCGACCCGCACCCGGGGCCGGATCGGGACGGTCCTCGGCGCCGGTGTCCTCCTGCTCACCTTCTCCGGGCCGGCCGCCCAGGCCGACTCGCTGCCCAATCTGCCGCAGCGCGCCGGCGGCTACGAGGCTTCGTTCTCGCCCGCCTACGACTACGACGTGGACGGCTGCTACGCCGTCTCGGCCATCGGCCCCGACGGCACCCTCAACCCGGGTCTGAAGACCTCCGGCGCCATCAACGGCAACTGCCACGACCAGTCCGACCTGGACCGGTCCCAGACCTACGCCCGGTCCAAGTGCAACAACGGCTGGTGCGCGATCGTGTACGCCAGCTACTTCGAGAAGGATCAGACGGTCAACGGCTCGGGCGGCCACCGCCACGACTGGGAGCACGTCATCTCCTGGGTCAAGCAGTCGTCCAACCAGGTCGAGTTCCTGACCGTGACCCAGCACGGCGGCCAGGCCACCTACCCGCGCTCGTCGGTGCGCTTCAGCGGCAGCCACCCCAAGGTCGTCTACCACAAGGACGGCCTGCCGGCGCTCACCCACCTGTTCCGGCTGGCCAACAGCAACGACGAGCCGCCGGAGAACCACTACCACAGCTGGCGCCAGCCGCCCATCGTCGACTGGAACGGCTGGCCGAGCACCTGGCTGCGCGACCGGCTCAACAACGCCGACTTCGGCTCGGCGACCATCAAGACCACCGACAAGGACGACCGCTTCCGCAACCTGCTCAACGCTTCCAAGCCCGGCGGCATCCCCTTCAACCCCTGGGCGTGACGCCACCGGGCCCGGGGGACGCACAGTGGCCCGGGCCCGCCCCTTCCGCCCCCCCCCCTTCCCCACCCCCCATCCTGGAAGAGAGGGAAGACATTTTCTCCCCACCCCCCCCCCCCCCCCCCAAAAGCCGAAAAAAA